>CADBEB010000001.1 GCA_902793605.1 uncultured Eubacteriales bacterium
GGCAGCGGGCACGAAGGGCACGGTCAGGCTGACGGTGAAGGTGCTGGAGAGCGCACTGGTCCCGGGTAAAGTCGTAAACGGCGGCGACACCGCGACGGTTAAGGTTGGTGGCGATAATGAGTTCAAACTGAATACAGTAGAGAATCCAGTGCCAGAAGTACCAGAGAAGAAAGAAGTATCTCCTTATGAAGGCAACGGTGAGCTTGGCGCTGTTAAGGTCGGAGACAAGATCACATATGAGATCACTGTAAAGAACTATAAGGGAACAGAAGCGACGATCCACATTGAGGACCCGCTGGATGAGCATGTGAAATATGTCAGCGCAAGCGAAGGCGGACAGTACACAGGCGACAAGGAAAAAGGCGGGAAAGTAACCTGGAACATAGAGAAAGTAGCGGCCGGAACAACGAAGACGGTGACGCTGACAGTAGAAGTGCTGGCAAGTGCGCTGGAGAGCAACAAAGGTCCCGGCAAGGTAGTCAACGGCGGGAAAGACACGTTGGCGTGGGTTGACAACGATCAGAAGTACGAACTGGATGAAGTGCTGAATCCGGTGCCTGAGAAGCCGACAAAGGTTGAAACTGAACCCTATAAAGGAACGGGTATGCTTGGACCTGTCAAGGTCGGTGACATAATCAACTACGAGATCAGCTACAAGAATTACAAGAGCGTAGCTGCCGATATCGTCATCAAAGACAAGCTTGACGCAAATGTTGAGTATTTTGCTTCCGATCCGAAGGGAACATATGACAAGACCAATCACCAGATTACCTGGACGCTGGAAAAGGTCGAGGCGGGAACAGAAGGCTCAGTCGTTCTCCAGGTCAAGGTAAAGGATGGAGCGCTCATCTCAAAGAACGGACCTGGAAAGGTGTCCAACGGCGGAGATGACGCGACGGTGCAGGTTGGAAATGACAGTGCATACACCCTGAACACAGTCGAAAATCCGCTGCCGGAGAAGTATGAAACAGCTCCCTACAAGGGGACAGGCAAGCTTGGCAATATCGCAGCCGGAAGGACCATTACCTACGAAATTGATTATTTCAATTACAAAGACAGGGCGACAACGGTGGTCATTGAGGACAAGCTTGATCCTCACGTAAGCTTCAAGAGCGCTACGCCTGTCGGTAAGTACACATACGACAAGGCTAAACATACGGTCACCTGGACGCTGACGAACGCGCCGGTCGGCAAAGGCAATGTATCGCTGACGGTAACTGTCCTTGAGAGTTCCCTGAAGAAGAAAAAGGGACCCGGCCAGGTGGCGAATAAGGCGAGCATCAGGGTTGGAAACGACGATAAATTCGACACAGGTGAAGTCATCAATCCCACGATTGATAGCGGGTCACCGAACACGGGTGACGGATTCAATACGGGGCTGTGGATGACTCTGCTGATCCTCTCTGTTCTTGGAGCCGGCTGGTTCGGAATCAAGGCGTTCCGGGGCAAGAAATCCGGTCATAAAAAGGTTTCCGGCT
This sequence comes from uncultured Eubacteriales bacterium, assembly GCA_902793605.1. Taxonomy (GTDB): domain Bacteria; phylum Bacillota; class Clostridia; order Christensenellales; family Aristaeellaceae; genus Aristaeella. The sequence continues at coordinate 1,479 of CADBEB010000001.1, forward strand.
AAAAAGCCGGAAACCTCGGACCGGAGATGAAAGATGAACCGGGTTTTATTGCCTGACCGAAGGAATTAGCATTCCGATGACCACATAGCGCCCGTTATCGGGGCCGAAGTAATAACAGGTGGATAAGGTAAGCAGGCGGGTACCGGGAATCGGATCGGCAACAGGTTTGAAATCAGATGATTGAAGGCAACGATCCACATACTCGGATCTGAATTTCTCCTTGAAGAAGTTGATTTCGTACACCCAGGATTCCGCGTAGGCGTTGAAGCCGGCAAAGACGATGACTTTGTAATCACCATCCGGCGTCAAGAGCCACATGACTGAATGGGCATTATAATAGTTTTTGTTCTTGAATCTGGGAAGACAGGCGAACATGCCTGTCTTTCTGTTATGGCCGTACATAAGGGTGTTGTCACTGGAAAAATCAGACTCACAGCTGCAGTCGATAAATACGGATCCATTGAGGGAGAAACGCTTGTCAGGCAGGGCATTCAGGTACTTTTCGTTGTTTTCGGCCTGCATGACAGGATAGTTGATAGGAGTTCCTTCACAATAGATCCAGCCGACGATTTCCTGATTGATCCGTTTAAGCTCATTGAAATCAACGCTGATCGGAGGCTGTTCTGTCGTATAGGGCATTTCAGCATGATCCGTTGCCGTTTCCAGGACCGATGTTTCTGTGTTTTGCTTCAATGTCCGTGCAGGTTCAGGTGATTCAGACGGGAGATCCGTGTCGGGAGACACTGTGATTTCCGAAGAATCAGGGGTAGATGATGCATGTGACAGTTCGTCGCCAGCTGAAACAAAAGGCGGGTATGTTGCTTGAAGGCCGGATGATACGGAAGGAACAGATGCGACGGAAGGCGCAGCCACTGCGGAAGGTACGGAAGTTTCAGAAGGTACGGATGCTGCGGAGGGCCCGGATATTAATGATGAATCAGCTGTTAATCCAGTCTGGCTGTGCGTTTCGGTCTGCGGGTTGGGTTTTACCCAGGAATCAGCAAAGGAATCATAATAATCGGTTGAAGCACGGTACTGTACCTGATCGTTGATCAGCTGATAGGCTGAAACGCCTGCCACAAGAATGAAAACGATAAACAGAACAATATAGATCTTTTTCTTCATGTAAATCCCTTTCTGTATGGTACAAAACAGGAAGAGCGAAAGCAGTTCCGTGGTTGTGAATATAACAATTATATCAATTTGCTTCGATATATTCAATCCTGACACGGGTGGTTCGGGCAGATTCAATCAAAGTGAACATATAACGGCAGGAGCAATAAGATCAAAAATGTCCTTAATGGGCTGAAAAAACCGCAAAATAAGGATTTACAAGCGTCCGGAAGTATGCTATACTTCCGGACGTATGGTTTGCCATACGATTAAAGCGGCGCAACGCCTTGAAAGAAGGGTTTAACGTAAGGAACGGAAACAGCCTGAAGGCCTTCGGGGCCGACGATGGGGAAGCACATCCCCGGAAGCGGTCGGACGTCGGCTGATGGAGGCTCTGTTTTCCGCTCTTTTTCATTGCCCGAAAAGCGTTGGGAAAGGGGAAAGATGGCAAAGGCAGAATCAACAGCCGCCTTTGAGGCGAAATGCCTGACAGCGGCTGAGAAGATGGGCTTTGAGCTGGTGGATGTCTGCATCGATAAAGAGCCCGCGGGCAAGTATCTGCGGATCTACATCGACAAGCCGGAAGGCGTTTCCCTGGACGACTGCGAGGCGTTCCACAAGACGGTCCGCCCCTGGGCGGAGACCGTGGATTACGATTTTATGGAGGTGTCTTCCCCCGGGCTCGACAGGCCCCTGAAGAAAGACAGGGACTTTGAACGCAACCTCGGATGCGAGATCGAGATTAAGCTGTTCAAGCCGATGGACGGGACGAAGATCCTCACCGGTACGCTGGCCGGCCTTCATGAGGGTGTGATCCTGATCGACACGGCGGAGGGCCGGAAGGAAGTGCCGCGCAAAGCGGCGGCGCTGGTGAAACCTGTTGTGGACATGGAAGGGATCGAAGAGGTCGACCTTTCCGGCGATGAGTAATAGCGAGAAAGAAAGGAACACGAAGATGAAATCCGAAGTTATCGACGCCATCCGGATGCTGGCCAAAGAAAAAGAAATCAGCGAAGAAGCGCTGTTCAAGACCATTGAGGAGGCTTTGAAGGCCGCTTACAAGAAAAACCTGCCCAAGGGCGAGATGGCGCCGAACAACCTGGACGTAACCGTGAACCGTCAGGACGGTTCGATTTCCGTCTACGCACGGAAGCTGATTCTGGAGGACGACGAGATCGAAGATCCGACAAACCAGATTTCCCTCAAGGAAGCCCAGAAGATCAAGCCTACCTATCAGATGGGCGATATCGCCGAAGTCGACGTGACCCCGAGCGGATTCCTGCGGGTGGCTGCGCAGACGGCGAAGCAGGTTATCATCCAGCATATCCGGGAAGCGGAGCGCGGCAAGATCTACGACGAGTACATCGAGAAGGAAAACGAGATCATGACCGGTATCGTCGAACGGATCGAGCCCAAGGCGGTCTATATCGACCTGGGACGGACCGAAGGCGTGCTGGAGCGGGACGAAATGATCCCCGGCGAAGTGCTGCACGATGAAGACCACATCAAGGTCTACATTCTGGAGGTCCACAAGACCAGTCAGAACGCCGGCTATACACCGCAGGTCTACGTCAGCCGCATCCACCCGAACCTGGTCAAGCGCCTGTTCGAGATGGAAGTGCCGGAGATCGCCGGCGGCATCGTGACGATCAAGAACATCGCCCGCGAAGCCGGCAGCCGCACGAAGATCGCGGTGCATTCCTCCGACGTGATGATCGACCCGGTCGGAGCCTGCGTCGGACAGCGGGGCGGCCGTGTAGACCGCGTCGTGACCGAGCTGAAGGGTGAGAAAATCGACATCATCAAGTGGTCAAGCAACCCGGCGGAGTTCGTGGCGAACGCGCTGAACCCGGCTCACGTGCTGAGCGTATACCAGGCCCGCGACGAGAAGGCTTTCCGCGTGATCGTGCCGGACAACCAGCTGAGCCTGGCCATCGGCAAGGAAGGGCAGAACGCCCGCCTGGCTGCGAAGCTGACCGGCTGGAAGATCGATATAAAGAGCCAGAGCCAGGCGGCCGAGATGAACGACATGGTGGACGAGAACGGCGAGATGACCGAGTACGTCCAGGTGGAGACGCCGAGCTACGACAGCTTCACGATGGACTTTGACGCAAGTATCGGCGGCGACGACGATACCATGTAAGAGGAATTAAATGAAACCGAGAAAGATTCCGATGCGGATGTGCGTCGGGTGCCGGGAGATGAAGGAAAAGCGGGAGCTGATCCGGATCGTGCGGACACCGGAAGGGGAGACCCTGATCGATCCGACCGGAAAAAAGTCCGGGCGCGGCGCCTATGTATGCCGCTCTCCTGAATGCCTGAAGCGCGCGATCAAACAGAAACAGCTCGAGCGCCAGCTCCAGGCGAGCCTGACGGATGAGGTGAACGAGGCGCTGATGGCGGAGATGAACCGGCTGGCAACCGAAGGGATTCCGGAAGCATGAATGAGCAGAGAGCCAAAGGAATGCTCGGGTTCGCTGTGAGAGCCCGGGAGGCCTGCTTCGGGGACGACGCCTGCAGGAAGATGATCGAATCCGGAAAGTGCGGGATCATCCTGTTGGATGAAGAGACCGGGCCGAATACCCGGAAGAAGTATGAGGAGCTGTGCGGAAAGGCTGGCATCACGCTGGCGATCCTGCCGCCGGGACTGATGGAGGAAGCGACCGGAAGGAGCAACCGGGTGGCGGCACTGCGAAAAGGCGCCTTTGCCGAACAGATGACAGCCTGCCTGTGACAGGGGCGGGAGATCATAGATACCACGATGATTTTATAGCCGTAAAAGGCGGGGGGACAAACGTCGAATGGCGACAATGAACTTGAAAGATGCCACAAAAGTACTGGTGGAGGAATCCTCCGGAATCCTGGCCGAGGCGACCCGGATCAGGAAGGAAGCGGACTACCTGTATGACGCGCTGAAGCGGCTGGACGCAGAGATGAACCAGCAGCGCGAAGAGGAAGCCGCTCGTCGCAGGCAGCAGGAGCAGCAGATGGCTCAGTCTGCCCATACCAAGGCTTTCACCATGCTGGATGACGATGAAAAGCAGATGCTGGAGGAAGCAAGTCGCCAGAATGCTGAAACGCCTGCGCCTGCGGAAGGCGAAAAGACTCCCGCAAAGAAGGGAAAGAAAAAGGAAGAGACCGAAAAGGCCGCTGAAGAAGCCGCTCCGGCTCCCGCTGAAGAGAAGAAGAAAGAAGCTCCGGCGGCCGAGAAGCCTGCCGAAAAGGCGGCTCCCGCCGAGGAGAAGAAACCCGCGGCCAAGCCTGCGGAGCCGAAGAAGCCGGCGATCGGCCAGATCATGAGCCGCCCGGGTGATACGCCTGCACAGAAACCTGCTCAGTCCGGACAACCGGTGCGCAGCCTTTACGGGCGTCAGCCCGGCCAGCAGGGCGGACCTTACGGCCGTCCGGCAGGACAGCCCGGCGGACCTTACGGCCGTCCGGCGGGACAACCCGGCGGACCCTACGGCCGTCCGGCGGGACAACCCGGCGGACCTTACGGCCGTCCGGCGGGACAGCCCGGCGGGCCTTATGGACGTCCGGCAGGACAGCAGGGCGGCTTCGGCCGTCCCGCAGGTCAGACGGGCGGAGCGAGACCCCAGGGCGGAGCCCGTCAGGGAACGGGCGGACGCCGGCAGGCGCCGGAGCTCTCCGTGCCGATGGAGAAGGAGCGGGTCTCCAATTACGATCCGAACAAGAAGAACTACGTACGCCAGCATGATCCGGAACATCAGCCGCGCAACAAGAAGCAGCAGGCCAGCCGGAACAGCAGCTTCAACGGCTACGACGATGAGCCGATCCGCGGCGGCAAGCGCGCACGTTCCAAGAAACCCAGCGCACAGCAGATGATGGCGCCCATCAAGATCGAGACGGCATACATGGCCGGCGATACGATCACTGTACGTGACCTGACCGAAAAGATCGGCAAACCCGCCGGGGAGATTATCAAGAAGCTGTTCCTGCTTGGCAATATGGCCACGATCAACAGTGAGATCGACTTTGATACCGCGCAGCTGGTCTGCTCCGACTTCGAAATCACCCTCGAACGGAAGCAGGAGCAGAGCGCCGAAGCTGCACTGGTAGCAGAAGACTTTGAAGACGAGGAAGAGAACCTCGAGACCCGTCCGCCGGTCGTGACCATCATGGGCCACGTTGACCACGGCAAGACGAGCCTCCTGGACTATATCCGGAAGAGCCGCGTGACCGCAGGCGAAGCCGGCGGCATCACACAGCACATCGGTGCCTATACGGTGGATGTGGACGGACGAAAGATCACCTTCCTGGACACCCCAGGACACGAAGCCTTTACGGCGATGCGTGCCCGCGGTACCCAGGCAACGGATATCGCGGTACTGGTCGTCGCAGCGGATGACTCCGTCATGCCGCAGACCGTCGAATCCATCAACCATGCCAAGGCGGCTGAAGTGCCGGTCATCGTGGCGATCAACAAGATGGACAAGCCGGATGCCAATCCCGACAAGGTCAAGCAGGACCTGACCCAGTACGGCCTGGTCTGCGAAGACTGGGGCGGCGAAACAATTTGCGTGCCCGTTTCCGCGCACACGGGCCAGGGCGTGAACGAACTGCTGGAGATGATTCTGCTGCAGGCTGACATGCTGCAGTTGAAAGCGAACCCGAACCGTCTGGGCCGCGGCGTCATTATTGAGGCGAAGCTGGACAAGGCGAGAGGTCCGCTGGCGACCGTGCTGCTGCAGAACGGTACGCTGCATGTGGGCGACAGCATCATCGCGGGTCTTGCTTCCGGTAAGGTGCGCGCCCTGATCAACGACAAGGGTGAGCGTGTGACTGAGGCCGGACCTTCGATGCCTGTGGAGATCATGGGCTTCGACGATGTGCCGAGCGCAGGTGATGAAATGATCGCTGTGGGCGACGATCACCTGAGCCGCCAGGTGGCGGATGAGCGCCGTGAGAAGATCCGGGCCAGCCGTGAGGCCACCATGGCCAAGATGAGCATGGAGAACCTGTTCTCATCTATCGAGGCAGGCAAGGTGACCACGCTGAACCTGATCATCAAGGCGGACGTACAGGGCTCCGTGGAAGCGGTCAAGCAGGCCATGGAGAAGCTGAGCAGCGACGAGGTCAAGATCCGCGTGCTGCACAGCGCGGCCGGCGCCATTACCAAGGACGACGTGAACCTGGCATCCGCGTTCAACGCGATCATTATCGGCTTCAATATCCGGCCTGACGCTTCCGCCCGCGAAGCCGCAGAGAAGAACAAGGTCGACGTACGGCTCTATACCGTCATCTACAAGGCGATCGAGGATATGGAACTGGCCATGAAGGGCCTGCTGGAGCCGGAGTACCGCGAAGTGCTGCTGGGCCATGCCGAAGTCCGGAATGTATTCAAGATCACCGGTTCCGGCATCATCGCCGGCTGCTATGTGACGGACGGCAAGGTGCAGCGCAATGCGGGTGTCCGCCTGTTGCGTGACAACGTGGTCGTATTCGAAGGCAAGCTAAGCAGCCTGCGCCACCTGAAGGACGACGTGAAGGAAATGGCGGCCGGGTATGAATGCGGTATGAGCCTGGAAGGTCACAACGATATCAAGGAAGGCGATATCGTCGAGTGCTACATCATGGAAGAAATACCGAGATAAGGGGGGTCCGATCCCTCCCCCTTAAACCACTTCGGCTCAAGTAAGTGTTTAAGGAGAGCCTTTTGAAATTATGAGTTACCAGAGAATTGACAGGATCTCGGAAGAGGTTCGCCGGGAAGTGGATGCCATCATCCGCGACGAACTCCATGATCCCCGGATCAGCGGAACTTTTTCCGTGACCCGCGCGGACGTGACCGGAGACCTGCGGTACGCGAAGATCTATATCAGCGTCCTCGAGGACGACAAGCGGGACGACCTGATGGCCGCGCTGAAGAATGCGAAGGGTTATATCCGCCGCTCCCTTAGCAAGCGGATGATCATCCGCTATACCCCGGAACTGACCTTTGTCAGCGACAAGAACATCGAATACGGCGTCCATATCGCCAAAGTGCTGGCGGATACCCTTGGAACGGAGGAAAGCACCGATGACCGAGATGAGCAGGAAACCTGAAGCTGTTGCCGAAGCGATCCGGAAAGCACAGCGAATCGCCGTATGCAGCCATGTGAACCCGGATGGGGACACGCTGGGCAGTGCAGCTGCGATGCGGCTTGCGCTGACGAAACTCGGCAAAGAGGTGTCCCTGTTCTGCGACGGCAAGGTGCCCGATGTGCTGGCCTTCCTGCCCGGGGCCGGGGAAATCCGGATCCCGACAGGAAAGGAAGGTCCGTTTGACCTCATGCTGGCGGTGGATGTCAGCGACGAGAAACGGCTTGGCGCCTGTACGGCGCTGAGGGAAGTCAGCGCGCATACCGTGCAGATCGATCATCATCCGACGAACCCGCTTTACATGGAAGTCAACAGCGTGGACGGCAGTGCGCCGGCGACAGCCGTAATGATCCGGGAACAGCTGAAAGTCCTGAACGTGGATCTGACGCCCGAGATCGCGGTCTGCCTTTACACGGGCATCAGCACGGATACGGGCAATTTTTCCTTTGCATCGACGAACGCTGAGTGCTTCTCGATCATGAGCGAATTGATGGAGCAGCAGCTGCCTCTGGCCAGGCTCAACCGGATCCTCTTCCGGGATCACGCGATGCCGCAGGTGAAGCTGCTGAGCCGCGCATTAGGCAGCCTGAAATACTTTGAGAACGGTCAGATCGCCACGATGAAGCTGACGCGGGATGATTTTAACGGATGCCATGCATTGAGCGAGCATGCGGACACTCTGGTGAACTACGCCCTGGACACGATCGGCACCCGGATGGCGATGCTGGCGCGGGAAGCGGGCGGCGGGAAGATTAAATTCAGCCTGCGGGCCAAGGAACCGGACACGATCAACGATGTGGCTCAGGCTTTCGGCGGCGGCGGGCATCCGCAGGCATCCGGCATCACTATGGACGGGCCGCTGGAAGCGGCGATGGACAAAGTGCTTGACGCGATGATTCGCAAACTGAACGGATAACAGAGACTGAACGAGCTGACAATGAACGGATTTTTCAACATACTGAAACCCACGGGGATGAGCAGCGCAGCCGTTGTGGCAGTCATGCGCAGGCTGACGGGCGAAAAGCGTGTCGGCCACGCGGGCACGCTGGACCCGGAGGCCGCAGGTGTCCTGCCGATCATGACAGGAAAGGCCGCGCGGCTTTTTGATTATCTGACCGACAAGGAAAAGGAATATGTGGCGGTCTGTGCTTTCGGCAGCCGGACGGATACCCAGGACGCGACCGGGGAGATCCTGGAGACCGGAGAAAACTATCCGGACCGGGAAGCGATTCTACGGGCTGCAGCAGAACTGACGGGGGATATCCGGCAGGTGCCGAGTATATACAGCGCGATCAAGGTCGGTGGGAAACCACTGTACCTGCGGGCGCGAAAAGGAGAGAACGTCGACGTTCCGGAACGCATAGTGCACATCGAAAGCATCGAAGTGCTGCGTGAAATGCCGGATCACGGCGTTGAAATCAGGGTGTGCTGCGGAAAAGGAACCTATATCCGGACGCTGTGTGACGACCTGGGCGTGAAATGCGGCTGCCCGGCGCATATGCGCAGCCTGCTGCGGACAAGGAGCGGCGCGTTCACGATCGACAATGCAATCCCGTTGGAGGAAGCCCGTGCGCTGGCTGAGGCCGGAACGCTGACAGGAAGGATGCTTCCGCCGGACTGGCCGCTGGGCCATCTTCCCCGGACCGACGTTCCGGAACGAATGAGCAAACGGGTGGCCAACGGAGCAAAGATCCCGCTGGGCGGCTGGAACAGTCCGGTCCTCCCGGAAGGCGGGGTGACACGAGTCTACCTGGATAACGAATTCTGGGGCCTGGCAGTTCGGGAAGGAAAAGAACTGGCGTGGAAGGCACAGATCGCGCCGGAAGCGGCAGAGGAGAAACAGGGATGCGAGTAATCTACGGAAATGAAAAGTCCGGCGGGCGTGTTGTCGCCCTGGGCACCTTTGACGGGGTGCATCGGGGACACCAGGCATTGCTGACAACAGCCAAAGCCTATTCCAGGGAACACGGGATTCCGCTGCGAGTCTATACCTTTGACCGCCATCCACTGGACGTGATCGCACCGGAACACGCGCCGCAGATCCTGACGACGCTGCCCGAGAAGATGAGCAGGATGTGCCGCTTCGGCGTAGACGAGCTTCAGTTGGTCCGTTTTGACCGGGAGATGGCGGACATGAAACCGGAAGCGTTTCTGGACCGGCTGCGTGAGACAATGGACGTCCGCGCGGTGGTGGCCGGATGGAACTACTCCTTCGGCCGGAAGGCGGGAGGAGACGCGGAGATGCTGCGCAGGGACGGGGAGAAATACGGATACGACGTGCTGATCGAACAGCCCGTGACCCGGAAGGACGGGACAGCGATCTCTTCCAGCCTGATCCGCGAAGAGCTGCTGGCCGGTAACACAGAGGAGGCTGACGACCTCATGGGTGCTCCCTATACCATCACCGGGAAGGTGGTGGAAGGGAAGCATGAAGGACGTTTACTTGGGTTCCCGACTGCCAACATTGCCTATCCTTCAAAAAAAGTGCTTCCGGCTTACGGGGTCTACACCTGCCTCATGGAAACGACGGAGGAAATGTATGCCGGCGTCGTGAATATCGGCAGAACGCCGACCCTTCCTTCGGGAAAGGTCACCGTAGAAGCCCACGCGCTGGAAGGATGCCCGGATCTGTACGGCAGAACGGTCCGGCTGACTGTGATCGGGCGGCTGCGTGCGGAGCGGAAGTTTGACACGATTGGAGAACTCGAACGACAGATCGACCTTGATAAGGAAAAGGCGTTTGAACTGTTTGATCTTTAATGCGGAAGGCTTTCCTGCCCCGGGCTGCCGCAAGGTACGAACTCACGGACCTTCGGCAACATGGCGGATATGGCAGAAAAAGAGACTGTTCTCTGCCTTGCCAGGGAAATAAGGATAATGATATAATAAATTATTGTGAATTATTTCACAGCACAGGTATGGACACCCAGGATCAAAGGAGGAACAATATGCCTGCTACCAAGTTTGACAAGGAATCCATCAAAAATACGATCGTTGGAAAAATACAGCGGTACAACGGCCTGACCATCGAGGAAGCTTCCCCGCGGCAGATTTACCGCGCCGTGGCTTCCACCGTGCGTGACCAGATTATGCAGAAGATGCTGCAGAGCCGCGAAGCCTGGAAAAATCAGAAGGGCAAGAGCCTGTACTACCTGAGCGTTGAATTCCTGATGGGCCGCAGCATGTACTGCAACATGCTGAACCTGCTTTCCACGAAGGAATATACTGAAGCCCTGAATGAACTGGGCATCGATATCAAGGACGTGCTGAAGGAAGAGCCGGAACCCGGCCTGGGCAACGGCGGCCTCGGGCGCCTGGCGGCTTGCTTCCTGGACAGCCTGAGCAGCCTGGATCTGCCGGCCATGGGCTGCACGATCCGCTATGAATACGGCCTGTTCCGCCAGAAGATCGTGGACGGGCAGCAGGTGGAGATGCCCGATAACTGGCTGGAGAACGGCAACGTCTGGGAGACCGCGATGATGGAGGACGCCTGCGAGGTGCACTTCGGCGGTCATGTGGAAGAGTATGAACTCAACGGCATCAAGAAGTATGTGACCAAGGACTACTACACCGTCGAGGCGGTCCCGTACGACATGCCCGTGGTAGGCTACGACGCCACGATTGTGAATCCGCTGCGCATGTGGAGCGCCCGGAGCCCCAAGAAACTGGACCTGAACAGATTTGGCGAAGGAAACTATGTGCAGGCTTCCGAGGAGATCGAGCTGGCCGAGGCCATCTCAAAGGTGCTCTATCCCGAAGACAAGCACTATGAGGGCAAGATGCTGCGGCTGAAGCAGCATTACTTCTTCACCAGCGCTTCCCTCCAGTTTATCCTGAAGGACTTCAAGCGCCGCTTCGGAAACGATATGCATAAACTGCCGGAGAAAGTGGTTATCCATATCAACGATACGCATCCCGGCATGGCGATTCCGGAACTGATGCGCCTGCTTATCGATGAAGAAGGCCTGGGCTGGGAAGAGGCGGCGATCATAACCCAGAAGACAATCGCCTACACGAACCACACGATCATGGCGGAAGCGCTGGAGAAATGGCCGGTGGGCATGGTTCAGCTGTTGCTGCCCCGCTGCTACCAGATCATCTGCGAGATGAACACCCGCCTGTGCGAACTGTTGTGGAACGCCTTCCCGGGCGACTGGGACCGTATTGCCCGCATGGCGATCGTCAGCTACGACAACGTCCATATGGCGAACATGTGCGTGGCGATGAGCTACTCCGTGAACGGCGTGAGCAAGCTGCACGGCGAGATCCTGAAGGCTGAAACCTTCCACGACTACAACCTGGTCATGCCTGAAAAGTTCAGCGCGATTACCAACGGCATCACACACCGCCGCTGGCTGATGAGCTGTAACCAGGAACTGACCGATCTGATCAATGAATCCATCGGCACAGGCTGGATCAAGGATCCGGAACGGCTGAGCGAGCTGCGTCCCTTTGCGGACGACGCCGCCTTCCGCGAGAAGTTTGCTGAGATCAAACGGCACAACAAGGAACGGCTGGCCATTATGCTGAAGGAACGCCAGGGCGCGATCATCGATCCTTCCTTCATGTTCGACGTACAGGCGAAGCGCCTGCACGAGTATAAGCGGCAGATGCTGAATGCGCTGCATATCCTGGTGCTGTATAACCGGATCGTGAACGACGAAAATTTCACCATGGAGCCCCGGGTCTTCATCTTCGGCGCAAAGGCGAGCCCCGGATACTACCGTGCGAAGCAGATCATCCGCATGATCTGCGCGCTGAGCAACCTGATCGCGAAGCATCCCCGGGCCAGCAAGATGCTGCAGGTCGTGTTCCTGGAGAACTACGACGTGAGCAGCGCCGAGGTGCTGATCCCGGCAGCGGAGGTATCCGAACAGCTGTCCACTGCCAGCAAGGAAGCCAGCGGTACCGGCAACATGAAGTTCATGATGAACGGTGCGGTGACCATCGGTACGATGGACGGCGCGAACGTCGAGATCAGCGAACAGGTCGGCATGGATAACATCTATATCTTCGGTATGCGGTCCGACACAGTGCGCGACATGTACCGCGAGAACAACTACAACCCGATGAGCATCTTTGAGACGAACCAGGAGATCCGCCTGGCCATGAGCCAAATGATCGACGGAACTCTGATGCCCGACAATCCAGCCGCTCTGCAGGATCTGTACCACAGCCTGCTGTTCGGCTCCTGGGGAAGCATGGGCGACAGCTATTTTGTTCTTAAGGATTTCGGCTCCTACAGCATGGCGCAGCGCCGGCTGAATCAGGATTACCAGGATCAGAAGAAGTGGCAGAAGATGGCGGTGATCAACACAGCCATGTCCGGCGTCTTCTCCTCCGACAGGACGATCCGCGAATACAACGATACGATCTGGCATCTGACGCCCATTGGCCGGAAGTCGGAAAAAGCGGAAGTTCAGCCGGAAGCGAAGCCGGAAAAGGAAAGCAAAAAGAAGAACAGGAAGTAAAACGGAAAAACAAAACGGACCGCAGGATCAATTCCTGCGGTCCGCGTGTATTCTCAAGGATTACTTGCCGCCGAAGAGGCTCTTGATCTTACCGAGGATACCGGTTGCTTCCTTGCCGATGTCACCGGGCAGGCCCAGCTTGCCGGTGACACCCTTGACGACTTCCGCCAGCTGGGAGGGATCCAGGTCGATGCCCAGCAGGTTCTTGACGATGGAAAGCGGATCCTTCGTGAACTTTGCGATCAGATCGTTGTTGCCGGTCAGTTTACTGACAAGGTCTCCGATGATTTTCTGAATATCCATGGTTTATCCTCCTTTTTGATCAGCCGCACGACGATGCGGCTGTTCCTGCTATGTCGTATTATAGACTTCGGAAACATGAAAGGCAAGAAGAGCAACGCAAAAATGCGAAACATATGCAGAAAGAGTTGAAGAAAACCGCACAACGCGTTAAAATACTGACAAAGCTACAGGAAAATAAATACAGGAGGTTAAGATTCCATGCCTGCCGAAAAGAAGACCACTGCTGCCAGGAAAACGACGACCGCCGCAAAGAAGCCTGCAACGACCGCTGCGAAGAAGACGACAGCAACCGCCGCGAAGACGACTGCCGCAAAGAAACCTACGAAGCCAGCGACAACAGCGAAGAAGACTACCGCTGCTAAGAAACCCGCGACGGCCGCGAAGAAGACCACTACGGCCAGGAAGCCCGCGACAACCGCAAAGAAGACGACGACCGCCGCCAAGAAGACCACCACGGCCAGGAAGCCGGCAACAACCGCGAAGAAGACGACGACTGCCGCCAAGACCACCGCGGCTAAGAAGCCCGCGACGACAGCAAAGAAGACGACAGCAAAAAAGCCTGCAACGCCGGCTTCCGCCAATGCCACCATGAAGGTCACACCAACCGAGAAGAAGCTGATTGAGGCCTTCCGTTTCGCATCCGCTGAATTGAAGAAGATCTCAATGAAGGTTCTGAAAGGCGAGTACAGCGATACTTCGCTGAAACTGCTGGACACGGTCGGCGGAGGTATCGCTTCCGGCGCCGAAGGCATCGGTGATTCGATCGGTGAAACGATCAGCAATCTGTTCGGTAACCTGCTCGGAGGAAAATAAGGAACAAGACAATCAAAAAACGGACGTCTGTCATCAGACGCCCGTTTTATTATCCGCCGGTTATTTTACGACGATCTCCGTGTCTTCCGTAACGGTCACCTGCATCGAGGCGGCCCCCAGGCTCTGGGCCTCACCGCCGTTGACGACATAGCCGTTGGCCGCGGCGTCATAGGAATCGGCAAACACATAGATCACAGCGCCGGAAGGAACTTTGCCGCTGGCGACTTTCTTCAGGCCGCCCCTCAGATAGGTGAACGTGCAGCCCTTGCAGGTAACGGTCAGCATATTGCTCTCATCCACCTTGGCGGAAGCGGCGGTCTTGGCGGCAACCTTCAGGCTGATGGATGTATCGGAGGAAAGATTCAGCATCTTGAAGCTACTGATCTCTTCTTCAGGCTCAAAACGGACACCGTTGACGGTCCAGCTCTTGAAGGGATCTTCTGACTTGACAACGACGTTTCCGCTGCCGGTGAAGGTCAGGGAAGAAACCGCATCTCCATCGGGATTACCCATGGAATCGGCTTTGTAAAGGATATTGCCGCTTGCGGAGACCGTGAACTCCTTGGGTCCTTCAGTCGCGCCTTCGTCTTCCTCGTCCTCTCCGCCTTCCTCATCAGAAGCCTTCTTTTCAGCTGTTTCTTCTGTTTTACCGGACTTGGCCTCCTCTCCGCCTTCGCTATCCTTGCCTTCGCCTTCGGAATCTGCCGGCGGTTCCATGCCGGGGAGTGTGATCACAACAGGATCGGTATCCATCTTGTAGGCATTGGAATAAAGATGACAATAAATCGACCAGCCGTTCAGCGCATCCGGGATCTTTGTCAGGACAAGCTTGTTCGACGTGGCGCCTTTAACAACCAGGCCTTTTAACTCTTTAATCTCCTTGGCAACCTTTTTCCCGGTGGAGGTCCGGCTGGAATCCTCAGGATCCACGAAAACCCACTGGTACTTGATGCCCTTGCCCTTCGCTTTCACAGTCACTGTGACCGAGGTAGCCTTGCCTTTCTTTTCTTTCACAGTAACCTTGGTCTGCTGGGTAATCTCCCATTTGGGCTCGGCCACTGCTTCGGCAATCATCGAGAATACAAGGCAGAATACAAGGACCAGGCCTACGATACGCTTCATGTTGAACGCCTCCTGCATTAAAACGCAATATATTGTATACATATTAACATATTATCACAAGAATGACAATATTTTTCTTAAATTTTCGAATCTCTTAAATTCAGGAGTTTAATCACCAGTGCTTCGAGGGCGCTGTTCACCTGAAGACGGCCGGATTTGAAACCGTATTCCGTATCAAAACAAAGCGCGACCGCCTGTTTGACCTGTCCGCCGGTGTAGGCGGCGGCCTGGCGGATGTACTGGTCCAGGGCAAAAGGCGGAACGCCGAGGGCGGACCTGATGAACTCGCGGCTCTTCTTTTCATATTGCATGATCTTAATATGCTGCAGAAAACGATACTGCCGCAAGAGCAGCGCCAGCATCTGGGCAGGCTCTGTTCCGTTCAGCAGCTGGTTCTTCATCAGGATGAGGGCACGCTTCTTCTGGCCGGTCACGACAGCGTCCACCAGCTGGAAAACCGTGCATTCCGTGGAAGGGGTTGCGAGGGCGGAGACATCGTCGGCTGTGACGGAAGGACGATCCCCGACGTAGGAGGCAATCTTTGAGATCTCCGTAGAGAGCCTGCTGGCGTCATTGCCAACGGTAAAGATCAGGTAATCCGCAGTCCGCGCGTCACACTCTTTTCCGGCTTCGTGAAACGCGTCGGTCACAAACCTTGTCAGTTCGGCGCCGGCAAGGCGGTTGAAGCTGACAATTCCGCCAAGCTTTTTGACGGTTGTATAAAGCTTT
Organism: uncultured Eubacteriales bacterium; assembly: GCA_902793605.1. Taxonomy (GTDB): domain Bacteria; phylum Bacillota; class Clostridia; order Christensenellales; family Aristaeellaceae; genus Aristaeella. The sequence goes on from CADBEB010000001.1 coordinate 17,132, forward strand.
TTTCGCGCATCCGGCTTTCCGGTGCAGTAAAAGAGCAGGACAGCCGTCGGGGGAACCGAGGGGAGATAGGAAGCCAGGCGGTCGTCTGCTTCTCCGCGGCCCATGACGGCCGGATGATCGCGAACGATGATCAGGCGTCGTTCCGCCAGGAAGGGAAGGGTCTCAGCCGCTGCGATCAGCTGGTCTGTCTCGGGATCGTCCAGCACCATCTCATTCATCTCCTCCATGCCTGCGGGCAGGAGGGTCTTGCGAAGTGATGAGAGGGCGTCCTGCTTCATCTGCTCCTCTTCCCCCTCAAAGAGCAGGACGGAAGGCAGGGAACCGCCGGCAAGAGCCTTTTCAAAGTCTTTACGATCCATGTTCAAAACCTCCCGAAACAGTTGGTGAAAGATATGGGGTCAGGATATAGCCGCCTTCCTCAAAGCGAATCGTGACCGCACCGCAGTCCGAGGTTGACCAGACAGGAATGCTGCCGGTACGGCTGACGAAATCCTCCGTACGGGTATCGTTCCTGCAGCTGAGCAGGATGACGTCCGGACGGACAGCGGACAGGAACTCCTGCGATGTCGAACTGCGGGAACCGTGATGCGCCGCTTTCAGGATATTCGCGGAAGCCGCCGCATACATCTCATACGAGCCGGAAAGGTCTCCGGCCAGGAAAAGCGAGGTACCCTTCAGGACAAGGCGCGCTGCCAGCGAATAGTTGTTTGCATCCTGCCCGGAACGGACGCGGCCGTCTTCCGGCCAGAGGACAGTGAACGTACCGGAAGGAAGCGGGATCACATCCCCGCGGGAAAGGTACCGGACCTCCGTTCCGCTCTCCCGGTAACTGCTGATCAGATCAAGCATGTCCGGACCGATATCCTGCTGCTCCGCACCAACCGGGAGGCAGAGGACTTTTACCGGGATCCGGTCCCGGGCAAGGGCAGCGAGGCCGCCGGCATGATCCGAATGCAGGTGTGTGAGGATGACAAGGTCCGGCGAGAGCCTGCGGCTTCGCAGGTACCCGCTGATCTCCCCGAAATCCGTTCCCGTATCGATGACAACCACCTGATCCCTGTCCCGCAGGATGGCGGCATCCGCGTTGCCCGCGCTGAACTGGATGAGTGCGGTCCCCCAATTCGGCTGCGGCAGCAGGGAAGCGACGACGAGGGCGATCCCGGCCAGGATCAGCGGAACGCGGATCTTTCCGGAAAGCCTGATTACGGCGCACAGTCCTGCCAGCAGGAGGATGACCCCGATCGCCGTACATACGTTGGCGGAAGGCAGCCAAAGTGTCAGGCCGGGGATGCTTCCAAGCGTACGGACCGCGGAGAGCAGGCCGCCTGTGACAAACGACAGCGGACCGGCGAGCAGGGCGGTCAGTCCGGGAAGGGGCAGGAGGATCAGCGCGATCCAGAACAGCTCGATCAGGACTGAGAATACCGCCATGGCCGGAACGTTGATCAGGAAACTGAGCAAAGGCAGCCGCTGGTAGAAATACAGTTCCGGAACGAGGATCGCAAGCTGGATCCCGAAAGTCATGACAACGGTCTCAAAGATCCGGGAAAGCAGCCGGTTCCGGAAAGGGTTCAGGCGCTGCGCCCAGGGCAGCATCCAGAAAATGCCGAAAACGGCGGAATAGGAAAGGAGGAAAGACGCACCGGTCACCTGGGCAGGGGAGAGCAGGATTGTCACAATCATGACGGCGCTCAACAGATGAATGCCGGACCGCGGCCGGTTCAGGATCCGCCCTTCTGCGAAAAGGAGAGTGAAGAGCGCGGCGCGGATCACCGGCTGGTTCATGCCGCAGAGGGTCGCATAAAAGAGCAGGATGACAGCATAAAGCAGGAGACGGATACGCTGGCGCAGGTTCAGCAGGCGGAAAAGCAGGCCGAGTACGCCGATCAGGATGCTGACATGGAAACCGCTGACGGACAGGATATGTGCGATGCCCAGGTTTGAGAAGGCTTCATGATCCTCGGACGGAATCAGGGATTGCATGCCGAGCAGCATTGCAGAGGCATAGGCGCCGGTTTCTTCACCGAGGCCGTGGATCAGCGCTTCTTTCAGGCGGTGGCGCAGGGAAGCGATAAACCCTGTATAGGAGAAAAAGTCCGGCTCGGCAACGGCCAGTTCCTCGTCGCCGTAGACGCAGAAGGTGATCCCGCGGCGAAGCAGGGATTCACGGAAATTGTAGCCGTCCGGGTTGTGGGCTCCTTCCGGGTGATACAGGGACGCCTGAAAGGTTACGGCTCTGCCGGGGATCAGGCCCCGGGCTTCAGGAGATTCCTCCTCATCCTGATAAAAGGTCCAGTAGGCGCCGCCGGATACGAACCTGTCGTTCAGCGTGACCGAAGACAGAGTTACGCGCACCTGACCGAAATTGCCTTCACCGATCTCTCCGGAGATGATGCCGGAGACCCGGTAATCACCCTCCGCCGGCAACGCGGGATGAAAGGCGAGGTAGCCGGCAAGGGATCCGAGCGCGACGGCGAACATCACACAGGCGGCGAAACGCAGGCGGCTTTTCAGCAGCAGGATTGCCGCGAACGCGGCGAGGGAAGCTGCAATTGAAAAAAGCAGCTGCGACGAGGCTCTTCCGGCGAAGACGCCCGCAAGAAGGGCGACCGCCACAGGCGGAAGCAGCCAGCCGCGCTGCCTGGGTGTCAGCATTCCAGAACCTCTCCGGCATGGGCAATCCGGGTATTCTGATGAATATTCCGCGCTTCCCGGAGAAGCGTTTCACAGGGGAAAACGGGATTCAGGTGAGTGATGACCAACTGCCCGACTCCGGCTTCTTCCGCCAGGCGGGCTGCCAGTTCCGCGGAAAGATGGGGCTTCCCTTCCGCCCACGCGGAAGCCGGGAAAAGCCCGTCCGCCAGGAGCAGGCTGCAGCCCCGATAGTCTTCGACGAGCGAGGGCAGCGTGTTCGTATCACCGGTATAGCCGAGATCCTTTCCGCCGCAGAAGATCCGGAAACCGACGGCCGGTACGGGATGCCGCGCGGCGGTTACCGTGATCCGGACATCAGAAAGGGTCAGGCGGTCACCTGGCTTAACCACTTTCAGATCAAAGCAGGCGGCAGACGAAACCGTGCGGAAGAGGGCAGAGTCCGGATCATCCGGGGCATAGACCGGAAGGACCCGGCTCATGGCTTCCAGACGGTACATGAGGACGGGAACGTCCGCCGCATGGTCGAAATGCCAGTGGGAGAGAAAGAGCGCCGTCAGGGATTCCGGCGCAGTGAGCGCGGTCAGCCGGCTGAGGACGCCGCTGCCCATGTCAAACTGAAGCAGCGTGTTCGGCGCTTCCAGCAGATAACCGGAGGTGGCGCCGCCACTCCCGGGGAAAGGGCCGTTCACTCCGAGCAGGTGAAGCTTCATGGTTACAGCTCCTTTATTTCGCCGCCGTTGTCTTCCACAACGGCGCGGATGATCTGAAGCGCGTCGGCGGTCTCACCGCTGCCCGGATCGGTGATCCACAGGTTGACTTTTTCGGAACGCTCGGAAAGGCAATCGTTGAGCGCGTCAGCATTCATGCCGTAATAATCGGGCAGGGACAGCATCTGTTTGAGCGCTTGGTGAAGATCTTTTCCTGTTGCGTAGAGGGAACCGTCAAGCATAATTGTTTTCATTGAGAACACCTCGTTCATATACTACAACAATCTTTCCGGAAAGGGAAGCGTCAGATTCCTTTTCCGGTGCGGATCGAGAAGGTCAGCATATAGGCGGCGAAAGCAGCCTCCACGGTGATGACGCGGGCGTCGTTTACTGCCAGCAGGCGGAGGAGCGGCCAGTCATATCCGACCCCGTTCATGGCCAGGTACTGATACAAAAGGATCAGCAGGATCAACGCGGCGGGAAAGACCAGCAGCCAGGCAAACGGCTCCCGCAGGCGCGTGGCGCCGGACAGGGGCAGCAGCAGGGCCAGCAGGATTCCCAGAAACAGTCCGAGCACCAGGCTTGCAAAGAAGGAGCCCAGGGAAGAGAACAAGGGCAGCAGCAGGCAGAGCAGCAGGAGCATGCCCAGCGGGACAAGGAGCACGGTCAGTTTTCGGAGGAACATGAATCGCTCATCTCCTTTTCAATCTCTTTCAGCATTTTCCGGTCTTTATCGCTCAGTTCAGCCGTTTTCAGCAGGTCCGGCCGCAGCCGCGCGGTGCAGGCGAGGCTTTGGCGGCGCCGCCATTCACGGATCTTTGCATGATCACCGTTCAGGAGAACGTCCGGCACGGTCATGCCGTTCAGGTCCCGCGGACGGGTATACTGGGGATATTCCAGCAGGCCGTCAGAAAAGGATTCCTCCTCCGGGCTCTCGGAGCTCCCGAGCACGCCGGGGATGAAGCGGGACAGGCAATCTACCAGAACGATCGCAGCCGTTTCTCCGCCGGTGAGGATATAGTCGCCGATGCTGATCTCTTCGTCAACGCAGGTATCCAGCGCCCGCTGGTCGACTCCCTCGTAATGGCCGCAGAGCAGAATCAGTTCCTTCTCTTCCGCCAGCTCCCGGGCAAGCGGCGTCGACAGCTGCTTCCCGCGGGGACCGAGATAGATCCGGCGGGCACGCGGGTACTGCGCTGAAGCCTCCTTCATAGCGGAGATGATCGGTTGGGCCATCATGACCATACCGGCTCCGCCGCCGAAAGGATAATCGTCCGTGTTGTGGTGCTTGCTTTCGGAGTAGGGACGGATGTCGGTCAGCCGGATTTCCAGAAGCCCCTGTTCCTGCGCGCGGCCGAGAATGCTTGAGGAAAAGACTCCCCGGAACATTTCCGGGAAGATCGTCAGGATATTGATCCGCAGGGGTTCACGAAGGGATTCGCTCATGAGCAGACAGCGACCTCCTCCAGCCTTTCTCTGATAACATCAATCGCTTTGTTCTCAGGATCTACGGCAGGGAAGACGGACAGCAATGCCGGAGCCATCAGAGTGCCCGACGCGGTCCGGAAAACCCAGGTATCCACCGTGCCGTGCTGAAGCACGTCAGTCAGGACACCGATCTCGGTGCCGTTCTCGTCCCGTGCGGTACAGCCGATCAGGTCGGCGATAAGGGTAGCGTCTTTTTCCGCCGGAGCGGCATTATCACGGTCGACATACAGGTCGGTTCCGCGATACTTCTCGGCCTCGTTGGCAGAGGAAGATCCGTCCAGGCACGCGAAAACAAAGCCGTCGCTGATCCGGGTGACTTTGACAGCGACCGGCATGAAACCGTCCACGGTTTTCATATAAAGTACCTTCCAGGTATTGAAACGGCTGATATCGGCAGCCCACGACAGGATCTTGCATTCCCCACGGACGCCCTGCGGCTTCAGGACGGTCCCGATCATCAGAAAGTCATCCATCAACAAAACCTCCGGATAACAAAGCACAGCGGGATCCGAGGTGCGGATCCCGCTTCGTCATGGCTGTATTACTGGATCTCGACAAAGACAGGCTTGTCGTTTTTAAGCGTAGCAGCTTTGATCACGGCGCGGATCGCTTTGGCGATACGGCCCTGCTTGCCGATGACCTTTCCCATATCATCTTCAGCCACATGGAGCTCAAGAATAATCGCTTCAGGTCCTTCTGTTTTTGAAACACTGACCTGATCCGGATGCTCCACGAGCGACTGTGCCACAAAGGTAAGTAGTTCTTCCATGGGTACATCCTTTCTGTCGCAGCGTTACTTTTCTTCGATGGCTCCGGTCTTCTTCAGCAGAATACGAACAGTATCGGTGGGCTGGGCGCCGACACCGAGCCAGTACTTGGCGCGCTCGTTGTCAACCTTGATTTCGGCGGGCTTGGTCATGGGATCGTAGTAACCGATCTCCTCGATGAAGCGGCCGTCACGGGGGCTGCGGATATCAGCAACAACCACGCGATAGAAAGGCTTTTTCTTCATACCCATTCTCTTCAGACGAATTTTGACGGACATTTGGATTTCCTCCTCAAGATTAAATTGATTGAATATATATGGAAATCATATAGCTGGTATATGAGTCCACTCAGCGATTACATACCGGGCAGCTTGAAATTCCTCAGCATTTTCCTGCCGCGGCCGCCCATCATCTGCTTCATCATCTGCTGGGTCTGCTCAAACTGGCGGATCAGGGCATTCACGTCCTGCACGGTGGTCCCGGAACCGGCGGCGATCCGTTTGCGGCGGCTGGCGTTCAGGATCGAAGGATCGCGGCGCTCCTTCGGCGTCATGGAGCGGATGATTGCCTCAGGCTTCCTGAGCGCGTCATCATCCACTTCGATGTCCTTGTTGCTCATGCCGGGAAGCATATTCAGCATGCTCTTGATGCCGCCCATTTTCTTCATGCTCTGCATCTGGTCAAGGAAGTCCTCCAGGGTGAGCTTGTTGCTCATTCCCTTGCGGGCAAACTTCTCGGCATCCTTTTCGTCGAAGGCTTCGGCTGCCTTGTCGATCAGGGTCAGCACGTCGCCCATGCCGAGGATCCGGCTGGCCATCCGGTCGGGATGGAAGGGCTCGATATCGGTCAGCTTTTCACCGGTACCGCTGAACTTGATGGGCTTGCCGGTGACGGCCTTGATGGACAGGGCCGCGCCGCCGCGGGTATCGCCGTCCAGCTTGGTCAGGATGACGCCGGTCACGTCCAGCTTCTCATCGAAAGCCTTGGCGACGTTCACCGCATCCTGACCGGTCATAGCGTCGACCGTCAGCAGGATCTCGGAGGGATGAACGGCTTCCTTGATGCGGAGCAGCTCATCCATCAGTTCCTCATCGATATGCAGCCGGCCGGCTGTATCGATGATCAGCACATCCTTCTGGTAGTACCGGGCGTATTCGATCGCTTCCTTCGCGGTCTTGACCGGATCCTGCGTGCCTTTCTCGAATACGGGCACGTTAACCTGGCTTCCGACAACCTGCAGTTGCTTGATAGCGGCAGGGCGGTAGATATCACAGGCGGCAAGCATGGGCTTTTTGCCCTGCTTGGTGAGCCAGCCGGCGAGCTTGCCGCACATGGTGGTCTTACCGGCGCCCTGCAGGCCGCAGAGCATGATGATCGACGGGATGGAAGAGGACCAGTTGAGCCGGGCGTTGGTGCTGCCCATCAGCTCGGTCATCTCTTCATTGACGATCTTGATGACCTGCTGACCGGGGGTGAGGGAAGAGAGGACATCCTGGCCGACGCAGCGGTCCGTTACCTTACGGATGAAATCCTTGGCAACCGCATAGTTGACGTCAGCTTCCAGGAGGGCCATGCGCACTTCACGCATGCCTTCCTTCACGGCCTGCTCATTCAGCCTGCCGCGCCCGGTCATCTTCCTCAGCGCGCCTTGCAGCTTTTCACTCAAGCCTTCAAATGCCATTACTTTCCTCCTGATCCAGCTTCAGCAGCTCTGTCAGCAGCTGCTCGGCCCGGTCATACTCTTTACCCTTTACCGCTTCCAGCGCGGATTCCAGCCCGTCCTCCATCCGGCGAAAGCGGGCGGCCACCCCGAGGGAAGCCTCCATTTCGTTCAGCCGGGTAGCGGCGCGGGTCAGCGTCTCATGAACGGCCTGGCGGGAAATCCCGACCTCTTCGGCGATCTCGCCGAGGGAAAGATCCTCCTCACAATGCAAGGAAAGGATGCGGCGCTGCTTCTCCGTCAGCATCCCGCCGTAAAAGGCGGAAAGGAAAGCAAGATCCACCTTGCGCCTGAGATCTTCCCGTTCCATCGTGAGCCCTCCAGGTGTCAAGTGTTCAGACTTGACACCCGGACATTATACCTCAAAAAAAGAGATTGTCAAGGGAAAATCCCTGACAATCTGTTCAGTCTGAGACGTCCTGGCCTGTCAGGCTCTTCCAGAGCTTGCGGATCGTTTTCTGGTTGGCGACACCATAGTTCGGGTCGTTCTGTTTTGCTTCTTCCATCGTGCGGAGAAAGTGCACGCACAGGTGGCCGTTGAAGTCATTATCCTTGATTGAACCGTTGTCGTGGGGCATATCATGGGTGGAGGCAACGCTCCAGCGTCCGTCTGGAAGCTTGACGTAAACCCCTTTTTGATTCCAGGTGTTTGTACCGCCGAAAGCTTTGACCATAGTGCGCGTATCCTGGGCAGTCAGCGGTTCTGCGTCACAGTGCCTGCCGCGGGCGAGGACCCGCAGCGTCCAGGAAAGGCCGGAGGACGGGTCGTAAACCAGCAGGTGAGAACCGCCGCCGAGGGCAGGCTTGACAACGTCATACCAGCTGAGCAGCTGCACAGAGCCCGGTGCAGAGATCTTCGGGTTAATTGAACCGGAATCTGCGGCTGCCTGCTCCGGAGCAGGCGGCGCAGCGGGGGCAGGATCGGAAGCGGGGGACGAAGAAGCCTTTTCTCCGTTCTGATAAGCTTTTTCGAGTGCTGTCAGCGTCTTTTTTCCGGCAGCGCCGTCGGCTTTCAGGTTGTTTCCCTGCTGGAAAGCGATCACGGCAGCTTTTGTCTTCTTTCCATAACTGCCGTCGGCATTGCCGCTGAGATAGTTGAGAGCGATCAGGGCATTCTGCAGCGTGCGGACACGGGCCCCGCGGCTTCCGCTTTTAATCGTCGCGTAATTGCCGCTGAAAAGGGAAGAACCGGAAGAGGCGTTGCCGCTGCCCCGGGCTGCAGATGCATTGCCGGCTGAGGCGGCAGCGGAGTCATTTCCGGAAGAGGATGATGTGCTTTCGGAAGGAGCGGAGAAACCGGATGCTTTGGAAAGCAGGAGCTCCTTTGTTTTTGTCCCGACCAGGCCGTCCGCCGTCAGCTTGTTCTTCCGCTGAAATTTGCGCACGGCGTTCTCCGTGTTGTTGCCGAAAACGCCGTCCGCGGTTCCCTTCAGGTATCCGAGGCTGATCAGCGCCTGCTGGATCTGCGCTACTTCTTCGCCGTGCATCCCGTGACGAAGGGTCGTGGACTGATAGGCGGCAAGGGAGGATAAGGGAGCCAGGCATATAACTGCGGCAGACAGAATCGCAAGGAGCTTTCGCTTCAAGGTCAACCCTCCTTCCGGGGAAGTGTTTCGATGATTAAACGTCTGAAATATTACAAATCTTCCCGGAAATCATAGCAAATTAATGCAAATATGTAAAGAAAAGTTTAAGAAAAGATCACAAAAGCACAACCTGAAAATTATCCGCTTCCTCTTTTTTCTTTCATCAAAATATGGTATATTTAGATATCTGGTAACCGATCCATATTTCGAGAAGCGATTTCCGGAAGGAGAAAGATCGACCATGAGTATGAGAAAAATCGGCGTCCTTACCAGCGGCGGAGACAGCCCCGGAATGAACGCAGCCGTGATGTCCGTTGCGCGCAGCGCCGCGCTGTACGGCATTCCGCTGATCGGTGTCAAACGCGGCTATAACGGCCTGCTTCGCAAAAGCAGCAACCTTAAGGACGACCTTCAGGAACTGACCATGGAGCTGGTTCTTGATATCGCGGACGAACCGGGTACTTACCTGAGAACAGCCCGCTGCCTGGAGTTCAAGGAGAAGAAGGTCCAGGAGAAAGCGCTCAAGACCCTCAAGAACATGCAGATTGACGGTCTGGTCGTCATCGGCGGAGACGGAAGCTTCCGCGGGGCGCAGGCACTGTGCAACCTCGGCTTCCCGTGCATCGGTATCCCCGGGACGATCGATAACGACCTGCCCTATACGGAAATCTCCCTCGGTTACGATACAGCGGTGAATGTATGTGTGGAAGCGATCCGGAAGATCCGCGCCTGCTCGCGCAGCCACGACCGGCCTGCAGTGGTTGAGGTCATGGGCCGCCACTGCGGCGATATTGCTCTGACCGCGGCGGTATCCACCGGCAGTGAGATCGTGGTCTGCCCCGAAGTGCCGTGGACCGTAGAGGGTGTGGCCCTGCAGCTGCGCAACCAGCTGGACCGGGGGAACACCCGCGCTACGATCGTCGTAGCGGAAGGCTGCTGGGAGGCCATGGCGCCGTTCGACCTGTACAGCTTCCTGACCTCGCACGGCAAGCCCTGCTATCCGGAAGAGCCGATGAGCGCCGTGCGCTTCGCCTCCGTCATGAAGCGGATGTGCGGCATGGTGGAAGCCCGCGCGAACGTGATCGGTTATGTACAGCGCGGCGCGGAGCCCACCGCACGCGACAGCGCTTTCGCTTTCGAAGCCGGCAACCTGGCCGTTCGGCTGCTGAGGGACGGTATCAGCAATCAGGTTATCGGTATGCAGAAGGGCCAGGTTATGTACATGCCCATTGAAAAGGCGCTGAAGGTCCAGAAGAAGTTCAACAAAGAGCTCTTCGACCTGGTGAATTCCCTGTAAAAAACGCTTGACAGCCGCCGGACTGTGTGTTATCATCCCACATGTTTGAAGCAGAGGCTTGCCCGCCCCTCACCTTCGCGGCTTACGCTGCCGGGTTATATGGCATCTTCTTCCTGAAGGAAAGAGTGTTCATGAGCGACGGGTCAAACCCGCCGCTCATTTTATTAGGAGGTGCATGGACATCGCAACCGAACTGATGATCAACGAGGAAATCCGCGACAGAGAAGTTCGCCTGATCGACGAGAACGGCGAACAGCTCGGAGTCATGCCCACGCAGCAGGCGCTGCAGCTGGCCGAGGACAGAGGTCTTGATCTTGCCAAGATCCAGCCGTCCGCGGTTCCGCCGGTCTGCAAGCTGCTGGACTATGACAAGTACCGCTATGAACAGGCAAAGCGGGAGCGGGAGAGCCGAAAGAATCAGCGTGTTGTCGATATCAAGGAAGTGCAGCTGTCCGCCACCATCGAAGAAAACGATGTGAACACCAAGGCGAAGATGGCGATCCGCTTCCTCGAGAACGGTGACAAGGTTAAGGTATCCATTCGCTTCCGCGGCCGCCAGATCACCCACAGCGAGATCGGCCTGAAGGTCATGCAGGATTTCGCGGAGCGGTGCAAGGACGTCAGCATGGTGGAACGCCGCCCGCTGCTCGACGGCCGCAACATGATCATGATCCTGGCTCCCAAGGCCGTGAAGGCTTCCTTTGCCGAAAGAAAGGCAAAGAGGGAGAACGCCGCCTCGCAAGAGACGAAGGAGTAAACCGCATCGGAAGGAGGACCAAACAAATGCCTAAACAAAAATCACATCGCGGAGCTGCAAAACGCTTTTCCTTTACCAAGTCCGGTATCGTAAGGCATAAGCAGATGAACGCCAACCATCAGGTTCGGCTGAAGACCACCAAGCGCACCCGTCACCTGCGGAATGCCGGTGTTGTCGACAACGCCGCGGAAGCCCGCACGATCCATAAGTTACTGCCTTACAAATAAGCCTTTTAACCGGCAAGGAGGGAAACAAACATGGCACGCATTAAGAGGGCTGTGAACGCCCATAAGAGTCGCCGCAAGGTGATGAAGCTGGCGAAGGGCTACTGGGGAGCAAAATCCAAGCAGTACCGCGCCGCGAAAGAACAGGTTGCCCGCAGCCTGCGCTATGCATTCAAGGGTCGGAAACTTCGCAAGCGTGATTTCCGCCGCCTGTGGATCACCCGTATCAACGCCGCTGCGCGTCTGAACGGTATGAGCTATTCCACGTTCATCGCGGGTCTGAAGAAGCAGAACATCGAAGTGAACCGCAAGATGCTGGCCGACCTGGCCGTGAACGATGCGGCCGGCTTTGCTAAGCTTGTCGAGCTCGCCAGGAAATAAGAACGTTCATATACAGCGCCTGAGTGATCGGGCGCTGTTTTCTATCTCTCCATATAAGAGAAATAGAAGTTCTATTTTTCTCTTTCTGCCTGTGTGGATAGAGACGGAACCTGTGATATAATCGTCCTGTTAACGAAGGAATGGAGTGTGGAAGCGATGCTCGTACCGATACTGTTGTTTATCCTGGGGCTGATCCTCCTGATTAAGGGCGGGGACTGGTTTGTGGACGGATCCACCGCACTGGCGCGGCGTCTGCATACCCCGGAGATTGTGATCGGGGCGACGGTTGTCTCGATCGGGACGACGCTGCCGGAGGTGCTGGTTTCCGCCACGGGAGCGATCAGCGGCCACGGCGGAATTGCCTATGGTAACGCGATCGGCAGCGTGATCTGCAATACGGCGCTGATCTCCGCCCTGACCTTTGCGATCCGTCCCTGCAACGTCGACATCAAAAGCTTCCGGACTCCGGTGATCTTCTTTTTTGCCTCGGCGCTTATCTATTCGCTGGTGGCCTATACGGGCGGGAATTTTACGCGCCTGACCGGGATCATCCTCCTGTCGGTCTTTGTAATCTATATCGCTTTTACGATCTTTGCGGCGAAAAAGATGGCGCCGCAGGAAGAAGTGGAAGACATCATTGAGAAAGAAATGCGGGAGATCCGGGAAGTTCCGGAGGAGGAGATGCCGCTGTGGAAGACCATCCTGCTGCTGGTGATCGGCGCAGCCTGCATCGCGGTCGGCGCGCGCCTGCTGGTCGACAACGGAACCCTGATCGCGCAGGGCCTCGGCGTGCCGGAATCCGTCATCGCGCTGACCTTCGTTGCCCTGGGCACGAGCCTGCCGGAGCTGGTGACCGCGATCACGGCGCTGGTCAAGGGGCACAGCGCCTTGAGCCTCGGCAACATCGTCGGGGCGAACCTGTTCAATCTCGTGCTGGTCAGCGGCCTGAGCACCACGATCGCGCCGTTCAACGTCTATGAGCTGGGCGGAAAGACCATCGGAGGTGTTCCGACCTCGCTGGCGGTCGAGATCCCGGTGATGCTCTTTGTGATGCTCTTCATGACCATGCCGGCCCTGAAGCGCGGGAAACTGACCCGGCCGCAGGGAATTATCCTGCTGTGCGTGTATGCGGCGTTCTGTGTATTCCAGTTTGCTTACTGACAGTTTTTTTCCCAAATTACAGAAGAACAGGGGACAAAATGAATGAAGATCAGTCTCGGAGCGTACGACGTACTGTTTGAAAACGGCGGGATCAGGGTGTTCAAGGAAGGATCCATGCTGTATTTCAATGCCCGGCCGGTGTATGTATCCGTCAAGACCTATGGCGCGATCAATGAATTCCGGGATATCGCCTATGAACGGGTATTCGTCAGCGACGAAGACGTCGTGGGAGAAGGCGTGTTCGTCACGCGGAACGGATCGGAGATTTTTGTCCGTGACGTTTACACAGCCTGCGGCGATATGCTGAAGATTGCCCGCAGCGCGGAGGTCAGAAAACGGCATGAGAACGACCTTGGCTTCCAGACCAAGATATCCCTCTATCAGGCTGTTTCGGACGAGTTGCGGGACTATGACTGTTTCAGCCCCGGACAGTGGTACCGGAACAACGAATATGCCGCCGACTTTGCTCTGGGGCACAACCCGGAGCTGCAGTATCACTGGCGGAAGGAAACCTACTCCGGTCTTCCGATGTTCGCGATGCAGCACCGGGAGAGCGGGGAGAGCGTATCATTTTCCCGGTGGGCGGCAGATGCCACGCTGCCGTCCCTGGATCGGACGACGACGGAGAACTATGCCTACGTCGATCCGAAGATCACGGTTGGCTCTTTCGGCGTCAGCAAAGCGCGGCCGGAAGCGCTGACCTACACCTACTACGGCCATATGATGGTCACACCGCTGCCGGACGCGGAATGTGACGGGGTGTCCATCGACTATATCTATCCCGCGGTCAACGGCCAGCTGCCCTCCCGGGGGATCGGTCCGGTGATTACGGAACAGCCGCTGAGCAATATCACCTGGGTGCATCCTATGGCAGAAGGTTTTACCCAGCATTATGCGATCGCGGTGACCTTCGGGCGATATGACGGATTTGGCGCCATGATGCGCGCAACCTGGCGGGAGGTCTATTCGCGGCTGAAAGACCGACTTTTCAACGTGGATAACGGGGAATTGTTCGACTGTATGATGCGCTTCCTCCGGGAAGTGACGAAACAGTTCGGGGATGCGTGGGGCACGCCCTTCGTGGCCCAGTTGCCGGACTTCGATCCCAACTCCTTTTCCGCCGAGATCGGCTTTGTCGGTCAGCAGGCGGGCATCGGATACCAGCTGCTGCGCTGGGGCCGCCTGACCGGCGACGAGGAAGCGGTCCGGAAAGGAAAAGGCATCCTGGACTACTGGACAAACCATACGATGACAGAACACGGTTTCCCGCGGCTGTGGGTCCATCTGTCCGCGCACCAGGCGGAACCTCAGCCCCTGTGGGTCCGGCAGATCGGGGACGGGATGGAAGCGATCCTGGACGCGTATGTGTTTGAGAAAAAACGCGGAACGGATCACGAAAACTGGCTGGGCTACTGCGTGCGAACTGCTGACTGGCTGGTAAAAAACCAGAACGGAGACGGAAGCTTCTACCGTTCTTACCGGGACGACGGGTCCTGCTGCATGGATTCAAAGGCGAGTACGCAGTGTGTCGTCCGGTTCCTGATCCAGTTGTACCTGGTAACGAAAAACGAAGCATATCTCCAGGCGGCGATCCGGGCCGGTGAATGGTCTTATGAACACCAGTACCTGCAGTTCGAATACCGCGGCGGCCCCTGCGATACTTCAGACATCCTGGACAAGGAATCCGGGATCTACGCCATGTTTGCCTTCATCGCCCTCTACGACGTGACCGGAGACAGAAAGTGGATCGATGCTGCCTGTGGCGCGGCGGATTATACGGAAACCTTTACCTTTGTCTGGGATTTCCCGGTATATAACCGGTATCCGGCGCATCCCTTTAACCGGTACCATATCAGCGGGCAGAGCAACGTGTCCGTGGGTATGCCCGGCGGCGATATCTACATGGCGGCATGCAGCTATATCTATTACCGCCTGTACCTGCTGACCGGCGACAGCCACTACTGTGACTTTGCCGAATTCCTGAACCGTAACTGCAAACAGGCCAACGATATCGATGGAAAATGCGGATACAGGTATATCGGCCTGGTGAACGAGGGCGCCAATTTCAGCGAGCAGGAATACCGGAGCCGCTATCACTGGCTGCCCTGGTGCACATTCGTCGAGGTCGATCCGGTCTCGCGCCTGTACGATACCTTCGGCTCATATGAGATTGAAGAAATTGAAAAGCTGCCTCTTGAAGAAAGGCAGCTCAGAAACCGAATCTATGATCATTACGCTCCGGAGGACAGATAAACACCTGTCTTTTCAGGACCGGGAGGAAGAAATCAGGCCGGTGTACGGGGTGTTCCGTTCTCGTCGGGATCGGTGGAATCAATCCCCGTGAAGCACTCCGGGAAGAGTCCGGCAGTGCTTCTGTTTTCTCCGGCAGCCTCCAGGTGGGTCAGGTCACCGAGTTTGGTGATCCGAAAAGCGGCCTCGCCTTTGATACGCTCCTCCGTTACGACTTCGGTTACGGAAGAAGGCATACAGAGCACCCGCTGCCACAGGACCATAGGGGAGATATCCGTCAGGTAGCCGAGGACAGCCATGGAGATTCCGAAATGGCAGAACAGGGCGATTGTAAAATCTTCATTGTTTTCACAGAGCCAGACAGGCCCGTCCTTCCGAAAACCATAGCGGCCAAGCAGTTCATCGATACCGTCGGTCGTTTCCTTCCAGATCTCCCGCACGTTGGTCCCGTCAAAAACGGGGGCGTCCGTCCAGGTGCGGTAATCCATGATGCCGGGGAAGACGGACCAGATTCTCGGCTTCAGGTCCCAGGCGATCCATCGCTTTTCACCGGTCTCCGGATCCGGAACGGTGCCGCGGAATTCGTGCAGCCAGGGAAGGACTTCGGCTTTGCGGCCGAGTTTTTCCAGTGTATAGGAAGCGGTATCCCGGGCCCGCCCGAGAGGGGAGACATAGAAATCACGGATCCGATACCGGCAAAGCCTTCTGCTGAGCAGTTCGGCCTCTGTCCGGCCCTTGGGCGTCAGGGAATCGACGGTGTAATCAGGCTCAGCGTGGCGGATAAGCAGGATGCGCATGGAGGAGACACCTTCCTTCATTTCAGATCGGTTTCATTTTACCGGTGCTTCCCTTGAATTTCAAGCTTGACAGCGAATATCTTTCCGGATATGATACAGGTGAAAAGTACGTACAACCGGGAGGACGCCATGAAGCAGGGAGCCTTTTGCACCGGTACATACCCGAATTTCCTGGCCGAAATCGGCCTGACGGACGAAGAAGCACGGGAGAAGGTGAAACGCGCCTTTGAGACGATCTTCTTCGATCCGGTGGAGGGCTTTTGCCACCGGACGGATGAAGACGCCTGGTGCATGGTGGATACCGGAAACATTGACGCACGGACCGAAGGCATGAGCTACGGGATGATGATGTGCGTGCAGATGGACCGGAAGGACATCTTTGACAAGCTCTGGATGTTCTCCGAACGCTATATGCTCATGAAGGACGGTCCCAACGCCGGTTACTTTGCCTGGTCGGTTCAGCTGGACGGAAAGCATAACGCGGACGGCCCGGCGCCGGACGGTGAAGAATATTTCGCGATGGCGCTGTTCATGGCCTCAAATCGCTGGGGAGACGGAGAGGGAAGCTTCAACTATTCCGCGCGGGCAAGAGAGATCCTGCGGCATGCGGTGCATCAGAAGGAACTCGTTCCCGGAGGGGAACCGATGTGGGAGCCTGAGAACACCTACATCCGCTTTGTGCCGGGAATGAAGATCTCCGACCCGAGCTACCACCTGCCTCATTTCTATGAGCTGTTTGCCCTGCGGGCGGATGAGGAAGACCGTCCTTTCTGGAAAAGGACCGCCGAACAGAGCCGCAAGTACATCGCCATGTCCGCCCATCCGGAAACCGGCCTGAGTCCGGAATACGCGGACTACGACGGGAAGACGGTCCTGCTTTTCGGCAAACCCTGGGTCTACTATTCGGACGCGTACCGGGTCGTAGAAAATATTGCACTGGACCATCTCTGGTTCGGCCCGACGCCGGAGCTGGACGCTATCGCGACGAAAATCCAGCGGTTCTTCGCCACCCAGGATCCTGAAAACCTGAAAGCCTATGAACTGGATGGAACACCCCAGGATGAGCCGGCCATGCATCCCACAGCGATCCGGGCGGTGCTCGGCGCGGCATCCATTGCTTCGGACGGACCGGTTCGTCTCCGGTTCCTGAAGGAATTCGCGGAGCTGCCGATGAGGAAAGGCGTCCGGAGATACTATGACAACTGCCTGTATTTCTTCTGCCTGCTGATGCTGACAGGCAATTACAGAATATATTAAGGGGGCTCCCTTAGACCCCCTTCGGCAACAAAAGAATTATGAAACAGGAGGAAAGTCCCATGATCTACTATGTGAACGCGAATGCTCCCAGAGAGGGAAACGGCAAAAAGGAAACCCCCTTCCGGCACATCAACGACGCGGCAAAGATCGCAAGGCCGGGCGATCAGGTCCTGGTCGCTCCCGGGGTCTACCGGGAATATGTCAACCCGGTGTACGCGGGCACGGAGGAACAGCGGATCGAGTATCGCTCCACGGAACCCCTCGGCGCGGTGATCACCGGCGCGGAACTGCTGACCGGCTGGACGAAGGTCAAGGGTAACGTCTGGACGGCAAGGGTGAACAACGGGATCTTCGGGGCGTTCAACCCCTATATCGAGACGGTCTGCGGAGACTGGTACTTCTCTCCGGTTGTCCGGCATACCGGCGCGGTGTTCATCAACGACCTGATGATGTATGAGTGCTCTTCGCTGAAGGAGTGCCAGGCCGGGAAACCGGATCCCCATGCCTGGAACCAGGAGGATGCGAAATACCTCTGGTATACCGAGCAGGACGGGGACGAGACTGTTCTCTATGCCAACTTCCAGGGCAAGGATCCGAACAAGAACAAGGTGGAATTCAGCGTCCGGCGCAACTGTTTCATGCCGGACAAAACGGGCGTGGGCTATATTACGGTGAGCGGATTCAACATCACCAAGGCTGCCACGACCTGGGCGCCTCCGGCTGCCTACCAGGACGGCATGATCGGCCCGCACTGGTCGAAGGGCTGGATCATCGAGGACTGCGAGATCAGCAACAGCCGCTGCTGCGGAATCTCGCTGGGCAAATACCTCGACCCGGAAAACGATATGTACTTCTTCCGCAAACGGGTCAAGAGCCCGACCCAGATGGAGCGCGACGCCGTCTGCCGCGGGCAGTACCATGGCTGGCTGAAGGAAAAGGTCGGCAGCCATATCATCCGCCGCTGCAACGTGCATCACTGCGAGCAGACCGGTATTGTCGGCCGGATGGGCGGTGTGTTCTCCACGATCGAGGACTGCCATATCCACCACATCTGCAATTCACAGCAGCTGGGCGGCGCGGAGACGGCAGGCATCAAGCTGCATGCGGCCATCGACGTGACGATCCGCCGGAACCATATCCATAACTGCATCATGGGTGTCTGGCTCGACTGGGAAGCCCAGGGCGCCCGGATCTCCCAGAACCTGATGCACGACAACTGGCGGCCTGCCGGCCTGGAGCAGGCCAGAGGCGCGATGTTCTCCACGGACGTGTTTATCGAAGTGGGCCACGGGCCGACCCTGATCGACAACAATATCCTGATGTCCCCGGTTTCCGTGACGATTCCGTCCGAAGGCATTGCCTGTGTGCATAACCTGATGCTTGGTTCCTTCAGCCTGATCAACAGCGGTGTGGACAGCGTGGTCAACGGGCAGCGCGAGCCCCGTTATACACCCTATCATATCCGTCACCGCACGGAAGTCGCCGGCTTCATGACGATCCTGCACGGCGACGACCGGATCTACAACAATATCTTCATCCAGGCGCATCCGGTGACCGACAAGGAAAAGAAGCCCACGGACGCCGACTATCCGGTCGTCGGAACAGCCCCCTTCGATATCTTCCCGACCTACGACGAGTGGCTGAAGCCCTTCCTGCCCGGGGACAAGCCGGACATGGGCGGCCTGGCGGAGGCGCACTTTGGCCACCTGCCGGTCTGGGTAGATGGTAACGCCTATTTCAGCGGCGCGACGGTCTGTAAGCATGAGAAGAACAAACTGTCCGACAAGCGGTCGAAGATTAAGATCGAGCTGATCGAAAAGGACGGCAAATACAGCCTGAAGACCAATGTCTACAGCCACCTGAAGGATTTCAAAACCGGGATTCACTGCAGCGACACGCTGGGCAAGGCCTTCGAGCCGGAACAGCGCTATGAGAATCCCGACGGAACGGATATTATCTTCAACGAAGACTACTTTGGCGGCCACCGCGGTGCGGAAACCATTCCCGGTCCCTTCGCCAGCGCGGAAGACGCGGAGAAAGTCCTGTTCTGACCGGAAAACGACAGGAGCTTCAATCCCCTGTAAAGAGTTGGAAAAGTATGATTGCTCTTATTCTTGACATTCTGATACGGACGCGATACAATATCCCGCGTTGAGTGCCCGTAGCTCAGTTGGATAGAGTGTCAGACTCCGACTCTGAAGGTCACAGGTTCGAATCCTGCCGGGCATACACACCGGGAAGCGTTGATGCTTTCCGGTTTTTTGTTGCACAAAAGGCAGAAGCGCGAGGCTCCTGCCTTTTTGAAACCAGGTTGAATTATATCCGTTTGCGGAGCGTTCCGCCGATTTCGAAGGCGGAGATATCATCGTCCAGTTTGCCGCTGAGACGGTACTCATTGCCGCGGAGAATGCGGCGCAGGGTGACCTTGTGATCCGGCAGGATCTCATGATTATAGTTCAGGATGATACGCTCAAGTTCGTATTCGGTCATCAACTGAACACCGAGGGCATTGCAGAGCATATCCGCATAGCGGGTATTGTTGACATGGCCGTTGACATCCAGGTCGGTATAGACCGGATGGTACTCCGTAACGAACTCTTCACCCTGCAGGTTGCCGACTGTGGCGGGCAGGTTCATCGGGATCGAAAGATCCTTGTTGTCCGGTATGAGTTTGCCGACATCACCCGGAGGGAGCATCTTGCGGGTCCGGATATCCAGGAGGAGCCAAAGGGTGCCGGCTTTGCCGATCATCTCCCCGTGTTCGTCGGTAAAGATATAGTAGCGGGGGAAGAAACAGATCCGGGTCGGGGTCGGGAAGGTATGGATGGTGATCTTCTCGCCGGAGGCCGGATAGCGGTCCATGTGGAGTTCACAGCGGGAGAGAACCCAGACCATGCTGTTTTTGAGCAGCTCGTCACGGCCGCAGCCGAGGAGCATGCTGTGCATGCCGGCGGCATCCTGCATGGATTCGAGGATGGCGCTCGGGCGCCATTTGCCGGTTAAGTCACAGTCTCTTGTTCTGAGAGTGAATGTTTCGTCGTATGTTTTCAGCATTGCTTTTATCTCGGGGTGCTTTCAGATCATCCCCCCGAACTCCTTTCGGTCATCATATTTATATTTGCAACAGCGAGGGTTTTCCGAGTGTCCCGGGCTGCCGCTCGTTCTCCGCTGAAAACTGTCCACCGGACAGTTTTCCGGACGCTTCGAACCCCTCGCGTTTCATCGGTCGAATAATGGTAAGTAATCAGGTAATGGTGTTTATTTGAAGACTGTTAAGGTACGACTCCAGATCCGTGAAGGGATCGAGGGATGAGTCTTTTTTCAGGTACAGGGGATGGTGGGGATGGCCTTTTTTGCTGCGGGGACCGGCGGTAAACCAGCGGGCTCCGAACTGTTTTCCGACAGCGGCCATATCAAGCACACAACCGGGCAGGTAAGGCCTCTTCTCGATGATCGATCCCCAGGCGGCCCAGAGGTCAGGGGTGGAAGTGAGCTGAGAGAGGAGCCAGGAAAAGGCTTTCAGGTTCTCCCGGTGCAGGACGGGATTCAGTTCCTTTTCCATATCATCCGGATCGGTGGCACGCTGAGCATAAACATTAAACATGATAAAGGAATCATAACCGTTATGCAGCGCGATCCGCTCGGCGGACTTCAGGGTATTGTCCAGGCGATCCGGGATCGCTGTGGAGGGGTTGATCCCGATACAGACCAGCGGGTGCTGCCCCTTCGTGCCGAGGATATAGCGGTACTCGCTGTAATGATCCGGTATATAAAGCCAGTGGCTGCGGTCAAAGTCCGCAGCCGTGGGAATAAGGGCTTCCTCAAAGGGGAGCACGCCGGCGTGCGCTGTATCGGAAGAAGGAATATGTCTCATGGGATCAGGCGAGAGGACGGATCAGGATCAGGGGAGTCAGTTCGTCACCCTGGCCGGAGGGATTGTCCGCCATGGCGTCCTGGATCTCCTCGTCGGTGAGCGGGAAATCATCGCACTTGCCGAGCTGGTTCTGATCGATATCGTTGGCGTCCATGAGGACGACCGGGATCCCGGTGTCCTTCTCCAGCTGGTTGCAAAGCTCCACCGGGTTCGGCGGATTGATCAGGGCGATCTCCTTATAGCGATCGAAGCTGGAACGGAAGTAAAACCCGTCGATTCCGCCGACGCCCTTGCCGCAGATCTTATAGAACAGGCCGTGAACGCCGAAGGGGCGGGTGACGGCACTGATGAAGGCTGCGAGCAGGACCCGGGGAAGGCCGCACATGTCAATAACCAGCTGGAGCTTATAGGGCTCGTGCATCCCGACGCCGGTCTCATTGATACCGGCGAAAGGGGCCAGCTTCTTTGCCCAGAATCCCGGGTGAACTTCTTCCTTGGTCTTCACGTTTTTTGTGCACATGGCCATGACTTTGGCACCGAAGGACAGGACATCACCGGGCTGAGCCAGGGGAAGGACATATTTGCGGACCAGCTCCGCCTGATCCTCCCCGACCTCCACAAAGTGGGTCTGGATCGCGAAACGGTCATATTTACGGCCGTTTTTCCCGGTCAGCGTTCCGCGGTCAAAATATATGATACCGTTTTGTTCCCGACGCTGTTCATCCAGATTCCTGGAAGCGATAATGCCCATGGATCGATACCTCCCTGGAATTTTTGATTCTGCGATCGCTGTTACCCAAATCAAAGATCTGGACAGCTGATCAATAATACATGATTATAATTTGCTATCAATTGTATGTCAATGAGGGAATTGAACCATATATGTTGTGTTTTTAAGAAAAAAGAGATATAATCATAAGGATTATGAGTATTCGGAGAGGATGGGCAGGGTAATGGAGAAACACGCGGCTCAGGATGCAGTGATCCTGATCCCCTCGCTGGAGCCGGACGACCGGCTGCCGGCTTATATCCGCAGGCTGAAGGAAGGCGGATTTGCCCGGATCGTGGTCGTGGACGACGGTTCTTCGGAGAGCTATCAGCCAATCTTCCGGGAAATCGAGAGCGTTGACGACACGACGGTGCTGCACCATGAGGTGAACAAAGGAAAAGGCATCGCCCTGAAGACAGGATACAAGTGGATCATGGAGAACCTGGCAGAAGAGATCTCCGGCGTGATCACTGCCGACGCAGACGGGCAGCATACGGTGGAAGACTGCCTGATGCTGGCTGAAAAGCTGGAAGGCGGAGAGCGGGCCCTCTATCTCGGCAGCCGGGACTTCAACCAGGAAAACATCCCGCCCAAGAGCCGGTTCGGCAACAAGATGACCTCCTTCGTGTTCAAACTGCTTTACGGGCAGTATCTGCCGGACACACAAACCGGACTGCGCGCTTTCCGGAAGGAAGATCTGCAGTTTATGATCGACGTCGAAGGCGCGCGCTTTGAATACGAGATGAAGGTGCTGATTGCCTGCTCACGTGCGCGGATCCCGATCATTCCCGTGCCGATTGAGACGATCTACGAGAACGAGAACGAGGGAACCCATTTCCATCCGATCCGGGACAGTTTCCGGATCTACAAGGTGATCCTCGGAAGCTTCTTTAAGTTCATGGCCTCCAGCCTGACCTGTGTCGCGATCGACCAGGGGATCTTCAACCTGCTGAACCTGGCGGTGTTCGCGAACGGGACGGCCAAGAGCGGGAAGATCATCCTGATCTCTACGGTTATCGCCCGAGTGATCAGCGCGTGCGTCAACTTCCTGCTGAACCGGAAGCTTGTTTTTAAGGATAAGGGTCAGGCAGGGAAAGCTTTCCTGCGGTATGTGGTCCTGTCCGTCGCCATCATGCTGGCAAGCGCCGGCGGGACATGGCTGTTGGGCATGACCGGCATGAGCAGCACTGTTGCCAAGCTGATCACGGATACGCTGCTGTATTTCGCAAGCTACCGTTTCCAGGAGAGATGGGTGTTCAGGGGGGACGAGCAGCATGAATGATGTGCTGGCCGAGATCGGCGGAGTCAGGCTGACGGTCAGGATGGCAGGGGCCATCGCCGCACTGCTGATTCTGATCCTGTTCATGCTGCTCCGGATGGCGATGAACAAAAAAGCGGCTGAAGGAACACGGACGCTGATGAAGTGGCTGGACTGGATCGGATTCGGGCTGCTTCCTGCAGCCGCCGTGTGGAAGATATTTGACGCAGTTGATGCCGGTGCAGGCAGGGCGCTGATTGAGCCGCTGCCGCAGATCCCGTGGCTGACGGAGAACGGAAGGTTCTTCCCGTGCAGTATCGAGGCGACTGCGGCTCTGCTGTGCTTTGCCGGATTATGCATCTGGATGATGGTCCGAAAAGATGAACTGGCCGGGCAGGACGATGTGCTGATCATTTCCCTGTGCCTGTGGTCCGGGATCCGGGTCGTAACGGAAAGCTTCCGGGAAGCCCCGGATAATATCCTGCGTTATGTTTACTGTGCAGTCATCCTGATCTGCCTTGCGATCTGGACGGAAAGACAGCAAAAACAGCCCGACGTGAAACGACGGGCTGCAGGAAGCTGGCTGGCGGCAATCCTGTGCACGGCGATGATTGTGCTGACTGCTTCCGGGACGCTGTCCGTCGGAAGCGCAATCGGGGACCTGGCCGTAATCACCGGATGTGCGGTACTGACGGTTCTCCTTGCACTGCTGTGCGGAAACGACAGCCGGGCTGTTATTTCCGGTTAGGGCAGGAAGCTTTCGGGCAGTGGCGGCAGGTATCCAGGTCGATGTCTTCTCCGGAGATCATCATCTCCACGAGACCGGTATCGTCCACCGATTCCTCCTTGAGGCCGAGACGGGCAAAGAACCCTGCCACATCACGGGGTGACTGCAGGCGGACTTCCTTCGCGGCATGACTCTGTGCTTTGAAGAGCAGCAGACGGAGGACCAGGTCGCCGAGACGCTGGCTGCGGTAGGATTCGAGTACGCCGATGTCGCCCAAACGATAGGCGCCGTCCTCCCACCAGATGCGGCCGGAAGCAGCCGGGACCCCGTCCTGATAAACGAGGGCGTTCCAGCTGAGGGCGTCAAGATCGTCGGCGCCGCGGCCGAAGACGGCTGTGCGGACCGGGAGGACAGCGGCGGAGAGGTCTTCGCCGGGAGCGAACCATTTTCCCTGAACCATATGCTTCCTTTCTTTAGGGGCTTTTCCTGCACCGGGCTGCCGCAAGGTATCGCACGCGCACCGCGCGCGACATCGTTCTGCTGAAAACTGTCCACCGGACAGTTTTCCGGGCGTTTTGACTCCCCTAAGACTCCTTCGGCCATCTGCAGCCAGGTGGTTGAAGGGTGATGAATATCGTATTAAAGGAGGATAGTTGATGAACAAAGCCAAGATCGACCGGATCAACGAACTGGCACGGAAAAAGAAGGCGGAGGGCCTCACCGAGGCAGAAGCGGCGGAGCAGGCGGAGCTGCGCCATGAATACCTTGCCGAGTACCGCGAGAATATGAAGGCGATCCTTGACGGCATTGTCATCCAGGAGAAGGACGGAAGCCGTCACCAGCTGACCCAGAAGGATCATTCACCTGTCCAATGATAAGGCGGCCAGCCCCGAAAGTCAACTTGTCAAAGGAAGACGCTTCGGGTATAATCGCATAGGTTTTTCAAAGGAATGAAATACCGGTGAGACCGGAGAAAGAAGGAACAAACAATGACGGACAACGAAATGAACAACATGGAAGAAGACATTATCATCTTTGAAGATGAAGACGGTAATGAATACAGCTACGTTGTGGTTGACTATATGTTTTACAACGGCGAGGAATATGCCCTGCTGACCGAATCCGACATCGAGGAGGATGCGGACGAGAAAGGACAGGAGTGCATTATCTGCAAGGTGGTCGCCGACGAAGAGGACGGGGAAGAGACCGAGAGCTTCGAACTTGTCGAGGACGAAGAGCTGGCTACCCGGCTTGTGGATATTTTCAATACGAAAATGCAGGAAGAAGAGGAAGAATGACCATGAAACTGCCCGTGCGTATTCTGCTGGTGCTCCTGTGCGCCGCCCTGATCCTGGCGATGCCCTTTGTGCTTTCCTCTCCGAACATGCTCAATGACATCAAGATGGAACTGATGAACGACGGCGAGGAAGAGATCGATTTCGGACGCCTGTTCCTGTCCACCGCGAGGGCGGAGGATGAGCTGGAAGAGGAAACGCTTGACGAGGGTGAGTTTTCTTCCCATCCGGAATGGGCGCTGCCGCTGGATTTTTCGGTTCCGCCGGAACCGAAGGCTGACCAGTATACTGAGAACGGATATGAGGATGAGTCCATCCGCGTGAAGATCGAGCACCAGGAGATGGACGACGGGACCAAGATGCACGTCGCCTATGTCCAGATCGCCGATGCATCGCAGCTGCGGACCGGTGTGGCTAACCCGGAAAAGCTCGGTTCCTCCAGGACTTCGACCGTGTCCGCATTGGCAAAGAAGTACAATGCCGTGATCGCCATCAACGGTGACAATTATGTGGATGCGCCGAAGAAGACGACCTTCGAGTACCGGATGACGGAAAAAATCCGCAGCAAGACCAACAACCTGAAGGACATCCTGATCATCGACGACCAGGGCGACTTCCACCTGTTCCGGAAGTCCAAGGGCGTCAAGGAGTTTCCGGCCGAGCTGAAGAAGATGGACCGGAAGCTGGTCAATGCCTTTACCTTCGGTCCGGCGCTCGTGATTGATGGCGAGCTGTGCGAGATCGACGAGGAGTACGGATACAATCCGCACGGACGTGAGCCGCGGACAGCCATCGGACAGCTGGGAAAGCTGAGTTATGTATTCGTTATCATCGAGGCGAAGGACCGTTCCGGATCCTCCGGATTCTCCCAAACGAAACTCGGAGAGTTCATGCATGAGCTGGGCTGCAAACAGGCATTCAACCTGGACGGCGGCAACTCTGCCGAGATGGTGTTCGGAAGCCAGATTATCAAGGGCATGCCCGGCGGTGATGAGCGGGGGCTGAGTGATATTATCTATTTCGCATCAGCGGAACAGTAAAAGAAAAGGAAACAAGAAATGAATCTGTTGGAAGAGGCTGTCATCATCGAGATCTTCGGAGTGAGAGTCTATGCATTCGGGCTTTATGTGATGATCGGGACGATCTGCTCCATGATCACCCTGGGACTGCTGGCAAAGGCCTTTCAGCTGAAGCCGGGTACAGCGCCGCTGTCGGCCCTGCTGGCAATGGTCGTCGGGGTGATCTGCTCCCGGCTGGTCTTTTGCCTGCTGAATCAGGAACTGGGGCAGATGACCCCGGTTTCGTTCTGGCCGCAGCTTGCAGGCGGCGGATGGAGCATGTTCGGTCTGGTCGGCGGCGTATTCCTGGGGGGATGGGCAGCTTCGCGGATCATGAAGGAAAAGACGGCGAAGGTGCTTGATATCCTGAGTGTTTCCCTGCTGCCGACGATCGTTGCCGAACGCATCGCGGAGAATCGGATCGAGGACTTCGATATCAGCCGCGCGCTGGACAGTCCGCTCCTCGCAAACAGTTTCCTGGCAGTGGGAGAAGACGAACCGTGCCTGGCAACCTATTACGTAGCTGCCGCTGCAGCGCTGGTGCTGTTTGTAATCCTGCTGATCCGGATATCCCGCCAGAAGGCGGACGGTGATACGGTGATTTCCTTCCTGCTGCTGTTCGGCGCCGGCGGGGTTGTACTTGAAAGCCTGCGGTACGACCGGTTCCTGAGTATTTCCTTTGTAGGTCTGCAGCAGATTGTGGCGGCAGTGATGCTTGCAATTGGCGTCGTGATCGCTTTTGTTCGGGGCAGAAAACAGAAACCGAGGCTCGCGGTTGCCGCGCTGATCAGCCTGCCGCTGATGGTCGGGATTGTACTGGGACTGGAGTTCGCACTTGACCGGACGACCTGGAACAAGATGCTGCTTTATGCGATCATGATCCTGACGGTCGCTGCTCCGGCGGTCATGGGACTCAAATTGCTCAATACAGACAAAGAAGGAAAATAAGACCGGTGAAAGTCAAGGTATTCAAACTTAGAGGAAAAAACTTCAGAGAGCGCATCGTCAGCCTGAAGGAGAACATTGTTACAAAGATGACCATGGGAATCCTCCGTCCGTTCAACCGGCACCGGATGGTGCAGCTGGACCATATCCGGGAGGATCCGGAAAATCCGATCGTTTTTCTTGGAAACCATGCGGAGATCTACGGACCGATCGCCAGCGCACTGTGCATGCCGGTCGACGTCCGGTTCTGGGTCATCAACATGATGATGTTCGACAAAAAGGTGGTTCGTCCGTATCTCTATGAAAACACATTCAGCAAGAAAACCTTTCTGCCGGTGTTTGTACGGAAGCTGCTGGCCTGGTATCTCGGCTGGCTGAGCGTGAACGTGATGAATTCCCTCCGCGCGATTGCAGTGTACCGGGATTCGCCGATGAAACTTCGGCAGACGCTGCGGGAAAGTGTGGAAGCGCTGGAGAACGGGGAGAACCTGATGATCTTTCCGGAACATCCGGAAGGAAAATACGAAAAAGGCGGGGTCAGCGAATTCTCGCCCGGATTCCTGATGCTGGCGGAAGCCTGGTGGAAGAAGAACGGCAAGAAACTGCGGATTATACCGGTGTATGCGAACCGGGAGGAGCGGACGTTCACTTTCGGGGACGAGATCACTTATGAACCGGAGAACGGATTCGCCTCGGAGTCGGAGCGTGTTCTGAAAGAAGCCCGGGATCAGATGCTCCAGATGGCCGGTTTTAAATAAGATGCTTTCCGATCGCCCGGGACCTTCGGCCAGAATGCATGCCATAAATCGCAAACTTGGAGAAAAGTGGATGAGGAAGCGTTATTTACAGACGGCTGCGGCTTTTATCTCGGCTTGGATGATGATGTTCAGCATCGCCTGCGCGGATGAGACGATCCCGAACATCTGGCAGGTTCTGGGGGTGGGCGTTGCGACAGAAGCGCCGACGGAAACCCCTCAACCGACGATCACCCCATCACCCGATTCATTCCGCTTTCGCGACGGGATCCGCTGGGGGATGAATCCCCAGCAGGTTAAGGCCCTGGAAAGCGAAAACATGGTCGAACGCGTCCTGCAGGACTGGGCGGTCATGGTTACGACGGAAAAGGTGGCAGTCAGCCGCTTCACTGCGGACCTGGTCTTCATCTTCCGGCAGGAACAGCTGAAGATGATCGTATACGAATTTCAGCGGCAGGACGCTGACAGCGATTTCCAGTACCTGACCGGGGCCCTGTGTTCCCTGTACGGGGAGCAGAAGGAAGCGGATCCGTCGATGGTCCGGGTCCTGATGGACGCTGTGAATCCGGGACGGTACCAGACGGAGGGACTGACGCAGGCATACGGCTGGCTGCTTTCCGACGGGACGGCGGTCTTCCAGTACCGGTATGCGAAGGATTCCTTCGGTGTGATGTACGTCGCGCCGGAGCTTGGCGGAGGCCTGTACCAGACCAACGGCCTGTAAGGATCGTTCACGTTGTGATCACATTTCTACACACAGAATTCATCGAAATAAACATGCAAAAGTATTGACAAAGGACGGGCTTGGTGATACATTATGCCTGTGGTTAGCACTCGCAACCGGAGAGTGCTAACAACAATCGGGAAAGGAGGCGGAAGTATGGATATGGACGCACGGAAACTGCGCATTCTGCGGGCAATCATTGACGATTATATCCTGACAGGCGTGCCCGTCGGGTCCAGAACCATCAGTAAAAAATATGAGATGGGCCTTTCCTCCGCCACCATCCGGAATGAGATGAGCGACCTGGAGGAGCTCGGGTTCCTTGATCAGCCGCATGTATCCGCCGGACGGATCCCTTCCGCCAAGGCCTACCGCCTGTATGTGGATTCCATGCTGCAGGCCGGAATCATCCCCGATGACTCCGCCGAGAGCGTACTGAGCCATTTCAGCGGCCGGGTCCATCAGATGGAAGAAGTGATCGACCATGCGGCAAAAGTGCTTTCCAGCCTGACGCAGTACACGGCGGTCGTACTGTCCCCGAAGGGGAACGAGCCGAGGATCCAGACGATCCAGATGGTCCCTGTTTCCGCGGAGAGCGCGCTGGTCGTGATCGTGACCGATCAGGGCCTGATCCGCGACAGTATCATCCGCGTGAGCAGCGAAGTGGATGGGGATACGCTCTATGCCATCTCCAGGACACTGACGAATGAGCTGAGGGGCAGCACGCTGACAGATGCGTGCGGGATCATGCCGCAGCTGATCCGCCGAATGGATGGAAACGACGAGGTGCTGCGCAGCCTCTACGGCTTCTTTAACGAAGGGAAGACCGTAACCCGGAGCCCGCACGTGGCGATCGGCGGCACCAGCAATATGCTGAGCTATCCGGAATACAGTGACGTCGACAAGGCCAGGAACTTCCTGAGCCTGATGGAAACGAGAGACAAGCTGGCCGACATCATCCGCGGAAGCGGTGAGATGGCATTCACGGTCCGGATCGGTCCCGAAACTGGTGTGCCGGAAATGGCGGACTGCTCGATCGTTACGGCTTCCTACTCCACCAGGAGCGGGCAGCAGGGTACGATCGGAGTTATCGGACCGACGCGGATGCGCTATTCAAGGGTCATTTCCATCCTGAACATGATGGGTCACGAGCTGACCGATATGTTCAGCGGTGAGGATGAAGGGAAGCGAACCCCATGAAGAAACGGAGAGACAAGGGAAAGATGGAAAAGAAGCAGGATGAGATCCTCGAGGAGAAAGTAGACACCGAAGAGGAAACTGCCGCGAACAAACCGGAGGCGGAAGCAGCGGCTGAAGCTCCAGCGGAAGAAGTGAAGGCAGAGGAAGAGGATCCAGCACAGAAGGCCCTGGACGAAGCAAACGCAAAAGCTACCGAATACCTCCAGCTGGCGCAGCGCGTACAGGCGGATTTCGAAAACTTCCGCCGAAGGAATGAGACTGTCCGCGCAGATGCCTACGCCGACGGGCGGAAAGACGTAGCAACCGTTATGCTGCCGGTGCTCGACAACCTTGAGCGCGCGGTGGAAGCAGCGGCCGGCAGCCAGGACGAGGCGCTGAAAAACGGCGTGGAGATGGTTCTGAAGCAGATGACGGACGCTTACGGAAAGCTGGATGTCAAACCGATCGACCGGCTGGGCGAAAAGTTTGATCCGAACCTGGAAAATGCCATCCTGCAGGGTAACGAAGAGGACGGAGAACCCGGAACTGTGTGCCAGGTGCTGCAGAAAGGCTACATGATCGGGGACAAAGTGCTCCGCCATGCGATGGTCAAAGTTGTGCCGGAATGACGCGTTGCGTCTTCGGAAATAAATCAGATATCAATCCAATTTCAGGATAAACGGAGGGAAAGACAATGAGTAAGATTATCGGTATTGACCTGGGAACCACCAACAGCTGCGTCGCCGTGATGGAAGGCGGACAGCCCACTGTTATTGCGAACGCCGAAGGCAGCCGGACCACCCCGTCCGTCGTCGCTTTCACCAAGGACGGCGAGCGCCTGATCGGCCAGGTGGCCAAGCGCCAGGCCGTGACCAATCCGGACCGGACGGTCATCTCCATCAAGCGTGAGATGGGTACGACCTACAAGGTCAACATTGACGGAAAACAGTATACCCCGCAGGACATCAGCGCGATGATCCTTACAAAGATGAAGGAGACTGCGGAGAGCTATCTGGGCGAGAAGGTTACCCAGGCGGTCATCACCGTGCCTGCGTACTTCAACGACAGCCAGCGTCAGGCAACCAAGGACGCCGGCCGGATCGCCGGACTGGAAGTCCTGCGTATCATCAATGAGCCGACAGCGGCCTCCCTGGCTTACGGCCTGGACAAGGAAGAGAACCAGAAGATCCTGGTGTACGACCTGGGCGGCGGTACATTCGACGTCAGCATCCTGGACATCGGTGACGGCGTATTCGAAGTGCTGAGCACCAACGGCAACACCCGCCTGGGCGGCGACGACTTCGACCAGCGGATCATTGACTACGTGGCTGAGCAGTTCAAGAAGGAAAACGGCATCGACCTGAAGCAGGACAAGATCGCTTCCCAGCGTCTGAAGGAGGCCGCCGAGAAGGCCAAGATCGAGCTGAGCGGCACCACGACCGCGAACATCAACCTGCCCTTCATCACCGCGGACGCCACCGGACCGAAGCACCTGGACGTGACGCTGACCCGCGCGAAGTTCGACGAGCTGACCAGCGACCTGGTTGACGCGACGGTTGAACCCATGCGGAAGGCCCTGAAGGACGCCGGGCTGAGTGTGGATCAGATCAACAAGGTGATCCTGGTCGGCGGCAGCACCCGGATTCCCGCCGTGCAGGACGCGGTGAAGAAAGTGACCGGCAAGGATCCCTTCAAGGGCATCAACCCGGATGAATGCGTTGCCATCGGCGCCGCCATCCAGGGCGGCGTGCTGGGCGGCGAAGTCAAGGACGTGCTGCTGCTGGACGTGACGCCCCTGAGCCTGGGCCTCGAGACTGAAGGCCACATCTTCACCAAGCTGATCGAGCGGAACACAACAATCCCGACCAGCAAGAGCCAGGTATTCTCCACAGCAGCGGACGGCCAGACCACGGTCGAGATTCACGTGCTGCAGGGCGAGCGCCAGATGGCTTACGACAACAAGACCCTGGGCCGCTTCCAGCTGACCGGCATCGCGCCGGCGCCCCGTGGCGTGCCGCAGATCGAAGTAACCTTCAGTATCGACAACAACGGTATCGTGAACGTTTCCGCAAAGGACAAGGCGACCAACAACGAGCAGCAGATCACCATCACTGCCAGCACCAACCTGAGTGAGGAAGAGATCAACCAGCGCGTGAAGGAAGCCGAACAGTTCGCAGAGCAGGACAAGAAGCGCAAGGAAGAGGTTGAAACCCTGAACCACGCCGACAGCCTGATCTACGAGACCGAGAAGACGATGCGCGAGAACGGCGACAAGCTGTCTGAGGAAGACAAGAACACGGTACAGGCCGAGATCGACGCCTTCAAGAAGGTCCGGGAAGGTAACAACGCGGACGAGATCAAGAACGCGATGGAAGGCTTTACCCAGAAGGTATACGCTGTCTTCGGCAAGCTGTATCAGCAGCAGGCCGGAGCACAGGGAGATCCCATGAACGGCGCCGGCCCCGAAGCGGGTACCACCAACGATGACGGCAGCGTGAACGCGGACGGCAGCGTGGAATAAGGGACCGACAGATGCTTTGCGGCAAGCCCACCTCGTTTCGGGGCGGGCTTGCTTTCAGGAAGAAGGTGAGAAGGCTGTATGGCGGACAAGCGTGATTACTATGAAGTACTCGGCGTCAACAAGAACGCAACGGACGACGAGATCAAGCGCGCGTATCGCAAAAAGGCCAAAGAATGTCATCCTGACCTGCATCCGGATGATAAAGGCGCTGTAGAGCGCTTCAAGGAACTGAACGAGGCCAACGAAGTCCTGTCGGATCCGGACAAGCGGGCCCGGTACGACCGGTACGGCTTTGAAGACCCGATGGCCGGCATGGGAGGGGAGAACCCCTTCAGCGGCGGCTTCGGCTTCGGTATGGGCGACATCTTCGACCAGCTGTTCAACGGCGGTATGGGATCGCGCACGACCCGTAACCAGGGACCGGTCCAGGGAAACGATCTGCGCTATGAGCTGCGGATCACCTTTGAAGAGGCGGCCAAGGGCTGTGAGAAGAGCTTCGAGATCTTCCGGAACGAGCTGTGCGAGACCTGCAAGGGCAGCGGCGCAAAGCCGGGGACCAGTCCGGTGACCTGTACATCCTGTAAGGGTACCGGCCAGATCCGGCAGTCCAGCGGATGGATGACCACCGTCCGAACCTGTCCCGTCTGCGGCGGAAGCGGCAAGATGGTCAAGGAGAAGTGCAGCAGCTGTGGCGGAACCGGCAGGACGCGGAAGAAGCGGACTGTGACCGTGAAGATACCGGCCGGAATCGATGACGGACAGACCATCATCATGAACGGCCAGGGCGAACCCGGGCTGCGCGGAGGCCCGAACGGCGACCTCTACATCGTGGTCGGCGTGAAGCCGCACAAGCTGTTTAAACGCGACGGATTCAACCTGCTGCTTGATTTCCCGATCAGCTTTGTGACCGCGGCACTGGGCGGAGACGTGGAAGTACCGACGCTCAGCGGCCCGATCAAATACCGTATCCCGGAAGGGACCCAGCCGGGAACCGAGTTCCGGATCAGGGAAGCGGGCATCCAGAAACTGCGGGGCAATGGAAAGGGAGACCTCATCCTGAAGACCCGGGTGGAGATTCCCAGGAGACTGACCAACAAACAGAAGGACCTGCTGAGGCAGTTTGACGAAACGACCTCTGACAGGGAATACGACAATCGGAAAGGCTTTATGGACAGGGTAAAGGAACTCTTCCAGTAAGCTGAGACAGGAACAGGCCGGAGAAGACTCCGGTCTGTTCTTCTGCTTCTTGACGATGCAGGGGGCCAACGATACAATAGAGGGCAAAATAGCAGAGGGAGGAACGGAGATGGGATGGCAGCGGACATGGGTCAGGATACTGACAACAGCGCTGACGATATGCGTCATGGCGATGATCTTCGCTTTTTCCACGCAGAACGCTGACCGCTCCGACCGCACCAGCGGCTTTATCTCCAACGCGATTATTTCCGTACTATACCGGGATTACGCAGCGCAGACGCCCGAAAAGCAACAGGAGATATACGACAGCGTTCAGTTTGTCGTACGGAAATGCGCCCACTTCAGTGAATACACCCTGCTGGGCTTTTTACTCAGGCTTTGCCTGGAAAGCTGGATTGGCCATCGGATGAAGAAACGGTATGCGCTGATGCTGCCGGCTTTTCTCTGTGGTGCCCTGTACGCAGGTTCGGACGAATGGCACCAGAAGCTGATCGACGGACGGAGCGGGCAGTTGATCGACGTCCTCCTCGACAGCTGCGGCGTGCTGTTCGGCGCATTTCTCAGCAACCGGCTGATCCTCGCGATCAACCGGAAACAGAAAGGAGCTGAATGATGCATGGCGATGAATATCGTGCTGGTCAATCCGGAGATCCCGCAGAACACAGGAAACATTGCAAGGACCTGCGCGGCGACAGGCGCTGTACTCCATCTGATCCGGCCGCTCGGTTTTGAGCTGTCCGACCGGTATCTGAAACGGGCCGGGCTGGACTACTGGAACCTGATGGAGTATTATGTATACGATGATCTGGAAGCGTTCTTCCGGGTGCATCCCGGGGCGCAATGCCATTATGCGTCGACCAAAGCCCCCAGGGGATACCACGAAGCAGCCTATCAGAACAACGATTTTCTTTTTTTCGGCTGTGAAACGCGCGGACTGCCGGAAAATCTGCTGGAAAAAGCATACGACCGCTGTATCCGGATCCCGATGAGGGCTGAAGCAAGGAGCCTGAACCTGTCCAATTCCGTTGCGATCGTTCTGTATGAAGCGCTGAGGCAGAACGGATTCGCCGGACTGAGCTCTGTGGGCAGTCTGACCGGCCGGGAGGAGCAGGATGCCCCCTGGCTGGATTACATATAGAAACATCCGGATTCTTCATCCTTTGGCTTCAGAATGACACGCGGCTGAGAAGCTGCATGGAGGTGAAAGCATGGCGCTGTTCCCGTCCAACCGGACATACGAAGAGGAAACGTATGATCCTGAAGAAGATCTGTATGACGACGGCTTTGACGAGTTGAATGAAGAGGAAGAGCCGGAACCGGATCCGGAAGAGGAACTGGAGAAGAAGAGGGACCGGTTCAAACTGGCTGTCGGCGCAACCAACCTGTTTGCGGTCATCGGCGGAACTGTAGCAATCCTGCTGCTGCTGACACTGCTGTTCAACATGGTTTACTTTGTGATCAACGACATGGGGCGAAGTTTTTCTTTGTTCCAGACAAACTTCTGATATGAAAAACAGAATCTATCTCGATTATGCTGCGACGACGCCGGTGGCTCCGGAAGTGCTGGAGGCGATGCTGCCTTACTTCTCCGAAAGCTGGGGAAACGCATCCGCCGTATACGCGACAGGACGGGAAGCCCGGAGGGCTGTGGAGGATGCGCGGAGACAGGTCGCGGAGGCGATCGGCGCGCAGCCGCAGGAGATCTGCTTCACTTCCGGCGGAAGCGAAGCAGACAACCAGGCGATTTACGGCACAGCTTATGCTTTGAAGGAAAAAGGGAAACATATCATCACGACCGCGATCGAACATCACGCGGTCCTGAATCCATGCCTGAAACTGCAGAAGGAAGGTTTTGAGATTACGCTGATCCAGCCGAACCGGGAGGGAAGGATCGAGCCTGAGGACGTCCGCCGGGCGATCCGGAAGGATACGATCCTCATCAGCGTGATGACGGCGAATAACGAGATCGGGACGCTTCAGCCGGTCAGCGAGATCGGCAGCATCAGCAAGGAGAAAGGGATTGTTTTCCATACGGACGCGGTACAAGCTGTCGGTACGGTACCGGTGGATGTGAACGGAACAGGCTGCGACCTTCTGAGCCTGAGCGCCCATAAATTCTATGGCCCAAAAGGTATCGGCGTCCTGTATATCCGCCAGGGAACAAGGCTGATGCCTCTGATTGCCGGCGGGGAACAGGAGCGGGGTTTGCGGGCCGGAACGGAAAATGTACCGGCGATTGTCGGCCTCGGCCGCGCGATATTGATCGCGGTGAAGGACCGGGCAGAGAACGAGGAAAAGATGAAGCGGATGCGTGACCGCCTTGTTGAGGGAATCCTGAACGATGTGCCGGGCACCGCACTGAACGGATGTGCGGAAGACCGCCTGCCGAACAACTGCAGTTTCCGTTTTGACGGGATCGACGGAGAAGCGCTGCTGCTTCGGCTGGATCTGGCCGGAATCGCAGCGTCTGCGGGCAGTGCCTGTACCGCCGGAAGCCGCGAGATCAGTCACGTACTGAAAGCAATCGGACTGACGGAGAAGGAAGCAAAGAGCAGCCTGCGCCTGACGACAGGCATACATACCACGGAGGAAGAGGCGGACGAAACGGTCAGAACCGTGGGCGCGATCGTCAGGGACCTGCGGAATCTGTTTCCGGGTGTTTGATTCGGAGAAAACTTCCATATCGAAAGCAAAACACGAAAAAGACACAGTGAATGCATAAAATGTTGTATCATGTTTATACCAGAAAATGTTTCTGACTACTTTGATGGAGGATGACAACATGAAGAAACTGATCGCATTGCTACTGAGCCTGGCCATGGTACTTGCCATGACGAGCGCACTGGCCGACGGCCTGACCTTCACCACCGGCGGAACCGCGGGCACCTATTTTGCCTATGGTACTGTTCTGGCTAACTATGTCAGCAATAATTCCGACGTAGCGATGACGGCTGTGGCCGGCACCGGCTCTGCGGACAACATTGACGCACTGGATATCGAGGACGCACAGCTCGGCTTCGTACAGAACGACGTTGCGAACTATGCGCTGAACGGCATCCGCTTCGAACGTTACGAAGGCAAGCCCGTGACTTCCTTCACCGCGCTGGCCGCCCTCTACACTGAGACAGTGCAGCTGGTTACCTGCAATCCCGACATCAAGAGCGTTGCGGATCTGAAGGGCAAGAATGTTTCCATCGGTTCCTCCGGCTCCGGCGTGTACTTCAACGCCATGGACTTCCTGGCTGCCTACGACATGACCGAAGCGGACATCAATCCCCAATACCTCTCTTTCGGTGATTCCGCTGAAGCCCTGAAGGACGGGAAGATCGACGCCGCATTCGTCGTCGCCGGTGCTCCGACCCCTGCTGTCACCGACCTGGCCACCAGCAAGGACACCTACCTGGTATCTCTGGACGCAGATCACGTGAAGAAGCTGCAGGAGATTTCCCCTGTTTATGCGGAGAGCGTGATTCCTGCCGGCACCTACAGCAATCAGGCTGAAGACGTGCTGACCGTTGGTGTGAAGGCGACCATCATCGCCAACGAACAGGTGAGCGAGGAACAGGCCTACACGATCGTGAAGACGATTTTCGAAGGCAAGGACGCCATCACCGAAGCGCATGCCAAGGGTGCTGAACTGGATCTGGACTACGCTTCCAGCTGCGGCCTGCCTTATCATGCCGGCGCTGCGAAGTATTTCGCCGAGAAGGGCATCACTGTTGAGACCAAGTAAGGTTCAGACCGGGAATCCGCTTTCCTTCCGGAAACGCGGATTCCCGTTTCCTTTTTTAGTTTCAGAGAACGATAATGAGGAGTGCCGTTTGTGAGAAAGAGAGTTAAGGACGCGACCCCCGGGATGAAAACAGAGGCTGTGAACGAAGAACAGAATATCGCAGCGAACGTTGATGAGATCATGCGCAAGTATGACCGGGAGAGTAATACGCGCATCTGGGAAGGGATTCCGAAGATCGTCGTCGGGATCATTCTGGCGCTGTTCTCCCTGTTCTGCATCTATGTGACGCTGTTTGCCAACTTCCTCGAGCAGGTAAGGCTCAGTTCCTTCCTGGGGCTGGTGATCGTAATGGGCTACCTGACCTATCCGGCAAAGAAGGGGAAGATGCAGCCCAACTACATGCCCTGGTACGATATCCTTCTGATGGTGGTCGGCTCTGCGGCCTTCTTCTACTATACGTTCAACGCGGAAACACTGCTGAACACGGGACTGAAGATGAAGCTGCAGGATCCCTTCTACATCATCGCCGGCATCATCGGCCTGGTCGTGCTGGCGGAACTGTGCCGGAGGAGCGTCGGTCTTCCGATCCTGTGTGTTGCGGGGGCCTTTCTGGCCTACACGATCTTCTGGTATGTAAAAGACGGGAAGATGATGGGGAAGATCGTGCATGAACTGTTCTACAACGAGAACGGTATCTTTTCCACACCGGTCAACGTATGCTCCAAGTATATCGTGGTGTTCATTATCTTCGGCGCCTTCCTTGAGAAGACAGGCATCTCCACATACTTCATCGAGCTGGCGAATGGCTTGACGGGTAAGTATGCCGGCGGCCCCGCGAAGGTCGCAGTTGTTTCATCCGCCCTGTGCGGCATGGTTTCCGGCTCCTCCGTAGGCAATACGGTAACCACAGGATCCATCACGATCCCGATGATGAAAAAGACCGGTTACGACAAGAATTTCTCCGGCGCCGTGGAGGCTGCGGCTTCCACCGGTGGGCAGATCATGCCCCCGATCATGGGCGCTGCCGCCTTCCTGATGGCTGACTATCTCGGTGTACCGTATTCGGATATCATCGGCCGCGCGATCCTTCCGGCCTGCCTGTACTTCATGGGGGTATTCCTTTCCGTTCACCTGGAAGCGAAACGGCTCGGCCTGAAAGGCCTGAGCAAGGAACAACTGCCGGTGCTGAAGGAACTGGTGAAGGAGAGCTACCTGCTCCTTCCGCTCTTTATCCTGATCTACCTGGTCTGCTCCCAGACGATGACGATGCAGTCTTCCGCAGCATGGTCCATCCTCGCGACGATCGTCGTAGGCGTGATCTCCAACTACCTCCGGATGCGGAAAGTTCTCAAAATGGCCCGGGAAGGTGACCTTCAGGCTACGGAAGAAGCAGAAAAGGTAACCGGGCAGCAATTCAGACTGATCCATATTTTTGAAGCACTGGAAAACGGCGGACGCAGCTGCATCTCCGTTGCAGTGGCCTGCGGCATCGCCGGCCTGATCATCGGATGCCTGACGGTTACCGGCCTGGCTTCCACCGTGATCAACACCATCGTGATGATCTCCCAGGGCAAGCTGTTCCTGGGCTTGCTGCTGACGATGATCTGCTGCATCATCCTGGGCATGGGTATTCCGACGACGGCGACCTACTGTATCATGGCATCCACCTGCGCGCCGATCCTGATCCAGATGGGCGTACCGATGATCTGCGCACACTTCTTCGTGTTCTATTACGGCATTGTGGCGGACATCACACCGCCGGTGGCGCTGGCGGCGTATGCCGGGGCCGCAATCTCCGGCGGCAGCCCGATGAAGACAGGCGTGAACGCGACGAGGCTGGCGATCGCCGGTTTCATCATCCCGTTCATCTTCGCGCTGAGCCCGGATATGCTGCTGGTCAACACAACCTGGTACGAAGTGCTGCTGATCACGGTCACCTCCATCATCGGCATGTACGGCGTCTGCTATGGCCTGAGCGGCTTTGGTGCCGGCGAGGAAAGCGGATCGGGACGCATCTCCGGAATCTGCAAGCGGATTATCTCCATTGCCGGCGGTCTGCTGCTGATCTATCCCGGCATCGGGACCGATGTCTTCGGTGTGGCGCTGATCGGTGCCGTGATGCTCTGGCGGAGATTTGGGAATAAAGAAAAAGCATAAGCAACAACAAAGGTGAGCAACAGGGAGATTTCCCGACTTCATCTTCGGCTTTGCTCGAAATGACATATTGAATTTACATTTAAACCGCGCCACGGCGCGGTTTTTTTGTACTTGTCACCTGTTGTCGAAAACGATATAATTAAATTTGGTATATTATGCCCGGAAAGGGGGAGAAAGGGTGTTTTGTCAGGTTATCGTCGACATCGTTCATGAGAACGTGGCAAGCCCTTTTACCTACCGGATCCCGGACATGATGATCCTTGAACCCGGCCAGCGAGTCGCGGTCCCCTTCGGCCCCCGGGAAAAGGAAGGGATCGTGCTGGAGGTTTCTGAAGACTGCGATCTGGATCCTGTACGGATCCGGGAAGTGATCCGTCCGTTGGAAGACTATCCTGCGATCCCGCAGGAACTGATGGAACTGGCCGCGGAGATGGCTGAGAAAGCGCACTGTCCGCTGGCGGAAACACTGCGGCTGATGCTCCCGGCGCAGATGCGGGGCGGCAGAGTCCATGTGAAGACAGAGCGCAGGGTCATGCTGGCAATCGCGCCGGAGGTCGCAATCGAACTGGCAAAGGCCGAGAAACGAAGCCGGAAGCGCGCTGAGATCCTGCGAATCCTGGCTGAAGCAGACGGGATCAGCGTTAAAGTGCTCTCTGAATCGGTCAGGGATCCCGGTGATGCCCTGAAAAAGCTGGCAGCGGACGGCCTGGTCGAGATCTTCGAGACGGAAACCTTACGCCGACCGGAGGCAGCATTCGAGGCACAGGGTGATCCCGGCTTTACCCTGACTCCCGGGCAGGAAGAAGCGCTCGGAGAAATCCTGCCTGCATTGCAGGGAAAAGGAGGTCGGTTCCTGCTCCATGGTGTGACGGGAAGCGGAAAGACGGAAGTCTTCATGGAAGCTGTCCGGAAAACGCTCGCGCTCGGAAAGAGCGCGATCATCCTGGTACCGGAGATCGCCCTGACACCGCAAATGGTCGCTTGGTTCCGCGGCCGGTTCGGTCCTGTTGCGGCGGTCATCCATTCCCGGCTGAGCCCGGGAGAACGATTCGACGAATGGCGGCGGATCCGACGGGGAGATGCCCGGGTCGTGATCGGTGCCCGGAGTGCCGTATTCTCCCCGGTGCGGAAACTGGGCCTGATCGTCGTGGATGAGGAGCACGAAAGTACGTATTTCAGCGATCACCACCCGCGGTACGACGCGAGGGAAGTGGCGCTGAGCCGCTGCGAACGGGAACGCGCGACGCTGATCCTGGCCAGCGCAACGCCCAGCGTATTGAGCTTTGCAAAGGCCAGACGCGGAGACTACATGCTGCTGGAAATGCCGCGAAGGGTTAATGAACGCCCCCTGCCGGAAGTCGAACTGATCGACATGCGGGAGGAACTGGAAAATGGGAACCGGACGGTGCTGAGCGGAGCCCTGCGAACCGCGCTGAAGAAATGCGCAGCCAAAGGAGAGCAGGCAATGCTCCTGATGAACCGGCGGGGATATAACTCCTTTGTTTCCTGCAGGAGCTGCGGATACGTCATGAAGTGTCCGAACTGCGACATCAGCATGACTTATCATATCGGTTCGCAGGACGGGCTGCTGCGCTGCCACTACTGCGGACAGACGCTGACTCCTCCGGACAGATGCCCGGAATGCGGAAGCAGGTATATCCGTTTCTTCGGCGCCGGGACCCAGAAGGTGGAGGAAGAGGTACGGAAACTGCTGCCGGGTGTCCGGACACTGCGGATGGACTATGATACCACTTCCGGAAAGGACGGGCATGGGAAGATCCTGGAAGAGTTCCGCAGCGGACGCGCCAGTATCCTGATCGGAACGCAGATGATCGCCAAAGGCCTCGACTTTCCGCGGGTGACGCTGGTCGGCGTAGTGGCTGCCGACATGACCCTGAACCTTCCGGACTACCGAAGCAGGGAGCGGACCTTCCAGCTGTTGACCCAGGTGGCCGGACGGGCAGGACGCGGACTGGAACCGGGCCGGGTTATCATCCAGACCTACAAGCCGGAGGATCCGGTGATCGGCTACGCGGCAGCACAGGATTACCGTTCTTTTTTCGAGGATGAGTTCAGGAGAAGAAGGAACGGACTGTATCCGCCTTTTACACTCCTGGCCAGGATTCTTGTGGAAAGTCCGCGGGAAGAAGCCGTTGTCTGTACGGCGGAAACGATGGAGAAGCAAGCGCGGGAGCTGCTGGACAAGCATCCGGACTGGAAGAAAAAGGTGCTGCTGATGATGAACGATACGCCTTCCGTGAAGGTGCTTCGGGGGAAAAACCGGCGGCACATCCTGATGAAGCTGCTGGTCAGCCGTGAAGCGGATGAGCTGATTGCCGCGCTGACGGAAATGACACGCGAAACAGATAAAGTAACGGATGTCTGGTTGGAAGTAAATCCGACGACGATGATGTAAGGATGAATTCATAATTCACAATTATGAGTTGAAACAAGCGAAAGGTAATCGATAAGTATGGGAATCAGAAAGATTGTGGAGATCGGCGACGAAACGCTGAGAAAGCACTGCAAACCGCAGGAGAAGTTTGACCGGCGGCTGCACATCCTGCTGAAGGATATGGCAGATACGATGTACAAGGCAGAAGGCGTCGGACTGGCAGCACCGCAGGTAGGCATCCTGCGGCGGGTTGCAGTCGTGGATATCACGGAGGATCACAGCGGACGGCTGGAGCTTGTCAATCCGGAGATTGTTGAGCGGGACGGAAGCCAGACCGGACGGGAAGGATGCCTGAGCCTGCCGGGCCGGCAGGGAGTTGTGACGCGGCCAATGAAGGTCAAGGTCAAGTACCAGGACCGGAACGGAGACGCCTATGAACTGGAGACGGAAGGCTTTGAGGCCCGGGCGATCTGCCATGAACTGGATCACCTGGACGGAACGCTGTACATCGACGTGATGGACCGTGAACTGTCGGAAGAAGAGATCAAGGGGCATATTCCGGAGGACGACGCACAGTGAGGATCGTATTTATGGGCACCCCGGAATTTGCAGTGCCTTCCCTGAAGGCCCTGATCCGGGAAGGGTATGAAGTGGTTGGCGTATTTACCCAGCCGGACCGGCCGAAAGGACGGGGAAACAAGCTGACCCCAAGCCCCGTAAAGGTCGCAGCAACGGAAGCGGGCATTCCGGTATACCAGCCGGAACGGATCCGTAAGACCGGCGTGGAGGATCTGCGCAGCCTGAAACCGGATCTGTGCGTGACAGCCGCCTTCGGGCAGATCCTGAGCAAGGAGATCCTGGATATACCGCCAATGGGGAATATCAATGTGCATGCCTCCCTGCTGCCGAAACACCGGGGAGCCGCCCCGATCGCCTATGCGATCATGGCCGGAGACGCAAAAGCCGGCGTAACGACCATGATGATGGATGTCGGGATCGATACCGGGGATATCCTCCTGCAGGAAGAGACCGGAATCGCGGAAAGCGAGACCTGCGGAGAACTGACTGCCCGGCTGAGCGGGATCGGGGCTGAACTGCTGATCAGGACGATCCGTTCGATGGAAGCGGGAAGCCTGAAACAGATTCCGCAGGATGAAACGAAAATGACCTACGACCCGATGATGACAAAAGAACTCGGTCGCCCCGACTGGAACAGGGACGCTGCGGAGATCCGCGGTCTGATCAATGGACTGAATCCCTGGCCGTGCGTTTCCGTTCCGTACGAAGGCGGAAGACTGAAACTGCTGCGCGCTGAGCGCTTTGAAGGATGCGGCAAACCCGGAACTGTGATTAAAGCCGATCCGAAGACCGGACTGGTGATCGCCTGCGGAAGCGGTGCAGTCCGCATCATGGAACTCCAGGCACCGGGCGGAAAACAGATGAAATCGGAAGATTACCTGAGAGGGCACGGGATCCCGGAAGGAACGGATTTCGGAAAGGAACCTGAATGAACGAGAAAAGACCGGTGCGTTTCGGAAACAAGCCGGTGCGCGCGGAAAGGAAGCCGGTACACACGGAAAGAAAGCCGGTGATGATGGAGGGACTGGCAGCACGCAGGGCAGCGCTGAAAGTGATCCGTCAGGTGACCGAAGGCGGGGCATATGCTTCGCTGGCGCTGGACGCTGCGCTGAAGAACAGCGGGCTGGGCAGCGCGGACAGGCGGCTGGTCTCCCGGCTGGTATACGATACGCTCGACCGGATGATCTGGCTGGACTATGTGCTGGCACAGGTCATGGCGCGGCCGGATACCGACATCAAACTGCGGAACATCCTGCGGCTTGGCGCATGCCAGATCCTGCTGGAGGACCGGATACCGGAAAGCGCTGCTACAAACCTGTGCGTCCAGCTGTGCACGGAGAACGGGATGCCCGGGCTCAAAGGCGTGTGCAACGGGATCCTTCGCAACCTGATCCGGAAGAAGGATGAATTGGTCTTCCCGGATCCGGAAAAGGAACCGGAAGCAGCTGCCTCCATCCGGTACAGCATACCCGGATGGATCTGGCACAGGCTGCGGGAAGACTACGGCGACGAGACGGATGCGATCCTGGAATACCGGAACAAGGATGAAGGCTGGCTGCTTCGTCCGAACCTGACCCGGACCGACGACACCGGGTTTGAGACGTTGCTGGGAAAGAAAGTCTGGCAGAAGGAAAAGAGCGATCTGCCGCATGCGTGGAAGATCACCGGCGCAATGGATATTGCGAGGGACGCCGACTACCTGCAGGGTTACTACTCCATTCAGTCCGCGGGGAGCATGCTGGCCTGCCTTGCGATGAACGTGAAACGCGGACAGCAGATTCTGGACTGCTGCGCGGCACCCGGCGGGAAGTCGTGCTACATGGCGGAGATGATGAACGGGACCGGACGGGTCCAAGCCTGGGACATCCATGAGCACCGGACGGAACTGATCCAGGCGCAGGCCCGGCGGCTCGGGCTGGAGAACATCCGTCCCATGGTCCGGGATGCGACGAAGTTCCGGGAGGAAATGAGCGGGAGCATGGACAGCGTACTGCTGGATGCACCATGCACCGGGCTCGGGTTCATGGCCCAGAAACCGGACCTGAAACTGCGGGTCACCGAGGAAAGCTGCCGGGAACTGACCGAACTGCAGGCAAAACTGCTGGACAC
Organism: uncultured Eubacteriales bacterium; assembly: GCA_902793605.1. Taxonomy (GTDB): domain Bacteria; phylum Bacillota; class Clostridia; order Christensenellales; family Aristaeellaceae; genus Aristaeella. Next base: position 61,454 of record CADBEB010000001.1, read on the forward strand.
GGTCAGTGCCTATGTGAAGCCGGGAGGAACGCTGGTCTACTCCACCTGCTCCATTCTGAAGGACGAGAACGAGCGGCAGGCAGAAGCTTTCCTGCAGCGGCATCCGGAATTTGAGGAGGCGGAACTGCCGAAGACGATCCCGGAAAGGTACAGGAAACAGAAAAACCTTGGGCTCCAGCTGCTGGAGTATCGTGACGGGGTGGAAGGTTTCTACCTGATCAGGATGAGGAAGAAGTATGACTGAACTGACGGGAATGACTTGCGCGGAGATCACCGAATGGGTGAAAACGCAGGGATATCCGGCATTCCGGGGGAAACAGATCTTCCGCTGGATCCACCAGGGCGCAGAATTCGGAGAAATGACCAATCTTTCCAAGGAGATGCGGGAAAACCTGGAACAGACAGCGATCGTGCAGCCGGTCCATGTACGCCTGAAGCGGGAAAGCCCGCTGGACGGAACGGTCAAGCTGCTGTACGAACTCCGGGACGGTAATTGTGTGGAAGGCGTGCTGATGCGTTATAAGTACGGTGTCAGTCTCTGCATCTCCACACAGGTCGGCTGCCGGATGGGCTGCCGGTTCTGTGCATCAACGCTGGAAGGAAGGGTGAGGGACCTCACAGCCGGCGAGATGCTCGGCGAGATTCTCTGTGCGAACCGACTGCTCGAAGAGGAAGACATACGGGTCAGCCATGTGGTTCTGATGGGCAGCGGCGAACCGCTGGACAACTACGGGAATGTCGTCCGCTTCCTGCGCCTGATGAAGGAAGAAGAAGGTATCCAGCTGAGTCTGCGGAACATTTCGCTCTCTACCTGCGGAATCGTACCGAAGATGTATGACCTGGCGGAGGAAGGGCTTCCGGTCACCCTGTGTGTATCGCTGCACGCGCCGACGGATGAGATCCGAAGGCAGACGATGCCGATCGCCAATACCTGGTCGATCGCTGAGATTCTGGAAGCCTGCCGGAACTATATCCGAAAGACGGGCAGAAGGGTGATCTTCGAGTATGCACTGTCGGACGGGCTGAACGCGGAAAAGGAACATGCGGAACAACTTTCCCGCCTTCTGCGCGGCATGCAGTGCCATGTTAACCTGATCCCGCTGAATGTGGTCAGGGAACGGGACATGAAAGGAATTGACGAGAAAAAAGTGCAGGAATTCCTGAAAGTGCTCCAGAACAACCATATTTCGGCAACCCGAAGGCGCGAGATGGGGGACGATATCGAAGGTGCCTGCGGACAGCTGAGAAGAAAAGTTATCACGGGAGAATAAAGAATGCGCAAGTTTAGCCTGAAGGGTAAGGTAGCCCAGAAGCTGAAAGGGCTTGAGACTGTTGCTCCTGAAAATCCGACAACTGACGCCGGAGCCGAAGCATCACAGGCACAGCCTGAAACCGCCGTGACAGAACACGGTGAGATCCGCTATACCTGGCGTACGGATGTCGGACGCATCCGGAAGAACAACCAGGACACCGTGATCCTTGGAAAAGTCCTGTTCGGTGTTGCGGACGGCATGGGCGGCCATAACGGCGGGGAGATCGCTTCTGCCGGACTTCGTGACGGACTTCTCCGGGAAACGGAAGGACAGGAACCGTCCATGGAGCTGCTGGAAGAGGCGGTAAAGAAAGTAAACTATGAGATCTGGGAACAGCAGGAGAAAGATGCTTCCCTGACAGGAATGGGGACCACGCTGACGATCCTCTGGGCAACAGGGAAAGAAATGATCATCGGCCAGGTCGGCGACAGCCGCGCTTACCTGATCCGTGACGGTCAGCTGAAACAGGTGACCTCTGACCATTCGATGGTGGCTGATATGGTTCGTCGCGGCGTGCTGACGGAAGAGCAGGCGGCCTGCCATCCCATGCGCAATTATATCACCCGTGCTGTCGGTACGGATGATACGCTTGACGTGGATATGATCACCATACCCCGGATGAACGGGGACCGGTGGATCATCTGCTCTGACGGCCTTTACGGGCAGATCAGCAAACAGGAGCTGGAAGAAACGGCAAAGATTGCCGACCTGGAGGATGCAGCCGACAAACTGCTTGAGCTGGCCCTGGAGCATGGCGGAAGGGACAACATCACGCTGATCCTGATGCAGGACGAGTCTACTGCCGAAGAGCATGAGACAGCAGGGAACACAGAAAAGGAACCAGCGGAGGACGTCGCGCCTGAGGACGCCGATCAGGAAGGGGTGACGGAGGGATGAAGGAAAAGATCCTCGCCGACCGTTACCGTTTGACAGAGCAGATCGGCATGGGCGGTATGGCTATCGTTTACCGGGCGGTCGACCTGCGGACAGGCCACAATGTGGCGGTGAAGGTCCTGCGGCCTGAATTCAACGAAGACAGCGAGTTTATCAGCCGTTTTCAGCGCGAAGCAGAAGCGGCCAGCAAGATGACGCACCATAATATCGTCAATCTGCTGGACGTGGGCATGGACGGTGAAAACCGCTATCTTGTCATGGAATATGTTCAGGGGAAGACCCTGAAGGAAGTGATCCAGGAACGCGGAAAACTAAGCGCACCGCTGGCATGCCAGATTGCCATCAGGATCCTGAGCGCCCTGGAGCATGCCCACCGCAACGGTATCGTACACCGTGATATCAAGCCGCAGAATATCCTGGTCCATGCCGACGGACACATCAAGGTGGCCGATTTCGGTATAGCGCGGATCGCAAACAGCTCCACGCTGACCAAGGGTGACAATGTGATGGGGTCTGTTCACTACTTCTCCCCGGAACAGGCCCGCGGAGAAGGCGCAAACGCGACCAGCGACATCTACTCCACCGGCATTGTCCTGTATGAGATGCTGACGGGCCGGGTGCCGTATGACGGCGACAACCCCGTGGCGGTCGCGATGCAGCATCTGCACGCGACACCCGTACCGATCCAGAATCTGGCGCCGGATGTGCCGCCGGCAGTCATCCGGGTTTGCATGAAGGCAATGGAAAAGAACCCGGCCATGAGGTACCAGACGGCCAGGGATATGGCATCCGACCTGCGCGCAGCGCTGGAGATCAGGGACGACCGGCAGATGTTCCCGGAAAGGGAACTGGAAGTCCGGCAGCCGCAGCCAAAGTTCTACAATGATCCCAAAAACCTGACGGACACCGGACGGAACCGGAGCCGCCAGGCGATCCTGAAACGCAGGAGGATGATCATCCTGACGGTGCTGCTTGGCCTGGCAATTGCGACAGGATTGTTTTTCGGTGCGCGGGCGATCATTACGCAGCTTGAGACTACCGCAAGGATTCCTGAGCTGGTCGGCGATCTCTATGCGGAAGCGGAACAGACACTGAAGGATCTGGGACTGAAATGCGAACCGGTCTATGCGACGAGTGAGGAATATCCGGTCAATACGGTCATCATGCAGAGCAATCCGGCGGATACCGTCGTGCATAAAGGAGATACGGTCTTCCTGACGGTTTCCAGCGGCCCGGCGGCACAGGACATGCCCGAGCTGCAAAAGATGAGCTACCAGGATGCGCTGACGCTGCTGAAAACAATGGGGCTGAACGATATTACCAAGGAGCGGGTCGTGAACGGGGAATACCCTGTCGACGCGGTCGTTTCACAACAGCCGGCGGCCAACGAGAAAGTCAACAAGGAAACGGAAGTGACGCTGACAGTCAGCGGTGGCGAGACTATCGTTCCGAAGCTGACGGGAGTGACGCTGAAGGAAGCGGAAGAGATCCTGAAGCAAAAAGGGCTGAAGCTGAATCCTCAGCTGAATTATGTGGATACGCGCAAAGCCAAGGAACACGCCTATGTAGCGGTTCAGTCCCCGGATCCGGATGTTCACGTCATGCTGGACACACCGGTAACGATCAACCTGTACCGTTACCCGACGGATAAATCCGAAATGAATATTACCATGACCGTGCAGAACAGCAAGGAAAACGTCAATATCCGGATCACACTGCAGGCGCTTGACTCGGAAAACGAGATCGAAGCCTTCTCCTATGAATGTCCTCCGGATGCGGCAAGGACGCAGACGGTGAAGATCAACCTGCCGGATGAGAGGACCTATGTCTGCAGGGTTTACCAGAACGAAGAGATTACCGATACCCTCGAAGTGGGAATGCAGTGAAGATGGCCATTGAAAAAGCGACAGGCGCACCGTCATCCGGAACAGGAATGATGCAGGGAGTACTGGTGAAAGGAATCGGCAGTTTCTATACCGTCCGGACAGAGCAGGGAACCGAATACACTGTCCGATGCAAGAAGCGGTTCCGACGCGAGCGAATGACCCCGATGACAGGTGACCGCGTGCGGTTTGCCCCGGGCCGGGGTGAAGAGCACGGGTGGCTTGAGGAGATCCTGCCCCGGGTGACAGAATGCCTTCGGCCGCCGGTGGCGAATGTGACGCTGTTGGTGATTGTGATTGCACCGGTGCCCGAACCGGATATGATCCTGACAGACCGACAGATCTCCCGGGCAATCAGCCAGGGGATGAAGGTCCTGATTGTGGTCAACAAATCCGACCTGGATCCGGGACTGCCGGACAAGATCCGCAGGGAGTATGCTGCCGCTTCGATTCCCGTGTACGGAGTGAGCGCCCTGAGGAAGCAGGGCCTGCAGGAGTTGCGGGATGCCATGGAAGCAGGCGGCCTCTGCTGCCTGACCGGGCAAAGCGGAGCGGGAAAGAGCACGCTGTTGAATTCGCTGCTGGACCTGAATCTGGAAACAGGAAGTATCTCCCGGAAGGTTTCCCGGGGAAAGAATACGACCCGGCATACTGAACTGATCGAGAAGGACGGCCTGAAGGTGATGGATACGGCGGGGTTCAACCTGCTGGAGGCGGAGAACGCGCTGGAACCTGAGAAACTGAAGGAACGCTGGCCGGAGTTTGCCGCTTATGAAGGGAAATGCCGTTTCAGGGAATGCCTGCACGACCGGGAACCCGGATGCGCTGTGACGGAAGCGGCACAGCAGGGTGAAATCAGCGAAGAGCGGCTGGAACGCTACCGCCAGTTGCTGGCGGAAGCAAGAGAAGTCTGGAGGGAACGTTATGATTAAGATCGCGCCGAGTATCCTTGCAGCGGATCCGCTGAACCTGGAAAGGGATGTCAGGAAAGCTGAGAAAGCCGGCTGTGACTGGATCCATGTGGATGTTATGGACGCGCATTTTGTTCCCAACCTGGCGTATTCGCCGGATGTGGTCCGAAGGCTGAAGGAGGTCACTTCGCTTCCGCTGGATGTCCACCTGATGATGGATCATCCGGAAAAGCTTACCGACGTTTTCCTGGAAGCCGGTGCGGACAGCCTGACGATCCATGCGGAAGCGGACGCGGACGTGAACGCGCTGCTTGAAAGGATCAGGGAAAAGGAACGCCTCCCCGGGATCGCGATCCGTCCCCATACACCGCTGGAAAAAGCGCTGCCGTACCTGGAAAAAGCAGGCCTGGTGCTTGCAATGACCGTGGAACCGGGATTCGGCGGACAAAAACTGGAGCCTGAAGTAGTCGATAAGATCCGGGCGATCCGGGACTCCGGATATCAGGGTTATATCGAAGCAGACGGCGGGATCCGGGAGGACAACATCCGCATGCTTGTTGAAAACGGACTGACTGTTGCGGTTATGGGAACTGCGCTGTTCCATGCGGAGGATATGGCAGCCTCCATCCGATGGCTGCACACGGTCAGCAGGGGCGAATAAACCTGACAGAGGAGAACATGAAAAACGATACGATTGCGGCGATCGCGACGGCGCCGGGAACCGGCGGAATCAGCATCATTCGGATCAGCGGGCCGGAGGCGGAGAAGATCCTGCGCAGTGTTTTCATTCCGTCAGGAATGACGGCGGAAGCCCCGCCTGAATCCCACCGGATGATGTATGGCCGGCTGACGGACGGCAGGGACACGATTGACGAATGCATGGCCGTGCTCATGCGGGCGCCAAAGAGCTACACCCGGGAAGACGTAGCCGAGATCCAGCTTCACGGCGGAGACTTTGTAGTCCGGCAAGGATTGGAGATCTGCCTTCATGAAGGAGCCCGGCTCGCGGATGCCGGAGAATTCACGCGGCGGGCTTTCCTGAACGGCCGGATCGACCTGAGCCAGGCGGAGGCAGTCATGGATCTGATTTCTGCCCGGGGAGAACAGGCACACCGGGCAGCGATCCGCCAGATGAACGGCGGAGCGGCCGGGTTTATCCGTCCGCTGTCAGACAGGCTGTATGAACTCCAGGCGGGGCTGGCGGCCTGTATCGATTATCCGGAGGAAATCTCGGACGAGGAAGGAACAGGTATGCTTCGCAAGGGGCTTCAGGATCTGGTCCGGAGACTTGAGGAAGCGATCGATGAACACAGTTCCAGACTGATCCATCGCGGACTGCAGGTAGCCATCATCGGCCGGCCGAACGTCGGCAAAAGCAGCCTGCTGAATGCACTGCTCGGTGAGGAACGCGCCATTGTGACTTCGGTTCCCGGAACGACACGGGATATGATCCGCGGAGAGATGATGATCGGCGGGATTCGGGTCGAACTGACGGATACTGCCGGGATCCGCGAGACGGATGATCCGGTGGAACGGATCGGCGTTGAACGCTCCGAGAGCACATGGAAGAATGCGGACCTGACGCTGCTGGTGCTGGACGGTTCCAGGGAATTGACGGAAGAAGACAAGTCCCTGCTGAAGGATCTTACCGGTGAAGGGATCGTCCTGATCAACAAAGCGGATCTTCCCGGAAAGATTGATGAAGATGAAGTGAATGCGATCCGGCCGGAAAAGAAAAGAATCACTGTTTCGGCAAAGGAACCGGATACGCTGCATCGGCTGAAAGATGAACTGAAACAGTATGCTGCCGTTTCCGACCAGCTTGCACTGACGCAGCCGAGGCAGCTGGACGCAGCCAGGAGAGCAGTACAGCATATGAGAGACGCGCTGAGTACCCTGGATGCATTTACTCCTGACATGGCGTCCACCGATCTGCAGGCCGCCCAGGACGCCCTCAGTGAGATCACAGGCGACCGGGCGGACGAGAAGCTGCTGGACCGGGTGTTTTCACAATTCTGTGTCGGGAAATAGAAAGGGAAAATATGAGCCAGTATCAGAAAATAATCCGGGGACGGGACAGCCTGAAGAAACTTCCGGAGATGATGGAAAAACTTGGGATCCGCAAACCAATGATTATCGGAATGGAACCGCTGACCGGCACACTGCTGAAGAAAAACCCGGCTTTACTGACATGTCCGGTGTTTTCATCTTTCCATCCGAATCCGGATCTCTCTGACACGACAGCCGGAGCAGAGCTCTACCTGCGCGAAGGATGTGACGGACTGATCTCCATCGGCGGCGGATCGAGTATCGATACCGCAAAGGCCATCAAAGCGCATCTGAACGCGAAGAGCGAGGACGATGTCATCCACAGCCGGCTGGCTTTTGAAAGATCCTGCCCGCATATTGCGATTCCCGGAACGGCCGGAACCGGTTCGGAAGCGACACAGATCGCAGTGGTCTATGTGAACGGAAGCAAGGTCAGCCTGAACCATGCCGAACTGAAACCTGACGGTGTAATCCTTGATTCCGCGCTGCTGGAATCCCTTCCGGTCTACCACAAAAAATCCTGCGCGCTGGACGCGCTGGCACAGGGGATCGAGAGCTACTGGAGCAGGGGATCGAACGATGACAGCAAGGTGCATGCATATCTGGCAGTCATCGGAGTACTCGACAACCTGAAGGCTTATCTGGAAGGGGATCCGCATGCGGCGGCGGAGATGCTCGACGCCAGTTTCCAGAGTGGAAAGGCGATCCAGATCACACGGACTACGGCGGCGCACGCCATGTCTTACCAGCTGACCAAAACCATGGGGATCGCCCACGGACATGCGTGCATGCTAACCCTTCCGACACTGTGGGAAATGATGCTGGATCGAGATGAAATGAAGGAAACCCTGCAGGACCTGACGGAAAAGATGCGCCTCGGGGATCCCCGGGTGGTGCCGAAACTCCTGAAAGGAATCGTGTATGATCTGGAGATGACGATCCCGCCTGTGCCGGACGGGCAGACGCTGGACGAACTGACCGATTCTGTCAACGTTGAGCGGCTGAACAATCATCCGGTTGCCCTGACCCGGGAGGAGATCAGAGAAGCCTACAGAAGATCGTTTACCCCGCTGTGCGAGAATGAAAAACTGGCCTGTCTGGACATCTGGAGATATTACGGGAGGTAAGCTTTATGCCAAACCTGCATGAAGGACACCGCGAAAAGCTCAGGAACCGGTTTATCCAGGACAAGGGATTCGAGAACTTTGAGGATCACCAGATCCTGGAGCTGCTGCTGTTTTATGCCAGGGCCCGTGTGGATACCAACCCTCTGGCCCATGAACTGCTGGACCGTTTCGGCAGCCTGAAGGGCGTTCTGGAGGCACGTCCGGAGCAGCTGATGACCGTTCCGGAGATCGGTCCGGAAGCGGCGGCTCTGATCAGTATGGTGGTACCGCTGACCCGCGTATGGCATCGGTGCGCGATGGAGTCGCCGGTACGGATCGGCAACAGCCGGGAAGCGGAGAGCTACTGCCTTTCAATCCTTGCCGGTGAACGGACGGAACGCTTTTATGTTGTATCCCTGAACGCTCAGTGCAAGGTGCTTGGGCGGCGGAAGATCTCCGAGGGTTCTCTGAGCGAAGTGTCCGCCTATCCGCGGATGGTGATGGAAACGGCGCTGAACTACAATGCACACAGCGTCCTGCTGTGCCACAATCATCCGGGAGGAACCTGCGCGCCATCGCCGGAAGACATCACATCCACGATCCAGCTGCAGCAGTTGCTGAACGGCGTCGGGATCCTGGTGCTCGACCATATCATTGTCGCCAACGACAAGACTTACAGCATGATCCAGCACGGCGACATCGATTACCGGATCAAAAGGAGATAGGAATGAGCGGAAAGAGAATACACAGGTTCCCATGGCCGGTCCGGCTGATCATCGGACTTGTAATCCTGGGGATCATCCTGTATGCCGGTGTGATGGGTTTTGTCCTGATCAGGGAGAAGGGAGTGGCGACAGAAGTGCCTTCGGCGGACAACTATGACGCGATCATTGTTCTCGGCGCACAGGTCAAACCGGACGGATCGCCCAGCGTCCAGCTTTCCTGGCGCCTTGATGCCGCAGCGGAAGCCTATGGAAAAAAGAAAGTACCGGTCGTGGTCTGCGGCGCACAGGGAGCAGATGAACCGAAACCTGAAGCCGCCGTCATGAAACAGTACCTGGTCGGCAAGGGAGTCGCTGAGAATGACATCCTTACGGACCCGAATTCCTTCAATACCAGGCAGAACCTGAAGAATGCCGGAGAATTGCTGAAGAACAGGCCCGAGGTTCAGAGAGTTCTCGTAGTCACAAGCGACTACCACGTGCCGAGATCCCTTGCCCTGGCAAAGGACCAGGGCTATGAAGCCGTCGGACTCGGGAGCCCGTGCAAGCCGGAATACTGGCTGAAAAACCATGCGCGGGAAGCGCTCGCTTGGATCAAATACTGGGGCGTCAAATACCTGCATCTGCCGCTGGAGTAACGGATGAATATAAAAGATATCGCAGACCGGCTTGATGAGAACGGTATCCCGGCCGCACCCGGGCTGGCGGAAAAACTGCATATTTACCTGGAACTGCTGCGTGAATGGAACAGCCGAATGGACCTGACTGCGGTCCTGGAGGATGAGGAGACGGTTGACCGGCATTTTATCGACAGCCTGACTGTGCTGAAAACCGGCCTGATCGGGGATGCATCTTCCCTGATCGACGTTGGAACCGGAGCCGGATTCCCGGGACTGGTGCTGGCAATGGCGAACCCGGAACTTCGGGTGACCCTGCTGGACGCACAGCAGAAGCGGCTGGACTTCATTCAGGCCGTCTGCGAAGCAACAGGAACCGCCAATACTGTAATCGTTCATGCCCGGGCGGAAGACGGGGCACGAAGGAAAGAACTCAGGGAGCAGTTTGATATTGCGGCAGCCCGTGCGCTTGCTCCCGTGGATGTCCTCAGCGAATACCTGCTGCCATATGTTCGGATCGGGGGCTGTGCTCTGTGCTGGAAAGGCCCGGCCCTGAAAGACGAGCTGGCCAGCGGACGCAGGGCAGCACACCTGCTGGGCGGAAGCCTGGAAATGCCGGTCAGATGTTCGGTTGCTGGCAGGGAATGGGAGCATCTGATCCTGCCGATCCGGAAGGTACAGTCCACCCCGAAACAATATCCCCGAAAAGCCGGCACCCCGAAACAGAAACCGCTTGGAAATGCAGGATGAGTCTGCCCTTGACGCGTTTTTCACAAGAGTGATATACTGACCGCAACGCGCGGATGTGGTGGAATGGCAGACACCGGGGACTTAAAATCCCCTGCCCACAAAGCGTGCGGGTTCGAGTCCCGCCATCCGCACTGGTTACTCCGCAGGAAACTGCGGAGTTTTTCCATATCATGACATCAGGAAACAAAAAACTACAAAATATGGTATTGACAGGATGAAATTAAGACGTTATAATACATTTGTTTTTGAGACATCGTATACTAGGGTTTTATCCAAACGATATGATCAGAAGGAGAGAAAGCAATGGGAAAATACTTCGGTACAGACGGTTTCCGGGGTAAAGCCGGCGTAGTTCTGACTGCACAGCATGCGTTCCAGACCGGGCGCTTCCTCGGTTGGTATTACGGCAGGAAGCACCTGGACGACAAGGCAAAGATCGTGATCGGTAAGGATACCCGCCGCTCTTCCTATATGTATGAGAGCGCGCTGGCTGCCGGGATCACCTCTTCCGGCGCGGATGCATATCTGCTCCACGTGACGACCACACCCTGCGTGAGCTACATCACCAGGACGGAAAACTTTGACTGCGGCGTGATGATTTCCGCCAGCCATAACCCCTTTTACGACAACGGCATCAAGCTGATGAACGGCAAGGGTGAAAAAATGGATGACGATCTCCAGGACGCCCTGGAGAAATACATTGACGGGGAGACCGAGGAACTGCCATTCGCGAATGAGGACAAGATCGGCTGCACGGTTGACTTCTATACCGGCCGGAACCGCTATATCGGCTACCTGACCAACCTGGCTACCCGGCCTTTTGACGATCATAAGGTCGCGCTGGACTGCTCCAACGGCTCCAGCTGGATGATCGGGCCGGCAGTATTCAATGCCCTGGGCGCCAAGACCTATGTGATTCACGACAAGCCAGACGGCCTTAACATCAACAGGAACTGCGGCAGCACTCATATCGAATCCCTGAAGGAATATGTGAAGGAGAATCACCTGGATGTCGGCTTTGCTTTCGACGGCGATGCTGACCGCTGCCTGGCCGTGGATGAAAACGGCGAGGAAGTGAATGGCGATAAGATCATGTATATCTGTGCCAAATACCTGAAGGGTAAGGGTCAGTTGCCCAGTAACACTGTCGTGACGACGATCATGAGCAACTTCGGCCTGTACAAAGCGCTGGATGCCGCCGGAATCAATTATGAGAAGACCGCTGTGGGCGACCGCTATGTTTATGAAAACATGAAAGCCTACAATCATCTGATCGGCGGTGAGCAGAGCGGCCACATCATTTTCCGGAAACATGCACGGACAGGCGACGGCCTGATCACAGCCATCATGCTGATGGAGGTCATGATTGACACGCAGCTGCCCCTGTCCGTACTCGCGGCCGGATGCAAGATGTATCCCCAGGTCCTGAAGAACGTCGTCGTGGACGATAAGGACGGTACCCTGGCGGACCAGAAGGTTATGGACGCAGTCAACGCCTGCACAGAGGAGCTTGGAGACAGCGGCCGCGTGCTCCTGCGCAAGAGCGGTACGGAGCCGGTGCTCCGCGTGATGTCCGAAGCGGGAACACTCGAGGAGTGCGAGAAGCATGTGGACTATATCATCAATGCCATGAAAGAAAGCGGACATCTGGTCGAGGTGAAGAAATAATGCTGAAGACAAAAGACCTGTATGACCTGACCCACACCAAGGCGGCCCCGATCCTCGAAAACACGGAGTATCCCTGGGAAGCGTTGGGCAAAATCAAGGATTTCATCATTGAGCTCGGCAAAACCCTCCCGAAAGACGAGTACGACGAGGTCAGCGAAAACGTCTGGATCGCAAAGGATGCGAAGATCTATCCCAACAACTATATCGGCGCGCCGGCGATCATCGGCCACGAGACCGAAGTCCGGCCCGGAGCGTTTATCCGCGGCAGTGCGCTGGTCGGCGATCACTGCGTGGTCGGCAACAGCACGGAGCTCAAGAACGTGATCCTGTTTGACAACGTCCAGGTTCCGCACTACAACTATGTCGGAGACAGCATCCTGGGCTACAAGAGCCACATGGGTGCCGGCTCCATCACTTCCAACGTGAAGAGCGACAAGCTGCTGGTCGTCGTCAGGTGCGGCGATGAAAAGATTGAAACCGGACTGAAGAAGATCGGCGCGATGCTGGGAGACCGGGTGGAGGTCGGCTGCAACAGCGTGCTGAACCCCGGAACAGTCATCGGTCGAGACTCCAACGTCTATCCCACTTCCTGCGTGCGCGGCACGATCCCTGAGAAGAGCATCTGGAAGGACAACGGCACGATCGTTGCCAAAAAATAAAATATCATTTCAAGGGGGAAATGAACATGAAGGTTATCATCGCAAAGGACTATGAAGACGGCGCAAGGAAAGCAGCGGACATCATCGAGAAGATCGTACGGGACAACCCGTCCTGTACACTCGGCCTGGCTACCGGTTCCAGCCCTGTGGGCATGTACAGGGAACTGGCGCGCCGCTGCAAAGAGGAAGGACTCGACTTCAGCAAGGTGCACAGCGTAAACCTGGATGAATACGTGGGCCTGGACGGGACGCACGACCAGAGCTACCGTTACTTCATGAATAACAACCTGTTCGACCATATCAACATCGACAAAGCCAACACCTATGTGGCGAAGGGAACCGGCGACGTGGCTGCGAACCTGAAAGAGTTCAATGAAATCCTTGACAGGACCGATGTGGATATTCAGGTGCTGGGCGTTGGTCCCGACGGCCACCTGGGCTTCAATGAACCCGGCGAGACCCTCTACGACGGCGCGCATGAGGAAACGCTGGATGACTCCACGATCGAAGCCAACAAGCGCTTCTTTGCCAGTAAGGCGGACGTGCCGACTCACGCGGTGACCATGGGCATGGGCAACATCATGCGGGCAAAACGTCTCCTGATGATCATCAGTGGAAACAAGCAGGAAGCTGCCACCAAGCTCCTGATCGAGGACAAGATCGATCCGAAATGCCCCTGCACCTTCATGAGGCTGCACCGGGACGCCACCGTTGTCATCGAGCAGAAACTGGCGGATGAGATCGGCTATAAGGGATAAATAATAGGTTCAGATGAATCCGGGGTCACACCCCGGATTTTTGTTCAAAAAAGGCGCAAATGCTTCCAGGCAAAAGTATCGCTTGAAATGCAATCTCTGGCAGTATATAATTTGTGCAGACACAAATCATTGCGTTTCATAAGGCATCAGGATCGAACAGACAGGGGGAGAATACGATGGTATTGAAAAGGCTGACGGTCCTCATTCTTGCGCTGGTCCATCTTCTGCCGCTGTGCGGACAGGCTGAAGCAGGAGAATGGACCTGCCCGAATTGTTCGCAGGCTGGAAATACAGGAAATTTCTGCGGCAACTGCGGAACGACCAGGCCTTCCGCGGACTGGATCTGCCCGGACTGCGGACAGAACGGGAATACGGGCAACTTTTGCTCGAACTGCGGAAAAGCAAGGCCGGATGCAAACGCTGCTCCCACTGAAGCGCCGGCACCGGCTGTCACCGTGAACAATGCCCTTGAACAGATCCCGGGAGAAACGGAACGGGTAAAGGTGATCACGAACCGGGTGAATGCGTCAAGCTTCATCGCAAACAAGAAGAACCCGAACCTATGGATTCCCGAGAATGCCATTGACGGAAACGAGACAACCTGCTGGCAGTTTTCAGCCAAGAAAGGGTTGAAAGGAAAATCCTGGATCGACCTGGCCTTCGATACGCCTCAGTCCCTGGATGAAGTCTGGTTCAAGAACGGATTCTGGGCTGTGAACGACAAGGGGAAGGATCAGTATGTGATCAATGCCCGGCTGAAAGAGGTCAGCATCTCCTTCTGCTATGAAGGCGGATCAGGCTTTCAGGATGCAGTCAACGCGACCCTGAAAGATGAGTCCCGGAACGGATGGCAGCGTATATCTGTCGGTCATCACGATCAGGTGACCCAGGTCAGGATCGCTGTGATTTCCACCTACAAGGGAAGCGCGTTTCCCAAAGATGTGTGCCTGTCTGAAGTGATGGCTGTCCTGAATGCGCCTGCGGCAAGCGCAAGGCCGGCGCAGGGTGAACAGGCCGCCGTCGTTTACGAAAGCGATCCGAGCATCACAGGGTGCAACCTGCTGATGAAACTGGCCACACGTTCCGGACCCGGCACACAATATGCCGAACCCGGTACTTTCTTTGGCAGCAACTGGCAGAGTCAGACGGTCAAGGTGCTGAGAAAGAGCTATGACGGAAGCATCTGGTGGGTACAGGTGGATTTCCGGAACGGAAGCAAGAACAGCTACAGGGTTTGGACCGGCGTAAAGCGGGTGGATGTGGACCTGAACCGGGTCAAGGAAGATCCCCGGATCTGTGACTGCGATATCTATCCGACATCGGACACCTGGTTCGGCCCCGGCGGGAATTATGCCAGAGCCAACATATCCATCAACAGAAGCGCATGCGGGACCATACGCGGAAAAGAAAACGGATATGTTGACGTAGAATACTGGTATGAAGACGACGGTTATGACGGAAGCCACCGGGTATGGCTGCCGGAAAGCGCTGTATATAACCTCTACTACGGTGATTATTCCGGAGAAAACTGAAAAGGCGGTCGATCACAGAAATGTTTACAGTCAATCATGTGCTTCCAGGAGTACGGCACATCACAGACGCCATGGGCGTCAGCTTTACGCTGGTTGAAGGCAGCAACCGTGCAATCCTCTTTGATACCGGATACGGAATGGAAGATGTGAAAGCGTACGTTGAAACACTTACGGATAAACCTGTCACCGTATACCTTTCGCATGGACATCATGACCATATGCTCGGCGCGAGATGGTTCGGGAAGGCTTTCCTGTGCGCCGAAGATCTGGAAGAATTCATTGAACGGACCGGTGAAGGACAGCGCACAAAGGTCATGAAGCAGGCACAGGAGCAGCAGGTTCCCGTGCCGGAGGACTTCATGACGGTGCCGATCGCCCGGCCTGAAGCAATCTGTTTTACCGGAAAAACAGGATCCTTTGAAAGCAAATACGAAGAACTCGGCAATCTTGAGGTACTGGTAATCAAAGTGCCCGGACATACGCCGGGCAGCATTGTACTGTATGTGCCGGCATATGACCTGCTGCTGACCGGGGATGACTGGAATCCCTGTACATGGATGTGGTTCCCGACTTCGGATTCCGCCAACCTCTGGCGCGAGCGCATGAAGGAACTGATCCGGACGCTGGAGGAAGAGTATGGAAGAAGCATCCGGCATGTGATATGCTCCCACCGGCCGATGATGCGCGAAGGCAATGAAATCAGGGGCTTCCTGGAGTATGTAACGGACCGGAGGATGAAGGAAGCGCCGGCGATCGACATGGGTGCACCGATCAATACACATGAAATCCGGAACGATGAGAAGGACTGGCAACTGATCTTTGACCAGGACAAGATTAAAGAAGAAGGACAATGAATACAAAAAGCTGTCGGAATAAACCGGCAGCTTTAAAATTCCGGGATGCGTATCAGACACTGAAAAGAAGCTCGTCGTAAGTCGGGAAGGGCCAGTAGGAACGATCAGTGTACAGCTCGAGGGCATCGGCTGACCTGCGCAGGTTATCCATCGCCGGCATGATTTCATCGTGCATATACCGGGCGGCAGCCAGCGGATCGTCGCCATCCGGAACAGCGGCCAGCTTCACTTCCAGGAGCTGCAGGTCGCTGCTCAGCTGGTCCGTGGTGCTGCACAGGGTATTCAGCAGTTCAGATCCGCTGGCAAAGTCTCCGCCGGCGTCCCGGATGCTGCGGGAAGCGGTAGCGATATCGCCTGTGAAGCGAATCACGGCCGGCAGGATCTGGCGGCGCGCCATCATGATCATTGTCCTGGCTTCGATCGCAGTGAGCTTGGCATAGGAGTCCAGACCGATATCCCGGCGGGAACGCAGTTCGGACTCGGAAAGTACCTTATGAGTCTCAAAGAGACGGATATTCTTCTCTGCGGTATAACAGGGCAGGGCGTCCACGGTGGAATCGAGACGGCAGAGGCCACGGTTTTCCGCTTCCTTCACCCACTCGTCCGTATAGTTGTTGCCGTTGAAGATGATCCGCTTATGTTCATGGATCGTCCGGACGATCAGGTCATGCAGGGCGGAACGGAAATCTTCAGCCTGTTCCAGTTCATCTGCAAACTGGCGCAGGCTTTCCGCAACGATCGTATTCAGGACGACGTTGGCCGCGGAAATGGAAGCGGAGGAACCCAGGGAACGGAACTCAAACTTGTTGCCAGTGAAGGCAAAGGGAGAAGTGCGGTTCCGATCGGTAGCATCCTTCGGGAACTTCGGCAGCATATGGACGCCGATGGTCATATCGATCTTTTCCCGGCTGTCATAATGAGATCCGGCTTCCAGAGCTTCCAGGATCTCGGTAAGCTCATCCCCGAGGAAGATACTGATGATGGCCGGCGGCGCTTCGCAGCCGCCGAGCCGGTGATCGTTGCCGGCGGAGGCGACCGAAGCGCGGAGCAGGTCCTGATAATCATCCACAGCTTTGATGACCGAAGTCAGGAAGAGCAGGAACTGCGCGCTCTCATGGGGGCTGTCGCCAGGCTCCAGAAGGTTATAGCCGGTATTGGTGAACATGGACCAGTTATTATGCTTGCCGCTGCCGTTGATGCCTGCAAACGGCTTTTCAGAGAGCAGGCAGTGCAGGCCGTGCCGGCGGGC
The DNA here is from genome assembly GCA_902793605.1 of uncultured Eubacteriales bacterium. GTDB lineage: Bacteria > Bacillota > Clostridia > Christensenellales > Aristaeellaceae > Aristaeella. The sequence goes on from CADBEB010000001.1 coordinate 78,419, forward strand.
AACTTTCTTCATGATCTCCATGGTCAGCTGGTTATGGTCACAGGCCACGTTGGCGATTGAAAAGATCGGCGCCATCTCATGCTGGGACGGTGCGGTCTCGTTATGCTCGGTCTTGGCCAGGACGCCGACTTTCCAGAGTTCTTCATTGAGCTCTGTCATGAAGGCCTGAACACGGGTCTTGATCGTACCGAAGAAGTGATCACCCAGCTCCTGCCCTTTGGGAGCAGGCGCGCCGAAAAGCGTACGGCCAGCAAAGATCAGGTCGCTGCGACGGTCGTAGAGGGTTTTATCCACCAGGAAGTATTCCTGCTCGGGACCGACGGTCGGCGTGACGCGTGTGGCATCGAGACGACCGAAGAGCTTCAGGATCCGGACGGCCTGTTTATTCAGGGCTTCCATGGAGCGAAGCAGGGGTGTTTTCTTGTCCAGCGCTTCACCGCCGTAAGAACAGTAAGCGGTGGGGATGCAGAGAATATGTTCCTTGATAAAGGCATAGGAAGTCGGATCCCAGGCGGTATACCCACGGGCTTCGAAGGTGGAACGCAGGCCGCCGGACGGCAGGGAGGAAGCATCCGCCTCGCCGCGGACAAGTTCCTTCCCGGAGAATTCCTGGATGACCTTTCCGTCCTGGGCCGGGGAGATGAACGCGTCATGCTTCTCGGCGGTGACAGAATTCAAAGGCTGGAACCAGTGGGTGTAATGCGTCGCCCCGCGCTCGATTGCCCAATCCTTCATTGCATTGGCGACAACGCTGGCTACCTGGGGATCCAGGCGGCGCCCGTCGTCAATGGTTTTGTGCAGGGCGCGGTAGGTTTCCTTCGGCAGTCGCTGGCGCATGACGGAATCATTGAATACATTGATGCCGAAATTCTCATCCACAAAGCCCATCTTACATTCCGCCTTTCACAAAAACATGGAATAACTCAGTTTAGATTGAAGAATGAAGCGTGTCAAGAGTTTTTGCTTTCCACAACAAAACGCTGTACTTTAAAAGAACAAAGATCCTTTTGCGTGAGTGATAGAATAGCAGGGGGATTCCGCGCCTGCGGGCACGGCCAGGACTTTCCGATCGCCCCGGATCTTCGGACAGGATGCTGTTATATGGCTATTATACCCGGGCGTTCTGCAAGGAAACGCATGTGCACCGCTGCTGTTGTAACGGCTCGTGCGCCGTTCGCGTCAACGCCCGACATTCGGAGGATGGTTATCTTATATGAGCACAGAAAACGGACAGATTACGGATCTGGCAAAGAAAATCGTTGAAGGCTGCGGCGGAAAGGAGAATATCCTTTGTGCCATCAACTGCATGACCCGGGTCAGGATCACAACGCTGAAAGACGACCTGATCCGGAACGATGAACTGGAAGCGCTGGACGGGGTTCTGCGCGTAGAACATGAACGGGAGAACTATGCGGAGATTGTCGTCGGCCCCGGTAAGAGCAGGGAATGCATCGAAGTCCTGCGGCAGATGGGGATTCCCGAAGCACCGGAGACCGAAGAGGGGATCAGAGAAGAACAGAAAACACATCACAATGATCAGGAAAAAGGAATCCGGAGATTCCTGAGCTTCTTCGGACAGATATTTGCCCCGCTGATTCCGGGGATCATCGCGGCCGGCCTGTGCGCGGGATTCGCCGGCCTCATCTCGCAGGTGATCCCGGGATATCAGGATAACAAGGCACTGAGCGTTATCTATCAGTTGCTGAACGGGGTCAATGCCACGCTGATTACCTTCCTGACAGCCTGGGCCGGGTACCGTGCCGCTGAGATCTTCGGAGGAACGCCGATCCTCGGCGGTATGCTCGGTATGTTCACGACGCTCGGAAATGTCGATGAGATCTCCAAACTGCTCGGGCTGTATAATGAAATGCAGCCGCTGGATGCGATCCTGCGGGCAGGACGCGGCGGGGTACTGGCTGCCATAACCGGCGTATGGATCATGTGCCGGATCGAAAAAGGCATCCGGAAGCGGGTTAAAGGAGCATTTGATGTCGTTTTTTCTCCGCTGCTGACGATCCTGGCGTCCCTGATCCTGTATGTGATGATCATCATGCCGGTCCTCGGGTTTGTATCCACAGTGCTTTGCAAGGCCGTCGGTGCGGTATCGATGAGCGGGAGTCCGATTGTCCGGATGATCGCCGGCTATATCAGCGCGGCTCTTTTTCTGCCGATGGTTGCCATGGGAATGCATCACGGGCTGATCGCGCTTTACGCGGTACAGCTTGAAACAATCGGTTACGTAACTCTGTATCCTGCGCTGGCTATGGCGGGAGCAGGGCAGGTCGGCGCGGCTCTTGCACTTGCGGTAAGGGCCCGGAAAAAGGGCGACAGGAAACTGCTTCGAGTAATCAACGGCGCCCTGCCTGCAGGGATCCTGGGGGTAGGCGAGCCGCTGATCTACGGCGTTACGATGCCGCTCGGAAAGCCGTTCATCACGGCCGGGATCGGCGCAGGATTCGGAGGGGCGTTCGTGATGCTGATGAGAGTCGCTTCCACAACCTGGGGGCCTTCGGGACTGCTCGGGGCTTTTGTGATGACAGAGGGTCCGCACGGCGCGGTGGCCTCCGTCTGCTTCTACCTTGTCGGACTTCTGATCAGCTGCGTTGCAGGATATGTTCTTACTTATATATCTATGAAAAAAACTTAACAAATCGACCATATATCCTTAATGGAAATATGGTAAAATTCATTCGCGCACTAAAGCGTGAAACTGAACGGGAGTGACATTATGTTTGAACCGAAGATCAGGAATAAGCAGACGGATCTGCTGATGAAAGCCATGCTGACGCTGCAGAGTGAAGAAGACGCCTACCGTTTTTTTGAAGACCTGTGCACCATTCCCGAGATCAAGAGCATCAGCCAGCGCCTGGAAGTGGCCTGGCTGCTGTGCAGGAAGGAAACATATCAGCGGATCGCGGAAGAAACAGGCGCGTCCAGTGCGACAATCTCCCGTGTGAACCGTGCGCTGACATACGGAGCGGACGGATACCGCAGAGTGCTTGAAGCGATGGGAGAAGACGCATAAACATGGATCTGACAGCTTTAAACCCGGAACAACGCAGAGCCGCGGAAACGCTCGAAGGGCCGGTGCTGATCCTTGCCGGAGCGGGAAGCGGAAAAACGCGCGCGCTGACCTATCGTGTGGCAAACCTGATCGATCACGGGGTGCCGGCATGGTCGATCCTGGCCCTGACTTTTACAAATAAAGCAGCCCGGGAGATGAAGGACCGTGTCAGGCAGCTGATCGGGGAGGATCAGGCGGAAGAAGCCTGGATCAGCACCTTCCACTCCACCTGCGCCAGGATCCTGAGACGGGATATCGAAAAGATCGGCTACACCCGGTCCTTTGTCATCTATGACGACGACGATCAACAGCGGGTACTGAAGGAAACCTACAAACAGTTGAATATCGACGATAAATTCATTCCGATCCGGGAAACAAAAGGAAAGATCAGCGACGCGAAGAACAAGCTGATGACACCGGACGAATGGTTTGCCAAAAGTCCGCGCGACCGGCGAACCTCCATGATCCACGATATCATGACCGTGTATGAAAAACGGATGAAGTCGCTGAACGCACTGGATTTTGACGACCTGCTGATGAAGACACTGGAGCTGCTGGCGGAACACCCGCCGGTGCTTGAGGTATACCGCCGCCGGTTCCGCTATGTACTGGTGGATGAATACCAGGATACGAACAAGACACAGTATGAGCTGATCCGACTGCTGACGGCAGAAAGCCGGAATCTGTGCGTGGTCGGAGATGACGACCAGAGCATTTACGGCTGGCGGGGAGCGGACATCCGGAACATCCTGGATTTTGAAAAGGATTATCCGGACGCAGCAGTGATCAAACTGGAGCAGAACTACCGTTCCACATCAAACATCCTGGATGCGGCAAACCAGGTGATCGCCCACAACAGCGGACGGAAGGACAAGACGCTCTGGACCGAGGAGGAGAGCGGCGAGAAGATCCGCGTATACTGCGCACAGGACGAGCGGGAAGAAGCTGCGTGGATCGTGCAGCAGATGGAAGATCTTCGCAGAGCCGGCGAATCCCTGGGAGAAATGGCGATCCTGTACCGGACGAATGCCCAGAGCCGCGTGCCGGAAGAAATGCTGATGAAGACCGGTCTGCCTTACCGCGTCTTCGGCGGCCAGAAATTCTATGAACGAAAAGAGATCAAGGATATCCTAGCTTACCTCCGCGTGATTGCCAACCCGGCAGATGATATTTCCCTGACGAGAATTATCAACGTGCCGAAGCGGGCGATCGGGGACGCAACCGTAGAAACATTGGCGGCCTATGCGGCAAAGGAAGGAGTTCCGGTCTTCAGCGTACTGAACGACCTGCCGGAAGAACTTGGAAGCCGGGCAAAGAACAGCGTGACGGCTTTCTTCCAGATGATCACCATGCTCACGGCAATGAAGGAGTGCATGGGCCTGGAGGAATTCATCGACTTCCTGATCGAAAAGACCGGACTGGAGGAACAATACCGGAAGGAAGATACGGATGAAGCGCTGAACCGGATCGAGAATATCCAGGAATTCAAGGGGTCCGTCAGCGAATTCGCTCAGATGGGCGAAGAGCCGACGCTGGAAGCCTATCTTGAGAATGTGTCGCTGGTAACCGATCTGGATCGGGCGGAAGACCGGAGCGGCTATGTCATGCTGATGACGCTGCATTCAGCCAAGGGTCTGGAATTTGACAACGTCTTTATTCCGGGCATGGAGGAAGGCATCTTCCCGTCTGCCAGAAGCGTGGATGAAGACAACCGCCTGGAAGAGGAGCGGCGGCTGATGTATGTCGGCATCACCCGGGCCCGTAAGCGCCTGTACCTGAGCCGGGCGGAAGAGCGGATGATGTACAACCAGTTCAGCCATAATCCGCCGAGCCGCTTCCTGGACGAAATCCCGGCCCGGCTGCTTCAGGAGGAGTATTCCCGGTCACACAGGTCCTCCTATGGCGGCGGTTACGGCAGAAGCTACGGCGGGAATTCCTTCACGTCCGGCAGAAGGCAGCCGCGAGATGAATGGGCAGATGAATTCACAGAGCCTGTTTTCAGGACTCCAAAAGCAGCGTCCGATCTCGGTAAACCAAAGCTGAAGCTGAAAGGTCTGGACCTGAACAGCATTCCGGGGGTGAACCGGGGATTTGTGGGAAGCGCGGCAAACGGGCTTCAGGCAGGCGCAATGCAGAAACTGTTCGGAACAGGCGACCGGGTGCGGCATCCGAAGTTCGGTTTCGGGCAGGTGCTTGAAGTATCCGGCAGCGGGGCAGATGCCAGGATCCGGATCCTGTTTGACGGAACAGGGGAGAAGATGCTTTCCCTGGCTGTGGCTCCGATCGTAAAGGTGGAGGATGAAGAATGAACGACGAGATGAACAGGATGCTGGAACTCGTGCGACGTCTGAAGGAAACATCCTACGCCTATTATGTACTGGATAATCCGGTCATTTCCGACATGCAGTGGGACAGGCTGTACGATGAATTGAAGAAACTGGAAGCTGAAACCGGCGTCGTACTGGAGGATTCACCGACTCGGAAGGTGGGCGGAGATCCTCTGAAAGGCTTTGAGGAACACCGGCACATCACCCGCCTCTGGTCCATGGACAAGGTTCAGAGCATGGAAGAGCTGGACGCCTGGATCCTCCGGACGGAAAAGCTGGCAGGGAAGACGAACCTTCAGTATTACCTGGAATACAAGTTCGACGGGCTGACGCTGAATCTGACCTACCGCAACGGCGAGCTTGTCCAGGCTGCGACACGAGGAAACGGGGTGACCGGGGAAGCAATCCTGCCCCAGGCGAAGACAATCCATGCGGTTCCCCGTACGATCCCCTACAAGGGCCTGCTCGAGGTTCAGGGCGAGTGCATCATGCGTCTCAGCACGCTGGAGAAGTATAACAAGACGGCAAAGGAACCGCTCAAAAACGCGCGTAACGCTGCGGCCGGCGCACTCCGGAACCTGGACCCGGCGGTGACGGCGTCACGGCATCTTGACGCGTTCTTCTACCAGGTAGGCACGATCGAGAATCCGCCGTATAATTCCCAGCCGGGAATGCTTGATTTCCTGAAGGAGAACGGATTTCCGGTCAGTCCTTATCTCGGCAGCGGCAGCGGCCGGGAAGAGCTTGAAACCTGTATCCGGGAGATCGAGAAGGAACGGAGCAGTCTGGACTGGCTGATCGACGGGGTCGTCATCAAAGTCGGAGACTATGCGCTGCGCGAGCAGATGGGATATACGGAGAAGTTCCCGCGCTGGGCGGTCGCGTATAAGTTTGAAGCGGAAGAATGCGTTACACGGCTGAACAACGTTACCTGGGAACTCGGCCGGACCGGAAAGCTGACGCCGCTGGCGCATGTCGAGCCGGTGGACTTTTACGGCGTGACCGTGCGCAAGGCAACGCTGAACAACCTGGGCGACATTCAGCGAAAAAACGTGGCGATCGGCTGCGACGTCTGGATCCGGCGAAGCAACGACGTGATTCCCGAGATCGTGGGCCGGGCCGGTGAAGTGAAACCGGATGAGATACCGATCGAAAAGCCTGAATTCTGCCCGGCCTGCGGATCGAAACTGATCGAACGGGGAGCGCACCTGTTCTGTATGAACCGGGAAACCTGCCGTCCGCAGGCGATTGCGCGACTGGCGCATTTTGCCGGCCGGGAAGCAATGGATATTGACGGATTCAGTGACAAAACAGCCGGTCAGATGTACGACCAGATGGGTGTCAGACAGCCGGCGGACCTGTATACACTGACGCCGATGGATTTCCTGATGCTGGACGGCTTCAAGGAGAAGAAAGCGGCGAACCTTTCGGATGCGCTGGAAAAGAGCAAGCATTGCCAGCTGGACGCCTTCCTGTTCGCTCTCGGGATTCCGAACGTTGGGAGGAAAACAGCCAGGGATCTGGCGCAGTACTTCGGATCGCTGGAGAAGCTGAAGGCTGCCGATGAAACGGCGCTGACAGCGATTCCGGATATCGGGGAGATTGTTGCGGGGAGCATTGTCGAGTACTTCAGTTTCCCGGAGAACAACCAGATGATCGAAAAGCTGTTCGATGCCGGCGTGCATCCGGAAGAGATGGCAGCTGCGGCAGACGGGGTATTCACGGGAATGAGCATCGTGGTAACGGGAACGCTGCCGACGCTGAGCCGGAAACAGGCGGAAGACCTGATCCGGAGCAAGGGCGGGAACGCAGCGTCTTCGGTCAGCAAAAAGACGGCCTTTGTCGTGGTCGGAACCGATGCCGGAAGCAAACTGACCAAGGCGCAAAGCCTCGGGATTGAAACCATTGACGAAGAGGAATTCATAAGAAGAGCCGGCAAATAATGGGGCTTTTCGGTTACGCCCTTTGGAAACCTTCGGTAAATACACTTTACTTTGATTGCATTTTTTGACAGAGGTGACGGGATGTTTTCGAATATTACGAGTATTTTTCAGAATCTGAGGACGGATCCGGGCGGAACGATCATCTACCTGATCATGTTTACGGCAGGGATCCTCTTCAGCCTGATCATCCATGAATGCGCGCACGGTTATGTTGCGCTGAAATGCGGCGATCCGACAGCAAAAATGATGGGAAGGCTGACGCTGGATCCGCGCAAGCACCTGGATCCGATCGGAACGATCTGCATGCTGTTCCTGCGGATCGGCTGGGCCAAACCCGTACCGATCAATCCGAACAACTTCAGGAACTACCGGCGGGACTACATTCTCGTATCCCTGGCGGGCATTTTCGCGAACCTGCTAGTTTTCCTGCTAAGTACGGTGATCACGGTGCTGATCTATAAATATGCGGAAGCGCGGTGGCTGAGCTATGTATTCCAGTTTTTCCTGATGCTGGCCCAGATGAACCTAAGCCTGGCGATCTTTAACCTTCTTCCCGTACCTCCGCTGGACGGATACCGATTCCTGGACCATTTTATATTCAAGGGGAACCTGAGCATGAACCGGCAGACGATGCAGATCATCCAGATCGTCTTCCTGGTCGTATGCATTTCCGGGTTGCTGAACGGACTGCTGAGCACTGTGAACAGCAATGTTTTCAATGCGGTATTCCGTTTCGTGTTCAGGATCCTGTAAACGATATGATGAACAGAGTATTTAAACTGAAGGACTTTGACGGGCCGCTGGATCTCCTGCTTGCCCTGATCGGCAAGGCGCAAATCGATATCCGGGATATTTTTGTGAGCGAGATCACCGATCAGTACCTGGACATCGTCCGGAACGCGCCGGACCTGGATATGGACGAGGCGAGTGATTTCCTGGTGATGGCCGCGATGCTTCTGGAGATCAAGAGCCGGGCGATGCTGCCGAAGCCGCCGAAGAAGGAGGAGGAAACGGATCCGGAAACCGAACTGATCCGCCGCCTGGAAGAATACAAACGATTCAAGGAAACGGCGGAAAGCATGAAGGAATTCGAAGAGGCTGCCAAGCGCGTTTTCACGAAGTTGCCGGAAGAATATCCGCTGCCGCCGCAGGAGGTTGAACTGACGGGTCTGACATTGCAGGGACTGCAGGAGGCCTTCCTGCGGATCTGGCAGCGGAGACCGCAGCTTGATGACGATCCGGAGTCCAATCATTACGCGCCGAGGAACATCCACCGCGACAGCCACACGGTTCAGGAGTGCATGCTGAACCTGATCTACAGGATCAAAAAGAAGAAGCGGATGCGGTTTGAGGAAGCGTTCTCGGATGCACCGACCAAGGAAGAAGTCGTGACTTACTTCCTGGCGGTGCTGGAACTGCTGAAACTGGGACAGATGCACGTCCGGCAGGATGAAGTGTACGGAGGCATCGAGCTGCTGAGCGGCCGGCCGAGAAAGAAGAAGGCGGAGGACCTGGCCGACCTGGCACAGAAAGGAGATGGTGAGCCTTGAGCGAACAGGAAGGAAACCTGAAGGGACGGATCGAGGCGATCCTCTTCGTGGCTGGGGAAGCCGTGACCGTCAAGGAACTGGCCAGGGCGCTGCAAACGGAAGAAAAAGCTGTGAAAGCGGAACTGAACGCCATCCGTGACGAATACGATTACGACCAGCGCGGCTTCCTGCTGAAACGGTTCGGGGACAAGGTGCAGCTGGCGACCCGGCCTCTCTATGCCCAGGACGTACTGAGGCTCCTGCAGCCGGTGCAGCAGCAAAGCCTGAGCCAGGCAGCGATGGAAACGCTGGCAGTGGTCGCCTACAAGCAGCCGGTGACGAGGGCTGAGGTGGAGCAGGTCCGGGGCGTGAAGTGCGACTACAGCCTGCAGAGCCTGATCAACAAGGGACTGATCAAAGAGACAGGACGGAAGGATACGATCGGGCGGCCGATCCTTTTCGGGACCACCGATGAATTCCTGAGTCACTTCGGCCTGGAAGGGCTCGAATACCTGCCGCCGCTGCCGGAGAACCCGCAGGAATCTTCTCCGGAAGAAGCAGAAGAAGAATTAGTGTAAAGTATTTCGCACCTGCCGGTGCGACCAGGGCTTTCAGCCCTGGAGCTTCGGTCAGAATGTACAAGGGAGGGATTATGATGGACGGGCAGAAAAAGCCGAGAGCCAGAGAAAAAAAGGTTGTCAATGAAGCCATGAACGTGGAGAAACATGGTGAAGGACTGGGTACCGGTCCGGTCGGCAACATGGGCGGCTATCAGGAACGGAGGGAACAGGAGGCGGCCAGGAAACAGCAAAAAACGACCGGAGGCGGGATATCCTTCGGCGGAGCTCATCCGTTCGGAGGACAAGCGCATTCTGGTTCACGTCCGCAGCAGTCGAGTCCCTTCGCACAATCGCGTCCGTCACAGAGCAATCCATTCGGTCAGCGGCCGCAACAGACAAACCCGTTTGCACAGCAGCGGCCACAGCAGACCAATCCGTTTGCTGCCAGGCCCTCTTCCCAACAGGGAGGCCGGAAGCAATACAGCAGCGCGGTGAAACAGAACGGCGCCGGCGGCGGACAGCGGGCCGGCGGACAGCGTGCGGTCGGCGGCGGATGCGGAAAGTATTTGCTGATCATTGTCGCACTGGCTGTCCTGCTGGGCGGAGGGAAGCTGAGCGGACTGTTCGGCGGTGATTCCGGCGATCCCGGCAATATACTGAACCAGGTAGTTACAAACAGCACCGGGACGACATCCCAGTCTTCCCAGACCGGCAGTTCCCAGGGCAGCGGACTTGGAGACCTGCTCGGCGGCAGCAGCGGAAGCGGCGGCCTGGGCAACCTGCTGAGCTCTTTCCTCGGTTCCAGCGGTTCCTCCGTCTATGATACCGACGATCTCAGCAGCCTGCTGGGCGGACTGACCGGAGGAAGCAGCGGAAGTCCTTTGTCTTCCGGTTCTTCAGGGGCAACAGCATCTCAGTATTTTACTTCTTCCGGCGGAGACAATTCCGCCTCACTGGATGAAAGCGTCTCAAAGAAAGCCAGGGATAAGTTCACTACGATCCGCGGGAACAACAAGGATACCGTGACGATCATGGTCTATATGTGCGGCGCAGACCTGGAAAGCCAGCAGGGGATGGCCACCTCCGACCTGAAGGAGATGGCGAACGCGAAGCTGAGCGACAAGATCAATCTGATCATCTATACCGGCGGCGCCAGGAGATGGCGGAACAATGTGGTTTCTGCCAGCAGGAACCAGATCTACCAGATCAGGGACGGCGCCTTCTACTGCCTGAAGGACGACATGGGCAGCGGCAGCATGACCAGCCCGGATACACTGGCAACGTTCCTGAATTTCGGGAAAGAGAATTTTCCGGCAGACCGGATGTGCCTGATCTTCTGGGATCACGGCGGCGGATCCGTGAGCGGGTACGGTTATGACGAGCGGTACGGTCAGGGCCAGACGCTGACGCTTTCCGGGATCAACAAGGCCCTGAAGGCGGCGGATATCAAGTTTGATTTTATCGGATTTGATACCTGCCTGATGGCAACGGTCGAGAACGGTATCATGCTGAGCCAGTATGCCGACTATATGGTCGCAAGCGAAGAAACAGAACCCGGTGTAGGCTGGTACTACACGAACTGGCTGAACCAGCTTGGGAAGAACACCAGCACGCCGACGATCAACCTGGGGAAGACGATCGTCGACGACTTTGTTGAAGTCTGTAACCAGAAATGCCGCGGCCAGGCAACCACGCTGAGCGTGACGGATCTTGCGGAGCTCCAGGCGACTGTCCCGAAGGAACTGAAAGAATTCAGCATCGAGACGAACGACCTGATCCAGAACAAGCAATACAAGAAGGTGTCCACAGCCCGAAGCAAAAGCCGGGAGTTCGCCCAGCAAAGCCGGATCGACCAGATCGACCTGATCCACTTTGCCCGGAACCTGGGTACGGACGAAGGCAAGGATCTGGCCAAGGCCCTGGAAGGCGCAATCAAGTACAACCGTACCGGGGGTGGGATTAGCAACGCGTACGGGCTGAGTATCTATTTTCCCTATAAAAGGGCCAACAAGGTTAAGCAGGCGGTGTCCACCTTCCAGGACATCGGGATGGATGAGGAATACACCCGTTGCATCCAGGAATTTGCAAGCCTTGAGGTCAGCGGCCAGGTCAGTGCGGGAACGCCGATTTCCAGTTACGGCAGCCATGCAACGGCTTATCCCGGCCTGATGGACAGCCTGCTGGGAAGCGGAGGAGGCTACACGACAAGCTATTCCTCCGGGGGACTGAACGAACTGCTGGGCGGTATGTTCGGATCCGGCAGCGGCGGCGGGAATACCGGCAGTATCCTGGACCTGTTCATGGGCCGGTCCATGAATGCTGAACGCGCGGCGGAATACATCCTGGAGAATCACTTTGATGCGAATGCACTGGTCTGGCAGAACGGACGGATCATACTGCCCAAGGATCAATGGGGTATGGTGGAGTCCCTGGTCAGGAATATCTTCCTGGATGACGGAAGTGGTTTCATCGACCTGGGATGCGATCCGGACTATGAGATCGAAGGCGATGCGCTTGTGAACAGCTTCGACGGCACGAGCCTGTCGATCGACGGCCAGGCTGTGGCCTATTACTATCTGGGAACCGTGGAAGAGGGAGAACAGTATGTGATCTCCGGATACGTTCCGGCGATCCTGAACGGCGAGCGCGTCGACCTGATCCTGAACTTCGACAATGAGCGGCCTCACGGCTATATCGCCGGAGCTCAGAAAGTCTATTCGGACGAGACCGAACAGCAGTCCAAGGGTCTGATCGCGATCGGTGAGGGAGACGAGGTACAGTTTGTCTGCGACTACTACGACTACGACGGGAACTACAGAGACAGCTACAAGCTCGGCAAGAAGATCACGCTCGGGAAGAAGATCGATATTTCCAACCGGCCGGTGGAGGACAGGAGCAAATGCAGGGTGACCTATTGCTTCACGGATATTTATCAAAAGCAGTACTGGTCTCCCGTAGCTCCGTAACTCGGGGGCGTTTTCGCAAGGAAACGCACGCGCACCGCGTGCATCAGCACCTCCTTAGACTCCTTCGGCTGAAATTGAGATATTTAAAGGGTTTATTATGGATTTGAATGAACGATTTGAACGGGCGCTGGAGAAGGTCCAGAAGGCGCCGCGGTATACCGGCGGAGAGATGAATACGACGGTGAAGGAATGGGACAGATGTCCGCTTCATTTCGGGTTCTGTTTTCCGGACACCTATGAGATCGGGATGAGCCATCTCGGCCTGAAGATCCTGTACGGACTGATCAACCGGGAAAGCTGGAGCCTGTGCGAGCGCTTCTTCATGCCGTGGACTGATATGATCGCTCTGATGAAGGAAGAGGAGCTGCCTCTCCTGTCCATGGAAAGCAGGCGTCCGATGAATGCATTCGATGTCGTCGGCTTTACGCTTCAGTATGAGATGAGCTACAGCAATATCCTGGCGATGCTGGAGATGGGCGGGATCCCGCTCGAGAGCAGGGACCGGGGAGAAAACGACCCGATCGTCGTGGCCGGCGGCCCCTGCGCCTTCAATCCCGAACCGCTGGCGGATTTTATCGACGCGTTCATGATCGGTGACGGCGAGGATGTCATGACCGAACTGAACCGGGTGATCCTGGAGCGGAAGGAAAAAGGCCTGAGCCGTGAAGAGTGCCTGAAGAACCTGGCGAAGCTGGAAGGCGTATATGTACCTTCTCTTTACCAGGTGACCTATCATGAAGACGGGACGATCGCATCCGTGAAACCGACCTGTCCGGAAGCTCCGGCTTCAGTGAAAAAACGCGTTGTTACAGACCTGAACCACACCTATTATCCCGAGGAGTTCCCGGTGCCTTATACCGAGGTGGTCTTTGACCGGATCATGCTGGAGATCATGCGCGGATGCACACGGGGATGCCGGTTCTGCCAGGCGGGGATCCTGTACCGTCCCGTGAGGGAACGCAGTCTGGAGAAACTGATTGACCTTGCTGAAAAACTGCAGGCCTCCACCGGCTATGAGGAGATCAGCCTGAGCAGCCTGTCGAGCGGTGACTACAGCTGCCTGCCGGAACTGATCCGGGAGCTGATGAGGCGCATGAAGGAAAAGCGCGTGTCGATCTCCCTGCCGAGCCTTCGTATCGACAGCGTGCTGAAGGAAAGCCTTGAAGAAACACAGCAGGTCCGGAAAACGAGCCTGACCTTTGCCCCGGAAGCAGGAACCCAGCGGATGCGGGACGTGATCAACAAGGGCGTGACGGAGGAGGACCTGCTGGAAAAGGTGAGGGATGCTTTCGAAGGCGGATGGAGCAGCGTGAAGCTGTATTTCATGTCCGGCCTGCCGACGGAAACCACGGAGGATCTGGACGGGATCGCCGACCTGGCCAGAAAGGTGGTCGCAGAGTATTTTAATGTCCCAAAGCCGCAGCGCGCCAAAGGTTTGCGGGTGACGGTCAGCACAAGCGTATTTGTACCGAAACCCTTTACTCCTTTCCAGTGGGCAGCCCAGGATACGATTGAAACGGTGCTGAAAAAACAGGAGCACCTGAAGCAGGTTCTCAACATCAGGGGCGTGACCTTCCACTGGCATGAGCCGTATGTCAGCTTCCTGGAAGCCTGCTTTGCGAGAGGCGACCGCCGGATAGGAGCCGTCCTGAAAAAAGCCTATGAAATGGGCTGTATCCTGGACGGTTGGAACGAGACGTTCCGGTTTGACAAGTGGATGGACGCATTCCGGGAATGCGGACTGGACCCGGCTTTTTATGCGAATCGGGAACGGACGAAGGACGAGCTGCTGCCATGGGATCATATCGACAGCGGCGTGACAAAGCAGTTCCTCTGGCATGAGAAGGAAAAGAGCGACCGGACCGAAACCACAAAGGACTGTCGGAAGGGCTGCAACGGATGCGGCCTGCAGCGCTGGAAGGGAGTGTGCGCCTATGCGAATGCTGGCAGTGTTTGAAAAAGGTGAGCGGATCCGGCATATCGGACATCTGGATATCCAGCGCAGCGTCCAGCGGGGACTGCGAAGAAGCGGACTGCCGGTGGCATACTCCAACGGGTTCAATCCCCATATCCTGGTTACCTTTGCCAGCGCCCTGAGCACGGGCGCCTGCGGGAAGCGGGAGATCATGGATGTAACGATGGAAGAGGATGTAAGCGAACAGGAGTTCATGGAAAAGATGAACCGGGCAATGCCGCCGGAGATGCAGCTGTCTGAAGCGCGGGCTGTGGACAGGAAGCATTCATCCCTGCCGCCGATGCTCCGGGCAGCACGATATGACCTGCTGATCCGCGAGGAGAAGTATGCAGCCAGGCTGATCGATGCCATCCCTTCCATGATGGCGCGGGAAACGATCCCTGCGATGCGGAAGACAAAGACCGCGCTGAAGGAATGCGATATCAAACCGCTGATCTTTGAACTGAACGGAGAAGGGAAACATCTGTATGCCACGCTGGTCCTGACGGAACGGGAATCCTGCAAGCCGGGCATGCTGATGGAAGCACTGTGCCGGGAGGCGAACATCACGGAGGAGGTTCGCGTGCTTATCACACGGGAAGCGCTTCTGGGTGAAAATGAGGAAGGGAAACTGGTACCGCTGGAGACATTATGAAGAGAGTGATACTGAACGGGCCGGATTTCTGTGCGGTGACGGAGGACGGACGGCTGACGGAGTATATTCCGCGGGATCCGAAGGAAAAGAGCGGCGATATCCTGCTGGGCAGGATTGACCGGATGATGCCCGGGATGAACTGTGCTTTTGTTGATATCGGCCGAAGGAAGAACGGTTTCATGCCGCTGGAAGAGAACGGAAAGACCTTCCTGGAAGGCAGGCCAAAGTCCGGGGAAACGCTCATCCTCCAGGTTCGCAGGGAAGAAACGGGGGAGAAAGGCGCTTTTCTGACAAGGGATATTACCCTGGCCGGGACCTGTGTGATCCTGATGCCGAAGAACCGGTATATCGGTGTCAGCAGCCGGATCGCAGAGGAAGAACAACGTGAAAGACTGAAACAGCTGGGGCGGGAGATCGCCGGAGACCGTTTCGGACTCGTTCTGCGACATTCTTCCGTTACGACAATGGAAAGCGAAATCCGGAACGAGGCGGAAGCACTCTGGTCTGAATGGAAGAAGATCGCTTCAAAAGCGTCGGAAAGCAGTCAGCCGGGGACGGTACTGCGGGCCAACGGAGTAATGGACTCGCTGAAGAACGATTACAGCGGGCGGGGAATCGATGAGATCAGGGATGCAGACGAATTGCCCCCGGACCTGAAACGCCAGCTTGCTGCTGCCGAAGGAAGGACTGTTCGGCTCGCACATGGCGGCAACATTGTGATTGACCGTTGCGAGGCGATGACTGTGATCGATGTGAACACAGCGTCCGCTGTTTCCTCCGGCGATAAGGAAAGAACGATCCTGGAAACGAACCTCGAAGCCTGTGAAGAGATTGCGATCCAGGTCCGGGTCAGAGACCTTGCCGGAATCATCGTGATTGATTTTATCGATATGGAAGCGGAAACGGACCAAAGTCTGGTTTGTAACCGCCTGAAGGAATGCTTTGAGAATGACCGGATTAAAACAGTGATCCACGGATGGACACAATTGGGCCTTATGGAAATGACGAGAAAACGGAGATAGAGGGCATTTCGCGGCTGAGGCCGCGACCAAATGGCCTTCCGATCGCCCTGTGGAAACCTTCGGCCGGAAATCCAACAGATTTGGGAGAATGATTGATGTCAAGAAACGAAATCATAGTGAGTACGGAGGAGATGGAGCGGCAGCAGACGTTTGCTGAAATGGTCCGCGCCTTGCCGCATCGGCCGAAAAGCTATCATGTGGTGACTTACGGCTGCCAGATGAACGCGCATGATTCCGAAAAGATCGCGGGCATGCTGGAATCGATGGGAATGGCCTCCGCGCCGCAACGGGAAGAGGCTGACTTTGTGATCTTCAACACCTGTTGTGTACGTGAAAACGCAGAGCGCAGGGCGCTGGGCAATGTGACATGGCTGAAGGAAGTCCGGAAACAGAAGCCGGAACTGCTGATTGCCGTATGCGGCTGCATGATCCAGGAACCGGGAATGGCTGACAGGATCCTGAAGCAGTACAAATTCATCGACCTTGCATTCGGGACCGCGAACCTGCATAAGCTGCCGGAGATGATGTATGAGCTGCTGAACGGCGGAAACCGGGTCGTCCGGGTAGAGGAGAAGGACGTGATCCCGGAAGGCCTGCCGGTCAGGCGGCTCCGGCACGACGCGGCCTATGTGACGATCATGTACGGCTGTGACAATTTCTGCAGCTATTGTATCGTGCCATATGTCCGCGGACGGGAACGCAGCCGGGATCCCGAAGAAATCATCCGGGAAGCAGAAGGACTGCTGGAATCCGGCGTGAAGGAGATCATGCTTCTCGGCCAGAATGTGAACAGTTACGGAAAAGGACTGCCCGGCGATGTTTCCTTCGCAAAACTGCTGAAACGACTGGATGATACAGGAATCCCGAGGATCCGGTTCATGACCAGCCATCCGAAGGACCTGTGCGACGAGCTGATCGACGTGATGGCAAGCGGAAAGCATATTCTGCCGCAGTTTCACCTGCCGGTACAAAGCGGAAACGACGAGATTCTCCGGCTGATGAACCGCCATTATACCCGCGGGCAGTATCTTGACCGGGTGAGAAAACTTCGGGAAGCGATCCCCGGGATCGGGCTGAGTACCGATATCATCGTCGGATTTCCGGGTGAAACGGAAGCGCAGTTTGAGGATACGATGAGCCTGGTGGACGAAGTGCGGTATGACAGCGCGTTTACCTTCATCTACAGCGCGCGGACGGGAACCCGCGCCGCGGAAATGCCCGGAAGGATTCCGGAAGAGGAAGCGACAGAACGGATCAAACGGCTGATCGACCTGCAGGAGTCTCTGCAGCAGGACACGATGAAACGATTTGTCGGCACAGAGGAAGAGATCCTGGTGGAAGGCCTCAGCCGCAGGAGCGAACAGGCCGTTTCCGGAAAAGGAAAGCACGGGATTTCCATCTCGGTGGCGGGGAGCGAGAAGGATATCGGAACGATCCTGAAATGCCGGGTGACCGGACTGAAAAACAATACCCTGATGGGAGTGAGAGAAGCATGAGAGAAGTTATGAACAAAGCGCAGGAACTGGCTGAGGCGATCCTGGACAGCGAATGCTACAGGGAAATGAAAAAGACGGAAGCGGAAATGCGGCGGGATCCGGATGCGGCAGCCGTGCTCGGAGAAATGATCGAAAAACGGAACCGCGTGGAGGAAATCCTGGCTTCTTCCGATATGGATCCAAACGAACTGGCCGAAGCCAGCCGGGAGATGGAAGAGGCTGAAAAGCGCATGAATGAAAACAGGAAGATCATTGAGCTGAAGGAGAAACGCAAAGACTTCCAGACGATGATGGACAACGTCAACAAGATCCTCCGCCTCGTCATCACGGGAGAAGTGGAGGACGATAGCCGGGGGACTGTTGCCTGCAGCGGAGACTGCACCGCCTGCGGCGGATGCCACTGAACGATTTACTGAACGAGGAGATAACATGGCACTTTCACCGATGATGCAGCAGTATCTGCGGATCCATGAGCAGTATAACGACTGCCTGCTGCTGTTCCGGCTGGGTGACTTCTATGAGCTGTTCTTTGAGGATGCCAAAACGGCTTCCCGGGAACTGGAACTGACCCTGACCGGAAAGGACTGCGGACTGGAAGAGCGGGCACCGATGTGCGGCGTCCCGTATCATTCCGTGAACACATACATCGAAAAACTGATCGCCAAAGGATACAAGGTTGCCATCTGCGAGCAGATGGAAGATCCTGCGACGGCAAAAGGACTCGTGGAACGGGATGTGGTCCGGGTGATCACGGCGGGAACGGTCACGGATCCGACCATGCTGGAAGACAAAGCCAACAATTTCCTGATGAGCGTCTGCATCGACGGGAAAAAGGCCGGTCTCGCCTATACGGATGTATCCACCGGCGAGTTTTACGTGATGGAGCCGGAGATGAACCTGCTGCGGGCCCAGATCAGCCGGGTCCATCCGATGGAGATCATCTGCAACGATACGGATACCCTTCAGGGCCTTCTCGGCGCGGAATGCCCGAATGTCAGCCGGCAGCCAGGCAACTGGTTCCAACCGCACAACGCCGAGGAAGCCCTGTGCCGCCACTTCCTACTGTCTAATCTGACATCCATCGGACTGGATGACAGGAAAGAGGCAACCTGCGCCGGAGGCGCGCTGATCAAATACCTGCACGAAACCCAGAAGAATTCCCTGGAGCATATCCGGAACATTCGCTTTGCTGAAAACGGAAGGACCATGCTGCTGGATCAGAACACCAGAAGGAACCTGGAACTGACGGAAGGCCTGCGAGACGGAAAAAAAGGAACCCTCCTGAACCTGATCGACCGAACAGCGACCGCGATGGGCGGACGTCTCCTGCGCAGCTGGGTCGAACAGCCGCTGCTGGATGTCGGGGAGATCAATGAACGGTTGGATGCCGTCGCTGAGCTGGCCGGCAACCGGGTGACAGGCATGACGCTGGAGGAGGAACTCGGCGGCGTCTATGACATGGAGCGCCTGATGAACAAGGTGGCTTACCGGAACCTGAATGCCCGGGACTGTCTGGCTCTGTGCGCAAGCCTGAAGAAGATTCCCGGGATCCGCGATCTTCTGCGGGATGTTCAGAGCAAGGCCCTGAGGGAAGCGAGGGAGGAACTGGATCCGCTGGAGGAACTGACGGAACTGCTGGACCGCGCGATTCATCCGGACGCGCCGGTAGTGATTACGGAGGGCGGTATTATCCGGGAAGGTTATTCCCCGATGCTCGATGAATACCGGGAAGCACAGTCCAGCGGAAAACAGTGGATCCTGGACCTGGAGAGCAAGGAAAGGGAAGCCACCGGGATCCGGAACCTGCGGGTTCAGTACAACAAAGTCTTCGGCTATTATATCGAGGTAACCAGGAGCTTCCTGGGACAGGTGCCGGAACGGTATATCCGGAAGCAGACGCTGACGAATGCGGAACGCTTTATGACGCCTGAACTCAAGGAGATCGAGCAGAAGATCATCGGGGCACAGGAGCAAAGCGTCCGCCTGGAACTCCAGATGTTTAACGAGATCCGTGACAGGATCGCGGCGGATATCGGCAGCATCCAGAAGACAGCGGAAGCATTGAAAAAACTTGACGTATTCCAGAGCCTGAGCAGGACTGCCTCCGAGAACCGGTATGTACGTCCGGAAATGGTAACTGACGGAAGCCTGAAGATCATCGAAGGCAGGCATCCGGTCGTGGAAAAGACGCTGAAGGACGGAGAGTTTATTCCCAACGATACACTGCTTGACTGTGATGAAAACCGGATGATGATCATCACCGGACCGAACATGGCCGGCAAGAGTACTTACATGCGCCAGGTAGCCCTGATCTGCCTGATGGCGCAGATCGGCTGCTTTGTGCCGGCGAAGGAAGCGGTCCTGCCCGTCTGCGACAGGATCTTTACCCGGGTCGGGGCCAGCGATGACCTGGCCAGCGGTCAGAGCACCTTCATGGTGGAAATGAGCGAGACGGCCTACATCCTCCGGAATGCGACGCGCAACAGCCTGATCATCCTTGATGAGATCGGCCGCGGAACCAGTACATTCGACGGACTTGCCATTGCCTGGGCCGTGGTGGAGTACATCGCGGACAAAAACCGGATCGGTGCGAAAACCATGTTCGCGACGCATTACCATGAGTTGAGCGAACTGGAAGGCCACCTGGACGGCGTCAAGAATTTCTGCATACAGGTGAAGGAGCACGGGGAAGATGTGATCTTCCTGCGGCGGATCATCCGTGGCGGCGCGGACAAGAGTTTCGGTGTCCATGTGGCAAGGCTTGCGGGTGTTCCGCATCCGGTGATCGTACGCGCACATGAGATCCAGGCCCGGCTCGAAGTCAGTGATATCAACCAGAATACGATCGGGCAGAACATCCTCGGAGAGGAAAGCGAAACGAGAAAGAATGAACAGATGGATCTGTTCGAGTACCGGAAGGACGAGATCATCCAGGAACTGCAGGCGATCGATGTGATGGCGCTGACGCCGATGGACGCGATGAATAAGCTTTTTCTGTTAAAAGAAAAAGCAAGAAAGGTTTAATCAATGGGAAAGATCAGATTACTGAGCGATGCAATGATCGGGAAGATCGCGGCGGGCGAAGTGGTGGAACGGCCGGCGGCGGCGATCAAAGAGCTCGTGGAGAACAGCCTGGACGCCGGGGCGACCGCGGTGAGCGTGGAGATCCGGGACGGCGGCCTGGATTCGATCCGGGTGACGGACAACGGGAGCGGGATCGAC
The DNA here is from genome assembly GCA_902793605.1 of uncultured Eubacteriales bacterium. GTDB lineage: Bacteria > Bacillota > Clostridia > Christensenellales > Aristaeellaceae > Aristaeella. The sequence goes on from CADBEB010000001.1 coordinate 99,157, forward strand.
GAAAGCGATATCCGGATGGCCTTTGAACGCCATGCAACCAGCAAGATCAGCCGGGAACAGGACCTGTTTTCCATCCAGACGCTCGGCTTCCGCGGCGAGGCACTTGCGAGCATTGCCGCCGTATCCCATGTGACTCTGACCACACGGACACGGGACCGGGAGACCGGACTGCGCGTTCAGAACGACGGAGGCAGTATCACAGCCGTTTCGGAAACGGCCTGTCCCGTCGGCACGACGATTACTGTCAGGGAACTGTTCTATAACGTCCCGGTCCGGAAAGGATTCATGAAAAAGGCGGGACAGGAAGCGGCTGCCGTCAGCGATCTGATGACAAAGATGCTGCTGAGCCGACCGGATGTCAGTTTCCGGTATGTCTCGAACGGGAAAACGGAATACCATTCGCCTGGTGACGGACAGCTGGCCTCCGCGCTTCATACCATCTACGGCGGAAACGCCCTGAAAGCCATGAGGCAGGTTAACGACCACGCGAACGGGCTGATGATCAACGGATACGTCGGCATCGGGGAGAATGCCCGGGGCAACCGAAATCACGAGTTTTTCTTTATCAACGGACGCGTCATGCAGAGCAGGCTGCTGAGCGAAGCGCTTGAAACAGCCTGCCGGGAACGCGTGATGATCGGGAAATTCCCGACCTGCGCGCTCCATATCACGATCGCATATGAAGCGGTGGATGTAAACGTGCACCCCAACAAACTGGAGGTGCGGTTCCGTGACGAGTCAGCGGTATATGAAGCAGTGCTTTCGGCGGTGCTTGGGGCCCTGAAGGAACCGAATGCGTTTGAACGGCCGGTGGAGATGCCGCTGACGAAAGAAAAACCGACGGTATCCTTTGCGCCGACAGTATCCGTAGCCCAGCAGGCCCGCTCATCCGGAAGCGTTACGGTCAGCGACCGGCTTCCACCGGCAGCGGCGGTTCCGGCAGATGCGGAAAAACCCATACCGGAATACCGGAAGATTTCGAAGAAAGCAGAGGACGGAGAGCCAAAGCGGCAGGAGAACGCTCCCGAGGCGCCTCCCGTTCAGTATCCTTCCATACAGCAGATATCCCGGGAACCCCGGACGGAAAAGCCGTCCATGTTCTATGAAGTACGCGCTGAGCAGGTGAATTCCATCCTGCCGGATATTGAAGAGCCGATGAAGGTTTTCGGCGCGCTGTTCAATACGTTCATCCTGGTTGAGTACAGGGATCAGCTGCTGCTGGTGGACCAGCATGCGGTGCATGAGCGGCTGCTGTTTGACAAACTGATGAAGGAACACGCGAACGAGCGACAGCCGGGGCAGGAGCTTCTGGTACCGATGATCGTCAGCGTCACAAACCGGGAACAGCGTCTGCTTGAAGACAACCGGGAAGCACTTGAGAACATCGGACTTTCCGTGGAAGCGTTCGGAGAAAAGGATGTCGCTGTGCGGACGATCCCGGTCATCCTGGGCGAAGCGCAGACCAGGGATTTTGTGCGGGATGTGATCGCGGAGCTGGAAACCGGACGGGATCCCACCGCTGAAAAGAAGCGGACATCCCTTCTCCAGACGGCCTGCAAGCATGCCGTCAAAGGAGGAGAAGCGCTGACGGAAGAACAGATCCGGAGTCTGCTCGACGAGATGATCGAAAAGAAGGTCACACCGACCTGTCCGCACGGAAGACCGCTGGTCGTCGCGATCTCCCATCGGGACCTGGACAAGAAGTTCAAACGGATCCAGGCATGAAGACAGAGAATACGATGAAGAAAACGATCTGCCGGGTGCTTACCGGACCGACGGCGAGCGGGAAGACAGAGATCGGTATCCGGCTCGCAAAGGAAATGGGCTGGGACATTCTCTGTATGGACAGCATGCAGATCTACCGGCGGATGAACATCGGCACTGCCAAGCCAACTGTTGAAGAGATGCGGGGCGTTCCTCACCACCTGCTGGATATCTGTGAACCGACGGATTCCTACAGCGTATCTGATTATCGGGAAGCAGCGGAAAAGCTGATCGAAGCACTGACAGCCCAGGGGCATGAAACACTTTTTGTCGGCGGGACAGCGCTGTACCTGCAGGCAATGATGCATCCAATGGGCATGGGCCAGGTCAGCGCCAACAAGGAACTGCGGGAAGACCTGAACCGACTGGCGGAAACGCCGGAGGGAAAGAAGATCCTGCATGAGCGCCTGAGACAGCTGGACCCTGTCACCGCGGAACGGCTTCCCCTGAACGACGTACGAAGAGTGATCCGCGCGATCGAAGTCAGCGAGGCGACGGGGAATCCGTTTTCGATGCAGCCGAACCGGGAAGTGCCAACAGCTTATGAATGGAAGGTCGTTTCAACGGCCATGGAACGCACGCACCTGTATGAAAGGATCAATGAGCGGGTGACCGGGATGGTCCGCGCCGGCTTGCGGGAAGAGGTTGCCGCTTTGCTTGAGGAGGGCGTTCCGGAGGACGCACAGAGCATGCAGGGAATCGGCTACAAGGAGATGGTCCCCTGTATCCGCGGGAAGTGCTCCGTCGGGGATGCCGCGGAACGAATCCGCCTCGGGACACGACACTATGCCAAACGGCAGATGACCTTCCTGCGGAGGGAAGAACAGATCCGGTATGTCAGCACGGAAGAACCCGATGCCTATGAAAAGATCCGGGATCTGCTGAAGTAACAGGGGGAGAATATGGCTACCATTGAGCGTCTGATCGAACAGGCTGAAAAGGAACTCACCATACGTTTTGACGAAATCGAAGCCAACGAAGAGGCGAGGACGCGGCAGCTGCTGGACAGCTTCCGGAAGTTCGGGGTCAGCTACCGGCATTTTGCGCCGACGACGGGGTACGGATACGACGATATCGGACGGGATACGCTGGAGAGGATCTATGCGGACCTGTTTCATACCGAAGCCGCGCTGATGCGGCCCCATGTGGCCAGCGGGACGGCAGCCCTGAGCCTGACCCTTTTCGGACTGACTCGACCGGGAAAACGGATCCTGAGTGCCACGGGTATGCCGTATGATACCCTGCAGACCGTGATCGGTACGGGTGAACAGACGCCTCCCGGATCGCTGAAAGAGATGGGGATTGGCTTTGACTGCGTGGAGCTGAAGGATGGCAGGATCGACGTCGAAGCGGTGGAAAACGCCATCCGGGAAAACACCGGCCTGATTATCGCTCAGCGGAGCCGCGGCTATGCCTGGCGGCCGAGCCTGCGGCCGGAGGACTTTGAAGAGCTCGCTGAAATGATCCACCTGCGGCATCCCGGGATCCGACTGATGGTGGACAACTGCTACGGTGAATTCGTCTGCGGCGATGAACCTACCGATCACGGGGCAGATGTCTGCGTGGGAAGCCTGATCAAGAACCCGGGAGGCGGCATCGCCCCGACAGGCGGCTATGTTGTCGGAAAAGCGGAGGATATCGAACGGATCGCTTACCGGCTGACGGCGCCCGGACTCGGCAGGGAACTCGGATCCTATGCGGCATCCTACCGGCCCTTCTATCAGGGCCTCTTCATGGCGCCGCACACGGTCACACAGGCCCTGAAGACGGCGCTGCTGACGGCGCGGGTATTCGAAAACCTCGGATTCGATACAACGCCGCCTTCCGATGAACCAAGGGCGGATATCATCCAGGCGATCCGCTTCGGGAAACCGGAACTGCTGGTCGCCTTCTGCCAGGGGATCCAGACCGCGAGTCCGGTGGACAGCATGGCGCTCCCGGAACCCTGGGATATGCCCGGATACGATGATCCCGTCGTGATGGCCGCCGGAACCTTTGTCGCCGGGGCCAGTATTGAGCTGAGTGCCGACGGGCCGATGCGTGAACCATATACAGCCTATATGCAGGGAGGACTGACCTATGCACACGGCCGGATTGCCCTTTCGGAAGCCCTGAACCGAATGATGAAAACAGGCGCGCTGAAAGTTCCGCAATCTTGACAATACAAGGGCTGAAAACTATAATTATTTAATGTGTGTAAACCCTGTAAAGACAGGAATGGAGGGAAAGAAATGGATATCCAGAAACTTGAGTCCTATGCCCGGGAAGTCAGAAAAGATATCATTATCATGACATCAAAAGCCGGAGCGGGTCATCCGGGCGGATCCCTGTCCTGTACCGACGCACTGGTGGCGCTGTATTTTGACGTGATGAACGTGGATCCCAAAAACGACAAGATGCCCGAACGGGACCGCTTTGTCCTCTCAAAGGGTCACGCAGCTCCTGCGCTTTACGGCACACTCTGTGAGCGCGGTTATTTCGGAAAAGAAGAATTCGATCATTTCCGTCAGCTTCACGGGATCCTGCAGGGCCATCCGGATACCAAAAAGTGTCCCGGTGTGGACGCTTCCACCGGTTCCCTGGGGCAGGGGATTTCGATCGCGGTCGGCATGGCGCTGGGCGCAAAGCATACCGGAAACAAGTGCCGCATCTATACCGTGATCGGCGACGGCGAAAGCCAGGAAGGCCTGGTCTGGGAAGCCAGCATGGCCGCCGCACACTATAAACTGGACAACCTGACTGTGATCCTGGACCACAACGGCCTGCAGATCGACGGTCCCAACGATGAAGTCATGAGCCTGGGCGATATCAAGGCCAAAGCTCTCGCTTTCGGATATGATGTGATCGAAGTGGCGGACGGCAACGATATGAAGCAGGTCCTGGATGCGCTGCATACCCCGCCGTGTCCCGGCAAGCCGCGCTACATCATCCTGAACACCCTTAAGGGAAAGGGCGTCAGTTTCATGGAAGGCCAGGTCGGCTGGCACGGAAAAGCACCGAATGCGGAACAGGCTGCGCAGGCGCTGAAAGAATTGGAGGGCTGAAAAAATGGATAAGAAAGCAACACGTGTCGCTTACGGTGAAGCCCTGGTGAAACTGGGCCAGACCAATGACAGGATCGTCGTTCTGGATGCCGACCTCGCGTCCGCAACCATGACCAACGCCTTCAAGAAGGAATTCCCTGACCGGTTCTTTGACTGCGGAATCGCGGAAGCGAACATGGTCGACATGGCCGCCGGACTGAGCACGATGGGCTTGATCCCGTTCTGTTCCACCTTCGCGGTATTTGCCGGAAGAAACTATGACCAGATCCGCAACGGCGTCTGTTATCCGAAGTTCAACGTGAAGTTCGGTTTCAGCCATGCAGGAATCACGGTGGGAGAAGACGGCGGAAGCCACCAGGCGATTGAGGATATTTCCCTGATGCGGGGAATTCCCGGAATGACTGTTTTTGTCCCCTCTGACGCGAACGAGTGTTATCAGTGTGTCGAAGCCGCGGCTGAGATCAACGGACCGGTATTTATCCGGACCGCGCGCCTTCCCAGCCCCGTTTACGATCCCCGGCCGTTTACGGTCGGCAAGGGCACCGTCATCCGCGACGGGAGCGACTGCGTGATCTTCACCTGCGGCATCATGCTCGAGCATACGATGGAAGCGGCAGAAATCCTGGAGAGCAAAGGGATCAAAACCGCACTGGTTTCCTTCCATACCATCAAACCTTTCGATGAAGAGCTCGCCCGTATCTATGCTGCGAAGTGCAAAAACGTATTCACGGTGGAAGAGCACTCCATCCTCGGCGGACTTGGCGATACGGTCGCGTCTGCGATCATCGGCAAGGGCGTTGAAAAGTTCCGGAAGATCGGAATCAACGATGAATTCGGACAGAGCGGAAAGCCGCTCGATCTGCTGAAGGAATACGGCCTGACCGGGCCGCAGATCGCCGAAACGATCCTGAAGGACCTGTGATCAACAACCCCTTTCCGCTGAAACCCTGTGCCGGAAAGGGGATTTCTTACTTTTTTGTGCAGGTAGAAGACGATGTATTGGGCATTTATTGTGAATCCGACAGCCGGAACCGGATATGCATTGAAAGCGATGGACCGGCTGGAGGAACTTTTGAGGTCGAAAGACATCGAATACAAAGTTTTCCGAACCGAACATCCCGGGCACGCTACGACGATTGCCGCCGATCTCGCTGGCCGGGAAGAGGTTTATGCCGTTGTTGCTGTCGGAGGAGACGGGACGGCTGGCGAAGTGGCTGCCGGATTGTGTGAAACCGGAAAGCCCATGGGGATTATTCCGGCCGGAACCGGAAACGACTTTATCAAATCCGTCGGTATTCCGAACGACCCGCTGAAAGCGTTTGATCTGCTCATGACCCGGAAACCTACCGATACGGATACCGGAACGGTAAACGGTCAGTTTTTCCTGAATGTCTGCGGGACAGGATTTGACGTGACAGTCCTGGATTACGCGGAAAGCGAAAAGGAAAAATACAGAGGCCTTACCCCGTATCTTCTCGGATTGCTCAAAGCGATCTTCCATTACCGGAGCATACAGCTGAAAGTCACGGCTGACGGAAGACCGGAGGAAGGCCGTTACCTGGTATGTTCCATCGCTAACGGGCGTTATATCGGCGGAGGAATACCAATCTGTCCCGTCGCCGATCCCGCGGACGGAATGCTGGACCTGGTCCTGATCCGGCACCGGGCGCGATGGCAGATCCCGTTCTACCTGCCGGGGCTGATGCTGTCCAGAGACCTGAATTTCAGGATCACGAAACATCAGAAGGTTACACAGGTACAGATCGAAGGGAGAAACCTGAGGATCAATATCGACGGAGATATCCGGTCCATGGACAGAGCAGACTTCCGGATTCAACCCGCATCACTGCGGCTGATCCGATAAAAGGGGGTTAACACTTTGGCAGGGAAAAGCAATATCCGGGACAAGGCAAAGCTGCTGTGGATCAAAGGCATGAAGACGATCGGAAACACAGCGACCAATATTGCCAACAATACAAAATATAAAGTGGACGAGATGACGCTCCAGAACCGGCGCAGGGAACTGGGCGGAGATCTTTCCAGTGCTGTTTATGCGATGTGGATGAAGGGAACGGAGTTTCCGCCTGAACTGACCAGAATGCTGGAGGAAATGCAGCAATTGGATGAAAGACTCAATGATATGCGGGCCGAGCGATATGCCCAGGGAAAAACCGCTCCGTCAAATACAGGTGATGAAGAAGCAGAGACTGAAGTTTCCGGGCAGCCGGATGATACCGCCGCTGAAGGCGTTGTAGCAGCGGAAGAACCCGATGAGGAACCGGAAGTGAGCAATGTGATCACAGCTGCGCCGCCGTCCGTCCTGTCTGAAATCGAAGGCTGTTTTGACCATGAAGCATCTGTGGATAAAATGGCCGAGAAAGTCAACACGTCCCTCGATCAGCTGACAGACAAGATCCGTTCCTTTGCGCCGGAGACCCCGGAACCGGACGGAAAGAAAAATTCGGAGGAAAAGCCATGAGATTCAGAATAATCCTCCTGCTGGCAACAGCCTTATTTATCCTGGTTTGCGGAACCGCCTGCTGCGAGAATGCTGCAACGGACAGTATCATCTGTGATGAATGGGACTGGGACAACGAGTCTGTTAACACGTTCAAGGGATCCATCGACCTGTCCCAATGGAACGGCCTCGAACTGACACTTGAGATGAAAGCGGCATTTGAGCCGGAAAGCGAAGCGGCTGCGGAAATTCAACCGAAGTTCACCCACTTCAACGGAAGCCGACTGACTATGCTCGAACAACGGGACAACATCACCTGTACGCCGGAAGCGGGTCAGACGGCGATCGGGTTTTCCGGTTCACTCCGGATGCCGGAGAAAGATCATTTCCGGAAAATCACGATCGAGCTGGAGGCCGTTGACGCAGAAGGCAAGCAGCTGAAGAAGATCTCCGCAACGGTGTCACGCGGCGGGAACAATGCATCGCAGTCCGGGAATATCTTTTATATCCCGTTTGAGATCCGGACCGTGGCGATCATCATCGCCGCGGCTGCCGCGCTGATCTGGTTGCTGGCGATCGTCAGGAACCGTATCCTGAACAGGAAATAACATACAGGAGACAGGAAAGAATATGCAGATCTATAACAGCCTGACAAGGAAAAAGGAAGAATTCAAGCCGATCCATGAAGGGAAGGCAGGGATCTATGCCTGCGGCCCAACGGTATATAATTATTTCCATATCGGAAACGCAAGGCCGTTTATTACTTTTGACGTGCTGAGAAGACAACTGGAACGGGAAGGCTATCAGGTAACCTTCGTCCAGAATTTCACGGATATCGACGACAAAATGATCAGGCGGGCCAATGAAGAAGGGATTACGGTCAGAGAGCTTGCCGACCGCTTTATCGCCGAGTATTATGTCGACGCCAAAGCGCTCGGCATCCGACCGGCAACCGTTCATCCGAAGGCGACCGAGCATATCGCGGAGATCATTCAACTGATCACCCGGCTGATCGACAACGGGCATGCCTACGCCACACCTTCCGGAGACGTCTATTATCGTGTTTCTGCATTTCCCGGATACGGAAAGCTTTCCGGGCAGAACATGGAAGACCGGGAGACGGGCGCCAGCGAACGCCTGAATGTGGAAACAGACAAGGAATCGCCGGAAGATTTCGCGCTCTGGAAAGCCCAGAAACCCGGCGAACCCGCCTGGGACAGCCCCTGGGGAAAGGGAAGGCCCGGCTGGCATATCGAATGCTCCGCCATGAGCATGAAATACCTGGGTGAGACCTTTGATATCCATTGCGGCGGGAAAGACCTGCTCTTCCCGCATCATGAGAACGAGATCGCACAGAGCGAAGGCGCGACGGGAAAGAAATATGTCAACTACTGGATGCACAACGGATTCATCAACGTTGACAACCAGAAGATGAGCAAGAGCCTGAACAATTTCTTCACCGTACGGGATATCGCGAAGGAATATGATCTCGAAGCGGTGCGGCTGTTCATGCTCAGTGCGCATTACCGCAGCCCGATCAATTTCAGCCGGGAGCAGATCGAAGCAGCCAACGCCAGCCTGAAACGCCTCTATACGGCCAGGAATTCCCTGCGTTTCCAGATTGAAAACGGAGAAGACCGGCCGCTGAATGCGGAGGAAGAGGCGTTTGTCGAAAGGCTGAAGTCGTATGAAAAGCGCTTCGACGACGCAATGGACGACGATATGAATACGGCGGACGCGTTGGGCGCGATCTTTGAACTGGTCAAGGACGCCAATGTCACCGTACGCGAAGGGGTTTCCAGGAAGGCGGCCAAAGCGGCGCTGGACAGCCTGGAAGCGATCTGCGACGTACTCGGGCTGCTCTCGAAAAAAGAAGACGAATTGCCGGAAGAAATTGCCGCTCTCGTCAGGGAACGGGCGGAAGCAAGAAAGAACAAGGACTGGGCCCGGAGCGATGAACTGCGCAACCGGATCGTCAGCGCCGGGTACATCCTGGAGGATACGAAGCAAGGTCAAAAGGTCAGGAAAGATGTCTGACCGAATCGCGAAAGCAGCCGGAATCTTCCTGCTGTTGGCCAGCATCCTGCTGATCGCGCTGTCCTTGACGGGTAAAAGCAGCGATGTCAAAAGCTACCCGACAGCCGGAAACCGCCAATGGGTCCTCGAGCCGATCCGGACAGAGCAGAACGGCGGCATCCGGATCAACCGGGCAGATACCGATATCCTGCAGACACTGCCGGGAATCGGACCGGCATATGCCGAAAGGATCATCGAAGAGAAGCGGGAGAACGGCCCTTATCATTATCCGGAAGATCTCGAAGCCGTACGTGGAATCGGACCGCAGACACTGGCCGGTTTCAGGGACCGGATTGACATGACATTGGAAGAAGGCGGGAATTGAAATGGCTTACCGCGCGCTCTACCGCGAATGGCGGCCGAAAAACTTCACCCAGATGGTCGGGCAGAAGGCGATCATCGAAACGCTGCGCAATCAGGTGATCACACAGCGGATTGCCCATGCCTATCTTTTCTGCGGATCACGCGGGACAGGAAAGACATCCACTGCCAAGATCCTGGCCAAAGCGATCAACTGCCTGAACCCGGAAAACGGTGATCCCTGCGGGAAGTGTGACAACTGTCTGCGGATGGATAAGGAGGAAACGCTGGATATCATTGAAATCGACGCGGCCAGTAATAACGGCGTCAATGAAATCCGGGATCTCCGGGACACGGTGAAGTATCCGCCGCAGTTCGGAAGATACAAGGTCTATATCATCGACGAAGTTCACATGCTCACCTCCTCGGCGTTCAACGCGCTGCTGAAAACGCTGGAAGAGCCGCCTGCCCATATTGTCTTTATCCTGGCCACGACCGAACCGCAGAAACTGCCGGAAACCATCCTGAGCCGATGCCAGCGGTTTGATTTCGGGCGCATCTCCATCCCGGAGATCACCGGAAGGCTGCGGGAGGCTGTGGACGGAAGCGGAGCGAGGGCAACAGACGGCGCGCTCATGCTCATCGCCCGGACCGCGGAAGGCGGGATGCGGGACGCGCTGAGCATTCTGGACATGTGCCTCGGATACAGGGACGATGTGGATGAGGAACTGGTTCGCAGCATTCTGGGAACCAGCGACAACGCTTTTCTGTTCAGTTTCTGCGAAGCCTTTTCCGACAGCGACGCAAGGCAGGTCTTCCTGATGATCGACCAGCTGATCCGGGAAGGGAAGGATCCCGCTGTATTCGCGAAGGATGTTTGCCGGCATGTACGCGCTCTGCTGATCGCAAAAACAAGCCCGGAGGATCTGCCGGCAGTGCTGGACATCACGGAAGAGGAAGCCAGGGAATACATCCGCCAAAGCGAGCGGTTCACGCTTACAAGGCTCATGATGATCCTGGATCACTTTCTTTCGCTGGAAACGGAGATGCGGTACGCGTCCACTCCGCGCCTCGCACTGGAAAACACGAGTCTGAAGTGCTGCCTGCGTATTGAACAAAGCGACGATCAGGCATTGCGCGACCGGATCACCGAGCTGGAAAACAGGATCTCCGACCTTCAGAAAAGGATCGAAAACGGAGTCCCTGCCGCGGTATCACAGACCGCTTCTCCGGCGCCTGAAGAGAAGGCGCCTGTGAAGAAAGAGGGCGCACCGGCTCCTGCCGCGCCGAAAAAGCCGGCCGGTAACGAAACATCCGCGAACGCTGCATGGAAAGAGATGATGAACCGGTTCCGGAGAAGCGATCCGGCCATCTGGAGCATGCTGACCCAGGGCGAACTGACCGACAACGACAACGGCCGATTCATCTGGAAGCCGAGTCAGCCGGGCGGAAATATGTTCCTGATCCCGCTGAACAAACCTGAAAAGCGGCAGAAGATCTGCGACTGCCTGTCGGAGATCACCGGCATGACCTGTGAGTTCTCCGCTGCAGATGCCGGAAAGGCAGCCGCAAGCGGGAAAAGCAGTGAAAAAGAATATCTGAACCAGTTGTACGAAACGTTCGGCGCTGAAAAAGTGATCATCCAGGAATAAAGAAAACCCGCCCGGTCAGACGAATGACCGGGCGGGTTTTCAACAATCGATCAGTTCAGCTCCTGAGCGTCGTTCTCGATGGTGACTTCCTCAACGCTGCGGATACCCCAGCGGGCGACGACCATGGTCAGGTTGTCACGGCCGACGGACAAGGTCACGGTATCGTCCTTGATGCCGACGATGGTCCCGTAGATTCCGCCGATGGTGCAGATCCGGTCCCCTGCCTTGAGGTTGTTCAGCATTTCCTTGATCTGCTTATCCTTTTTCCTCTGGGGACGGATCAGCATGAACCAGAAAACCACAAAGATCAGGACCAGGGGCAGAAAAGTCGTAGCCAGGGCAGCGATCGTGCTCCCGGTAGTCGCTTCAGCGGCGGCAGGATCCGTCGCGGCGGCAGTCGTGGCAGCCTGCTCGGCAGCGGCGGTGGCAATTCCAAAGATATTTTCCAGCATTTACAGGTGAACTCCTTTCAGTCTCAGATAGAAAGCATTATAGCAGACATCACCGGGCGATACAAGAGAGAAACAGGGTAAAAGCAGACAATCCGGGTCAGGAAAGGCTGCGCGTCGCGATGATGTCAACGCCTGTATTCAGCACGTCGGGAAGCACAATCTGCCCGATGGTAACCGGAAGGGAGACCTGAACCCGCGCCAACTCATCGATGACGGACGAGATGAGCTTTTTCGGTACAGGGGAGGCGGTCTTGACAGAAAGCGGCGTCTCACTCCCGGCAACAGGAATGACCGCAGTGATCATACGTTCCGGCAGGGTGCACTCCTGCTGCGCGTATTTTGCGCCGCGGGGGCAGGTGTTTCCTGTCACGGAAAGGAATTCGCCGGTATCCGACAGCGAAACCGTCATCCGGCATCCGACCGGACAGTTGATGCAAGTGATCGTTTGTTCCATAGGATCAATTCCTTTCAATACGGACAGTGATGGAATCAGAGCCGATGTTTTTCAGCATCTCCGGCCGGAGGGTCACCAGCGCCATTTCCCCGGGCGTGAAGATCATCGCCTTTTTGCGGATCAGTTCCTGCGCGCCGGATTCGACCACCACCGAACTGTTCCGGAATACGGCGGAAGGCCGGAACATGAGATCGACCGGCTGATCTGTATCGGAACGGATCTGCTGGGGAACCGTACCGCGCACACCTTCGCCATCCCGGACGGCGATCACGGAGCCGCGGCGGGTTCCATTGCGGACATAGGCCGCCGCCGCGGCACCGGCCTTGAAGCTCTCGTTGGACACATGATCGACCAGATCGTGCACGTGAAGCACATTGCCGCATGCAAAGATTCCAGGCACGCTGGTCTCGAAGGATTCATTGACCACGGCTCCGGAGGTGGCGGGGGAGATCTCAACGCCTGCCCCGAGGCTCAGCTCGTTTTCCGGAATCAGGCCGCAGGAAAGGAGCAATGTATCACAGTCAAATTCGATCTCCGTTCCGGGAATCGGATTTCTTTTTTCATCCACCTCGGAAACGGTCACGCCTTCCAGGCGTTCGCGGCCGCGGATATCCGTGACGGTGTGGCTGAGATAGAGCGGAATATCATAGTCCTGGAGGCACTGAACGATGTTCCGGTTCAGGCCGGAGGAATAAGGCATGAGCTCCACACAGGCAAGGACTTTTGCCCCCTGAAGGGTCATCCGCCGGGCCATGATCAGGCCGATATCGCCCGAACCGAGGATCACAACGCGTTTCCCCGGCATCAGGCCTTCCAGGTTGACGAAGCGCTGCGCGGTCCCGGCGGAATAGATTCCGGCACAGCGGGTGCCGGGCGTACAAAGCGCGCCACGGGGACGCTCGCGGCAGCCCATGGCCAGGACGATCGCCTTGGCATGAATGACCTGCAGGCCGCGGGAGGAGGAAACGCAGGTCACGGTATGGTCCGGAGAGACGGAAAGCACGGTGGTGGAACACTCGATCTCAATACCGAGTTCAGCTGCTTTATCGATATCCCGCTGTGCGTATTCCGGCCCTGTCAGTTCCTCCTTGAAACGGTGCAGGCCGAAACCGTTATGGATACACTGGCGCAGGATACCGCCGGCGTCCTTTTCCCGCTCGAGAACCAGCAGGGAATCAATCCCGTTTTCCTTCGCGGAGATCGCCGCGGCCAGGCCGGCAGGACCGGCGCCGATGATCAGGATATCCACAAACCGGTCATTCATGATCATGACCTCCTTTCAGGAAAACATCGACCGTATCGGACAGAAGATAGCTCTTTCCGCCGTTTTTGGTCACTTCTTTCAGAGGAATGCCTGTTTCTTCGGAAATGATGGCAGCAACCCTCGGCAGGCAGAAACCACCCTGGCAGCGTCCCATCCCCGCACGTGTCCGGCGCTTTACGCCGTCCACGGAACGCGCGCCGACAGGCCGGCGGATCGCTCGGCGGATCTCGGCTTCAGTCACGACTTCGCAGCGGCAGATGATATTCCCGTAGGCCGGATCTGCGCTGACGGCCTGAGCCCGCTGTTCCTCCGTCATGTCATGGAACGGAACAGGAGGAACGGGATACGGAACGATTGCTTCCTTTCGGGAAACCGTGAGGTATCCGGCAATCATCTCTGCCAGATCCAGACCGATCGCGGGAGCGGAAGAAAGGCCGGGGCTTTCAATCCCGATGGCTTCAAAATAACCGGGGCAGTCTTCACAGGGACCGACGACAAAGTCGTCCGTAGTCAGATGAGCGCGGACTCCGCTGAAGTTGGTGATGTTGGTCCGTGTAGTCAACCCGGCCCAGGTTCTCGCCGCCTTCTTCAGGATATCGGAAAGCCCGGACGCGGTAGTCGCCGTGTCCAGCGGATCGTCAATATCTTCCGCTGTCGGCCCCAGCAGCAGGTTGCCGTGCACGGTGGGGGAAACCAGGACACCCTTGCCCATTGCGGAGGGGCACTGGAAGACCGTCCGGTCGAAAGGCTGCTTCATTGCCCGGTCCAGCAGGTAGTACTGGCCCCGGCGGTGGATCATGGTCAGCTTCCGGGCCGACAGCTGATTATGAAGATCCGCGCCGGAAGAGCCGGAACAGTTGACCAGCGCGCGGCAGCGCCAGGTTTCCCGATCTGTCCGGACGGTGAAGCAACCGTCCGGATCTCTGGTGACGGAAAGAACTTCTTCGTCAAACCGGAACTGAACGCCGTTGAGCGCGGCATCATCCGCCAGGGCGAACGCCATCTCATAGGGGCTGACAATGGCGCTGGTCGGAACCCACAGGGCGGCGACAACTTCCGGATTCAGGTTCGGCTCAAGCTTCAGCAGCGAATCGCGGTCCAGGATCTCCAGGCCGGTTACCCCGTTGGTTTCACCGCGGGTTTTGAGCTCTTCAATCGTCTTCCTGTCCGCGTCATCGAAGGCGAGGACCAGCGCACCGCAGCGCCGGTAGGGAACGCCGAGTTCCCCGGCAAGCGCCTCATACATATTGGCGCCGCGAACATTATAGAGCGCCTTTTTCGTCCCGGGAACGGCATCGTAGCCGGCATGGACGATCCCGCTGTTTGCTTTGGTAGCGCCTTCCGCTAGATCGCTTCCGCGGTCCAGCACGAGGACAGAAGTCTCATAACGGGACAATGCACGGGCCGTTGCGCAGCCGGTGATACCCGAACCGATCACTAAAACGTCAAACGTCGTGTTCATTTTTCATCCTCCTTATCAATAATATAACAAAAACAGGGACAAAAAACAATCAAAAAACAAAGTCTTTTCCGGATCGGGTTCAAGTTGCACCGGATACTCCTGAATGGTATAATAATATGAAATACTGCCGTGAGGTGACGAGATGATCACGACCATTTGTCTGAATCCCTGCTTTGACAAAACCGTGAATGTGGATTCTCTTCAGGTCGGCCAGGTGAACCGGATCCGCGACGCGCGGGTGGACCTTGGCGGTAAAGGCATCAACGTTGCCGTTGTCGCCAAACGCCTGGGGCTTGATGTTCAGTGCATCGGAATGATGGGGGAAAACGGCGCAGCGGAACTGACCGCCCTGATGGACCGGGAAGAACTGAAGCATCAGTTCATCACCGTGCCCGGAAACGTGCGGACCAATATGAAAGTATGCTGTCTGGCGGGCCAGGGTGTTACGGAGCTGAACGAGCCGGGACCGGTGCTTGAACCGCGGCATATCAGCGGGTTCACGGAGCTTGCCAAAGCGGCGACCGCGGACAGCGAGATGATCGTTCTGACCGGAAGCCTGCCGCCGGGATGCCCGGAAGGGACTTACTGCGAACTGATGAAAGCACTGGACGGCCACAAGTGCATCCTGGACACGGAAGGGAAGGAACTGGAGCTGTGCGCCAAACACGCGCATCCGTTCCTGATCAAACCGAACCTGCGTGAAATGGAGGCAACGCTCGGCATCGAGCTGAGAACGATGCGGACCATCCGCGACGCGGCGCTGCTGTTCATCCGAATTGGGGTCCAGCACGCGGTCGTTTCCATGGGCGCCATGGGAGCCATGTATATTTCCGCGGAAAAGACGCTGTTCGCGCCGTCCCTCCGCGTCGAGACGAAGTCGACCGTCGGGGCGGGCGACGCGATGATCGGCGGCATGCTGCTCGGCTACGAGATTGAAAAGAGCATGGATAAAGCATTCCGTTACGGGATCGCGGCAGGCGCAGCCAGCGTGATGACCGAAGGGACGCAGCTGATCGTCCGGTCAGATTTCGAAAACCTGCTTGACCAGGTGAAAGTGCAGGAAGTTTGACAAAATGCTGTTCAGACATAACCGGGTTGAGTATTCCGACGGCGTGATCGACCTGATCCCGCTGCATATCGCCCCGCCCAGCCGTGAGCTCGGCTTCGGGCATGAGCAGGTCTGGCGGATCACCCTGCACAACGAACGGCAGGAGATCGGGCAGATCAGCTACCGGGACGGGGAGAGCCGGTGCGTATATTATTACGGACACATCGGCTATCACATTGACGAAGGGTACCGCGGACATCACTACGCCTACCGGGCCTGCCGGCTGATCCGGGACGAGATCAGGAGGTCCGGAAAGACAAGTGCGGTCATCACATGCGATCCGGATAACGAACCGAGCCGGAAAACATGCCAGCGGCTCGGATGCCTGTTTGAACGGATCACGGAAGTACCGGAAGACATATACCGTAAATATGAGATTAACCGTACGAAATGCCGTTATATCTGGCGTGTCGTACCAGCGGAAGAAGAATGACGGAGAATTTGCATGGAACCCGGGTCTCCTATGAGATCCAGGGAGAAGGAACAAGCAGGGTGATCCTCCTGCACGGGTGGGGCTGTGATCAGAATATGATGCAGCCTGTCGCTGACGCGCTCAAAGACGATCATCAGGTGCTCCTGGTTGACTTCCCGGGGCATGGAAAAAGCGGAAGGCCCCCTGAACCATGGGGTGTTCCCGAATATGCCGAATGCCTGGAGGAATTGTTGGACCGGACCGGATTCACACCGTGTTCCGTAATCGCCCACAGCTTCGGCTGCCGCATCGCAACCTGGATTGCGGCCAATGATCCGGAACGGTTCGACCGGATGGTCTTTACCGGAGCAGCGGGCATCCGGCCGAAACCTACCGAGGAATCCGCCAAAAGAAGCGCTGAATTCAAACGGCTGAAGGGATACTGCAACCAGGTCAAAAAGATCCCTTTCCTGAAGGGGACGGCCGAGCACTGGGAAGAAAAGCTGCGGCAGAAGTACGGAAGCCGCGATTACAATGCGCTGGATGAAGAGATGCGCAGGACCTTCGTGAAGGTGATCAACCAGGATCTCGGCGACCTGTATCCACGGATCCGTCAGAGCACGCTGCTCATCTGGGGTGACGCGGACACGGAAACGCCGCTGTGGATGGGGAGAGAGATGGAAAAGCAGATCCCGGACGCCGGCCTGGTCATCCTGGAGGGCGGGACCCATTTCGCCTACCTGGAGCAGATTCAGCGCTTCAACACGATCTGCAAACATTTTTTGAAGGAGGACGCCTGAATGAACCTGTCGATCCTCCTGATCATCGGCATCGTGATCGGGTGCCTGTTGGCCGGAAAATGTCTGATCCACTACTTCCAGCTGGAAAGCTATCAGTTTCCCGGCTATTTCCGTACGCTCCGGAGGAATCTGCTGAAGGCAGTCCTTCCGGGATTCCTGATGACGGTTCTCCTGATCGCCACGTCGCTTCTGACTGTCCTGATCAGTCCACGGATCACCTGGATCCACTATGCGGTGGATACGATCGTTCTGATCGCGGGCGGATTCCTGATCGGGAAAGCTACGTCGGAGAAAAACGCGAAAAAGGCGTTCGTGCTGACTCCCCGGATCAAGCGTTTTTACGCCGTGGCGCTGATCGTCCTGACACTGATCCTGGCATTGGTATCGGGCGGGATCGATCCCGCCGGCGGACTGAAAACCACGGAAGACCGGATCGGCATCGCCTTTGTGATCATCTTTCCCGCCCTGCTCCCGCTCTGGATCGCTCTGTCCGGCCTGCTGGCCTGGCCGATCGAGAAGGGGATCAGTGAGCTGTATTTCCGGGACGCGCAACGGATCCTGATATCACGGAAGGACCTGATCCGGATCGGTATCACCGGAAGCTGGGGAAAGACCAGCGTCAAATTCATCCTGGGGACGATTCTGGAAGAGAAATACCATACGCTGGTCACGCCGGCCAGCTTCAATACGCCGATGGGTGTTACCAAAGTGATCCGCTCCAAACTTGAACCCGGTCACCGGGTATTTGTTGCCGAGATGGGCGCACGGCACATGGGAGATATCAAAGAGATGTGCCGGCTGGTCCACCCGGAGATCGGCATCCTGACCTCTGTCGGCCCCCAGCATCTGGACACCTTCAAAACGCTGGATCGCGTGATCCGAACCAAGTATGAGCTGATCGACGCGCTCCCTGCGGACGGCCGGAGCTTTTTTGCGGATGACGGCGATATCTGCCGGAAGCTCTATGAAAAAACCAAAAAAGAAAAGACGATCTCCGGCCTGGATCCCGCATACGACGACGTCTGGGCGGAGAACATCACCTATTCTCCGGAAGGCAGCGAGTTTGACCTGTGCAGGAAAGGGGAACGGACCCCATGCCGTTCCCAGCTGCTGGGCGAGCTGAACATCCGCAACATCCTGCTGTGTGCGTCTGTGGCATTCGGACTGGGACTGACCGCTGAACAGATCGCGCGGGGCATTGAAAAGATCCGCCCGATCGAACATCGGCTCCAGCTGATCCGGAATCCCGGCGGCATGTCCGTGATTGACGATGCCTTCAACAGCAATATCCGCGGCGCCAGGCAGGCGTTCCAGGTGCTGAAGGTTTTCCCGGAAAAGCGGATCGTTGTGACGCCCGGCATGGTGGAACTCGGTGAAAAAGAATATGAGATGAACCGGGAATTCGGCGAAGCGATGGCGGACTGCTGCGACCGGGCTATCCTCGTGGGCAAAAAGCGGAGCCAGGCCATCAGCGAAGGACTCCGGGCGGGCGGATTTGCAGAAAACAATATACATGTGGTATCCTCTCTTGATGAGGCAACGGCATTGCTGAGGCAGATCGTCACGCCCGGCGACACAGTTTTGTTCGAGAACGACCTGCCGGACAACTATACTGAATAGGCAATACCAACTAACGGAGGCAACTTGATGAAGAAGCAGGTTGGGGTGATCTTCGGCAGCAGAAGCTGTGAGCGCGAGGTTTCAATCATCAGCGCGGTGCAGCTGATGCGGCACGCGGACCAGGAGAAATACGATATCATCCCTGTTTATATCGATGAATCCGGAAACTGGTACACCGGCGACGCATTGAAAGATATCGGAAGCTTCAAACCCTTCAATCCCGACAAAAAAGGGATCACGAAGGTGTTTCCCGATCTTTCATCCGGCTCCGGGGCACTGCTGACGCATACCCGGGGGACCGGACTGTTTTCGAAGGACCGGATCGAGATCGCAGCCCGGATCGATGTCTATATCATCGTGATGCACGGCCTGCACGGGGAGGACGGAACCATCCAGGGCCTGCTGGAGCTGGCCAATGTTCCTTACACCTCCACCGGCGTGGCCGGAAGCGCGCTGGGGATGGACAAGATCATGATGAAGCAGTTTTTCCGGGGCGCCGACCTGCCGGTCCTGCCAGGGATCGGTGTGACACGTACCCGCTATCTCAGCGAGCCGAAGAGCGTATTTGAAGAGGTCGAAAAAGAACTCGGATATCCTGTGTTTGTGAAGCCGGCCAATCTCGGCTCAAGCATCGGCGTCAGCCGGGCGGACGACCGGGAATCCCTGGAGGACAGCCTGGAGCTTGCGTTTGAGTATGACCGGCGGGTGCTGATCGAAGCCGGCCTGGACAAACCGATCGAACTGAATTGCAGCGTTCTCGGCTATGATGAAGAGATTGAGGCTTCTCCGATCGAAATGCCGATCAACCAGGACGAATTTCTGGACTTTAAAGACAAGTATCTGGCATCCGGCGGCTCCAAGGGCATGGCCAGCCTGCACCGGGTTCTCCCCGCGCCGATCGAGGACGAGCTCAGGGACGAGATCCAGGAAATGAGCCGGAAGATCTTCCGGATGCTTGACTGCAAGGGCGTTGTCCGGATCGATTATATGTTCGATAAAAACGCCGGAAAGCTCTATATCACAGAGATCAATACAATCCCGGGAAGCCTGGCGTTCTATCTATGGGAGAACGCGGGAGTCGCATACACCAGGCTGATCGACCGGATGGTCGGTTATGCGGAGAAGGCGCACGGGGACAAGAACCGGGCGAACTATGCCTACACGAGCGATATCCTGAAAGGGGTTTCCTTCGGAACAAAGGGCGCGAAGGGAAGTAAAGGCGCAAAAATCGCCAAATAGCAAGAGGTTTACAGGTTTATGCTGGAGAACATTCATTCTCCGCGCGATCTGGACAAGCTGAGTTATGATCAGCTGGACCAGCTCGCCAGGGAGATCCGGGAAGTCATGGTCACCACCGTTTCAGAAAACGGCGGCCATTTGGCTTCCAATCTGGGCGTGGTGGAGCTGACGCTGGCGCTTCACCGGGTTTTCCATATGCCTGAAGATAAGATCGTTTTTGATGTCGGTCATCAGAGCTATGTCCATAAACTGATCACCGGCCGCTACGAACAGTTTTCCACTCTCCGCACCTATGGCGGAATCTCGGGGTTTCCGAAACGGTGCGAAAGTGAATACGACTGTTTTGAAACAGGCCACGCCAGCACGGCGATCTCGGCCGCGCTCGGACTGGCACGGGCCCGGGATTTCCGAAAGGAAAAGTACCAGGTACTCGCCGTTGTCGGCGACGGGGCGCTGACCGGCGGCATGTGCTATGAAGCGCTGAACGATGCAGGAAACAGTCAAACCAGAATGATTGTGATCCTGAACGATAACGAAATGAGTATCGCCCCGAACGTCGGCGCGCTTTCCAACTACCTGACACAGCTGCGAATCAGCTGCGGATGGCAGAGCGCCAAGTCCAGGATCCGTCACCTTCGCAGGATCCCGCTGATCGGTCGGCCTCTGTATCGGATGATTCACGGAACAAAGCAGCTGCTTCGGACCGCTGTGGTCCGGGATACGGGTAACGGGTTCTTTGAAGCGCTCGGATTCGAATACTTCGGTCCGATCAACGGCCACGATCTGGCCAGCATGGAAAAAGCGTTCAAACAGGCGGCCAAGACGCGCGTGCCCTGCGTGCTCCATGTGCTGACCAAGAAAGGCTATGGTTATCACCAGGCGGAGGACCGGCCGGAAGCCTTCCATGGAACGCCGCCCTTCTATATTGAGACCGGCGACCGCATCGCGGTGCCGAAAAAGCCTTCCTGGGGTCATGTGATGGCGGACACTCTGGCGCGCATGTGTGAAACGGACGCCCGGATCGTTGCGCTGACAGCTGCGATGAAGCTGGGTACCGGACTGGATCATTTTGCGGAGCGATATCCGGGCCGTCTGATCGACGTCGGAATCGCAGAGGAACACGCGGCCACTATGGCAGCCGGCCTGGCGGCCGGCGGGATGAGACCCTATTTTGCCGTCTATTCCAGCTTCTATCAGCGGTGCTATGACCAGATGATCCACGACGTGGCGATGCAGCATCTGCCGGTCGTTTTTCTGCTGGACCGTAGCGGTATCGGCGGGGAAGACGGACAGACCCATCACGGGCTGTTTGACTTCGCCGCGACACTGCCGGTTCCCGGGATGACCGTCCTGGCGCCTTCCTGCAGCCGGGAACTGGTCAGCATGCTCGAATGGACGCTGAAACAGGACGGCCCCTGTGTGATCCGCTATGCCAAATCGGGGGATGAACTGTCAAAAATCGATTTTTCCGGGCCGTTTACGCCCGGGAAATGGGAGATCATCAACGAAAAAGCCGATACGATGCTTTTTGCGGTCGGTTCGATGGTGCCGAGAGCGCTGAAGGTCTGTGACCTGCTCGCCGAAAAAGGAATTCCGGCCTGCGTGGTCAACTGTTCCACGGTGAAACCGCTGGATACCGCCTTCCTTGATTCTCTTGACGGAAACCATTCGATCTTCACCCTGGAAGAACACATGCTCACCGGCGGCTTTGGCCTGTACCTGACGAAATACTGTATGGAGCATCCGATCCCTGTGCCGAGAAAATGCTTCGGTGTGGAAGACGGATTTATCCAGCACGGGAATCATGAACTCCTGATGAAGGACGCGGGGCTTGACGAGGAGCAGATCGCCGAAACCATTGCCCGGATCATGAAGGAGGAACAGCTGACATGGCTGACAAGATAAGAGCTGACATCTCTCTGGTCCGGCAGCAGCTGTGCGAAAGCCGCGAACGCGCCCAGGCCGCTATCATGGAAGGGCGTGTTTTCTTCGGCGAAAAACGGATCAACAAGCCTTCTGAAACAATCGATCCCGAAGCGGTTCTGACATTGAAAACCCCGGAAAACGAATATGTCAGCCGAGGCGCGCTGAAGCTTGAAAAAGCGGTCCGCGTATTTGACGTGGACCTGAAGGATCGCGTCGTGATGGATATTGGCGCCAGCACGGGTGGGTTTACGGACGTGTGCCTGAGAAACGGGGCCCGTCGCGTCTATTCCATTGACGTGGGATACGGCCAGCTGGACTGGAAACTGCGGAACGATCCGCGGGTGACCGTGATGGAACGTACCAACGCAAGATATCTGGAGGCCTCCTCCTTTGCGGAACGCCCTTCGGTCACCGTCATGGATGTAAGCTTTATCTCGATCAGCCTGATCCTTCCCGTCGCCATCCGGATCATGGGAGACGAAGGGGTGATTTATACCCTGATCAAGCCGCAGTTTGAAGCGGGCAGGGGAAAGGTGGGAAAAAACGGCGTCGTACGTGATCCTGCCATCCACGAGGAAGTCCTGAACGGGATCCTTCGCTTTGCAGAGCAACTGGGCTGGCCGATCCGGAAGATGGATTTTTCCCCGATTACCGGTCCCAAGGGAAATATCGAGTTTATCGCGGAGATGAGGAAGAAAGAGGACGGGATCCCCGTTATTTCAGGTGAACAGGTCAGGGACCTGGTCAGGGAAGCCCATACCCGGATGGATCATCCGGTATAAAGGAGCACAGCGTCATGAAAAGAAGCTTTCTGATTATTCTGTCAATCATATTGCTTACGGTGTTCACCACCTGCGCGCTGGCCGAAAAACCGCTGACAGCGCTTTTCGATTTCTCAGAAGAGCTGCTTTTTGCGACCAGCAATGTGACGATCACCGGGAAAGCGGAATTCACCCTGGACGGAGAATGGTTCAAAACCGCCGAAATAAAATACATTCAGGATGGCGACCGGTCTTTCTGGGATCTGAAGCTCACTTCCCCGAAACAGGACGGGACAGAACGCCATAACGGATATACGGTCATCGCGGACGGATCCAAGATCTATGTCATGGAAGTCTATCGCCCCGGCATCTATAAGACGGGAACAGGAACTCCGCAAAGCACCCTGCTGCGCAAAAGTATCCAGCTTGACCTGATGAGGGAGATGTTCCGGATGATCGCGGAGCAGACCGAAGAGACTGAAAACAACGCGGTCCTCATCGAGGAGAACAGCGACAATCACGACCTCCGGATCCGCATTGAAGAGAATGCGTCACCGAAGCTGAACCTGGCATTGAACCTGTTTGCCCAGTACGCGGCCAGGCGATATTTTCACATGGACTATGACCAGATCAGCGAGCTTCACATGATTCCGATGAACGCTTACCTGACCGTCACGGAAGGGATCCTGGCCAGCACCAAGTCCATTGCCCTGAAACACGCGGAGGTCAATATCGGGAAAGACCAGAAGGGTCAGCCGGAGAAGATCTCAGGGGATGTTTCCGTCCTGCTCCATACGGCAAAAGACGGTGATCGAAACCTCGGTATCTCTTTCCACACGGAAATCAACGATCTGGGGAAGAGCCATGTTGGCGCGTTCTCACCGGCTGAATACAATGTCCGCCTGGCGGAAGGCGCGATGCAGATCGAAAACATCGAGTATTCCGAAGTGGACGAATACACCCGGGAAAAGCTGATCGAGCAGGCAAAAGCAGCCTGGGAACAGGCTGGATATACGCTGGATCCTTCCGCATACGGCTATTCATACAAGCAAAACGGACGGTACTGCACGGATCTGAATGACGTCAGGGACAATCTCTCCCTGAGCTGCGTGACAAACGTTGCCGGCAAGGTCCTCGAACTGAAAAACATGGGCAACCCCTGGCAGAATCGGGAATTTGACTACGAAAAGCCCTGTCCGTATCCGGAACTGGCCGAGGAAGCGGCGCAGAAGGTCATGGAATACCTGTCGCAGGTCAATCCGGAAGACAGTAAGCGCATCGAACATCTGAAAGTTCAGTGCTGGATGGAGCAGCGCGATGAGCTCTATCTTGAGTTCTGCGAGGATCCGATCGCCCAGGACTGGGACGGGTTCCTGGTCGTTGTACGGGTAAAACCGGACTGGCAGCTGCAATACTACAGCTGTTTCTCCAATGGATGAAAAACACACCAAAGAACAGGGGAGACGTCGGTCACCTACGCGACCAGCGCCTCCTCTGATTCCATTTTCGAGAATTCCGTTTTAGGGATCTGACAGAAACTCCGTCTTTTTTATTCCGGCGACTGTTCTGAAAACATCATCCTTTGACTCGCTTCGGAGCCCTATGAGTACAGGAATCTGTCAGCAACCCCGAGCTACCTGGGGACCTGTTGAAAAACGACAGTCCAGGGGACAGGTTGCCAGGAATTAATGATTCCTGATTATTATTTATCGGAATAGACAACGATAATATCGGAATAGTAGTTCAGGATTCCCGCATCGATCTGTACTGTTTCAGCAGTGATGCTTCTTCCGTCCGCTTCCCATTTATATGAATCAACATCCGTGATTTGTTTTAAAACAGACCGGGTATGCGGACCGTATTGTCTGTCCAGTTCCGCAGTCATCTGTTTCAGGTTGTTAGGGTCGGACCTGAAAAAGTACGCGGCCTGTACAAGCTTGTCATCCCGGAAAAAGAGGTGTATTTCATTTACATAAACATCGCAGAAATACAAACCGCTGCTCAGAACAACATAAAATTCCAGGCTATCACTGTTAAAATTATGGTACAGTCCCAGCTCCTCCCTGTCCAGGAAGTAATCCGGCTTGCTTTTTTCAAACGAAAGATCGTTGTCCGTCCTGGCTTCAAGATGCTCCTGTACTTCTTTCACGGAACTGCCCCAGGGGATATCCAGGAACATGATCACGGGCGTGTTTGCTTCCGCGATGACAATCGTGGCACAGCAAAGCAGGCAGATCATCATCACAGACGCAATCAGCTTTTTCAATAAATACCTCCGACATATTTCGAATCAACAGGGTTCGGCATGAACGTACATGGACGGACTGGCCGTTCCGGTACAGCGGCGAAAGTCATTCTTTCCGGACGGGCAGCATGGCCAATGTCAAAACACCGACAAGGAAACGTTTAATGAAAGTTTTCATTATTTTTCCATATATGCAGTCCGGAAAAGGGCTGGATCGGAATGAACTGTTCAGGCCATTCCGGTCCAACCCTGCCTTTACGG
Organism: uncultured Eubacteriales bacterium; assembly: GCA_902793605.1. Lineage (GTDB taxonomy): Bacteria > Bacillota > Clostridia > Christensenellales > Aristaeellaceae > Aristaeella. The sequence continues at coordinate 124,455 of CADBEB010000001.1, forward strand.
GATTATCCCGAAAATTCTCCGTAAATGTGATTACCAGACCAGATCTCTTCCGAATTTCGCCTTATACTCTTTCATATCAATCACTGTAGGACTCGTGCCAAACTGCTTGGCAAACTCAATCGCCAGTTCCTTGGTAGGCGCCGGGGCAATCACTGTGCCGTTCGGGCGGATGATCCAGAATTTGTTCTTCTCCGGATCGTCAACAACCAGACCTCCGGACACTTTTTCCATCTCGTTCAGATTCAGTTCTGACATTTTTGTTTCCTCCTTACATTTTTCATTTATTCTTGCAAGCAAGAAACTGTTTCGTTCCCTGCACAAGTTCATACGATACAAAGAGCCGGGGTGGCAGTATCTCCAATGAATTAATCCTTTTTTCTATGCGGATTCCTTTCTGCATGAAACACTGTCATATGTTGCATCTGTATTTTACATAAATTCTATACATAATTAACGAAGATGTCCAGTAAAATTTTAAAATACGGGTCGGTAAGATAAACAGCGGTTTACTCAGAGAGGTCCGGTAGAACGATGAACTATGAGCAGAATTTAATAGGGGCAGAATTGTCCCGATCCGGTACTCTGTGAAAAAAGGGCATTGCCAGCCGAGCCGGAAGGAAACAATTCGTCCCAACCTGCCATGGCCGGTTTTGATGCGTATGAACTCATGAATCCGGCAGACAAGCGAAACAGCCGGAGAATCATTTGCTGAAACAGATGGAGTTTCGAAATGAAAAGTTACAGTATGATAAACAGAGTAATCAGGAGTAAGGTGCGGCTATGAGCAGACAGATCATCAATGAAACCTGTGCCCTTCAGATCCCGGATCACTTTGAAATCCTGAGCGGGAAAGACCTGGACGGGATGCGACAGGGGACTGGCGATCCGTTTCGCTGGGGAGTCCGGGACCGGGAAAACCATATGATCATCATCGCTTTATGGAAACAGTATCCCGCGCTTTTGTCCTGTATGCTGGACCTGAAAACGGTCGTCAAAAAGAACGAACAGATGAGCCGCAAAGCGCATGAGGCGCACGGGTACAGGTTCCTGGAATTCTTTTCTATGCAGGCAGGAGAGGAGAAAGCAGAAGGCTATCGCTTCATCTATGAGAAGGAAGGGGTTGCGCAGGTCTGCAGCAACTTCCTGATCAAGGACGGGAAAACCATCTACGCTTTCATCTGCATCGGACGAGAAGAACACGCGGAAGCGGACAAGGCTGTGTTCAGCCAGATCATGGAAACGCTGGAATATGTATAGGGGAAGACTGACAGGGATGAAGAAAATGGAGGTCGAACCGGAAATCATACGAAAGTCCAGATAACACTTCAGGCACGACGGAGGAAATGCTGCTGGAATGCTTCCAGGGCATACAGGCGGGCAGCGTCAGGAAAGAGATGCTGGACGAACTGATTGACACGCTGGAAGAAATGAAGGACTATTACTGCTACGGAAAGCTGAAGTTTTCGGACGAAATAATCCTGGCGGAAATACGGAACAGCATCACGGGCTATACCGCTGTCCTCGCAGAGGAATCCAGCCGGCCTGTTCAGGATACCGGGATGCGTGATATGGATGAGTTCACACTGATCAGGGAACAGCTGATTTTAAAAGGAAATGATCTGTTGCTCAAGATCAGCATATATGAAACAATTGGGGTTGGCTCATTTCATTCATTTTCTGCAGCTTTCTTTATTTGATCTGTTTGACAAGTATTGTTTGTGTTCCCGCTGCTTACGGCAGGAGCAGGTTCATAATGACGGCAATCAGAATCCCGCACAGCATACCGACAAGGACCTGAGGACCGGTATGACCGACAAACTCCTTCAACGTTTCCGCCGGCGTCAATTCTCCACGCTCCTTTGCCTGGAGCATTTTTACAAGATCATTAATCACCCTGGCCTGTTTTCCCGTCTCCTGCCGGACCCCGGTGGCGTCATGCATCACGATGACAGCGAGGATGGCAGCGACCGCAAACAGTGGGGAACCCCATCCGCTGTGCAGACCGATAGCTGTGGCAAGCGACGCAACGACAGCCGAATGGCTGCTCGGCATTCCGCCGTCCCCGAAAAAGCGTTCCGGGACAAACTTCTTATTGATGACCCAGTAAACGATCAGCTTGATGGTCTGTGTTACGAACCAGGCATTAAACACGATCAGCAGAATCCTGTTAATGGACATATGTTACCTCCGCGCTGTCTGCGCCAAGCATTGTCTGTTTATCTGACATCGAAGATTTCAAACTGTTACTTATATATTATTGCATAAAGCTATTATGTATGCAACGATAGCCTTCATTTTTCTTCACTTTCGTGCCACCCTCTTATCAGGTTTATTTTACCATGGCGATAGAGACCTGGCCGGAGCGTCCAGGCCGGGATATTTGAATCAGCTGCCTGAATTCTTTAAGATTGCTGAAAAACCGGACCAGGGGAAACAATCCGGCGGGAGGGAAGAAACATCGATTGTCTGATCCGTAAGCGGATGTGGAAAGCAGATACGCGCCGACCAGAGCGCCGGGATCGGGGCCCGGATACGGCTGCCGTACCGACGGTCTCCGACGAGCGGCATTTTCCGGGAAGCAAACTGGATACGGATCTGATGGGTACGGCCGGAATGGAGACGAACCAGGATAAGTGAGATCCTGCCCTCCGAAGACTCAACAGTTTCGAGGACAGACCATTCACAGGTTGCCTCCTTTACGCCTTTGCGCATCTTGTCGACCACAAAGGTTTTGTTTGTTCGCTGATCATGATACAGCAAATCAAAAAACAGACCGGAGTCTGTATCAGGCTTCCCTGAAATAACGGCCAGATACTCCTTGATCACCTGATCCTGCTGAAACAATCGCTGCATTTCTGTACAGACAGAAGAAGACCGGGCCAGCACACAAACGCCTCCGGTCGTCTGATCCAGCCGATGAACCGGAAAAACAGGATAACCTTCCCGCTCCCGGATCAGATCAGGTAAGCCCGGAGATTCAGAAGATATTCCGACGGGTTTCAAACAAACGACCAGGGAATCATCTTTGAACAATATTGGAAGACTCAAGAGGAACGGCACCTCCTGGATGTGTTTGTATCTTTTTATCACATTTCTTATTTTTTTTCCATACTCAATATCAGCATACTGCTAAAAGTGAATAAATCAAGTTATAACTTGAGTAAATATGCAGAATATGTTACTATTTTCTTATATTTCCGGAAGGAGTGATCCCGTTGATAAGAACTGTCGGACTGATACTGAACCGGAATAGAACAGAAGCCGTCCGATGCGCGGAGCAGGCTGCGTTATATTTGAAGGGAAAAGGTATTACTTCTTTTGACGTACAGAACGAACTCAATAGCAATACACCGGACCTGATCATCTCCTTTGGGGGAGACGGGTCACTGCTGATCGGGGCCCGGTATGCATTGGAATACGATATTCCGCTCCTCGGCATCAACCTGGGTACGGTCGGATTCCTGACGGAAGAAGAGCCGAAAAGGCTTGAAGAAGCCTTACAGGCGATTATCAACGGCGAATACCAGACCGAAAGCAGAAGCCTGCTGGAGATCACGAATCCCGGGACGGGAGAAACATTCCACGCTCTGAACGACGCGGTCATCACCCGGGGCGGATACGCCAGGCTGATCCGGGTCGAAGCCTTTGTCAACCAGAAGGAATACGGTGTTTTTACAGCAGACGGGATCATTGTCGCGACACCGACCGGATCGACCGGGTATTCCCTGTCGGCAGGCGGGCCAATTGTTGAACCGGGGATGAACTGCATGATCATCACACCTGTATGCGCACACAGCATGCAGCACTGTCCCTGCATAGTTTCCGGGGAATCCAGGATCCGGCTGCTGCTGAAACCGGAGAGGGAACAGACCGCGGAACTGCAGATCGACGGACAGAGCCGGGGGACGCTCAAATCGGGAGATGAGATTCTGATCTCGGGAACCGAGAAGAAGATCCGGCTGATCCGGCTGCATTCCTATGATTTTTTCGGACTGTTACGCAGAAAACTGATTGAATGGGGATCCTGAGAGCGGAGGAGCAGCTGAATGAAATCCAAGAGGCAAAACGAGATCATCGAGATCATTTCCACCGCGGATATTGAAACGCAGGAAGAACTTGCGGCCGCGTTGCGCGAAAGAGGATACCCGATCACCCAGGCAACCGTATCCAGGGACATCCGGGAGCTTCGCCTGATCAAAGTGACTTCCAAGTCCGGAGGATACAAGTACGCCAAGCCCGTGCGGCACGAAGTTGCCGTCAGCGAGCGACTGACAAGGATCCTGGCGGATTCGCTGATTCATGTGGAGGCGGCGGCAAACCTGGTCGTCGTCAAAACACTGAGCGGTTCGGCGAATGTGGCAGCCGAGGCTTTGGACAATCTCGGATGGGCGGAGATCATCGGGACGATCGCGGGGGATAATACAATCTTTATTGCAGCTAAGAGCAATGATGAAGCCGATATCATCACTGCACGGATACGAAAGATGACGGAGAATTAATCATGTTACAGTCGATAACGATCCGGCAGGTTGCACTGATTGATGAGTGTACGATCGGGTTTCATGATGGGCTGCAGGTGCTGACCGGCGAGACCGGAGCAGGAAAGAGCATCGTCGTGGATTCGGTCAATCTCATCCTGGGCGGCCGGGCGGACAGGGACATGATCCGATCCGGATGCGACAAAGCCACGGTGGAAGCCGTGTTTGACGTTCCGGACAATCCCAAAGTACGGGATTTCATGCAGAAAGAAGAAATCGAATATGACGGCCGCACGGTGGTTATTTACCGGGAAATCGCTCAGAATGGACGGAATATATGCCGCGTCTGCGGGGTGATGCTTCCGACCGCAAAGCTGAAGACACTGGCATCCTTCCTGATGGATCTGCACGGTCAGAGCGAGCATCAGTTCCTTGCGGATCCGGAAATGCACCTGGGCTTCCTTGACCAGACAGGGAACAGGGAACACAACGAATTGCTCCGCCGGATCAGCGAAGCATACGAAAACTTCATCATCAACCACCGCGCATACGCCAAGCTGGTGAAAGAGGGGGAACACCGCGAAGACCGGATGGCCTCGCTGGAAAAGGGCCTTGAACTACTGAGGAAAGCCAACCTGCAGGCAGGGGAAAGCGAAAAACTACAGGAGGAAAAGCAGCGCCTGCGGGCAGCGGAGAAAGCGATTTCCGGCCTGCGGAGCGTTGACGAATGCCTTACAGGCGAGAACGCGGACGGCAGCACCAGCCTGTCCAGGATCAAAACCGCGGCTGCGATGCTGAAGGATCTGGCCGGACAGGGTGAACAGAACAGTGAGATCGGCGGAATCAGCGAACGGTGCAACACGCTCTACTTCGAACTGGAAGAGATCGCCTATGAGGTCAGCGGGATAATCGACCGGACCGACGCGGATCCGGCAAGACTGGAAAAGATCGAGAACCGGCTGGACCTGATCCGGCGGCTGGAGCGGAAGTACGGAATGGATGCCGGTGAAATCAGCCGGATGCTTGAAAAACTTGAGAACGAGTATGAAGAGCTGAGCGGACTGGAAGACCGCATCAACGAAATGGCCCGGGAGCACAAGCAGTTGCTGGCGCGATACCGGGAAGCAGCAAAGGAACTGACGAGCACCAGAAAGAGGCTTGCAAAGCAGCTTGAAGAAAAGATGACCAGGGAACTCAAGGATCTCGGCATGGAGAACACGCGATTTGAAGTGATGTTCAAACCCAACGAGAGCGGGCGTCCGACGATGCCGACGCCTACCGGGGACGACCGGATCGAGTTCATGATCAGCCCGAATCCGGGCGAACCGCTGAAACCGCTGGCAAAGATTGCATCCGGCGGTGAACTGAGTCGGCTGATGCTGGCCATCAAGACACTGGAAGCCGCGCACACCGGGGTTGAATCCATGGTGTTTGACGAGATCGATACAGGCATCAGCGGAAGAATGGCGCAGGTCGTCGCAGAAAAGATGATTGCGATTTCCGGCAATCATCAGGTGATCTGTGTGACACATCTGCCGCAGATTGCCGCGGCGGCGGATTACCAGTATCTGGTACGGAAAGCGGTAACCGGGGAAAGGACCAATACTTTTGTTGCTGAACTGGATGAAGAGGGGCGAAAGGAAGAAGTGGCACGAATGATCAGCGGCGCGGACGGGATCACTGATGATACTTTGCAGTATGCATCAGGGATGCTGAAAGCGGCAGGGGAGATAAGGAGTTTCAGGAAAGCCCCTTAAGCAGATAATGCGAGGGCTTTCCCCAGAGAAATGCACGCGCACCGCACGCGTCAGCACCCCCTTAAATCCCTTCGGGATGAATCTTTTCAAACGACGGAATTACTGCATTCAACAAATAAATGCTTGCATTGTAACTTTTCGACAATTATAATATTAGATTGCAGGGATCACTGTGACGGCATTCCAAAGGCGGGGTGCCGGACACACAATATAAACGAGGAGGAATTATCCAATGGCAAAAAAGTATCTGTACCTCTTCAGCGAAGGCAACGCGAGCATGCGTGAACTGCTGGGCGGCAAAGGAGCCAACCTTGCTGAAATGACCAACATCGGTCTGCCGGTTCCTCAGGGATTTACCATTTCCACCGAGGCATGTACACAGTACTATGAAGACGGCCGTCAGATCAACGATGAGATCCAGGCGCAGATCATGGAATATATCGCCAAGATGGAAGAGATCAACGGCAAGAAATTCGGCGATCTGAAAAACCCTCTCCTGGTTTCTGTCCGTTCCGGAGCCCGCGCTTCCATGCCCGGCATGATGGACACGATTCTGAACCTCGGCCTGAACGACGAAGTCGTCGCCGCGATGATCGCCGGCAATGATGATCCCCGGTTTGCCCGGTTCGTATACGACAGCTACCGCCGCTTCATCCAGATGTACAGCGACGTCGTTATGGAAGTCGGCAAGAAGTACTTCGAGCAGCTGATCGACGAAATGAAGGCAAAGAAGGGTGTTACCTTCGACATCGACCTGACGGCTGACGACCTGAAGGAACTGGCCTCCCAGTTCAAGGCCGAATACAAGAACAAGATCGGTACCGATTTCCCCTCCGATCCCAAGGAACAGCTGATGGGTGCCATCAAGGCGGTTTTCCGCAGCTGGGACAACCCGCGCGCAAACGTTTATCGCCGCGACAACGACATCCCTTACAGCTGGGGTACTGCCGTGAACGTGATGCCGATGGTCTTCGGCAACCTGAACAACAACAGCGGCACCGGTGTCGCCTTCACGCGCGACCCCGCGACAGGTGAAAACAAACTGATGGGCGAATTCCTGGTGAACGCCCAGGGCGAAGATGTCGTGGCCGGCGTCCGCACCCCAATGCCAATCGTCCAGATGAAGGACAAGTTCCCGGAAGCGTATGCCGAGTTCGAAGCGGTTTGCGAGAAGCTTGAAAAGCACTACCGCGACATGCAGGACATGGAATTCACGGTTGAGAACGGGAAACTGTACATGCTGCAGTGCCGCAGCGGCAAGCGCACTGCCCAGGCCGCGCTGAAGATCGCGTGCGACCTGGTGGACGAAGGCATGCGCACCGAAGAAGAAGCGGTTGCGATGATTGAGCCCCGCAACCTGGACACGCTGCTGCATCCGCAGTTTGACACCGACGCCCTGAAAAAGGCGATCCCGATCGGCCGCGGCCTCGGCGCATCCCCCGGCGCTGCCTGCGGTAAGGCCGTATTCACGGCGGAAGACGCCGAGGCATGGGCTGCCCGGGGCGAGAAGGTTGTCCTGGTCCGCCTGGAAACCTCTCCTGAAGACATCACCGGCATGAAGAGCGCGCAAGGCATCCTGACCGTGCGCGGCGGCATGACGAGCCACGCGGCCGTCGTTGCCCGCGGCATGGGCGCCTGCTGCGTTTCCGGATGCGGCGACATCATCATGGACGAAGAGAACAAGCAGTTCAAACTGGCCGGAAAGACTTTCCATGAAGGCGATTTCATCAGCATTGACGGTACGACCGGAAATATTTACGACGGGATAATCCCCACGGTCGACGCAAAGATCGCCGGTGAGTTCGGACGGATCATGGAGTGGGCTGATAAGTACCGGAAGTTAAAGGTCCGCACGAATGCCGACACGCCGAGAGACGCGAAAAAGGCACGTGAGCTGGGTGCGGAAGGCATCGGACTCTGCCGTACCGAGCATATGTTCTTCGAAGCGGAACGCATTGCCGCATTCCGTGAGATGATCTGCTCCGACACGGTTGAAGAGCGCGAAGCCGCGCTGGCAAAGATCCTGCCGTACCAGCAGGGCGACTTTGAGCAGCTGTTTGAAGCACTGGAAGGCTATCCGGTCTGCATCCGCTTCCTGGATCCGCCGCTGCATGAGTTCGTGCCCACCAGCGAGGAAGAGATCGAACTTCTGGCCAAGGCGCAGAACAAGAGCGTCGAGACTATCAAGAACATCATTTCCTCCCTGCACGAATTCAACCCGATGATGGGTCACCGTGGATGCCGCCTGGCTGTCACATATCCCGAAATCGCGAAAATGCAGACGACCGCTGTAATCCGCGCCGCGATCAAGGTCCAGAAGGCCCATCCCGACTGGAAGGTCCGGCCCGAGATCATGATTCCGCTGATCTGCGAAGACAAGGAACTGAAGTTTGTCAAGAAGATCGTGGTCGAAACCGCGGACGCCGAAATCGCTGCTTCCGACGTGAAGCTGGAGTATGAAGTCGGCACGATGATCGAGATCCCGAGAGCTGCGCTGACTGCTGACGAGATCGCGAAGGATGCTGATTTCTTCTGCTTCGGCACCAACGACCTGACTCAGATGACCTTCGGCTTCAGCCGCGACGACAGCGGCAAGTTCCTCAGCGCGTACTACGACGCGAAGATCTTCGAAGGCGATCCCTTCGCCAAGCTCGACCAGATCGGCGTCGGCAAGCTGATGGAAATGGCAATCAACCTCGGACGTCCTGTAAACCCGAAGCTGCACGTCGGTATCTGCGGCGAGCATGGCGGCGATCCGACGAGCGTCGCGTTCTGCCACAGGATCGGACTGGATTATGTGAGCTGCTCACCGTTCCGCGTACCGATCGCCCGGCTGGCTGCGGCACAGGCTGCAATCGCTGAAAAGAAATAAGGTATAAACGGAAATAAACAGCACGGTCAGGATTGACCGTGCTGTTTTTGCGGGGGTGATGGGAACGACGGGGATAGTTCTTTTATGTTTCGCATTCGCTGAACAAAAAGGGCATGTCCCCTTGCTCCCGGCGTTCAGAATATCGTTTCGGATTCGGCGGTGTCGGAGGCCTGGCGGGCCAGGTCCCAGTCGAACCCTTTGCGGACTAGAGAAGAAATGATCCTTTGGCGGGTTTTACGGGGATCATCACCGAGTTTTGCTCTGGACCATGCTTTGACGGCCAGGGAAGTTGCGCTTTCCAGCATTTCCTCATCGCTGACAGAGGAAAGTGCTTTTTCGGCTGTCGATTCCGGTACTCCCTTGACCCTCAGTTCCTGACGGATCCGGCGGGAACCGTATTTCCGGCTGCGCTGCTGTACCCAGAGTTCACTGAACTCCTGATCATTCAGGAGGTTTTCTTTCTCCAGCTTATAAATCACCAATTCGGTCACATCGTCGGCATAGTGATGACGCCGCAGGTTCTGAGAGATCTCTCCTTTGCTGCAGGGGCGACGGGCGAGCAGGGCGACCGCCTGATTCAAGGCGCGCGGGTATTGATGCAGGGAGACAAAACGTTCGAAATCTTTGCGATCGACCGATAATCCCTCACGCCAGCCGCTTTCAAGAAAATCTGCATGGGTCAGCCAGATTTTTTGGCCGTCATCCAGCAGGATACATGCCATGGAACGAACAAAAACGATGCTTAGGATCGTTACCATGAGGGAAGCTCCTTTCGAAATGCCCAGATCATAAAATCCCGGTTTGCCGACCCGAGCCGGCCTGACCGGGCTTCACTGCAACCGCCGTTCAGAAAGATGAGAAGACGGCCTGTTTCCTCTTCCCAGAAGGCCCCGTCACCGCAGCCATAGGCAAAGCCTTGATGGCCGAGGACACGGGAGGACGAAATCCGCGGGTCACGGATCTGCAGAAGTCCGAGGCCGTAGGAAAGGGTCGGCGAAAGGGAACCATAGGAAGCATGCTGCTTTTTCATCTCTTCCAATGAAGAAGGGGACAGAAAACCGTTTTCATTGAGGATCAGCACATTCAGGAGTTTCTGAAGCGACTGGACTGTCGTATACATACTTCCTGCCGTATGGCCGAAATGGCGGAGCGGATCCGCAGCGACGAGCGGGACCTTTCCCAGAGGCGTCAGGATCAGGTCGTTTCCTTCATGATAGGGCAGAATTCGTGTAACGGGCATGATCCTTTCCACGGGAAGTGTACAGCCGGAAAGCGTGGCATCCATCCCAAGTGGCGAAAAGAGTTCATCATTAAAGACGAGATCCAGCGGCCGCCCGGTGACGGCTTCGATGACACAGCCGATGATGCCGTAACCCAGGTTGGAATACCGGAAGGAATCTCCCGGAAGGCTGCGGCGCGTCCCGCTGACCACTTCCGGGATCGTCCGGCCTGACTCCAGATCTTTTTCCAAGGTCGGCGGATCCATGAGGCCGGAGGTATGGGAAAGAAGATGACGCAGGGTTACTCCCGAAAGCTCATCAGGCAGCGGATCCAATGGCAGGCAGGATGAGATCGGCGCATCGAGGGAAAGAAGTCCCCGATCCGAGAGGTGCATTATCAGGACCGCGGTGGCGATTTTTGTAATGGAGGCGACCCGGAAATAAGTATCAGGACCCGGATGATGGGTCGGCTTTTCTGAATCGGTAAAGATCAGAGACTGATCATGCCCGTTGGAAAGAAGCGTTGCCGAACCAAGCACGTGATGCTTCCGGATCAGGCGGACAAACCGATCCCGAGCGACCAGGGGACGACCGGAAACGGAGGAAACCGGAGAATTGCTGCAGGTTGGCGCACAGAAGGGGAGCATCGCCCGGTAAACGGTATTCTTAAAGCGGGTGGTCGGCATCGGAAACCTCCTGAGGAACAGACAGATAAAGGATAAAGAGCGAAACGATCAGGATGACCGAGCTGGCGGTCAGAAGAAGGAGACGCAGCGCAAGCGGCGAATGGGAAAGGAAAGTCCCGAAGAAGGAATATACCAGCTGAAAGGCGGAAGCAGGGAAAGCAAGGAAGACACAGAGAAAACGAACCGGACTTTTCAGGCGACAGGAGCAGCGGCAGAGCAGAAGATAACGAAGCAAAACCCCGAGGCAGACGAGTGCGCTCAGGAGCTGACTGACCCGGACGGAGGAAGAAAGGAAGAGGGAATCCATCCGCAGCTCCTCGATCACAAAACGGCCGGCGGCATACAGAAACGCATAGAAGAAGAAAACATCGCCCCGAAAACGGAACAGCTTCCGCCGCGCGACCATCAGGAAACAGAAGATGGAAAGATCCCAGAGAGATTCATAGAAAAAAGTCGCCATGTGCCAGACGTATACACCATTTTCCGGAATCCGGACCGCAAGCGGGAAAAAGCAGAGAGACTGATTGAGAAGCGGGAGACCGTAGGCTTCCATGTTGAAATAATTTCCCCAGCGGCCGATCGCCTGGGCAAGGACAAGGCCGGGCGCGATGATATCGCACAGGAGGAGGGGAGAAAGCTTCCTGTGACGGGCGAAAACGACCAGGACGATCAGGCCGGCAAGGACGCCTCCATAGATCGCAAGGCCGCCTTCCCAAATCCTGAAGACAGCAAGGGGATCTGAACGAAACTGATCCCAGGAGAAAATCACATAGTAGATCCGTGCCCCGAGGATCCCGGCGGGCAGGAGCCATAAAACCAGATCAATGACGGTATCTTTTTTCAGACCAAGGCGGCGCTCTTCGCGACAGGCCAGAAAAACGGCCAGGACAACGCCGAGAACGATCAGAAAACTGTACCAGGGGATCGGATAAAGGATATAACGTGAAGCGGGAACAGAAAACATACACATCTCCTGCGGAAGAATCGGGAATATTATAGGTTTTTGGGGTTTGGGTTGTCAATGCAGGGTAGTTGATAATGAGTGCTGTTTCTGATAAAATATTCTGAAGGAAAACCGGGCATAATCCGGTAAAGGATGGAGGGCACTGTAATGAGCAAAGTCGTTGTATTCGATCATCCCCTGATTCAGCACAAACTGAGCATTATGCGTGACAAGAACACCGGAACCAAGGAATTCCGTGAGCTGCTCTCCGAGATCGCCATGCTGATGGTCTTTGAAGTGACCCGGGATCTGGAGACAAAGGAAGTCGACGTGGAAACGCCGATTACCACCTGTAAGTGCCGCGTGCTGAGCGGGAAGAAGCTCGGCATCGTTCCGATTCTCCGCGCAGGACTGGGGATGGTTGACGGCGTGATCAATCTCGTTCCGGCTGCCCGCGTCGGCCATATCGGCCTTTACAGAGATCCCAAGACCCTCGAGCCTGTGGAATACTACTGCAAACTGCCGGAAGACAGTGAGAACAGGGAACTGCTGATTCTCGACCCGATGCTCGCGACGGGCGGAAGTGCCAGCGCAGCAATCAATTTCATCAAACAAAGGGGATGCAACCATATGCGGCTGGTCAACCTGATCGCTGCGCCGGAAGGCATCGCCCGCATCCAGAAAGATCATCCGGACGTCGACATCTATGTTGCCGCGCTCGACGATCACCTGAACGATCACGGTTACATTGTTCCCGGACTCGGAGATGCCGGCGACAGACTGTTCGGAACAAAATAAAGATTATGCCGCAGAAGACAATATTCACAAAGTATCCGCTGCTTTCCGTACCGCACAGTTTCCTTAGCTGCGGACTGATCCGGACGGATGATGCCCCGGTTCATAAGCTCTATCAGAAAACACAGGAATATATTGAATCACCCTCCGTCTGGGAGGGTGCATTCAGGCTTGCCGCCCTGCTGAAAGATGACCCGATGTCCGAACCGGTAACAGGAAAGATCCTGGAGGCAATCGGGGAAAGCAGCGACGGTTCTTTCAACGGACGGATCGAAGATCAGATTGCTGTCGCACGCGCAGCCCTAACCGTGTTCGAGTACAATACAGACCGAAACATCCTGAAACGCATCGCCTCCTGGTGCAGGTATCTTGAGGTCGAATGGGATCCGCTTTTCACAAGTGGCAGGACGCTGTTCTGCCCGGCAGACCTGATGGAGCTGCTGGTGCGGTTTTATCAGACCAGCGGAATCAAATCCGTTCTCAGGCTTTGCACCAAGCTCCGATCGACCGTGTTCGACTGGACAACATCGCTGCATACGATCCAGCAGATCATTCCGCTGAAAACCATGGATGCGGAGCAGATCTCATTTATTGAACAGATCCGCATCGAAGAACTTGACTATGACCAGAAACAGGTTTTGCTAAACCACGCGGAACTGCTGGCAAACGGGATCCGATATTCCCTGTATTCGGGTATTTTCAGCGGAAACAGACAGGACCTGACGGCGGGAAAGACTGCCTGGAACTATTTAAAGAAGCATCACAGAGCGATCTGCGGTGGAACGACCGCCGAGCCTTTTCTCGGCGGGGCCGGTTCCAACGCAAAGATTCAGACAGAAGCACTGGCTGCGTGGACGGAAGCCTTTGCCTCCCAAATGCTGCTTCCCGGAACTGAATGGGCCGCAGACGAGCTGATCCGGATCATTTACAACGGGCTTTCTTATTGCCTGAAATCAGAGCGGATTCCGAAATACCAACGAGTCAACAGCGTGACTGAACCGGTGGCCGACAAAGGAGCCGGACTGTATGCCGGCGTTGCGCGGGCTGTTGCCGCCGCTTTTCGTGCCGGGATCACGGTAACCGAAAACGGCATACGAATCAACTACCTGCTTCCGGCCCGGTATCTGCTGATGATCGGGAAAAAACCTGTCGTTCTCCATTCAGACGGGCAAACGGCGATGATGAACATGAAGGGAGAAACTACGTTCCCGGTAGCCGTTTTCAGAGCCGGGACCGAAACAGCGTCGGTCACGATTGTAAATGGTGATGAGAAGATTTCCCTTACAACCGAAGCAGACGAAGGGAAAAACGGCCACTATATTGCCGCGGAGAAGGCATGGCACGCACAGGACAGGATCAGCTTCGAACCGGACGACCGGGTATATACCGAAAGCACGCATCATCAAGGTATTTGCTGGTTTGTCAGGAACTGCGTGTTGACCGCCCAACGCGGGAAAGAAAGCTTCAACGTCGCTGCCGCGGAAACGCCTGTGATCCGAAACGGAAAAGCGGAGGTCCGCCTGTATCGAATCGAAGGATGGCATGAACACCATGGCGAGCCGGAGGATATCCCCGTCCTGCCCGGTCACTATCAGGACACTGAAAATGCTGAACTGATCCCATATGCCAAAGCAGATAAGAAGATCTCCATGTTCCCGAGGATCAATCCCTTATGTTTGAAGTAAGACTTGCCCCAATGTGCGGTATCACGGACTACATCTTCCGAACGATCTGCTACGAACAGGGATGTGATCTGGCTTATACGGAGATGATCAGCGCTATGGGATATCTCTGCGCTCCCGAACAAAGGGCGACAAAGGAGCTGATGATTCGCGGGACCGATGAGCCGAGCCTGATACTCCAGCTCTTCGGACGTGATCCGGACATTGTCGCGGAAGCGGCCGGGAGGATCACAGCCTCCGGGATCTACGACGGGATCGACCTGAACATGGGTTGTCCGGCAAAAAAGATTGCGCCTTCGGGCGAGGGTTGCGGGCTGATGCGGACACCGAAGATTGCTGAACAGATGATGCGCCGAACCGTAGCCGCGTCATCGGTTCCAGTCACAGTAAAGATGCGGCTGGGGTACGACAGAGACCATATCAACGTGATTGATTTTGCCCGGATGGCAGAAGACGCGGGCATTACGTCCATCACTGTACACGGAAGGACAAGGGAACAGCAATACAGCGGGGAAGCTGACTGGGAAATGATCGCACGGGTGAAACAGGCCGTCCGGATTCCCGTGATCGGAAACGGTGATCTCTTCACGGCGGAGCAGGCGATCCGGTGCCAAAGCGCGAGCAAAACGGACGGCGTGATGATCGGCCGGGGGGCGATGGGTAATCCCTGGATCTTCCGGGAGGTCAAAGCCAGAATGGAAGGCAGGGAATACCGGCCTGTTACAAACGATGAACGGTACAGCATGATGATGCGGCACTATAAGGACATGCTGGACTGCAAGCCCGAAAGAATCGCGGTCAACGAGATGCGAAAGCATATCGGCTGGTATATCAAGGGGATGAATGGGGCTGCGGCATTCCGTGCAAAGATCAACCTGACGGAAAAGCCGGAAGACACGCTCGCACTGATCCGTTCTTTTTTTGAGGATCAGGATGGAAACGACTGGGAGGGAGAAAACGGAGATGAAAATAAAAACTGAACGGGTCATCATCGTGACTTTCCTGATCGTGATGCTGATCATCCCGGCTTTCTGCACGGCGGATGCACCGCTGCCGATCCGGTTACTGACCGGCGAGGCACCCGAGTCCATGCGAATTGTCCTGTCAGCACCTGAAGTGCGGAAAATGTCGCAGTTCGACGACGCTAGGACAGCACAGCTGAACCGGCTGATCCGGCATCTCGCGCTCGACGTCACGCTCGGCAGGGATGTGAGCCGAACCGGGATCCTGATCGATCAGCAGGAAATCCTCTCCTGGATTCAGAAGGAATCAGGCAACGGGAACCAGAAAATCTACTCGTTTGATCCATCATCTGTCTATACGGAAAAACAGGATACCGCAGAAGAAACCGGCAACGACAGCCTGGTTGATTTCCTGGAACGGGACCTGATCCAGTCCGGCCAGTACTTAGACGCATTCTATTCACTGTTCGAACAGGCACCGCAGGCATTCGCCGAAAGGGTGCGGAACGAAAAGACCGAACTCCGGTTTTCCGGTTTCGGGAAAGCGATCCGGCGGATAACGATTCCGTTTCCGGCCAATTATGTTCAGGAAAGCTTCCCGAAAGCACTGGCAGACGCAGCCGAGTCAGAGACCCTGAAGAAAACGATTTCCGGACTGAGTTTCTCCGGAAGTCAGAAGATCGGGCTTTTGTACGACGAGAACGGAAAGATCGTACGCATTACCTACGACGGCACGGTCGGTAAAACGCCGGAGACACTCCGGAAGGTTTCCATGATTTGGAAATGCCTGCGCGAAGAGGGACACGTGAAGGACAGCATTACACTGAAGACACCGGCAATAAAAGGCGCGGACAAGGACAACGTCGTACTGGAAAGGGATCTTCTTGAACCCGCCGGCGAAGAAGCCGGAAACTACAGCTGGGACATCCAGATTGACCACAGGGCAGGGAAGGAAGACCGAAAACAGACCCATTTTTCCGCCAGCCTGTCTGAGACAGACGCAGCGTTCAGCGGAAAAATCGAATACAGCGTGAAACGGGACGGTGAAAACCCGAGAATCCAGATCATCCCGGAGATCAGAAAAGAAAGTAACGGGGAATACAAAGGAACTCTTGAAATTGCGGATTATTCAGGTAAAATAGAAAAGGACGACGTTCTGATTCATATTCAGCTTCAAACGGGTGAATCCCCCAGCTGGCCTGCCGCCGAACCGGATCCGGAAACCGGGAACCGTGAACAGGAAACGCCGGAGGATACCATCGCGGGCATTATCATCCGGAAACTGTTTGAACTGCCGGAAGAAGACATTGAATACTTCAGCCATGAGATCCCGACGGATCTGTGGCTTGAACTGATCCAATAAAAGACAGGGGAGTCCAGCTTATGAAGAAAAAGATCATCTGTATCATCACCGGCCTGATCATGCTTTGGTGCAGCATAGCCGGTGCGGCGACCTATACGCTGCCCGAGAAGATGCAGAATCAACTGGCGATCGGCAGTGGATTAAAAGGATCCTTTACCGTCTCGTCCGAAGGAGAACTTTCACGCACTCCGTTCCTGAACGCCGTTTCCGACGCGGTATATGACCTGCGCGGAATGAGCTCCGGCCATGACCTGCACTATTATCTGTTCCAGGAAGACAACGGAACACAGACCAATCTGGCCGAACTGTACCGGACGGACGGGAAGTATTACTTCCGGAGTGACATGGTCCAGGGAAAGATCCTCGGACTTTCCGGTTTCTCCATCTACCTGGACAGCTTGTTTGAAGAAAAAGGCGAGAATCCGACACTGACATCCGCGCTGATGAACTATCTTGCTTTGCCGAAAGAAACGAAAGAAAGGCAATGGAAACCGGTTTTCAACAAGTACCAGAATTCACTTGAGATGTGGCTTCACGATTTTACGGCTCAGGCGGAAGTGGTTAAGCAGGAAAACGGCAGTTCGGCATTTGATTTTTCCTACGTCATCCCGATTAAGGATGTCAAAAATAAGCTTGTTTCCATGTTTGCGGAGTTTGAGGCGGATGCTGAGCTGCAGGCATTGCTGGACACCATCATGACAAACGAGCAGAAAGAGTTGTACCTGAACGCGGCATTGGCCTGGTTTTATCAGGATGCCGTCAATTCCATGGATATCCAGGAGGATGTTAAACTCAGCAAGCGCGTTTCTGCGCTGGGGGACCTGATCAATTCCACCATGGTCCTGCCGCTGGACCCGAAGATTACCGGATTCGACCGGATAACGATCGAGAGCAGCAACGAAATCTCGATCTATCAGCTGGAGGGAAGCGACAAGGTATTCGTGCTGGGACTTCCGTCCTTTGACCTGCTGAACGAACAGGAATACGAGACCTCCGTGTGGATCTCATCGATTGGCAACGCGGGAGCCGGCGACAAGGAAAACCATAACTTCTCCGTACGTGCGGACATCAAAAAGACATTCAGCCAATACAACGACGAAGAAGAAAAGAGCCATCAGACTGAACATTATGAGGCGGTGATCCGCCAGGATACCACCTGGATTCCGGAAACCCATAAGAATGACGAGCTTGAAGAATGGCACGACATCGAAGCTGAGCTAGACCTTCATTACCACAGCAAATATTCCCAGAACAGCGCAACAACCCTTGAGATAAAAGCCGGATTCCGGCAAAACGGTTCTTCCCTGGCAATCGAAGGAAAAGTCAAGACAGCGGCGCCGTGGCTGTTTATGCCATTTGAAGTCAAGGACCCGATTGAGATCGGCCCGGATCATCCCGAGATCACGGAAGAATACGCAACCGACTGGACCAGCAACGCAGCATCCATGATCCACCACACTGATCCTTCCGATACGGCAGAGGAGGAAAAACCGGCGAAAACCGCTGCGCCTGCCTCCGAAACAGAAGCCGAGGGAAAAACAGAAAGCGACGTTTCCGAAAACGCAGAAGCGGCGCCAATTCCTGGGGAGGAAAGCGGAGACAGCGCAGAATGAGTATGAAAAGGTTCCTGTGTATCCTGGTAACCATCTGTTTTATAATTCCTGCCTGTTCAGCGACGGCGGAGAATGAGAACAAAAAGATCACCTTCACCGTAACGGATGAAGGCGATGCAATCTGCCTGACAACATCCCTGCTGCCGGAACAGAAGACAACCATCTACCGGGCGGAGAACGGGGATGCGGAAGATGTTTTCGCGCTGATCCGGCCGGAAATCCTGCCCAGATTGCTCCTGTGTTTCCGGGAGACGGTGCTTGATCTGAACAAAGAAAGGGCGAGCACCCACGAAGGCTCCTACGCCGGAGACCTGTTTGAACACGCGATCACAAAGGAAGAAATCGAACTGACCGGTGAAGCGGTAAACAATCTGATCAGCGAGATTGCCGGCCGGTTTCAGAACACCCTGGATGAAACGACCGGCGCTTTCCTTCAGCCTGAGACGATGAAGAAGCTGGAACAGGTTCTCCGATCCATTGCCGGAAAAGTATTTGATGCAAACACAAGAGCAAGGATCAGCACATACGACCGGAAATACTTTACGATCGACATTATTCGGGGTGAAGAGGTAATGATTGCCCTGTCTGCCGATCTTTCAGTGACGGATGGTTTCCACATTCTGCTGGCCCGGAGAGCGGCGGATTCGGTCTTTTATGAAGAGCTGACCTGTGACGAAAGTCCGGAGGGGATCGAGTACGCAAGCAGCCTTTTCCGGAGTGAAGCGCCGGCTTTCCGGATGATCAGCGAACAGGACTGCGTGCAGTTTGCCGAGATCCGATTCACCGGTATCGCAGGAGAAGACTATGCTTTTGAAGGTGGGATCCAATCCGTACTCTTTGAATCAAGCCTGCACATCAAAGGGAACAGAAAGCAGGGAGCACAAGGAAGAGGAACGATCAGCACAGAGCTCGAGGCGGAAGGCCAAGGCCCGGAATTTGCGGAGCAACTGATCCCGATGCTGAACAGCATCCTGCAACTCAAACCTTAATCCACCACGCAGACCGCGTATGCGGAAATCCCTTCCCCGCGGCCTTCAAAACCGAGCTTTTCCGTCGTCGTGGCTTTTATGTTCACGGCGTCTTCTTTTATCTGAAGCGCCTCCGAGACGGTGAGGATCATTTGGGGAATGAACGGCATCAGTTTCGGTTTCTGGGCAACGATTGTGATATCTGCATTCCTGACACTGAAGCCGGCATCGTTGATCAGTCGGTTCGTTTCCTTCAGAAGGAGAAGGGAAGAGATTCCTTTGAACCGGTCATCCGTATCGGGGAAATGCCGGCCGATATCGCCCAGGCCGGAGGCGCCGAGCATCGCATCCATGAGCGCATGAAGTGCGACATCGGCGTCGCTGTGGCCGAGGAGGCCAAGATCCCACGGGATTTCAACCCCGCACAGGACCAGCCGTCGACCTTCGACCAGACGATGAACATCATATCCCATCCCGACTCTCATGGACGGAATTCCTCCTCTCAGAATCAACTCAGCAGCGTTCAGATCATCCGGCGTTGTCAGCTTCAGATTGGACTTTGATCCCGGCACGATCCGCACGGGATATCCGTAATGCTCCATCAGGCTGGCATCATCGGTCCCTTCAAACTCTTCTTCGGAAGCTTTCAGGGAGGCGTGAAGAAGATCTTTCGCAATGAAGCCCTGGGGCGTCTGCACTTCATAAAGGCTTGACCGGTCCGGTGTCTGCAGGACCAGGCCTTGCGCATCGCAGACCTTATATGTGCTGGATACGGCAATGCCAGGGACACCTGAGCCGCAGGACCTGACTGAACTGATAACATTCATAATGATCTCGCGGGAAACGAGGCAGCGCGCCGCATCATGAACGAGAACCAGATCCTCGTCCCCGATATCCAGGGAAAGTAGGGCGTTCAGCACAGATTGCTGACGGGTATTGCCGCCGTTCACAAAACCGACGGGACATGAAACCGAGGCTTCCCCGACTTCACGGATCAGATCCTGCCTGACATCCTGGTGACAAACGACAACCATCTGATCAGAAAGGGCCGAAAAAGCTTCCACACTCCTCCGGATGACACTCTTTCCGCAGAGTTTGATCAGGGTTTTATTGACAGGGCCCTTCATCCTGGAAGAGGAGCCGCCGGCAAGAATTACAGAATACACCATTATGCTTCACTCCGTACTGCATTCAAGTAAGCGTCTTCATCAAGGATCCGGTACATATCCGCAGCCTGATCCTTGCTGACAGTATCCCTGACAGTGATCACCTCATAGTGACCGATATGCTCTCCAAAGCGGATGCTGATGATATCGCCCGCCTTGATTTCAGCAGAAGGCTTAACAACCTTATCATTGACGGAAACGCGGCCGCCGGCGCAGGCTTCATTAGCAACCGTTCTTCTTTTAATGATCCTGGAAACTTTCAGGTATTTATCGATTCTCATGCGTTCCTCACAAATAAAACCCGCAGGAAACAATGTTCCTGCGGGCAGAATGGTTTAATTATTTCTTGCCCTTTTTCTTGGCAGGAGTGTTTACTTTTTCTTTCAGGGCTTTGCCGGACTTGAAAGCAGGAGCCTTGGAAGCGGCGATTTTGATCTCGGCGCCGGTACGCGGATTGCGGGCAGTACGGGCGGGACGTTTCTTCACCTCAAAGGTACCGAAACCGATCAGCTGGATCTTCTCGCCTTTGGCAAGCGACTCAGAAACGGTATCCACAAAAGCGCCCAGAACCTTTTCGGCATCCTTCTTGGAGAGTTCGGCCTTCCCGGCCAATGCAGCAATCAGTTCACTCTTGTTCACAGAATACTCCTCCTTGTTTTTATGCATGAGCATAAAGATTAGCATGTCAAAGACAGGAATCTATTCAATTTCGCCTTCAACATGGCTTAAGTATACACACAGTTCAGCGAAAGTCAAGCTTTCCATCGATTTTCCATCACTTGCGGCCTGCTCACCGGCAGCCTGTATACGTTTTTTCAGATCCGTTACCGACCGGTGAAGAATCAGTTCACCGTCCAGGTTCAGCGAATCACACAGTTCCGCACAGAGAAACAGGAAGCGGCCCATCCTGCCCTCATCGGTTTCGGAACCGAACGCCCCCGGATGGTCGATGGAATCACGGATCTCTGAAATGATCTCAGCGGTATCGCGCCGGAAAGCGGGGAAGAGTGAAATCTTTCGGATCAGTTTTGCGGCGTATTTCAGGGATGGAAGGGCCGGGGAAATATCATCCAGGCTTTCAAGTACCGATTTGCTGCCGGTTTCAGACCGTTTCAGCCTTTCCCATTCCGAGACCGAGGGTACTGCAGATGATCCGGAAGACGAATTGCCAAAGACGTGCGGATGGCGATGGATCATCTTCCGGCAGATCGAATTGATAACATCATTCATGGTAAACTCATCAAAGGATTTCCCGATCGAAGAATGGAACACGATCTGAAAAAGAAGATCACCGAGTTCATTTGCAAGGTGCAGAGGTTCCTCCTGGTCGATTGCAGCGATGCATTCCCAGGCTTCTTCCGCCAGATACGGACGCAGCGACTGATGTGTCTGAATCCGGTCCCAGGGGCAACCGTCAGGATCCCGAAGCCTGTCCATGATGCGAAGCAAATCATTCAGGACAAAACTGTTGCGGGCCATGAAGTCTGAACCGGGAATAAACACGGCTGAAAGATGATCAATATCCGGCTGACGATCCAGTTCATAGAGCGGGATTTCCGCCGGGGAAGCGGAATCATGAAGAAAAAAGACCCGGTATTCATCCTCCAGAGTATCCGAGAGAAGAATTTTGACTTCACCGGCCAGGATTGGATTATCCAGTTCCGTAATCAGAACGGATGTATTCGGATCATAATCTCCGAGAAGAAAATCCAAAGCAGAAAGGGTGCGCAGATCAGAAGACGAGAGCAGCGGCCGGACGGAAGACTGCAAAACGTCTGAAAGACCAACGCCGGGAACGGCAAGGATCTTTCCATCGCCGGGACGAAGATGATACAATTCCTGAACGGAGCTGTCCACCATCAGATCGGGAACTGCATAAACAACCGGGGTGAGACGAGCCTGAGCCCAGAGATGTTCAGCAATCGCCGATGAAAGATGATCAAAATCTTCGGCGACGTCATACAGGTTATCAAGCGATGAAAAAGAAATCTTTTCCGCCTTCAGCCAGGAGACAACCGGAGAGCGTGACGTACGAAGAAAGACCCGGCCGGCTTTTTTCAACGCATTCACGGTTTTCGTGTTCAGAAGGTCCGGATCACCGGCGGCAATGTTTACAAGCGTGATTGACGGCTGCATACAAGACTCCTGTAAAAAAATCAGGTTTTGAATTTGCAACGGAAACGTGCAGGCAGGTCT
Source organism: uncultured Eubacteriales bacterium (assembly GCA_902793605.1). Lineage (GTDB taxonomy): Bacteria > Bacillota > Clostridia > Christensenellales > Aristaeellaceae > Aristaeella. Next base: position 147,156 of record CADBEB010000001.1, read on the forward strand.
TCCTTCTTCACTGCTTTCAAAAGGATGGCAGAAACCAGGTAAACCACTGCGCCGACTGACATACAAACCACGACGGGAAGCAATCTGGCAGCAAAGCCGGAAGCGTGCAGACAGCGTTCGCCGCCGAAAACGAAGGTATAGACCGACCAGACGGCAACACCCATCAGCGCGGCGGCGCCGAGCGGGCGAAGAATCACATCCCCGACGGAAAAGCGGTATCCCGTATATTTGCAGGAATAATACAGGTTCGGGAGCATGGAAACCGTATAACAGGTCAGCGAGGCGATGGGAGCTCCATGGATATTGATCCACGGCTGGCGGACGAGAATTGTGTTCAGGGCGATCTTACAGACGACACCAGCGACCAGGGTGATCATCGGGATCTTTTGCTTCCCGGCACCCTGAAGGATACCGGAGGTTGCCTGGACCATCGTGAAAAGGATGATCGTGAGCGCGGAAAACTCCAGTAGATTTCCGCCCAGCATCAACTGATCAAAGGTATACTTGGGACTGTCGCCATAGCAGAGGAAGATGATTGGCCGGCTCAGCAGGCTCATACCGATGGAACACGGAAAGCCGACGACCGAGGCGATCCGAAGCCCGGTGCCGGCTTCACGGGCAATAAATGCACGGTCATTACGCGCTTTTCCGGCCGCAATGGAGGGGACCAGATTGGTGGACATCGCCATGGCAAGCGCGGTCGGGACGTTGATCATCGTAATCACCATGCCACTGTAAATCCCATAACGAACGGTTGCATCATCCGCGGGAATACCCGCTGACATCATCAGGTTCTTCAGCATTGCGGAATCAATGGTGGAAGCCAGGGGAACGATACAGGCACCGAGCGTGATCGGAATGGAAATAAACACAATCTGTTTCGCAAGTGTACGGGTGGAGACTGTTTTTTCTTCCGGCGAGGGAAGCTGCGGCTTGAGGAATCTGCAGCGAATAATCATATAGAACATCGCAACGCATTCCGCCAGGGAGGTTCCCAAAAGAGCGCCTGCACTTCCCATTGTCCATCCGCCGCGGGCAAAACCGATGGAAGCAAAGGGGAGGGCCACGGCCACTTTACCCACCTGTTCGATCAGCTGACTGACAGCGGTGGGCATCATGCGGCGCATCCCCTGCATATATCCCCTGTAAGCGCTCATTACACATACGAAAAAGAGGGAAGGCGCGATACACATATAACTTAGGTAGCCTTCCGGCGTGCCAACCTGTCGGGAAATCACACGGGAAAGGAGGAAGAGGAGGATGGTGGTGACCACTCCCAGAACGGAAAGCAACTTTAGCGCCGTACGGAAAACCCGGCGGGCATTTCCGTGTTCGCCCAGCGTCACATAATGCGAAACCATACGGGAAATCGCCACAGGAATGCCGGCGGAGGTAACGGCCAGGAGAAGATTATAAGCAGGCATGACCTGCTGATACAGGCCAAGCCCCTGACCGCCGATCATATTGGCCAGCGGGATCCGATAGAGAACGCCGACCATTTTACAGATCAGCCCAGCTACGCCGAGAACAGAGATGCCGCCGATCAGACTACGCTGTCTGTCTGTCATAATTTCTTCCTTTCCGAACAGGTTCACTCAGGTCTGCGGACCGTTATTGTGGTCATAAAACTAATACTTTTTCCACGCGGAACGGGTGAAAAGAATAAACATCGGAAGCAGCTCCAGACGCCCGAAGAGCATCAGGAACGAAAGAGTAAACTTCCCGATGACCCCATAGCCGGCAAAGTTTTCCACAGGGCCAACGGCGCCGAGACCCGGGCCGACATTGCTCACACAGGTCAGGGAAGCGGTGAGATTGGCGACCAGATCGTAAGAGCTTGAAACGGCCAGGATGAAACTGCCGATCAACACCAGAGCAATGTACATGAAGGCGAACTGAGCGACCTGAGACAGGATATGCTCATCCACCGCTTTACCGTCAATCCTGACGACTTCCACCTTTTTTGGCTGACCTGTCGAACGGATATTCCGGCGGGAAAGTTTGCAGAGCATATTGATCCGGACAACCTTGATTCCGCCGGCAGTCGAACCGGCACAGGAGCCAATCAGCATCGCCAGGATAATGAGCACGTGTGACGCAGCCGGCCACTGGTTGAAATCCGCTGTGACAAAGCCGGTCGTGGACATGATGGAACTGACCTGAAAGGTTCCGTAGCGCAGGGAAGTCAGGAAATCCCCCTTATAATACGGAAGATTAATCAGTGAAATCAGCAGCATGAAGGAAATACCGATTACGAAATACCAGCGGAATTCCTCATCGCGCCAGAAAGCCTTGAAACGTTCTCCGATCAGGAACTTATAGTATAAAGCAAAGTTGACGCCGAACATGAACATGAAAACCGTAATCACAATATCGACCGGAACACTCTGGAAAGCCGCAATACTTTTGCCGTAATTGCTGAAACCGCCAGTGCCCGCCGTTGCAAAGGAATGAACGGCGGCATCATAGGGATTGAGCCCGCACAGTAAAAGGCAGACAAACTCGAGAAGGGTCAGAAGGATATAGATCTTGTAGAGGATCTTCGCAGTCGTTCCGGTCTTTGGAACCAGCTTGCTCAGGGAGGGTCCCGGGCTTTCCGCACGGACAAGGTGGGAGGTCCTGCCGGTCAGTTTCGGAAGCAGGGCAAGCGTCAGGACAAGAACGCCCATGCCGCCGATCCAGTGCGTCGTGGCGCGCCAGAACATCACGCCCCGGGGGAAATCCTCAAAGTTGGTCGTGACAGACGCTCCGGTCGTCGTCAGACCTGAAACTGTTTCAAAAAAAGCATCCTCAAAACGGGTGAAAACTCCGGAAAAGAGAAAAGGAAGGGATCCGCATACACCAAGGAGGAGCCATCCGAGCGCCGTAATGATATAGCCCTCTTTCAGGCGAAGATGGGAATTCGTTCCGGTCTTCGGGAGAAAGCACAACGCCGAACCAAGAGGAGCGATCAGCAGAATCGTTAAGCCGAGGGCTTTTGAATCTCCATCCCCGTATAAAAAGGAAATGATCAGGGCAGGGATCATAGCTGCCGCTTCGATCAGCAGCAGCGCTCCGAGCATCCTGATGATCAGCTTCCGGTTCATTGATACAGCACCTCGTTCAGGTCGGATATACCGGAGACGACCGAAATGATCACGACGTGATCTTCTTCTTCGATATGGTCATTTCCGAAAGGTACGATGATTTTTCCCTGGCGCACGATCAGCGATACAAGAGTACCTGTGCGCGTTTTCAGCTTCTTAAGCGGAATACCGATATACGCATCGTCTTTTCGGGCGACAAATTCGATGGCTTCCGCCTTTCCGCCGACAAGCCGGTACAGCCTTTCGATCTTGGTCCCTTTGCTGTTTTCACGCGCACGAACATAACGAAGGATCGTCGAGCTGGTAATAAACTGAGGGCTGATCACCGAATCCAGGCCAAGATCGTTCAGCACATCCCGATAAGCCATGCGGCTGTTCTTGGCGATCACTTTTGGGACGCCGCTGCGGGAAGCATGGAGGCTGCTCATCAGGTTCTCTTCGTCACGATTGCTCAGGGCAACAAAAGCATCCATTTGGGAAAGCCCCTGTTCCTCCAGCAGATCCTGGTCGGTTCCGTCTCCCACGATCACATCGATTTTCGGCAGTAATTCGCTGAGGGCCCGGGCTTTGGACGGATTGATCTCAAACAGCGAGACATGAATACCCATAGGAACAATAAGCTTTGAAAGATAATAGGAAATTCTTCCGCCACCGAGGAGCATAACACTGCGGATCTTCTGCTTGTTTCTTCCAAGGAAACGGAAATACTCCGTAATCGTCAGCATATCGCCCGACACGAAAACTTTGTCGCCGGGCTGGATCATAAAGTCACCACCCGGAATCATGACCGTGTTATTGCGTTCCACCATCGCATAAAGGATGCGGGGAAGACGCGGGACCCGGGAGGCAAGATCCTTCATCGCAATACCGACAAAGGGATCGCTTTCCAACGCGCGGAACTCGACCATTTCAACCAGGCCCTTGACAAACGTTTCAATACTGCCGGCAAAAGGATAACGCAAAAGGCGGCTGATCTCCAGCGCCGTTGCCCTTTCGGGGTTGATCGCGATATCAATGCCGAGTTCATTCTGCAGAAATGTCTGGCTTTCATTGAATTCGGGATCCCGGATTCGGGCGATCGTATAATGAGCGCCCAGACGCTTGGAGATGAGACAAGCCAGCATGTTGCTCTCATCATTCTCCGTCGAAGCGATCACGATATTGGCCTTATCCACACCGGCTTCCAGAAGGACCTTGGCATTGGCGCCGTTTCCACGGATACAGAGTGCGTCAAGAGATCCTGTGCAACGTTCAACTACTTCTTCGTTTTTATCAATGATAATGACGTCATGTTCTTCAGCGATCAGATGCTCGGCAATGGTAAAGCCGACTTTTCCCGCACCGATAACAATGATCCTCATGAACAATCCTCCAAATATAGAATCATTTCATTATAGCACTATTCATTGAAAAGGGAAAGGAGGCATACAGCTGACGCTGTGTCTGTGAACGGAAGAAAAAAGAAAAAGCACAGCCGAAGCTGTGCTTTCTGGCGGAGAGTTAGGGATTTGAACCCTAGGTGAGGTATCACCCCACACACGATTTCCAGTCGTGCGCCTTAGACCACTCAGCCAACTCTCCAGGCAATGAATGCTCACAATTTAGAAATTATATCGGGTTTTTATGATTTGTCAAGCTTCACTTTGCTGAAACCAGCTTCCGGATCTCTTCCTCCGTCAGCTTTCGCCACATTCCGGAAGGCAGATCGCCAAGGATCACGGGACCGAACTGCACCCTCTTCAGATGGACGACCTGATGGCCGATCGCATCGATCATCTTCCTGACCTGACGGTTGCGACCCTCATGAATCGTAATCAGCAGATCCGTGGAAAAAGCATCCCTGCGCGTCAGCCTGACGTCAGCGGGGGAGGTCATCCGGCCGTCGATGATCACACCCTTCCGGAGCTGCGCGATTTCCGCATCGGTCACCTGGTTGGAAACGCGGACGAGATAGACTTTCTTAATCTCGAAGCTGGGATGGAGGACACGGTTCATCATGTCCCCGTCATTGGACAGGAGCAGGATGCCTTCACTGTCATAATCAAGACGGCCGACAGGGAAGAGCCGGACAGGATAATCCCGGAAACGGTCCATGACCGTTGCGCGGCCTTCCGGATCGCTGACCGTGGTCACCTCACCTATAGGTTTATTGTAGGCAAGATAATGCTTTTCCGTTTCAGGTCGGACCACCTGTCCGTCTACACAAACTTCATCGGCGGTCTCATCTACCTGGACGCCCATGGCTGTGATCACAATTCCGTTTACAGAGACATGACCTTCCAGGATCAGTTTTTCAGCGTTCCTTCTTGAAGCAACGCCGCACAGAGCGAGGTATTTCTGCAGGCGCAAATCCAACCATCCTTTCAGATCAGAGCGGGCAGTTTTCGTTCAGCTTTCGATGCGTATAAACGCGAAGGCCTTTTTTCATGTCTTCCATGGTCTGGCCGGAACCGATCAGTTTATACTTGTAGGTCGTAAGCCCCTCAAGCCCCATCGGACCGCGGGCATGAAGCTTGCCTGTGGCGATCCCGACTTCCGCACCCAGGCCGTAAACAAAGCCGTCCGCAAAGCGGGTGGAAACATTCCAGTAAACGCCGGCACTGTCCACCTGCTTCATAAAAACAGACGCGTTCTGCTCATTGGTTGTGACAATACAGTCCGTATGATGAGAACCAAAACGGTTGATATGATCGATCGCCTCGTGAAGGGATGGAACGATCCTGACAGACAGGATATAATCAAGATATTCGGTGGACCAGTCTTCTTCCGAAGCAGGTTCGCAGGGAATGATCCTGCAGACGGAAGCATCACCGCGTATTGTTACTTTTTTGGAAGTAAGCAGCGAATAAAGCCGCGGAAGAATCAGGGGAGCGATCTCATCATGGATCAGGAGCGTTTCCATGGCGTTGCAGACAGAAACATTCTGGACCTTGCTGTCCACGGCAACCCGCAGCGCAGTCTCCGGATCGGCGTCCCGGTCGATATAGACATGACAGATCCCGTCTGAATGGCCGAGAACCGGAATCCTGCTGTGATCCATGATGTATCTGACAAAGCTGTTGCTTCCGCGTGGGATGATCAGGTCGATCAGCGTATCTTCCTTCAGCATCTCAGCGACATCTTCACGCGTTTCGAGAAGCTGGGCGGAATCTGCAGGAAGAGAAGATTCGGAAAGCGCGCGGCGAACGAGTTCCGTCAGAATCTGATTGGTGCCGAGGGCTTCGCGGCCGCCTTTCAGGAGAACGGAATTCCCGCTTTTTATACAGAGCGAGGAGATCTGGATGAGCGCATCCGGACGGCTTTCAAAGATCACACCGATCACGCCGATCGGGGAGGTAACCTTATATAGATTAAGCCCTTGTGTGATCTCGGTGGCCATCAGCGTCTGACCGAGCGGATCCTCCATGGCTGCAAGCGCCTGAAGGCCGCAGACTACCTGGGCGAGCTTTTCCTCCCCAAAGGCGAGACGATGAAGCAGAGGCGGGGCGAGCTGCTCATTTTTTGCGTTTTCAAGGTCTTTCTGATTCGCTGAAAAAACAGCGGCTTTTTCCTGCTCAAGAAGTTCAGCGAGACGCAGGAGCGCAGCGTTTCTTGTATCGACAGCGGAAACGGATATCTGGTAAAACGACAGCCTCGAACGCTGTGCGAGATCATGTAAATCTTTCAATATCAATCCCTCCCGATACATTATAGCAGACAAAGCAATGATTGAAAAGGGAAATGCCCTGTGTTATAATCAGCTTGAAGGGAGTTGTCAGGATGCCGCACCAGCAGGGGATCAAAGTCATCGCACAGAATCGGAAGGCCTATCATGATTACTTTGTTGATGAGAAATACGAATGCGGCATTGCCCTTTTCGGAACGGAAGTCAAGAGTATCCGTCTCGGTAAGGTTAACCTGAAGGAAAGCTGGGCACAGATCCGCAAATCGGAAGTCTGGGTAGAAGGGATGCATATCAGCCCATATGAGCAGGGCAACATCTTTAACCGCGATCCTCTGCGGGCCCGGAAACTGCTGCTTCACCGAAACGAGATCCGAAAGCTTGACGGACTTGTGATGAGGCAGGGTTATACCCTGATCCCCCTGGAACTCTATTTTCGTGCCGGAAGGGTGAAGGTGCAGCTCGGCCTGTGCAAGGGGAAACAGCTGCACGACAAACGGGACAGCCTCGCCAAACGCGATTCGGACCGGGAGATCCGCCGCGCCCTTCGCGAAAAACAAAAGTAAGCGCATATTGTCAGTCTGCCTGCATGGGGATGATCCGGTTTCGACGGGAATAACGGGGGCAGGATAAGCGAGCCGCAGACCCTGAACTGCGTATCAACGGGGAAAAACAATAACTGACAATAGCAATTACGCTTTCGCGGCTTAATGCCGCGCGTCGGCCCTGACCGCCTGCAGATCAGGTCACCGGCGTCATTGATGCAGGGAACGAGTCACGTTTAAGCTTTGCGACGCGATCCGTAATGATGAAGCTACCCTGCCGGCAGTCCTTCCGCGGACGGCCGGACGGGGGAAACCAAACCGCGGAATGCGCTCGGAGAAAGTCCTGCTGAAGTATTTTCGGACAGGGGTTCAACTCCCCTCATCTCCACCACACGTGTGCCAGTTAAAGATGATTTTGTAATCATCAGCTGACACAGTAACCTTATGGACAGCCGCCTGGAGCAGAGTTTTCTGCTGATCAGGCGGCTGTTTTTTTATGCCTTCGCAGGCCGTGATCGCGGCCACGGTGGCCGGGGCGTCATAACGGGCGACCGGGCGGCGAAGGGCGGAAGATCTGTTCTGCAGGTCGTCGCGTTCTTTTTCCAGCCGGCGCAGGTCATCAGCCAGGGATAACGGGGCGTCGGAACCGTGATCGGAAATAAAAGAGACAATGCGGGCGATGCGCTTGTTGATCTCAATGACCTGCTGATCGAGGACACGGGCCTCGGCGGCGTGATCCTCGTCTGCTGCGTCGGCGTAATTATTCGCCACAAAACAGGCCCGGCTGATCTCGTCCGTGCCTGCGGTGGCCATTTGTTCCAGAACGGTGAAAACGGCGTCCTGGAGGGCCTCCAGACGGGCAGGACGGACACAGGACGACCTGCAGGTGTAATAACGCTGTACGGCGCCGGAACGGTCCTTCCCGCCATAATTAAGGTGCATCAGGCTGCCGCAGGCGGCGCAAAACACGATGCCGGACAGCGGGTAGATCTTCCGGGCGGTGTAGAGGGCCGCGGACGTTTTCGACTGATCCCGAAGGGCACAGACGTGCTGCCATTCTTCCGGGGTAAGGATGGCCGGAACGCCTCCCGGCACCCGGATGGTTTCCGGAGAGGTGATGCGGTGGCGCGGATCCGCGCCCAGACGGCGCACGTATGTGCCGGAATAGATCTCATTTTTTAACAAATTATTAAGGTCAGACTTTCCGAAGGGCGTTTTCCGGGTGCCGGGAAAGGTGAAGGAGTTCAGATAATCGAGGATCGGGCCGTATCCGCTGCGGGACAGGTACATTTCAAAAACGCGGCGGACAACCGGCGCGGCGACAGGATCCAGCTGATAATGTTTGTCCTGGTCGATAGTATAACCGAGGGGAACGTGGCCTCCGAGGTATTTACAGTCGCGGGCGAGGTGCTTGTGGGCCATGACGACGCGGTCGGAGTCCTGCTCGCGTTCCAGTTGGGCAAAGGACGCCAGCAGATTGAGCATCATGCGTCCGGAAGGGGTGGAGGTATCGATCGATTCGGTGACGGAGACCAGGGTGATGTTCCGCGGCTGGAACACATCCTCGATGATGGTCAGGGTATCCCGGAGAGAACGGGACAGCCGGTCGAGTTTCCAGACAACCACGGCGGACACGGAACCGGCGCGGCAGTCTGCGAGCAGCTGCTGCAGGGCGGGGCGGTTTGTGTTCTTTCCGGAGTACCCGGCGTCCTCATAGATCCGGATCCTGGAGGACGTCATGGCGGCGTATCCTTCGAGGATCTGGCGCTGGGCGTCGATGGAAATACCGTGAGCAGCCTGTTCCTCGGAAGAAACGCGGGAATAACCAAGGACGAGCTGATCACTCATTTGTTTCACCAAACAATCCTTTGTATTTGTAAAATGTTGCGGTTGTATCTTGCAGATCAAATATCATGCCGTCTTTCAGTTCGATCTTTCCGTATACCTGCACATTCACACCTTTTCCGACCGAATACCAGCTGTCAGGGTAATCCTGCCCTGGAATATAGATATAAATCATTCCTGCATCATAATCATCGTCTGGAAACTCAAGGCGATATATGCCGGCTGGAATATCAACACCGATCGTGTAACGGCCAGCTGGAACCGTGACACCGTATTCTGATGAATAAGGAGATAAACCGCGGACTTTCATTAATTCAACCGTAAATCTGAAACATTCAATCAGATCATCATTTGAAAATTCTGCGAACGGCGTTTCTTGTTCCGCAAAAGAGCATGAACAACAAATCAACACCGAAATAATACATAAAAGAAACAGTTTTGTCATTTTCGTTTCCTTTCAATTTACACAGCGGACGGCATAGAGCCTTCTTGCCGAAATGCCGGCTGCTGCAATATGGATATGGTTTGAGACAATAAAAAATCTTTTCCGGCATCATTTAGTTGTTGAAAGAGATCCAGCAGCTGACGCTGGCGCGGTGTAAGAAATGCTGTATCAGCCGGCTTTTCACCCAGCAATTCAGAAACAGTACAGTCGAGTGCCTGGGCGAGCAAAAACACCGTTTCAACATTTGGATTTTTTGTTTCTGATTCCAATGCGGATAGAGCCGCCTGCGAAACGCCTGCTTTTTTTGCAAGCATATTTTGGCTCATTCCTATTGATTCCCTTTTCTGCTTAACAATTAAACCGACTCTGTTCAACAAAATCCCTTCTTTCCTGCTGATAGGTTTTTCTATAACCATTTTACAGGCATTTTATAGTTTTGGCTATTGACACATAAACGAAACAGGAATATGATAGTTATCGAATCAGCGATAAGCCGAGGAGGGCGATACATGAAAATCAGACTGGAGGAGTTTAGAAACCGGCGAAAAATGAACCAGCGGCAGCTGAGCGACGCCAGCGGCGTGCCTCAGCCGATGATCAGCGACATCGAAAACGGCAACGTGCAGAATCCGACCGTGCGGACAATGTTCCGGCTGGCCAAGGCGCTGCGGTGTCTGATCGATGATCTGATCGAGGACGATCAGGAATCAGCGAAAGGCGCGTGATTGCATGGCCAAGGTCACCCAGGTGCAGGAAGTCAACGTGGATCAGTTGCGGCCATACGAAAAGAACACGAAGATCCACAGCGAGGAACAGGTCGAAAAGCTGTGCCGGTCGATCAGCGAGTTCGGTTTCATCAGTCCGATACTGATCGACAGCGACATGAACGTGATCACCGGTCACGGGCGGCTGATGGCCGCGAAAAAGATCGGCATGCGGACGGTGCCCTGCCTGTTCATCGAAGGACTGAGCGAAAGCCAGCGGCGAGCGTACATTCTCGCGGACAACCGGCTGAGCGAGTACAGCGAGTGGGACATGGAGCTGGTGGCCGCGGAGATGAACGATCTGCAGCTGGAGGCGGCTGACCTGGACTTCCTGGAGTTCCAGTTTGAGGAACCGGAAGAACCGGAAGATCTTCCGGGCGACGAACCGGAGGCAAAGGGAAAAGCCTGGAACACCCGCGGCGCCCGGTGCGACATGAAGCTGAACATCACGGCGCGGCAAAAGAACGGGCACTGGTACACATCGCTGCACGCGATCAGCAAGGACGGAAAGACACTGGAGGAGATCAAGAACGACAAGAAATGCGAGCGGCAGCTGGTGGGCGAGCTGGTTGAATACATCGAAAAGGCGATGGGCCGGAACCTGGCCGGGAACGGCTGGGCGATGATCACGACCGGCAGGCGGCGACACCGGGTCGGCTACCACTTCGCAACGGAGGTGTGCCGGAAGGCGGCGAAGCGGCTGGCGATCCCGTTTTACGACGGGGCGATCAGCTGCGGAAACGCGAACAGGCTGAAACCGGCGCTGGCGATCGAAAAGCGACCGGAAGAAAAGAACCTGATTTTATTCGACGACATTATCACGACGGGCACGACGGCAGCGAGGACGATCGAGCTGCTGGAGAGCGAAGGGTACACGGTGATCACGATCATCGGCATCAGGAACCAATGAAAAGAAAGGGGACGACATTATGAAGTATCTGTTAATCGCCGGGAGCCGGAACTACACGGACAGGGACACATTCAACCGGGTGACGGAGGAATACATCGACAGCGAGGACGCGTTCACCGTGATCGTGGCGGGCGGCGCAGCCGGCGCGGACGAGCTGGCGAAAGACTACGCCCTGGAGCACGGGCTGCAGTACATCGAATTTCCGGCAGACTGGGAAAAATACGGCAGAGCCGCGGGGCCGAAGCGGAACGACGAGATGGTCAAGTTTATCAAAGAGAAAAACGGCAGGGCACTGTACTTCTGGGACGGAGAAAGCAAGGGGACGAAACAGTGTATCGAAAGCGCCCGGAAAAACGGCGTCGACGTGACGATATGGGACACCGCGGAAGGGCGGTTTATGGAGGAATGAGCGGCGAGGCGACGCTGTACTGGTGTGATCCTGAGCGGAACACCCAGTGCAGGAAGATGAGCTGCAGGCATGTGCTGACGCTGGCCGAGGGCGGCGTATGCGAAGCAACGTTTAATCCCGCGTTCGCGCTGCGGGATATGGACGGAAAGCCGATGATCTACGAAAAGCAAAAGGAATGGAAAGAAAGGACGGAAAGAAAGCATGATAAGGGAACTGATCAACAATCTGACGTTCATGTACAGCACGATGTGCCGGGCGAAGGGCCTGGTGCCGGACAGGCAGTTGCAAAACATCGCAGTCGGGGCGCACAGCCTAAACGCCACGTGCGGCGCCCTGGCGGCACAAAGCAAAGACACTCTCACAAAAACCGATAAGGAACTACTGAAAGAGGCGGAGTTCATCGACAACCAGATCGAGGAGGCTTTTCTGTTTCTGAACAGTCTGGAGATCGTGTGATGGACATACGACTTGCGACATGCGTGATCATCCGTAAGAACGGGGAATACCTGGTCGGTCGCGTGCTGGGATCCAGCGAGCTGCGCTGGAGCATTTACGCGCACGACGCATGGCGCACCCGGAACCGGGAAAAGGCCAGGGAGATCAGCCGGAAAACCGGAGGCATTGAAATGCTATTCAACCCGGTGGCCGGGCAGTTGAGGATACTGTGAAAGGAGGGCTGGCTGTGGCGGGGATCATACTGGACAAAGCGACTGCGCGAGTGCCGATCGCGGCAACGGTCAGCCGGAAAACCGGCGAGATCCGGTTTGAGTACAGTTACGACTTCATGGATCAGGTGCGGTTCGGCCAGGTGATGAACAAGATCAGCCGGCTCCATGAGGCGTATGAGGACGCGAAAGTAAAGGCGGAATCGGAAACGATGAGCGGCGCGGCGACAATCAACAAAATAAATAATAATTAGAAAGGAAGTGAAACCGCTCCTGTTTCGGACTTTTGTCGCAGGATCGTGCTACGCGCTGCGGGGCGCGGAATGTTTCGCCTTGAAATGGACAGCCGGAAAGACGGCGACAAAATACTCAGCATAAAACTGGCGACGGGGAAAGACCTGTGACGGTGGGGAAAGACCCACACGACGACATGGCCGCAGGTTTGCCTGGACGGGCTCAATACCCTCGGCGCGGTTCGATTCCGCGGGCCATGAACTATAAAACAATATTGGAGGGGATCACATTGACAGAGAAAACGGGAATCATCACTGCCACTGGCAGGACGAGAGAGGAAATCACGGCCAGCGTGCGGATCCACATGCGGAGCATGGTGAACAACGCCCTGGAAATCGGGCTTGACCTGATCGACATGAAGGACGCGTGCCAGCACGGCGAGTGGATGCCCTGGCTGAAGGAAATCGGCCTGAGCGCCAGCACGGCGGCGAATTACATGCGGATTGCGCGGGAGGTCAACGGCGACAGCAAGGTTGCGCAGTTGCCATACACGAAGATCCTGGCCCTGATGGCCGCGCCGAAGGAAGACCGGGAAGCGCTGGCCGAGGCAGCGGAGAGCATGAGCGCCGCGGAGATACGGAAGCTGACCGAGGAGCGGAACAAGGCAGCCGAGGCGGCGAACATGGAGACGGCGCGGGCCGACCAGGCCGAAAAGGACGCGAAGATGTTTAACCAGGAGGCCGCGAACCTGCGGAACAAGGTGAGCGTGCTGCAGAACGAACTGAACAAACAGACGCAGTACAACGAGGATCTGCGCGGGAAACTGCTTTACGCCGAGAATAACCGGGTGGAAGTGGAAAAGCGGGTCGAGGTGGTTCCGGAGGATTATGAGCGGCTGAAGAAGGAACAGAAGGAACTGCTTGACGCGGCGGCAAAGGCCGAGGAAAGGGCCAACGAGGCCGAGGCCGAGCTGGAACGGATCCAGCTGAACGGCAACGGCGGGAAACAGCCGGAAAAGCCGGTGGGGATCCTGCTGAACGAGGCGGTGAACGTTTTCCTGGGCAGCTGCGACATGATGACGTTTGACCCGGTGGGGATCCAGCGGGACGCTTTCGCGGTGAAACACGCGCTGGAAAACCTGCAGGAATGGATCGACCGGATGCAGGAGACGCTTGCGACGCCGGTGATCACGGAGGCGAACGTGATATGAGCGAAATGCTGAAAGAAATTCCTCCGGAGGCGGAAAAGGAATGGGAAGCCTGCTTTCCGGTGCCGATGGACACGGCGAAGGACCTGCGGCAGAGCGTGGGCGAGCTGCAGCTGGTTGTGGCACAGATGGCCAGGCTTGTGCGGGATACGCGGAAGCAGCTGGAGGACATGCAGAGCCAGCAGCGGCAGGTGACGGTGAACCACGGCGAGGTGAAAAAGATCAACGCGGCGATCAGGGCCGCGGCGGACGCCTTCTGCGACCGGCACGGTTTCGGGGACACCGGCGACCTGCGGGCGGTGCGGGCGGACATCAGAAAGACTATTCTCGGACGGTGGCAGGTGAAGGACCTGCACGACATTCCGCAGATCGCGCTGGGGAATGTTTACAAGCTGATCGAGAATTACGGCAACATCCGGCTGGTGTTCCGGCTGCGGGACAAGCACCGGGAGGATGGCTCTTAAATGCTGGGCGGAAAGAAAGTGCCCGGACTGTGAGTACAGGAAAAAGTACGGACTGGCCGGGCATATCTGGTGCAGCCAGTATGGGATTGTGATCCGCGTGCTGGATTTTGGTGAAATGGAGCGACGGAGGAAAGCGGAAAATGAGCGTGATTCCGGAGGTGGCTTACGAGGCGGTGGAAAAGAAACTCCGCCAGCGCGGGAAGCTGATCCAGAAAGCTGAAGAGGCCGTGGCCAAGGCGAGAGCGAAGGCCACGGATACTTCCGCGCCCTCCGGGAATGTGACGGGCGGCAGGGGCGGCCTGCCGGGCAGCAGGGTGGAGCGCGGGGCGCTGAACGTTATCCGCGCGGAAAAGCGGCTGGAAAACGCGATGAAGTGGGAGGCCGTTTTCCGGAAGATGGACGAGATCTTCCCGGTGGAGGACAGCAACGAAGGTTTTGTGGCGAGCATGATATATGGCAACGGCATGAGCCAGGCAGATCTGGCGCGGTTCAGCGGCTGCAGCCGGCAGACGGTGAAGATGCGGCAGGACCGGTATGTGATCCGGTGCGCGTTCCTGGCGGCGCAGGCCGGGCTGATCAGAGAGGAGGTGGAAGGATGGCAACGCTGATCAGAAGAACGGAGGTTTTGAAGCGGATCAACCAGCTGGAGGAAAAGGCAATGGCCGCGGGCGACAAGAAAGGCGGCGAATGGCTGGTGAAGGCGTACAACGCGGTGATGAGCTGCGCGGTGGAGGACCGCGTTTTCTGCGCTCAGTGCGGGAAACCGGTGAAAACCAGCAAGATCCCGGACTCAGAGGGGGGGGCATAGGCCTCCCTGGGCAAATGACGGTCGAGGATTTCTTATAAGAAGAAAGGACAACAGTATGCAGGTCAATTACGTTCGTGAACACGAGCGGTTTATTGAGTACGCCGCTGATGAGCGCCTGACGGCAAACGAGCAGCTTCTGTGGTACGCGCTGATGCACATTTTCAACCAGCGCGCGGAAGGCTCGGAATGGCCGGACGGGTTCATCCGGATCACCAATGACCGATTGTTCACGTATCTCCCGATTAAATGGGACGCGATGGCCAAGGCGCGGAACGCGCTGAAACAGCACGGGCGGATCGACTTCCGGAACGGAAACCGGAACAAGGCCGCGCCGGAGTACAGGATTCTGCCTTTTTACCCTCCATGTTATCCGGTTAAAACGGACAACACAGGTGGCAACGAAGGGGGCAACACGTGGGGCAACGAAGGGGGCAACCAGAGGGGCAACACGGGGGGCTTTAATATAAACATAAACAGGACATATACGGATCCTAAACAGGATGTACACACACACCTGTCTGATCATCGTCAGCAGGACGCGCGCGCGAGGCTGAACGAAACGTATATCGACGCGAAAGGCCGGGAACAGCCGTGCCGGTTTGACGGCGCGTTTCTGACCAGCGACCGGGCGCGGGCTTCTGTGGCGCAGCGGATCCTGGATCAGTTCTGCGGGGACATCGACGACAACGAGGCGCACGGGCGGATCTGTGAGTGGCTGCATGACGGGATGGAGCCGGAGATCTTCGAGGACGAGATCACGGAATACACGAGCCTGAGCGCGTTCATGGGCAGGATGGCCGGGATCTTTTATTCACGCCGGTACGAGGAACGGCGGGACGACCTGGAGATGAAACGGTGCCTGCGGATCTCGGGCGGCGACAGGAAGCTGGCACAGTGGCATTACAACCACGGCGAGAGGTACCACGGTGAACAGGAAGGATAAACAGGCACCGATGATCGACGAGATCACCGGCGCGACCGCATGGCCGTTTGAACGGAAGTGCCCGGAGTGCGGGCGGATGTTCGCCGGGACGTGCGCCCTGGAGGAGTGGACATACCGTGACAAGGGCGCGCTGCTGTGCAGCTGGGGATGCGTGCGGCGTCGGGAAAAGCGGCGGAC
This sequence comes from uncultured Eubacteriales bacterium, assembly GCA_902793605.1. GTDB lineage: Bacteria > Bacillota > Clostridia > Christensenellales > Aristaeellaceae > Aristaeella. The sequence continues at coordinate 163,319 of CADBEB010000001.1, forward strand.
AGAGGCGGAGCTGCGGGCCGCGGAAAAGCGGAACAGGAAGAAACTGACACCGGCGCAGAAGGAAGGACTGATCCGGCAGAAGATCTTCCGCGGGATGAGCAACGAGGAGATCAGCGCGGAGACCGGGATGAGTGTGCAGCTGGTGAACTATTACCGGAAGAAGATCGAGGAGGCGTTTGAGACATGAACGCGGACGGGATTATGGGGCTGCTGTTTGAGACAATGGCGGCACAGGGGAAGCAGATACTGCCGGAGAATGACCAGGCGCTGCTGGAGCGTGTTCTGCAAAGAGGCAGTGGTTTTGAAGGCGGCAAGGTGCGGATCAGTGTGGCGGTGAAGAAGTGGGGCCGGGATCTGAACCGGCTGAAAAAGTTTGTGGCGGAAGAATACGGGGTCGGCGGGCACAGCGGCGAGAATGATACATTCGTGGATTACAACGGCAGAGGGATCAAGGTGACGTTCTGGAAGAGTGAACGGGAACCGGTGATATTTTCGTGGGATCGAATTGCGAGGACGCTGGTGGATATGGAAAACCGGGCGACACTGTTCGATCTGCAGACGATGCAGAAGGTTTACGCGATATGGCAACAGAGCGCGAATCAGGGACGGAGCTATCCGGATCCGGTGCCGCGGCTTCACTATCCTCCGGAGGTGATGAACTGATGTATTTGATGATGCCTGTGAACGTTGTGAGCAGGGCCTGCAAGACGTGCCCGCGGCTGAAAGTGATGGTCCTGGACGATAAAGGGACTCATGGCGACCTGGTGGATCGGGACCTGGAGTGCGCGCATTACGATGACTGTCTGAACGCGGTGGACATGTTCCAGCGCGGCGAGAAGGAAAACGAGGAAAGGAACGGGCGAAAATGACAACGACGGAGTTAATTGACAGGCTGAGAAAGATGTCGATCAAGTGGAAGGCGATGGCACTGTGGCGGAAGGACGAATGGCGCGTTATGAGGGAAGCAGCTGACAGACTGATGGAGCTGCGGGCTAAGCTGGATCCGATGTGGGATCAGTGGCTGATCATGGACGAGGGTCTGTTCCTGAGCGAGATCGGTGAGGACGGAGACAGCGACTGGACGGCAATTAAGGATCAGGCTGTGAGTTTCAGTACCAGGGAAGCCGCGCAGAAGTACCTGGCGTCGCACTTCATGGAGATCGGCGGTGGGTGCGTAGTGCTGCGAGGAGACGTGGACGCGGCTAAAATGAACATCGAATTTTTTTATGACTAAAAGTAATATTTCCTCACGCACTGAATTGAAGGAAAGTGTAGCAAAATGAACGGTTTTTGAGGGTGTTTCTTCCTATAATACGCGCGTAAATGGATAAAGGTATTATTTATTACATTCAGTGGGTAATTGTATGAAAGAAAAGAGGGGTTAGATTGAAGTGTGAAAGATGCCGGTTCGCGCCTCCAGTGGATGCCGAAGGGTTCCAGGACGAGTGCCCGTTCTTTAATGAGCACGGCAAGGAATACAAAGACGGCAGTTACGGATGCACGATGAATTATCAGACGCTGCAGAAATTACAGGACGAACACGATGAGTACCTGGCAGCGTTCGCGGATGACTGGGGGACGAAGGAAGATTTCAAGCGTAAAGGGTGGAATTACCGGCACGCGATCGAGAACATGATGCACATGATCGGCATGTGGCCGGAAGGACTGCGGCACGCATACAAGCGGCACGGGAAAATCTTTTATAAACCATATCGGAATTACTGGTCAGGGAATAATAAATATCTGGATTATTTCAGCGGCGCGCTCGGCATTGTCGAAAAGACGGAACCGACAAGCGAAGGAAAACAGCCGTTTTACAGGCTAACGGATTACGGTCTGAAGTATTTAGGGCGCCAGTTGGATGTCAAAATATGGCCAGAGGAGGATTAACAATGATTCACGATCAGGCTTTGGTCTGCGAGTGCAGAAAAATGCCGCTGGAGGAATATGACGGGGAGATCGACCTGGAGCTGATGCAGAAGCATGTGCGGGTTTTCATCTGCAAGAGTGAAAAGGCCAGGCTGCTGACGTTCGATGAAGTGAAGCGAAGAAAGACGGTGTATTTTGAGATCGGTCACACAAGGCCGGACGAGCTGATCGTGATCAACCTGTCGAACATCATGACGGAATACAAGGTCGATGGTCAGAAACTGCTGGCGGTGAAACTGTGGCAGCGGAAAAACGAATGGACGGTCGAGAAGATAACTTTCCCAGTGGATAATTACGGCAAAACGTGGCGGTGCTGGTCGGCAGTGCCGACAGATGAACAGATCAGAAAGGCGGTGTGGTGACAATGGCGAAGGCATACCTGTTGACACCGGACGAGATCCGAAAACTACCGCGGGCCAGCGTGGTGTGGATCGAGTTCTGGAACGGCGAGGAACAGCGGGCCGATTCACTGAAGGCCGCGATCAAGTGCGCGGACGGGACGGTGGTTGATGAGGACACCTGCGTGTTTGATGATTACGAGCGGGACATGAGGCCGTGCGAGGACGGGTACTGGCGGTTCTGGTCAAGCGAACCGACAGAGGAACAGCGAAAGGAGACACCGTGGGAATGACACTCGAACAAGCAACAAGAAGACTAATGCAGAATATCGCAGACAATCAGCTGGCCGTTGCTCCTGCAATTCGACATGGCATCGAGAAAGAAATTGGTCCTGAATACTGGCTGAAGCGCGGCCAATGGGAAGGATTGGAGATGGCATACGGCATTGTTCACGAATGGATCAATGATAATGCTGACCTGCTGAAAAAGCAGGAATGGATTAAATGCTCTCATAGGATGCCAGAAGAGAGGGATTCAATATTTAAACAGTTTAAAGATACAGATAAATGGTCGCCTGCGATGTTTGAAAAATCGTCAGACGATGTCAGAGTGGTCATTGTTTTTGCTGACGGAACGAAAAGGGTGAGTCATTCTCACACTATTGACGGAAGATGGGAATGTGAAAAGAGTCTGGTGAAAAGAACCGTTACACATTGGATGCCGAATCCGGAACTGCCTTGAGAAAGTTGGTGAAGTGGTAATGATACAAATTGCCATATTGTTTGTGCTTATTGGTTGGCTATTATACATGGTGGCTGATATCTGGGAAGGTCGGTGAATCGTAAATGAATAACGTGCGACCGATTAAGGATCCGGACAAGCTGCGCGAGATCCGCGAGGGGCTGGCCAAGCTGACAGACTGGCACGGGGAAAGAATGTTCCTGCTGTTCGAGATCGGGATCAACACGGGCCTGCGGATCAGCGATATGATCAGACTGAGAAAGAAACACGTGTGTGGGGACTGGATCGAGACGGTGGAACAGAAAACCGGCAAGGTCACGAGGATCCCACTGAACGTGACGATCAGGCAGATCATCCAGGACAGGTGCCGGGACATGGATCCGGAAGATCTATTGTTTCCGAGCCGGGTGACGATCTCTGGCAAAGAGAAACAGATACCGATGACCAGGCGAACGGCGTACAACGACATCAGGCTGATCGCGGAAGAATACGGACTCGGTGATCACATTGGATGCCATACGCTGCGGAAGACGTTTGGGTACTGGCATTATAAAAAGAATAAGGACCTGGAGATCTTGCGGCAGTGGTTCAACCATACGAGCCAGGCGGTGACACGACGGTACATCGGCATGGATGAAGATGAGCGCAGAAAAAGCGTAACCGGGTTCAATCCAGGAGGCGCGGTGTATCAACCGCGCGGGCCGGTTCGGAAAGGAAAATCTGAACAAAATTCAGAACCGCTGAAAATAAAAAATTTGGATCGCTCAAAGCAAGGAAAAATATGGGGCGAGCGGGCACAGGAAAGACGCAAAAAAGAAAATCGATGTCATTGACATTGACGTGACAAAACGGCGTTTGTAGAATAAGATCAGCAAAAGATGTGAACAGGGCGCAGCCGACCAGGCGGCGCTCGTTTTATTTAGATCAGTTTGGGTGCTGCCTGTTTTTCTTTCTTTCCGCAGGCAGATGGGAAGCGCAGCGCGAGAGCGTGAGGGGCGGGCGGTGCTTACAAACTGAGAAAGGGAAAGAAAGAAAATGCCTCATGACAAACATTACAATTCAGCCAGGCACAAAGAGTGGGCCGCGAAAGTACTGCGGCGCGCTGGTTATCTGTGCGAGGAGTGCAAGCGATACGGACGGCTCGACAAGAACGGTCTGCCGGTGCGAGCTACGACGGCACACCACATCAAACACCGGGACGAATATCCTGAGCTGCAATATGATGTGAACAATGGCCGAGCGCTCTGTGAAAAATGCCACAACAAAGCACACCCTGAGAAGGGCGGAACGCGCGGAAATTACTGGAGTTAGTTACATGATGGTTCGCTCACGCCTGCGCGCGGGCGCAAGGGTACTCCCCCGGGGGTCAAAATCGACCTTCGGGGGAGCCAACGCCGGGCGGGGGAGGTCGTTATATACACGGCGGAAAATTCAGATCGAGGGGTAAAAGCCTGATTTTAGGGAAAATGGTTACATGAACCGGCAAAGATGAAGATCTGAGCCGGCTGTGATGATCAGCTGCCGATCGCGCTGGCGCTGATCAGGGTAAACGGCAACGGAGGAAAGAAAGATGGCAAAGAAGAAAGACACGGATCCCGCCGCGGGTTCCGGTCTGACGGACAAACAGCAGGAACGGATCCAGCGGAGTATCGAGCTGATGGCGAAAACGCGACCGGCGAATATCGACCAGCTGATGCCGTACCAGCGAAACCAGAAGGATCACCCGGAACAGCAGATCAGGAACGTGGCCAACAGCCTGCGCCGGTTCGGATGGCGACAGCCGGTCGTGATCGATGAGAACAACGTGATCGTGATCGGACACTGCCGCGTCCTGGCTGCGAAGATGATCGGGCTGGATGTGGTGCCGGTGGTATCAGCTGATGATCTGACGGAAGATGAAATCCGGGAACTGCGGATCGTGGACAACAAAACCAACGAGAGTCCGTGGAACGATTACCTGGAAGAGGACCTGCAGGAGCTGACGTTCGAGGGTTTCGATTTCGATACGCTCGAAAATCAACCGGGGGGGGGGGGGGTACTTCCGGACAGGAGATCGTGGATGACGAATACGACGGAGAACCGCCAGCTGATCCGGTGGCCTGTAAGGGCGATGTGTACCAGTTGGGCCAGCACCGCCTGATGTGCGGCGACAGTACGGATCAACACGACATCGATCAGCTGATGGACGGTGCAGTCGCGGACGTGACGATTACGTCACCGCCATACGGCGCAGCGAAGTCAGCAAAGATCCGGGATCATTACGTTCCAGGAAAGAAAGGACGAAAGTCCTTTTATAACGAACACGACGACACGGCGTCCGAGTGGGGCGGACTGATCACCGGCGCACTGCAGCAGATGCGGCGGGCCAGCAAGGTACAGTTCGTGAACATCCAGATGCTGGCAGATAACAAGGTCGAACTGATCGCGATTCTGAACGAATACCGGGAGCAACTGATCGACATCATCATCTGGGACAAGTGCAAGGCACCGCCTCAGATGCACGACAACGTACTCAACAATCAGTTTGAGTTCGTTTTTATTTTCGGCGAGGACGACGCGACCAGGGTGATCCCTTATGCGGCGTTTCACGGAAACCGGAACAACATGATCACATTCCCGGTCGGCGTTAATGAGTTTGCAGACGTTCACCGGGCGGTGTTTCCGATTCAGTTTCCGACCGAGATCTTGAACATCGTCAGCAAGGCCGGGACGGTCCTGGATGTGTTTGGCGGCACCGGCACAACCATGATGGCTTGCGAACAAACCGGACGGAAATGCTACACGATGGAACTGGATCCGCGGTATGTGGATCTGATCATCGACCGGTGGGAAAAGTTCACCGGCGAGAAAGCTGTGAAGATTAACTGATATTTGCAACAGTTGCAAATTTGAGGAGGTGGCGACGTGAGGGCGACGACGGAGAAGGGCATGCGGATCAAGATCCGGAACGCCTGCGTCGGCCTGGGCGTGTACCGGGAGGAGCTGGAGTGGCAGATCCAGATGCTGGCGGAACTGTTTATCCGGAGGGAACAGACGAAGGATGAGTTCCGGCGCAGCGGCGGGCATGCGATCATCAAACAGACGAACAAGGGCGGCAACAGCTACGCAGTGAAAAATCCGCTGCTGGCCGAGATCGACTTCGTGGAGAAACGGATCATCGAGCTGGCGCGGGAAATGGGCCTGACGACCGGCGCGGTAAAGAAGATCAACGAGGCGGCGATCGGAAAGAAACCGCAGGCGGACGACGATCCGCTGGCGGTGGCACTGGGCGAGCTGAAGCTGCTGAAGAACACCGGGAGCTGATTCTTTTGACAAGGTTTGACATAGAGGAACGGCGGCTGCGGCGGCTGGAGAAACGGATCCGGCACCTGGAGGCGCTGCTGAAGCTGAACGCGATCTTCGGCGGGCCAGCGCGGAAGCGCACAGAGAACCGTGTGCGGGAACTGTGGATCCGGGAGGCCGGACGGATGTGGGAACTGCTGCACCCGGACGGGGAACCGGAGGACATGGCGCGGGCCGGTTGTGGAAAAGATGTGAATAAATGCGCAACGGAAAGAAAGGACGGAAAGAAAGATGGCAGCGAACGAACTGGAGGTCACGATCAACCTGGGTGACCTGACACACGTCAAAGGACAGCTGGAAACGATGATGGTCGTGGTGGGCATGATGGCGGAAAAGTATCCGCAGCACCTGATCGGCCAGTTTATCAGCGAGTGCGTGGAGCTGAAACAGTACGACGAACTGAACCGGAAAAAGCAGCGGGGCCTGCACTACATGGACGCGGTGATCGGCGACCGGTTCGGCGACCTGGTGGATCTGCTGGCGGCGAAAGAAATGGATTACCAGCTGCAGCAGAATCCGGAGCTGCGGACCTGGAAAGACGGAGATCCGATGATCACCGGAACGGTGGAGATCACCGACAGGCTGCCGGATGACACATACACCGGACAGGACGGGAGCCGCGGAACGCTGAAGAAAGCGGAAACCGTGACGGCGGGAAAGACCGGACGGAAAAACGGGCCGGGCGTCAAGACCGCGGAGAAGATCCGGAAGGCCACGAACGAACCGGTGAAGAAAGCCGGGGCGACCAGAAAGACAACGGCGAAGAAGGCCAGCGGGGCAGCTGATGCGAAGTGACGGACACGAGGATCCGGGCCGGGGAAAGTAAACCGGCGCGGAAGGTCAGGGGCAAATACGCGGACGAGGTGTTTTCCTACGCGCACGGCGTGGTGGCCGGGCTGGTCGTGGCCGGAGAGGACCGGGTGCTGGGGTGCCAGCGTTTCCTGGACTTCTGCGAGCGGGACGACCTGGACATCCGGACGCGGGACGCAGATTTCGTGATCGGAATCATCGAGGCGACGTTCCATCACCGGCAGGGCGAAGCGCTGGACGGCAGTCCAATGCGCGGCAGGCCGTTTTTGCTGGAACCGTGGCAGAAGTTCTGCGTGTACGGTATGCTGATCTTTTACCACAAGGGCACGGAGATCTCCTTATGCCATGAGGCGTTTATCTTCATTGCCCGGAAAAATTCCAAGACGCTGTTCGCGGCGGCGCTGGCCTGGGGTCTGGCACTGCTGCGGAAGGATTCCGGCGCGAAGGTGTACTGCGTGGGCGCTTCGCTGAAGCAGTCCCTGGAAACCTTCGACAGCTGGAAATACAACATCAACCTGCTGTACCCGACCGACAAGAAATTGCAGGACGCCGGGTGGCGCGTGGTGGACAACAGCTTCAACCACGCGGTGATCAACGAGCACCTGGGCGGCGGCAGCGTGAGTCTGAACGCGCTGCCGAGCAATCCGGACAAGCAGGACTCCTTCAATGCAAACGTGGTGATCTCGGACGAGATGCACGCATACAAGAGCGCCAAGCAGTACACGATCCTGCAGGAAGCGATGGCGGCATACACCAACAAGCTGATGATCGGGATCACCACAGCCGGCGACGACGCCCTGGGATTCTGCGCCCAGCGTCTGGATTACTGCCGGAAGGTCCTGCGGGGCACGGTGAAGGACGACCAGTATTTTATCTTTATCTGCTGCGCTGACAAGGACGACAACGGGGACGTGGATTTCCTGGATCCGGTACAGCATCAAAAGGCGAATCCGAATTACGGCGTGACGATCCGGCCCGGCGACATCATGAACGACGCGCTGCAGGCGCAGAACGATCCGCAGATGCGGAAGGACTTCCTGTCGAAGCGGCTCAACGTGTTCGTGGCGAGTATGAAATCGTACTTCAACCTGGACGAGTTTCGGCGAAGCAACAAACGGGCCGAGGAAAAGCTGGGGATTCCCGCGGAGATCCCGCTGCAGGAAAAGCTGAAACGCCTGGCGCGCCTTCCGGTGAAATGGTACGGCGGCGCCGACCTGTCCAAGCTGCACGACCTGACGGCAGCGAGCCTGCATGGGCAATATAAGGGCATTGACATCACGATCCCGCACTGCTGGTTCCCGATCACGGCGGCGACGGAAAAGGCGGACAAGGACAACATCCCGCTGTTCGGCTGGAAGGACGACGGATGGCTGGAGATGTGCAACGCGCCGACGAACGACCACGACCGGGTGGTGGCCTGGTTCGTGGCGATGAAGCGGATGGGATTCCGGATCGCCCAGGTGGGGCACGACCGGAAGTTCTGCCGGGAATACTTCATCGCAATGAAGAAGGCCGGTTTCACGATTGTGGATCAGCCGCAGTATTTTTACAAAAAGTCCGAGGGATTCCGGCACATCGAGAAACAGGCGAAGAACGACTGCTTATATTACCTGGGCGCGGAACCGTATGAATACTGCCTGAGCAACGTGAAGGCGATCGAAAAGACGGACGACATGATCCAGTACGAAAAGGTGCAGCCGGAACACCGGATCGACGTGTTCGACGCGGATGTGTTCGCGACCGTGCGGATGCTGGAGTGCATGGAAAAGGCCGGGAAGGCGTCGAGCTGGTTCGGCACCAGCGGAGAAAAGGAAGAAGAGGAATGAGGTGACTGACGGATGGGTCTGATGGAGCAGCTGCGGGGCCGGTTCAGCAGAAACGAGGAGAAGGTCAATTTCGCGGAAGCGGCTGAAGCGGTGAAAGAACAGCGGGAAACGTTCTCGCTGAAGAATCCGGGCCAGATCGCTTTCTGGCTGGGATCGGAGGCGATTGAGTGCGCCGGATACACGCGGCTGAGCGACTGTCCGGAGATCCAGACGGCGGTGCTGCGGATCGCGGAGCTGATCGGCAGCATGACGATCTACCTGATGAACAACACCGAGAACGGCGACGAGCGGATCGTGAACGAGCTGAGCCGGAAGATCGACATCGAGCCGTGCGCGAACATGACGCGCATGGAATGGATGGTGGCGATCGTGATGAACCTGCTGCTCCACGGCGACGGGAACAGCGTGGTGGTGCCGCATACCAACGCCGGGATTCTGACGGACCTGGAACCGATCAGCGCGGGCCGGGTGACGTTCCGGCAGGTCGGCAACAGTTACCGGGATTACCAGGTACTGATCGACGGGCGGGCGCATGATCCCGCGGAGCTGCTGCACTTCACATACAATCCGGATCCGGTGTACCTGTGGCGGGGCCGCGGGATCACGGTGACGCTGAAGGACATCGCAAACAATCTGAAACAGGCGCAGAAGACGGAAAACGCGTTCATGAAGAGCGAGTGGAAACCGTCGATCATCGTGAAGGTGGACGGCCTGACCGAAGAGTTCGCCAGCCCGGAAGGCCGGGCGAAGCTGCTGGCGGATTACATCCAGCCGAGCGTGCCGGGTGCGCCCTGGATGATTCCGAGCGAAGCGTTCAGCGTGGAACAGGTGAGGCCGCTGACGCTGTCCGACCTGGCGATCAAGGACACGATCGAACTGGACAAAAAGACGGTGGCCAGCGTGATCGGCGTGCCGCCTTACCTGCTGGGCGTGGGCGACTTCAACCGGGACGAGTGGAACAACTTCATCCAGACGAAGATCCGGAGCATCGCGTTGGGGATCCAGCAGGAGATGACGCGGGGTCTGATCCTTTCGCCGAAGTGGTACCTGCAGATGAACTTCTGGTCGCTGATGGATTACGACCTGCAGAGCGTGAGCAGCATCCTGCTGGCGGGCGCGGATCGCGGGTATGTATGCGGCGACGAATGGCGCGACCGGATGCACATGGCGCCGGCTGGCCTCAAGGAATACAAAGTCCTGGAAAACTATATTCCGTATGAGGATTCCGGGAAACAGAAAAAACTTGTGCAGGATGAATGACGGGAGCTGATCCGGGTGGAAGATCCGCGGAAACAGAAAGGCACCTGCGAGATGTGCGGCGGGCACAACCGGGATCTGCGGATCCTGGCGATCGACGATTTCATCGGCTGGGCCTGCGAGGAGTGCAGGCAGCAGCTGCATGACTGCCTGCCGCGGCGGTTCTGTTCATCCGGCGAACACAGTGAACCAAGCGAATGACAGGAGGAAAGAAAGATGGCGTATCGGTGTGACCAGGCGGTGATCGGCGGCGCGCGCGAGCCGATCCGGTGCAAGGTGAGCGGCACGGTGTGCGCGCACCAGAAAATGTGCATGATGGAAGGGCGGATCGTCCTGACCGACAAGGCGATGACCTGCCCGGCGCGGGACGGCAAGCTGCCGGATCCGGAACCGGTGAGGACAGAGAAGGCGCCGGACGTGGACACTGCGGAAAAGGAACCGGAGAAGAAAGCACCGGCGAAAAAGACGGCGTCGAAGAAAACCACGGCCAGCAAAAAGAAGGTGTGATCATGCCGGTGTGGGTATGGATCCTCGTGGCGATCCTGCTTCTGGCGTGGATCATATACACGATGTGAGGGCGCTATGAGCAGTTACGCAGAGGGTAAAGAGTTCCTGGAAGGATGGATCCGGGGACGGTTTCCGGAGGGCAGCACATGCCTGGACGTGGGCGCCTGCGACGGGACGTGGTTCAATCGGCTGGGCGGATACCTGGCGATGGATGCGGTGGAGATCTGGATGCCGAACATCGAGCGGAACCATCTGGAAAGCAAATACCGGCAGGTGTTCTGCGCGGACGTATCGGAGCTGGAATACGGCGATTACGACATCATCCTGTTCGGGGACGTGATCGAACATATGACCGTGGAACAGGCGCAGCGGGTGATCGCATACGCGAAAGGGCACTGCCGGGAAATGATCGTGGCGGTGCCGTTTCTGTACCGGCAGGGGCCGATGTACGGCAACCGGTGGGAGGCGCACCTGCAGGAGGATCTGACGCCGGAGAAGTTCGACGAGCGGTATCCGGGGTTCCGGATGATATACAGGCCGAAACCAAATTACGCTTATTACGTTTACGAAAGGCGGGAGGACCAATGATCACAAGGGATAAATTCGACAGGCAGGTGCGGGCGCAGCTGACCGAGTTCCAGACACGGGAAGAAGCTGACCAGGCGCCGCACATTACCGGATACTTTTCGGTGTTCGGAGGCGTGTATGAAATCGGGCCGGGGATGACGGAGAGCGTCGACCGGCACGCTTTCGATAAAACTCTGGGCGGGGACATCCGCGCCCTGACCAACCATGACACCACCCTGGTGCTGGGGCGCACGACCGCGCACACCCTTGAGCTTCGAGTGGACGAGCACGGACTGTGGGGAGACGTCACGATCAATCCGAACGATCAGGACGCCATGAACCTGTACGAGCGCGTGAAGCGGGGCGACGTGGATCAGTGCAGCTTCGGTTTCAACATCGTGAGTGAGGAGACGGAGTTCCGTGACGACGGATCCATTCACTGGACGATCACCGAGGTGGAACTGCATGAGGTCAGCGTATGCACATTCCCGGCTTACGAGGACACGAATGTTTCAGCCCGGCAGGCACAGCGTGAAGAGCTGAGCAAAAACCGGCTGCAGGACTGGAAAGAGTCCATGCGGGCGAGAATCAACAAGGAGGACAAGATCAATGCTTAAGGCACTGATGCTGCGCAGGCGGATCGATCTGAAGAAGAAAGACCTGGCCGCGCTGCGGGAAAAGCTGGAAGGCTTCAAAACCCGCGAAACCGAGCTGGCGACGGCGATCGACGAAGTCGAGACCGAAGAACAGCGCACCGCGGTGGAAGAGGAAATCACCGCGTTCGAGAACGAGCGCAACGAAGCGCAGACCGGCGCGGATCAGCTGGAGCAGGAGATCTCCGACCTGGAGAACGAGCTGAGCCAGGAAGAGGCCGCGCAGGACACCACGCCTCCGGCAGACACCGGGGCGACCGGCGGCGAGACCGCCAACACCGGAGCGGAAAACCGCACGGAAGAAAACAGAGGAGGAGTGATTCCTATGATCCGGAGACTGAAGAATTTCACCCAGCAGGAGCGTGAGGCGTTCCTTGGCAACGAGCAGGTGCGGAGCTTCCTCGGCGAAGTCCGGACTGCCATTTCCGAGAAGCGGGCGATCACCGGCGTCGGCCTGACCATTCCTGAGGTCATGCTGGGCCTGGTACGCGAGGAAATCGCGGCGAACAGCAAGCTGCTCAAGTTCATCAACCTGCGTCCCGTGGGCGGCAAGGGCCGTCTGAACATCATGGGCAAGATCCCGGAGGCTGTGTGGACTGAAATGTGCGCCAACCTCAACGAGCTGGATCTGGCCTTCAACCAGACCGAGGTGGACGGCTACAAGGTCGGCGCGTTCATCGCGATCTGCAACGCCACGCTGGAGGACAGCGACCTGGCGCTGGCGCAGGAAATCGTGACCGCGATCGGTATCGCAATCGCGAAGGCCCTGGACAAGGCGATCCTGTACGGCACCGGCACCAAGATGCCGGTCGGCATTATCACCCGCCTGGCCTGCGAAAGCCAGCCTGCCTGGTGGGGCACCAACGATCCCGCCTTCGTGGATCTGCACACCAGCAACATCAAGAGCATCAACAAGAGTGCCAGCACCGGCGCGGAGTTCTTTGCGGCCCTGATCGCCGAACTGGGCATCGCCAAGCCGGTGTATTCCGGAGACGGCCTGTTCTGGGTCATGAACCGGAAAACCCACCTGGACATCATGGCGAAGGCGCTGGCCTTTGACGCCAACGGCGCCCTGGTGGCCAACACCCAGCTGATGCCGATCGTCGGCGGCGAGATCGTCGAGTTCGAGGACAACGACGTGATCGCTGATTACGAGATCGTCGGCGGCTTCGGCGGCAACTACCTGATGGCCGAGCGCGCGGGCGTGGAGTTCGCCTCCAGCACCGAGGTGCGGTTCCTGCAGGACCAGACCGTGTTCAAGGGCACGGGCCGGTATGACGGACGTCCGATCGAAGGCAAGGCCTTTGTGATCGTGAACTACGCCAACAGCACGCCCACCAAGACCCGCAGCTTCGCGAAGGACTGGGCGAACGAGGAAATGAACGCCCTGGGCATCACCGCGAAGGCTTCCGCCTCCAACGTGGGCAAGACCGTGCTGACGGTTGCTGACACCCTGGCGGCAGAAAATCCTGAGCTGTACTACAAGGTCGGTAAAGTCAACTTCGAGGTCGGCGACGACCAGCCCGCCAGCGGCTTCACCAGCCTGACCAGCGGCACGACCGAGATCACCGCGGCTGCGGGCAAGATCATCACGGTCATCGAAGTGGACAGCGACGACAAGGTCGTGTCCGTGGGCTACGTGGCCAGCGTGCCGAAGGCTTCCTGATAAGCGCGGCATAACGTGGAGGTGAGCGGAAATGGCGGTGAACACAGAGATCGCTCTGGGCCTGATCAAGAGCAGGCTGAACCGGATGGCGGCGGACACGTCGCTGGACGAGTATTTTCGGCGGCGGATTGACGCGGCCTGCGCGGAACTGGAGGGCACCGGCATTTCCCTCACCGACAGCGCGGATGATCTGATGCTGGTGGTGGACTACACGGTGTGGCAGTACCAGAACCGCGACAGCACCGGCGCTATGCCGGACTGGCTGCGGCTGCGGCGGCGGGAAAGGTGGCTGCGGGAACCACGGAAGGAGGACGACACATGATCCTCGACCGCGGAGTGTGCCGGATCTACCACAAGACCAGCACGACGCCGAAAGGCGGGAAACCGACCGCGACAGTGGCGGTTATCCATGAGAGTTATTACGGGGAGCTGTCTTTCGAGACAGCTCCTTTCCGTCCCACGGAAAAGCGCGAGGACACCAGGACGGCGGCACGGGTGCGGATCCTGCAGAACAGGGACATCCGGAACGACGACGTGGCGGAGCTGATCCCGTTTGACGGCACGAAGGTGAAACCGGCGTATTACCGGATCACCCGCGCCTTTCACGGGAACGACGAAGACAGCGGCGAACCGGTGAGCGACCTGACACTGGAGATCACGGAAAAGCCGAACATCCAGAAGGCACCGGCGCCCACACCGACACCGACACCGGAGGTGAGCGGGAATGACGGCCAGTGAAATCAAAAAGCTGCTGACGGACGTGGATCCGGACGCGCAGCGGTATGAGCACGACGGCGCCGGAACCGCGGACGCCTACACGGTATGGCGGGAACTGCGGCCTGTGGGCCTGTACGGCGACGGACAGGAGGAAGGCTCGATCCGGTTCCAGGTGGACAGGTTCACGAAGGAAGAGGACGAGCAGATGGCCGCACTGATCCGGGCGGCGCTGGAGGGACAGGACGACATCGCGGTGGAGTATCTGGTGGACTATGAGGACACAGGATATATCCACCACATTTTTGTCTGCGAGGGTGTGTGACAGATGGCGCGGATGACGTTCTCCGGAACGGAGGAGATGATGGACGCGCTGTTCGCGGAAAGCGAAAAGCTGGAGCGGAAAGCGACGGAAATGCTGGGCGCAGCCGGCGAACTGGCTGTGAAAGCCTGGCAGACGGCGATCTCCGAGGCGGGGCACGCTCCACCCGGAAAGAGCAGGCGGGCCACGGGCGATCTGATGAAGAGCATCCGGGCCAGCGCGGTGAAGAAGAAGGGCGAAGCGTATGTCAGCAGCATCTATCCGCACGGGCGAGACCGGAAAAAGCAGAGCATGGCGGACATCGCCTTTTCTCTGCATTACGGGACGAGCCACATCACCGGGGATCACTTCGTGGACAGGGCAGAGGAACTGATTGAAGAGACGGTCTGGGACACGATGCAGGCCGTCTGGGACAAAGACTGACGAGGAGGGAAACGACATGGCTGAGATCGGCATGCAGTACCCGGTATGGGCTGAAATGGCGACCGAAAGCACCTACAGCACCGGTATGGTGATGGGGAAAGCGGTTTCTGCCAATCTCAACTGGCAGAAGGAGGACAACGAGCTGTACGGCGATGACGCGGTCGCGGAAACCGACCAGAGCATCACCGGCTACACGCTGGACCTGAGCACGACCTATCTGGAGGAAGGCGTGGAGAGCGCGATCCTCGGACTGAGCGTGGACAACAGCGGCGAGTTTACCATTACGGACGACGATCCGCCTTACGGCGGATGCGGCTACATCCGCGTTCTGAAAAGGAACGGCACCCGGATGTATAAGGGCGTATGGTATCCGAAGCTGCAGTTCAGCCACCCGAACGAGACCAGCAACACAAAGCAGAAGAGCATCAACTGGGGCACACCCACGCTGAGCGGCAAGGGCCTGGCGGCTTACGACGGTGAGACCGGCAAGGCAAAGTTCCGCCAGCAGAAGGTGTTCACCACGCTGAGCGCCGCGAAGACCTGGCTCAACGGCAAGGCAAATATCTCCTGACGAGGACACCCGGCCCGCAGCCGGCGCAGGCCGCGGGCCGGGTATTTTGCCCACAGGGCAGAAAGGAAAGAAAGACCAATGGCATTACTGGACATTATTATCACGCATTACAACGAACCGTGGAGCGACGGCAAAAAGCTGTTCGACATGCTGAAAATGCAGCGGGGCGTGAACTGGAACGATGTGCGGGTGATCCTGGTGCAGGACGGGGACGACGATCAGCTGGACCTGGAGCGGATCATGCGCGTATATCCGTTTGTGAAAACGGTGCTGCACCTGATCCACGGCGGCGTGAGCGCGGCCCGGAACAACGGGCTGGAGGTCGCGGACGCGGACTGGGTCATGTTCTGCGACTATGACGACACGTTTTACACGGTGGACAGCCTGTACCGGATCCTGGAGAGCATCCGGGAAGCCGGAGACCGGGCGGACCTGCTCTGGAGCGACATCTGGATCGAGATGGTGACACCGGAGGGGAAATGGATCAAGCGGAAAAAGGAATGGAACACGGTATTCATCCACGGCAAGGTGTACCGGAGGCAGTTCCTGATGGATCACGACATCCGGTACGACACAGAACTGTGCTACAGCGAGGACGCGATGTTCAACGCCCTGGTGGCGATGGAAACCACGGTGAATCGCGTGGCGAAGATGCCGGAGATCGTGTATATGTGGTGTTTCCGGAGAGGGAGCGCCAGCAATTACAAGGGCGGCGACGCGAAACGGAACCTGAGCCTGTACCGGAAACGGGTGAAGCTGAGCGAAGCGTATGAGGAACGGGGGCGGACGTATGACGCGAAATGCGCGGCCATGCGGACGCTACTGGATTATTACTGGGAGCTGAACGGCCAGGACGAGTGCGCGGGGCACACGAAGGAAGAGTGGGTGCAGCTGCTGCAGAAGGAAGTGATCCGGAGATGGCCGGGCGCGGTGATGGACATCAGCGCGGCTGACCGGGCGGAACTGTACCGGGTGACGAAGGAAGAGGCCGAAGCGAAAAAACTGGTGAGGGAGAAAATGCCAGGCGTCGAAGAATGGCTCGCGACCATCGGCGCCATTGTTTAATAAACGGAGGAAAGAAAGATGGTTCAAGAAATCGTAACAAAAAACGCGAAAGGCCGGGACGAGGTGATCGGTCGGAAGATCTTCATCAATGGGAAAGAAGTGAAGATGAAATTCACGATGCCGATCTGGTACCGGATGGAGGACGAGATCTGTCTGTTGGACGACCTGTACACGATGATGCACAGCAAGGGCCGGTTCAAGAAGGACAAGATCCCGGCACTGGCCGCGATGATGACCGGGGACGAGATCACGGCGGACGAGATCCTGGCCGAGGACGATCCGGCAACCATGCGGGCGCTGCTGGATGAGATCCAGGCAGTGATCGCCAAGGCCATGACGATGAAGGAACGGAAATACGATGACGACAGCGTCCATGACGAGGTGCTGGAGGAAATCGAAAAAAAAGGAACAAAGGCAGACTGACGCCTCGCACGGTCACTGCCTGGGGACTGATCGCCGGGGTCACGTTCACGGAACAGCGTGAACTGACGCCCGGTTTTCTGTGCGACCTGTTTGTGCTGCGGCGCGGGTATGACGACGAGCAGCACGGGATTATCCGGGAAACGGATGATCATGACATCAGCGAAGAGGACGAGGCGCTGTTCGATCATTACGACGAGATCGCGGCAGCGGAAAAAGAAGGGGGCTGGGGCTAATGCCGAAGGAGATCAAAACGACGATCGCGGTGGACGGCGAGGCCGCGTTTAAGCGGGCGATCAACGAGGCAAATACCAGTCTGAAGAACATGGGCACCCAGCTGACGCTGGCCCAGGCTCAGTTCAAAAAAGACGGCGACGCGATGAAGCTGATGGAAACCCGGAGCAAGGCGCTCAAGGGCGAGATTGACCAGCAGGAGAACATCGTGAAGGCGCTGGAAAAGGCCGTGGAGGACAGCAGCAAGGCCTACGGCGAGAACAGCGAAAAGACCGAGAAATGGCAGGCGGAGCTGAACCGGGCGAAGGCGAAGCTGGTGAACCTGCAGAACGAACTGACGCTGAATGAGCAGGGCCTTGACCGGAACGGAAAGGCCTTTGACGATTCCAGCCAGAAGGCCGCGGACTACCAGGCCACACTGCAGACGATCGGAAAGAACGTGAGTTTCCAGACCGTGACCGAGGGGATCAAGGGGATCACCGGCACGATCGAAGGCGCGATCAAGAAGGTGTTCAACTTCGCCAAGGCGATCCGGGAGGCCTTCGCGGACGCGGGCGAATGGGCTGACACCCTGCTGACCGACGCGACGAAATACGGCATGGACGTGGAAACCCTCCAGCGGTGGCAGAACGCCGCGGATCTGATCGACACGCCGGTGGAAACGATCATCAATGCCCGCGACAAGATGTCCAAGAAGATGAAAAGCGGCTGGAAAGACGGCGAGCTGGACATGTGGCAGGTGCTGGGCGTGGATCTGCGGGACGCGGAGACCGGCAAGCTGCGCGACAAGATGGACGTCATGTGGGAACTGGGCGAAACACTGCTGCACATTTCCGAAATGCAGGAGCGCGGGTCGACGAACATGGACGCCGAGGCCCTGTCGATGGAAGTGTTCGGCAAGAGCTGGCGCGATCTGTTGCCGCTGTTCAAGGCAGGCCGGGCGGAATGGGAAAAGACGGTCGCGGAGCAGGACGTGGTGAGCGAGCAGCGGGTGAAGGCCCTGGGCGAACTGGACGACGCGAACCAGGCGCTGGAAAACAGCTGGGATGTGACAAAGTACAGTTTCCTGGCGGAGCTGGCACCGACTGTCACGGAAGTGACGAACGCGGTCACGGAGATGCTGAAGGCCTTCAACGAATGGATGGACACAGACGAGGGCAAGCAGGCGATGCAGGACCTGAGCGGCGCGATCCAGGAACTGTTCAGCGGCCTGACAGACATCAAGTTCAGCGACGTGATCAACACGGTCAAGGACGCGATCAACAGCATCAAGGACGTGCTTGTCTGGCTGAGCGAGAAGAAAGAAACCATATATGACACGCTGAAATACATCGCTGCCGGATTCGGTCTGCTGAAGGTATCGGAAACGGTGCTGAGATTCCTGCAGCTGAAAAACGGGCTGAACGGCCTGGGCCTGGGCGGCGGCAATAACAACAACACGACCGGCACCGGCACACCGACAACCGGCACCGATACGACGATCGGAACCGGCGCGGCAGGCGGCGGTGCGGCGGTGGCACTGAGCAACCTGGTGACAGGCGCAGCGGCGAAAGCCGGCGCGTTCCTCACGGCGAACGGCGGCGTGCTGGGTGCGGCGGGCGACATGTTCATGAACCAGACGAACGCGGGCCGCGCACTGCGGGATGGCACGGACGTGATCGAGGGCATTTCGCAGGATCTGACCGAAAAGGGCGAGGAGATCAAACACAACGCGGAAACGTTCAGCGACGACTGGAACGACGTGTGGGAAAATAATCCGGTAATCAACTGGTTCCGGAACCTGGGCAAGACGAATAAAGAAGCGAACGACTGGGTGCTGGGCGACGACGTGACCGCGGAAGAGGCGATGGCCTTCGTGCAGAACGGCGGAAAGATGCCAGCCAATCCGACCGACCTGGGGCCTGCGGTTCCGGAGGTCGAGGAAAACATCGACCTGGACGAGGTGTTCTCGCCGGAGCAGATCGCAGAAGCAATACAGGACTGGTGGGACGCGCGGCGCAACGCTGAAACCGGTGTGGACACCTGGGAAGAAGAGGACAAGGCGTACCGGTGGATGGAGGAAGTGCTGGGCGACAGCTTCGGCGCTTTCTGGGACACGTTTGTGGAAAAGACGGAAGGTCTGGACACCAGCGGGATGGAGGACATCCCGGCAGACTGGTACACGAACCTGAGCACGGATCTGACCGACGCGGTGGCGCAGATGAAGGTGAACACCGAAGCGTCGAAGACGGCCAGCGAGAAGATCGCCAGCGCGGACTTCAAGAAGTTCAATGGGCTGCCGGCTGACCTTCAGCGGGCCGCGCAGGCCGGTACGGCGGCAGGCGTGAGCGGGATCAAGGTATACATGGACGGAGCCACGGTCGGACGGCTGGTGGCGCCTTACGTGAGCGCGATCATCGCGAATGCTGCCATGTAAAAATTGCAACTGTTGCAAATTTGAGAGGTGATGGATCAATGCAGCTGAAGCACAGGGTGGCGCTGGACGACGTGCAGCTGGACAGCGTGGACGACCGGATCATGATCTCGAAGATTGAGACGGGAGACGGAAAAGAGAACATCCAGCTGGCGAGCCTGTGGGGCGAAGTCGCCGGAAGCCGGGTGACAAGCATGCACCGGGACAGCCTCGACATCACCGTGAAGTTCCGGATCCGGCTGAAAAAGCGGGACATGAAGGAACGGGAGGAAGTTATCGAAAAGGTGAACGCGTGGGCGTTTGCAGGGGGATGGCTTACAACAAACTACAAGACGAACAGGCGGATCCGGGTATTCCGGGCGCAGGCGGCGACAGCCGGCGATCCCTGGGAATGGACGAAGGAATACGCGGTGGTGTTCCGGGCCTGCGGCGTTCCGTACTGGCAGGAAGAAGAACCGAACAGCGTGCAGAAACTGAACGTGAGCAGCGCGAGCCTGGTGATGGGCGTGAACGGAAGCGAAAAGACGGTGTTGGAAGCGGATTTCAAGAACACCAGCGGCAACACCTGCAACACGTTTATGATTGGCGTGGCCAACACGAACATAAGCATGAGCTTTTCCAGTCTGGGCCTGGCGAACGGCGAAACGCTGGTGATCGACCATGACGACAACGGGAAACGGTGCAACCTGCGGCTGCGGATCCGCAGCACGGGCGGCAGTTACCGGAGTGTGATGAACAAGCGCACCGCCCTGAGCAGCGACGATCTGACGATTTCGCCCGGCACAAGGACCGTGTCGTTCGCGGCACAGACGACCGGGCAGATTACGGTGCGGTGCCGCGGGAGGTTTGCCTGATGTATAAACTGAGCGGACACAGCCTGACAAAGAATGTGTGGTTTGAGCCGGAAAGCCAGGGAATGACCCTGAGCGAGCGGGACAGCACCACATCGATCACACTGGGGCCAGACGCGCCGGAGATCGGCTTTGACGAGTGGATCCTGGACGACAGGTGGCCGGAGGGGAACTACGTCTGGCGAGTGAAAAGCCTGGGCGACCAGACGAACACGGAGACCAGGACAACCGACCTGGAGCACGTGATCAAGATCCTGGACGACATCAAGCTGTTCGGCGAGGTAACGACGGCGGACCTGGCCGGGCAGAGCGGCGCCAGCACGGTAACGGCGAAAAAGGCCGTGCAGTACATCCTCAACAAGTGCAGCGACTGGACGCTGGGGACCTTCGAGTATGACGACGTCAGCAATCCGTATGAGTTCAACGGCGACAGCCTGTATGACGCGCTGGAGACGATCACGGAGACGCTGGAGGACGCGGTCTGGACATACAGCCTGGGATCGTACCCGTTTAAGCTGAATATCGTACACAGGTCGGACGCGGTGGCCTGCGAGATGCGGGCCGGGCGGAACCTGAGCACGCTGAAGCGGCAGGTTAACCGGAGCGGGATGTACACCCGGATCTATCCGATCGGGAAGAACGACCTGCACATTGACGGAAATTATCTGAGCAAGAACGAGAACCTGTACGGACGGATCGACCAGATCGAAACCGACCAGAGCAAAAGCACGAAGGCGAACCTGCGGGCCTGGGCGCAGGCCCGGCTGAACCGGCACTGCGAGCCGACGATGACGATCACAATCAGCGGCCTGGAACTGAGCGCGGACACGGGCGAAGATCTCGACCGGCTGAAGCTGAACCGGGTGTGCCAGTGCCCACTGCCGAACAGCAGCACGGTGATCGACGAAAAGATCGTGAAGCTGCAGTGGCGCGACCGGCTGAAAGAACCGGAGAACGTGACGGTCAACCTGTGCAACAGCAGCGCAGACGTGGCCACGATCATCAAGCAGCAGAGCCGGGGCGGCGGGAAGGCCGCGGCGGGCCAGGCAAAACAGAATTACCTGTTCGAGGCCAACGGCCAGCACCTGTATTATGAGATCTTCGACGAGTGCGGGCACCTGCACGGGATGCTGGAAATGACCAGCGAAAGCCTGCGGATCGCGTTTGACAACGAGATCGCCAGCACGCGCAGCGAGTTCCTGATGACGAGTGAAAGCCTCCGGATCATGTTCGAGAATGAGATCGCGAGCACCCGGAGCGAGTTCGAGATGACAAGCGAATCCCTCCGGATCGCCTTCGAGAACGAGATCGCCAGCACCAGGTCGGAATTTGAAATGACATCGGAATCCCTGCGGATCCAGTTCGAGAACGACCTGGCGTCCACGCGGTCGGAGTTCCAGATGACGTCCGAAAGCATGCGGGTGCATTTTGAGAACGAGATTTCCTCGACCAGGTCCGAAATGCAGATGACCAGCGAAAGCCTGCGGATCGCGTTTGAGGCCGGACAGAGCAGCCTGCGCAGCGAGTTCAACATGACAGCCGCCAGCCTGCGGATCGAGTTCCAGAGCGCGGACAGCAGTATCCGCAGCCTGGTAACACAGACGGCGAGCAGCTGGGAAGCGAAGATCAGCGGCGTCACCGACAGCGACGGAAAAGTGACCGCGGCCAGCATCGCGGTGGCGATCAACAACGCCGGTGAAGGCGTGGCCACGATCAACGCCAGCAAGATCTATCTGCTGGGCCAGACGATCGCAGATCAGATCACGGCGGATTATATCAGCACGAAGATCGCGACGCTGAGCAGCCTGACGGTGGCCAGCATGAACTGCACTGGAACGATCGGCGCCAGCACGGTGGAAGTCGGGACGCTGAAGTTCCGATCGAGCAGCGGCAGCGGGTACAGCTACAGCGATTTGAAGGACTTGTTCGTCACCAGCGTGGCGGTCGAAGGGCCAGTAAACAATGTTTACACATTGAAGTATTACACGGCAAACGGTACCGGCACGAGTGGCGGGACTTTTAGCCGGGCCGTTTCAGAATTTACGGGCACCTGGAGCGGCAACCACTATTATGTGACGGTAAGCCCGCAGGGACAGAGCGGCGGCGACACGTACCTGTTCTCCGAGGCAGACGAATGGACGGAAGAATACAAGAAAACCGTCCATGTTTATTATTTCAGCGGCAGCACGCACGTGGACGTGCTGACGGCGGTTGTCAACGCCAGCAGCATCTTCGACCTGGGCGTGGAGGAAGGCGAAAGCCACTTCACCCGGCAGACAATCACGCTGCAGGGGAGCCAGACCAGCGAGCTGACACTGCAGGGATCCGCTGCAACCACTCAGCAGGTCACGCTGCAGGGGAGCCAGACCAGCGAGCTGACGCTGCAGGGCACCGCGCAGACGGTGTACGAAGAAGTCAGCAGCGGCGGGACGGTGTATTACACAGCCGGCACGGCGACCACCTATTACAACGCCGGAACCACAACGAAATACGCCAGAGGCGATACCGTGACCGTAACGCTGCAGGGGAGCCAGACCAGCGAGCTGACGCTGCAGGGCACCGCGCAGACGGTGTACGAAGAAGTCAGCAGCGGCGGGACGGTATATTACACAGCCGGAACAGCTGTTACCCGGTATCAGGGCAACGGATCCAGCGTGACCGGGCGCGGCGATTCCGTTTCCATACAGGAGATCGGAAACGCGGTGCATTTCAAGCGGCACTCCTCTTCCGAAACACCGAGCGGCACGTGGTATGAGATCAAGAGTTCCGGATATGACCTGACGTATTACCTGGCAAAAAACGCGGCGACCTATTACAAAGGCAACGGTAGCAGCGTGACGGGCCGGGGTACCAGCGAAAGCATCACACCGATCGGCAGCACGAGCAAGCGCCTGTCCTCGGTGACACGGTATAAGGCCGGGACGAACGTGGGCAAGCTGTACAATGCCGGGACAGTCGCGACCTATTATCAGGGAAACGGCGGTTCCTTCACCGTGCAGGGCTCCAGCGTGAGTGTGACGCCGATCGGCAGCACGAGCAAGCGCCTGTCCTCGGTAACGAGGTACAAGGCCGGGACGAATGTTGGCAGGCTGTACAACGCCGGAGAAATCGCGACAGTATATCCGGCGACACAGACGCTGTACAAGGCCGGGACGAACATCGGCAAGCTGTACAATGCCGGAACAATCAGCAATTCGTATTACACGAAAAACAGTTAATCGAAAGGAAATAAAGAAAAATGGAAAACCAGATGACAAAGGAACAAGTGATCGAGGCGACGATCCAGGTGCTGAGCAACATCAGCGTGCCGGTGGCGAAGAAACGGGAAATCGCCGATCCGATTGAAGGGTGTATTCAGAACCTGGCGATCGTGCTGCAGATGATCGATGCGGAAAAGAAGGCGACCGAGGGGGCCGCTGCGGCGCGGGCACTGGAGGATCAGGCGATCGCCGAAGAAGAACCGGAACCGGGCATGGAGCCGATCGCCTTCCCGGCAAAGAAGGAGGAAACCGAAAATGGACGGAACGCTGACGCTGAATGACGGCACGGTGATGTCCGGCAGCACCCTCCTGGAGAGCAACGGGCATCTGTTCATCTATGTGATGAACGGCAGCGGGATCCGGGACGTGTTCAACCTGATGATCGAGCCGACGAAGACCTGCCGGATCACGGCGGCGCAGAACGGCGAAACACTGGTGAAGGAAGGATTCACGAAGCTGATCGCGGTGCGGGATGAGGGGAACGGCCTGATCACCGCGACGCTGGCAAAGAATTAAAAACGCGGGGGAGTGTGAGGAGGACATGTTCCAGCTGAAGGACAAGACGACGATCGAGATGCACCGGGGGAATACCGGGACGCTGCGGATCCATCTGAAGGGCTACACCTTCGGGGCGAACGACCGGGTGCTGTTCATGATGAAAAGCATGAGCGGGACAGAGGTCAAGAGCAAGATCTGCGAGGTGGACGCGGAAGGATACATCGAGATCCCGTTTGTGAACACGGACACGGACTACCTGAGTCCGGGACAGTATGTGTGGGCCGTGACGGCGGCGACGGATCCGCAGTACGAAGAAGGAAAGATCGTGAACGGCAGCGGCGTGTGTACGCCGAACGACAACATGATCATCCGGATTAAAGACACCGCGGCACTGATCTGAGGAGGTGAAGAAGATGGCGGACAATATGGACATCGAAGTCAATCCGACGATCGAGGTCGAGATGGAAGTTGAAATGGGCAGCGCGGCCAGCGAGTACAACGCGGAAGCGTGGGCCGTGGGCGAGCGCGGCGGCGTGCCGGTGGACGAGAACGACCAGACGTACCATAACAACAGCAAGTGGTATGCAGAGAAAGCTGGCGAGGATTCCGCAGCGGCTGCAGGAGCGCGAACCGGAGCCGAGGCGGCGCTGGCCGGAGCCACAACAAAAGAACAGCAAGCCGCTGGCCATGAAACCGCTGCACAGACCGCACAGGCCGCCGCGGAAGAAGCGGCGCAGGAAGCCATCGAAACGGTGGTGGCGGCGCAGGGGCCTGGGATCGTGTACATGACGCAGGACGGGGAGTTCTTCGTTCTGAACGATTATGAATAACGGAGGATAAAAGGATGAGTGCAGAGAGGATTCCGATCATCAACAAACAGCTGGAGGAGATCCGGGACGCGATCCTGATGGGCCACGCCAGCGGAGCGGACGCGGTGACGCTGGACGCGCTGTTCACCGCGATGGTGGACGGCACGAACACGACAAAGCTGTTCCGGGAATGGTGGCCGCTGGCACGGGCGCAGGACAGCCTGAGTGAGGACACAGCGGTCGCGAATCGTTACCACACGCTGTGCCGATGGTTTACGCTGATCGGCAAGGCGTGGGCCGGTAAATACTACACGCTGCGCGGGCCGGATTACCGGGTGAACACGACCGGCGTCACGACTTTGACGCCTCTGGGCGACCTGGCGGACAAGACCGCCGCAGTGCTGGCCACGGAAACCAGCACGGACGCCTTCGACTGGGCGGACGAGGATCCGATGACCTGGTACCTGCGGTTCAACGGCGAAAGCCTGACAGACGGCACGATGAACGTGCTTTCCGTGGAGGGCGTGGACGACGCCTTCGACATCAGCGGAAACACCGCACCGGTGTACACCGGGCGGCTGGGCCTGTTTAAAAGGTGGTTCACGGACGGGGCGTATGAGTACAAGACGTTCACGACGCAGTATGAGGGCGGTTTCGCGCCCTGGGCGGCGGACGTGGATCCGACCGACAACAGCCACAGGCCGATGAACTGGCAGGCAACCTTCGGCGGCAGCATGTATGGGCAGAAACTGACCAGCGGTTCCGGCTTTGACGGGCTGAGCTGGGAGCGGAACGGCAACACGACCGCGATCAGCAAGAGTGCGGCGGACGGCCTGACCGCGGCCCGGAAATGGACAAACTATGACGGCGTGTACAGCGACACGGATCTGGAACCGATCCTTGATCTGTGGCAGATGCGGCACTTCGACCTGGAGAACAGCGGCATCCTGGAAGGCTGCACGAATTACAACCTGGATTACACCGTCGCAGTGGCCGAAACTGACGTGAAGAGCGTGGTGCTGACCGTGGCCCAGGGCGAGAACATCCTGATCGGCAGTTTCCTGGACGTCGGCAGCGCCGCGAGAGGTGGACAACGGGCACGGGGCAACGTGATCCGGAAGGAAACTGTGACGATCGAGAGCACAGATTACTGCCGCGTGACACTGGACGTGGCCAGCGAGTTCACGACCGAAAGCGGCGACCATGTCAGCACGCTGCCGTGGACGCCCGGCAGCACGGAACACCTGCCCGGACACAAGGATGGCAGCCTGTACAACCTGACGAACGGCAAAACACCCGCGCGAATCGCCGGTGTGGAAATCATCGACGGCGGGTATGCGGTCGGCCTGGATCCGCTGTGGAGCAGCGACTGGGACAGCAGCCGGACGCCGAAGAGCATTTACACCGTTTACGCGGTGCGGGACAGCGTTTACCAGGCGTCGAGCGCCGGAGATCACCACGAGAATGTCGGCACCTTCACCGGGCCGAACAGTGGCTGGCAGTACATCAAACACATCCAGATCCGGACGGATGGCATGATCATTCCCGAAGAAGCCGGCGCGGCGAACACCGGCAGCACGAAGTGGATGAAGTCGGCTTTCTATTTCAGCGCCTCCTCCGGCGTCCGCGCTCCGTGGCGCTTTGCGGCTCTGAACAACGCGGGCACTGCGGGCCTGGCGGGGGCGCTTGGCTACGCTACGCCGTCCGGCGCCAGCTGGGACGAGCGCCCGCGGCTTTCCGGATCTGGGAAAAAGCGGGGTGAATGGCAGGCCGCGTAAGCGGCCCGCCAGAGGGGCCGCCCGGCCCCTATATGATCCAGTCTTTACCGTATGGTCAGCAGAATAAAATCAAAAGGGTTTCGTGACATGGTCGGCTTTCAATTTCAACGACTCCTCCGGCGTCCGCGCTCCGTGGCGCTTTGCGAATCTGAACAACACGGGCAATGCGGGCCTGGCGGGGGCGAATGGCAACAATACGCCGTCCAACGCCAACTGGAACGAGCGCCCGCGGCTTTCTGCACGCGAGGGATGGAAACATCCCGCAGCGAAGGCTCCATGTGGAGCCCAATATGTCACGACGTCCGCGAAATGAAAATCAGCTAATCCCAGCACGGGGCGCAAGCCTCAGGCGCGGCGCAAGGGGCGACCGCGTGCGGCGAGTACGTTTAAGCGGATCCTGGTTTAAGGTTTCGCATGAGGAAAACCGCTGAGTTCAACAGAAAGAATCTTCTCACCGGAGGTGCATGAAGGTGCCGAGGCTGTGGCGGGAGTTTGATCACGACCTTGCCTATGTGGCAGCAGAAAAGTGCTTCCGGGATAAATGGCGCAGGGGCGACGTGAGGACCTTCATCGAAGAATGGACGGGCCATTCCCGGTATGATCTGATGAGGGACGAACGGGACAACGGGCATCAGCGTTTCGCACTGAAATACGAGATCCTGGAAGAGGTCGCCTGCGTGATTGAAGACATGGTAAACGGCATCCAGCGCGGGGAAGATCCTGAGCTGGATCCTGTTTCCGTGAAACCGAGAAGAGACGGGGGAACTGGAAAGATCCGGGACATCGCGGTGCTATGTTACCGGCATCAGCTGCTGGGCCATACGGTGAAGGCCGGAATCGAAAAACTGCTGAAGGCGCGGATCCTGCCAACGCAGCACGCGAGCATCCCGGACAAGGGACAGACCGGGCTTGCGCGGCAGGTGAAAAGGATGCTGAACCGGAAGCTCGGCATCAAATACTTTCAGAAAATGGACGGCGTCCACGCATACGCCAGCGTCCAGTACAGCAAGGTGAGCGATCTGATCCGGAAGGAGATCCCGCGGGCAAAGTGGATCCACGCCTGTATGAAGGCGCTGGGCGATGCGGCACCGGGCGGGTATCTGATCATAGGAGGCTATATTGACGCCTGGCTGTTCAACTATGTGATGAGCTATGCGCTGCGGTATGTGCTGAGCCTTAAGAAAAGCCGGCGCGGGAATGAATACCCGCTGATCATCCGGGCGGTGACGTTCATGGATGACGTGATCCTGATGGCGCGAAGCGAAAGCGGCCTTAAGCAGGCAGTGAAGAAGCTGAGCGAGTGGCTTGCGGATCAGTACGGCATGGCCAGCAGGACGACGACCAGTATCCTCCGGATCGGGACGATTGAGGAGGAGAAGGAACGAAAAGCGCACACAGGCGCGCGGCGAGGCGTTACGGCGATTGACGCAGGCGGTTTCCGGATTAGTCGTACACATACGACGATTCGGAAACGGAATGTGCCGCGGATCATCCGATGCTTCAGCCGCGCGTGGGATGAATACCAGAGGACCGGCACGATTAAACGGCAGCGGGCCTGCCAGATTATCAGCCGGAACGGCATGATCCGAAACGCGGACTGCCGGAAGTTTGTTGAGAAATATCATGTTGTTCAACTGATGCGGGTGGCCCGGCGAGTGCAGGCATACTGGAGCCGGGAATACGCGCGAAGACGAAAGGAGAGAATCAGGGATGCTGTTGAAAGACACGACAAGCACTGTGCGACCCTCTGCGGTGCTGATGGATGAAAATGAGGACGGGAGCAAGACCGTGCGGATCGCCGGAAATGTGACCGAAAGTCAGGAAGGCGAACAGACCGTCTATACATACGACGAGGTGCTGTTCACGCTGGAACCGGGACGCACCGAGACCGTGGAGGACATCGAGGCCGAGCTGAGCGACTGGTGGGAATACGGGAGCCAGCCGGAAGAACCGCTTCCGACACTGGAGGAGCGGGTGGCCGCGATTGAGGACTTCATTATTTCCGGAGGTGAGATCTGATGATGTACACGATCATCAAAAATAAGTATAAACGCCACGAAATCACGGCGGCGCAGGTATGGGAATACGCTGACGCCGGAAAGATCACGGAAGCGCAGGCGATGAGCATTTGCGGGCCGAGACCGAAAGAAGAATGATGCCGGTAAACGAGTTTTACCGGGTCGTGCCCAGCTGCGGCGGGCTGGTGAACGTGTACCTGACGCCGGGCGAGCCGGTGCCGATGTTTGACAACCTGACAGGCCGGATGGATTACAATATCCGGCTGCTGGCGGTGTGCGGAGTTAATCCCGCGGATCCGCAGTGGGGAGGTGATCTGGAGGAACACATCCGGAGACACTACGCGGCATGGCTGGAAAGCGCAGAGGAAATCGAGATCTGAGACAAAGGACGGGTGAGGACTTATGACGGTTTACAACTGGCTGACACTGTTCGGTGTTCCTGGACTATTTGTGGCACTGGTCGGGTTTATCAAGGTCCAGCTGGCACAAAACAAGGCGATCAAGGAGGGCCTGCAGGCCATACTGAGAGATCGCCTGCTGCAGGCATATAAATATTACGAGGAGAAAGGGTATGCTGACGCAGATGACCGGGACAACTGGGAAAACATGTATCAGCAATACCACACGCTCGGCGCCAACGGCGTGATGGATGACATCCGGGGTAAGTTCCTCGCGCTGCCGACACGGAGACCGAAGAACGGCGGCGGCGGTTTTGCATGAGGTGAAAAGGCGTGAGTGAGATCCGGATCGATCCGCGGAAACAGTTCTCGAAAAAGCTCGCGCGGTGGACGAGCGTGTTCTGGTTCTTTTACATGACCTGGCTGAGCGTGATCATGATCCTGCAGCCCGACGCGGCGCTTTATTCGGTGTATATGGGGATCATCGTTTCGGTTGTGATGATCATGAACGTGGCCGCGTATACGCGGAACAGCATATACGAGAAGATGGCGTTCGCGATGCTGAACAAGGCGAAGATTGAGATCGGGCTGAAGAACGGCGGGCAGACCGGAAAGGATGATTCCGACGAGGAGGATCTAAAACCGGAGGAGGAGAGCAACGGATGAGCACGACGCGGGAAAAGTTCGTGGATCGGTGCATGGACATCGTGAACGCAAAGCCGAAATATGAGCTGGGCTGCAGCGATCTGAAGAAGTGCGACTGCATCGGGATGCCAAAGTACAGCCTGCGGAAGAACGGCGTGACGCTGACGACGACCGGCACAAACTGGACGATGCGGAACCAGGTGCAGAACGTGCGGAAGATCACCGGCGTTTCCGTGCTGCGGATCGGCGACCTGGTGTTCAAGAGCCGGGAACCGGGCCAGGAAGGGTACAACCTCCCGGCAAAGTACCGGAAAGGCGGCAGCGCGTACAACGGCGATCTGAACGATTACTGCCACGTGGGCGTGGTGAAAAGCGTTTCTCCGCTGCGGATCATCCACATGACAGGACCGACAGCCAAGACCGACACGACGATCGGGAAATGGAAGTGGGCGGCAGATCTGAAACCGGCGTACATCAGCGACGGCGGCAGCAGTAATCCGGCCACGGAACCGGCGATCGAACCGGTGCCGGTGAAGGAGACCGAGTACGCGATCGTGGTCGCGGAAAAGGGCGCCTGGGTGAAGATGCGGGCAGAAGCCAGCGGCAGCTGCAAGCTGTATGACGATGTGCCGGTGGGCGCGAAGGTGCAGATCGTGGCGCACGGGTATGACTGGACGCGGATCAGCTACGGCAGGCGCAAAGGCTGGTACATGATGACGAAGTTCCTGGACACGATCGGGGACGGCGTCGGCAAATATTAACATTTTGCAACAAACGGGGAGGGAATGTATAATGAGTCAGAGCGACATCACGCTGATCGCGATCGCGGTGGCGGTGATCCTGGCGTTCGTGATCATGATCCTGTTCACAAAGAAGGTGATCAGGCGCGAAACCGTGGAGGGGATCGCGGACGTGATCCGGGACCTGCCGGTGACGATGGGCAGCGGCTTGTTCGGGAAGATATATGAGTATTCCCGGACGGCGGTGCTGGCCGTGGAGCAACTGGTCAAGAACGGCGAAATCGAGCCGGACAACGAAGCCAGGAAAAACAAAGCGATGGGGATCGTACAGAAGGCCGCGCAGGTGGACGATGTACCATTCGGCGCGCAGGAAAGCGAGATCGCCGACGCCTGTATCGAGGCACAGGTGCAGCAGCTGCCGCGGAACCAGAAAACGGTCAGTGGGGACGCTGGCGAGTGATCGACTGGCACACGGGGTGTGGTGGTTCATCTCCACTCTTGCCGGTCCAAGATTAACCTTGACCGGTTTTTTCATACAAAAAAACCTGGTCGGATGAGACCAGGAGAAATGTGCGGTCGACGGGACTTGAACCCGTACCCATTGCTGGACACGCCCCTCAAACGTGCGCGTATGCCTATTCCGCCACGACCGCAAGAAGCATAGGGATTATAAAACGTAGACGGTACTTTGTCAAGCTTGGAAAAGAAGAATACTTGCAGAATGTCTGATAATTCGGTAATATATTTGAAACAAATGATAAACATCCGTTTATCATGAAGGAAAGGAGTGAATGCCTTGCAACGCGTTTCAAGGTATTGTATTCCTTTTTTCCTGGTGATCGTATGGTTCCTATTGCCGAAAACCGTGTATTCAGCCGGAGATTTTTCCGTAAAACGGGTCGGAAACCTGATCCCTTTCAGTGACAACGCTTTTACTGTCACGGCTCCGGAAAGCGGGGAGCTGACAATCAGCATTCACGACGATATTTCCGTATACCGTGTGATCCGACAGGAGATCGAAGCGGGCGACATGACCATCCATTGGGACGGATGCGCCTTCAATCATGAAAAACTTGCGGCAAAAAACTATACGATCAGCGCCGAACTGAAGGGCATTTCCGGTGAGGAATACAGCATCAGCTTCAACACACCGGTGGAATATACCGGGCAGTGCCTCCAGTATCTGCTTCCTTCTTCAGATCTGATTGCGCTCGAGAACCCTGAAGAATGGTTTGTTGAGTTCAGGACGGTTCAGAAAGGAACAGTTATTTTTCTGTTTGAGAAAACAGAAGACGAACAGGCCCAATATACCGTAAATACGACAGGAGGCAGGATCAACCGTCTTACCTACAGCGAATTGACGGGGAAAGCGCTTTCGACAGGAAGCTTTCATGTGACTGCCTTTGAAAAGAGCAAACCGGAAGAAACCTTTGAATTCGACCTTAATGTTCTGGAAAGATCTCCCTCGGCGAAAGAAGTATTCCTGACCGGAGAGATCCTTCCGGAAGCGGGAATGTCAGAAGCAGAAATCTGGCAGTATATGCAGCAGCCTTCGGTCGTCGTGGATATCGATTCTTTCAAACATCAGAAAGTTTATTCAGAGAAAAATAAGGAGAGCGCTTCCCTCGGTACGCTGCATGGACAGACACAGGCCCTGAAAGTCATGAAGCTTGAGGATGATTGGGCTTTTATCGGCGCGTGGAACCATGAAGAGGCGGAATATATGGAAGGCTGGGTGCCTTCTGCCTTACTGAAAGTTGTCAAACCTGACCCGGATTACGGCCTTCTGATCAATAAGCGGATGCAGACGATGGAGGTGTTTTACCGTGGAAAACGGATCGACACGCTTAATGTATCGACAGGAAGGCCCGAACCGAAGCATCCGGAGCAGGAGACTGCTGCCGGAAGCTTTCTGACAGGTTACCATCGGGTCGATTTTTCCATGAACGGCAAGAAATATGACTATGTGGTCCAGTATGATGGCGGAAACCTGCTGCACCAGATCCCGTACGAATGGGGAAAGGACAAGAAGGATTTCTCGCTTGGAAGGGGATACCTTGGTGCAAAAGCATCCCATGCCTGCATCAGGATCCAGTCAGAACCAGGCGAAAACGGAATCAACGCCTACTGGATCTGGACCCACATACCGTATCACACGCGGGTGCTGATTCTTGACGATCCGGACGAAAGAAGACCAGTGACAGAAGGCCCGGAAATCATCCGGGAACCGCTCCAAACAACGGCTGGACAGTTCCGGATCTCCCTCAGGGATGAAAAATGGGTCGAAGAAGCATCCCCGCGCACAGCAGTTTCGGAGGCCGACGGTCATCGGATCGGCTTCGCCGGATGCAGCGAGAAGGAATACCTCAGGGATCCGGAAACAGTTACCCGGCGGATTCAGGAGCTTCATGAGAAAGGATGCGAGAAAATCATCCTGAGGTGTTTCTGGACTGATCATAAGGCAGAAAAGCATACAGCCATTCAGGAGGCCATGGCCAGAAAAGGCGTCAAAGCAGGAGCTGATCTCGTTGTCGGCAACGGCAATAGGACTTTTTTCGGATGCGAAGGATTTGAGAACGGAATGATCCTCTACGGGCTGGGTGACGGAAGCATCCAAAGGGGCGGAAAGAAACAGGCGGCATCCGTACTGACAGCGGAGATTATTTTCGATTCGAGCCCTGAAAAAATCAGGCCGCTTATCGTTTTACGTCCTGCTGATTCCGGGGCGGATGCGGAAACGATCGCTGAACGAATGGCGGAAGATTCGGTCGGAACAGGGATCCGGCAGGTTTACCTGCTGAAAGGAAATCAATCAAAACAATAAAATACGCACTCGAGCCGACCGTTGTAGAGCCTCCGCTTCCGATCGGCTCTTTTCCCGTAGCTTCGCTCAAACGCCGGGTCGGACGAGATCGCGCAAAGACGCCAGGACGGATGTCGGTCCTTCAAGGCATGAAGATCGCGATAAAGGAGACGGCAGTTTTTCTGATCAGACAAGCGTTCCCCATAGGGCGGATTGCAGAGGAAAACGCCGTCGGATGCCTCCAGCTTCAATTGCTGGAGCGGAACGCAGGAGAGCAGGATATCATCCTGACAGAGCCCTGCCTGGCGAATATGGCGTCGGGCAAGCTCCAGTGCATCCGGATCGATATCCGATCCGGTGATACCGGTGACGTATCCGTGAATCAGCTCGCTTCTGACTTTTTCCCGGACCGTATTCAGTATTGACGGATCGGAGAAGCACAGATCTTCCATCGAAAAACGCCTGTTAATCCCCGGCGCGCGGTGCGACGCCATGAACGCGGCCTCGATCAGGAGAGTCCCTGTGCCGCAGCAGGGATCGTGCAAAGGAATACCGGGATGCCAGGGAGAAAGCTCGACAAGCGCGGCAGCCAGCGTTTCACGAAGAGGGGCTTCACCGTTCCATGTACGGTAACCGCGACGTGAAAGAGCGTCACCGGAAGTATTCAGCAGAATACGCGTATGATCATTGCGGACAGAGATATGTATCGGAAGGGGAGCACCTGATTCCGGAAAAACCTGGAGACCGGTGGTTTTTTTTGTTTTTTCAATGATCGCTTTTTTTGCGACTGACTGGCAGTCCCTCTGGCTCATCAGCGTACTTCTGGTACATTTACAGCTGATATTGATCGCTTCCTTCCCTGTAAAGCAGAAGGACCAGTCGATTCCGTAAACTGCCTGATACAGATCTTCGAAGGAACGGCAGACAGTATCGGACAGAATGATAAATAGCCTGTCACTGAAATGCATACGCAGATTGAATTCAAAGAGGCGGATCAGCGAGCAGTCAAAAAGAACGCCGCCGTTCTCCGCGGTGACCGCTGAGGCGCCGAGCCGCTTCAGTTCAGTGGATATAAGCCCCTCCATACCAAATGCTGCACTGGCGAAACAACGGAACTGACGATCCATTATCCATCACCTCCCGGATATGAGTTTATCGGATTTTTACGAGGATGTAAACAAAAACGGAACTCCGGGCTGACAGGAACTGAACAGCAGTAAACTTGCTTTTCAAAACAATGTATCGTATAATTTCCGGGTAATGAGAGGAGGAACCGGGATTCTTATGAAACTGCTGATTGCCATTGTTCAGGATGAAGATTCCTCGAAGCTCGTATCCAAGATGATGCAGCAGGGCTTTGGCGTTACAAAACTTGCGACGACCGGCGGATTCCTGAAAGCCGGGAATACGACTCTTTTGCTTGGTGTTGATGATTCCCGCGTAGAAGAAGCAATTGAAGTTGTCGAATCTGTCTGCAAAAGCCGGAAACAGATTTCCACGGCCACAACGACGGTTGGAGGAATCTCCCATGGTGAGTTTCCGACCTATCCGATCGAAGTGACTGTCGGCGGTGCAACGGTATTTGTGCTCACGGTCGATCAGTTCCTGAAGGTTTAACCGGAAAGATGAATAATGCACCGGCATTTCAGGATTTTCTGCCGCAGGGGGATGAGATCACAGTGCTGCAGGACCAGATCCGCAAAGGCAGAATGGTCCATGCACTGCTGATCACGGGAGAAGACGGCACAGGGAAGAGGACGCTCGCACGTCTCATTGCGTCTGCACTCCTTTGCAGAAGCGAGGAAAACAGGCCCTGCGGAATATGCAGCAGCTGTATCCGCGTGAGCGATAACGAACACCCCGATCTTATCACGATCGAAAAAGGTGTTCCGTTAACCAATGAAAGCCGCAAAAGCAAGGCTTCCATCCCTGTCGACGATATTCGTGAAATGATCCGCCTGAGCAGTTCATATCCGTTTGAAGGCGGAAA
Organism: uncultured Eubacteriales bacterium; assembly: GCA_902793605.1. Taxonomy (GTDB): domain Bacteria; phylum Bacillota; class Clostridia; order Christensenellales; family Aristaeellaceae; genus Aristaeella. The sequence goes on from CADBEB010000001.1 coordinate 198,908, forward strand.
CCGGGTCATTCTGATCGCCAATGCGGAGGATATGACGCCGCAGGCGCAGAACTGCCTGCTGAAAATCCTGGAAGAGCCTCCGGAAAACACCTATTTTGTGCTGACTTCCGGGCATCCGGAACAGCTTCTCGTGACAGTCAGAAGCAGATGCCGATTTCTGAAGCTGCGTCCCTGGGAAGAGAACAGAATCATCGACATCCTTGAAAAATGCGGAAGCGATCCGGAAAGAGCCCGACTGGCGGCAGCGGCCTGCCACGGATCGATCGGATATGCGAAACAGCTGACTGCCGACGAAGAATACTGGAAGATGCGGGACGATATTGTCACTTCCTTTTTCCGATCAGGAGAAAGAAGCTCGATCCTTTCCGTGTCATCACGCTGGAAGGAGAATAAGGCTGATGCGGAAAAGCTGTTTGATACACTTGAGGAATGCGTACGTATCATGATGATATACCGCATAGAAAAGAAAGAAGACCAAAGGTTGAATGGTTTTTCTGACGCCTGGAGGCGCTTTGCTGCGGAGGCGGATCCTGAAAGGTTCGTGTTTTTACTGAACAGGATCATTGATGCCAGGAAACAATACGGCTCAAATGTCAGTATTCAGGCGATTGTGGAACAGTTGCTGCTGAGTTTTATGGGAGTGATATAGAATGAGCAAGATCATAGGGGTTCAGTTCCAGAAGAACGGAAAGATGTATTATTTCGATGCCAATGGCATTGAAGTACAGAACAACACATATGTAATCGTCGATACGGTACGCGGACTCGATCTCGGTGAAGTTGTTCTTTCGCCGAGGGAGATGCCTGCACTTCAGGAGACAGAATCACTGAAAAAGGTCGTCAGGATCGCGACCGAACAGGACATTCAACATGGAAGGGACAACCGGATCAAGGAAAAGGAAGCTTTTGAGATCTGCCAGAAAAAGATCGCTGAACACAAACTGGAAATGAAACTCGTTTCTGTCGAGTACTCATTTGACGGCAGCAAAGTCATTTTCTATTTCACCGCCAACGGCCGTGTTGATTTCCGTTCCCTAGTCAAAGATCTTGCGTCTGTATTCAAGATGCGGATCGAGTTGCGCCAGATCGGCGTCAGAGATGAGGCAAAAATGCTTGGCGGACTCGGCCCTTGCGGACGGCCCATCTGCTGCGGCTCATTCCTTTCACAATTCCAGCCGGTATCCATCAAAATGGCAAAGGAACAGAACCTGTCACTCAACCCCACAAAGATCAGTGGCGTATGCGGGAGGCTGATGTGCTGCCTGAAATATGAACAGGATCATTATGAACAGACGCGCAAACGCATGCCAAAGGTCGGCAGAACAGTCAATACACCGGATGGTTCCGGACCTGTGACCGAACTGAATATCATCAGGGAAACGGTATTCGTCCGGCTTACAAACGGGGACACAAGTGAGATTAAGGAATATCCGCTTGAAAGCATCACACGGACGGTGGAAAACCCACAGCCGGAAAAAAATGCTTCCAATCATGAGAATACTGAAAAAGCAAAAAAAGGGAATTCGGCATCCGGCACCCCGGACAAGAGTGAAAAGACAGAATCATCCAGCAGTAAGGAAGAAAACCGTAACCAGAACAAAAACAAAAACCGTGCAAGAAACCAGCAGCTCGGCCAACCTGTAAAACGCGAAAACCCGAATCGTGAAAACACAAAAGTTTCAAAAAACGAAAAAGAAGAAAATAGAAGTACAGAAGCGGAAGACAGGAAAATGAACGAAACGACTTCCGAAAAGGCTGAAACAGCTCCCAAAGCAACTTCTTCCGCTTGGGCTGACGCCGTTCAGAATGCAATGCGTGCGATTGACAAAGAGTAACAGGAGAGCTTGCTTTTGAGACTGTTCAATGATATATTATTATTGAATCGACACGTACCCGTTACGTGCAAAGAAAACTTTGGAGGTATGAATCATGGCTTACAAAATTTCTGAAGAGTGCATCAGCTGCGGTGCCTGTGCCGCTGAGTGCCCCGTTTCTGCCATCAGTGAAGGCGACGGAAAGTTCGAGATCAATCCTGAAACCTGCATTGAATGCGGTGCGTGTGCCGAAACATGCCCCGTTGGCGCCCCCGCCCAGGCCTGACAAGGTTGCCAGACAGAAGAGCCATCTCTTGACGGGATGGCTTTTTCGTATATACAGAAAACAAAACCTGCAGTAGATCGCCTACTGCAGGAAGTGGTACACCATTAGGGACTCGAACCCTAGACACCCTGATTAAGAGTCAGGTGCTCTACCAACTGAGCTAATGGTGCTCAACAAGAAGATATTATACTCATAATCTGCATATTGTCAAGATAAGATTTTCTATATTTCAGGAATGTTTTTTGATTCATATTATGATATAATGAAATACAGCATGATGTGGAGGAATATGCCTTTGAGTCTTCGGTTTGAAAAGGTAATGGATGAACGGGAAGCATACCAGATGAATGTGCTCCGGCTTGCTTATCTTGGCGATTCCGTATGGGAAACGATCATCCGTTATCATATGATCCTGAAGAAGCTCAATGTGCATCACCTTCATGAGCAGAGCGTCAAACGGGTAAACGCAGCTGCACAGGCGGAAATGCTTTCACGGATCAGCGGTTCTCTCAGCGAAAATGAGGCGGAGATTGTCCGACGCGGAAGGAATGCTCATCCGAAACATACGGTTCCCAGGAACCAGCAACCTGAAAATTATGCAGCGTCAACAGGCTTTGAAGCTTTGTTCGGATATCTCTATCTTACCGGACAGAATGACCGGATCAGAGAGTTATATCAGATCATAATGGAGCAGGAGAGTCAAAATGGCTGAACAAAAGAAACTGAAAGTGGTCCTGATCCGTCACACATCTTCGCCCGAAGAGACGGTCTCCCTGGCAGCAAAGCTTTGTTATTCAAAATCAACGATCGAAGATCTCCGTGAGAAGATCTCCCGGAAAGATCAGTCTGATTTTATTGAAAAGCTCATGAAGATGGGTCATGAGTCGGTCCTGGAGCATGCGAGTTTTACCTTTGGAATTGAAGGAGTGAGCCGGGTCCTGCTCGCACAGCTGACGCGTCACAGAATCGCGAGCTTCTCTGTGCAAAGCCAGCGCTATGTTTCCTATGAAAACGGTTTCGGCTATATCATCCCGGAGAGTATCGAGGCCCTCGGAGATGATGCCGTAAGCCGGTTTAAAGCCCAGATGGAAACTGCAGAAGGATGGTATCGTGACTGGCAGAAGGCATTGGGACAGCAAGGAGAAAAATCAAATGAGGATGCCCGCTTTGTCCTTCCGAATGCTTGCGAAACACGGATTATCGTGACCATGAACGCGCGTGAACTGCTGCATTTCTTCTCACTAAGGATGTGCAGTCGCGCTCAGTGGGAGATCCGGAACATGGCGGAACAAATGTTTCTTCTATGCCTGAAAACAGCTCCTTCGATTTTCAGGGACGCAGGGCCGGCATGCCTTCGGGGAGCCTGTCCGGAAGGCGAAAAGAGCTGCGGAAAGGCCGGCAGGATCCGGGAAGCCCGTCAGGCATTGCTTACATCGATATCGGAGGAATGATCCATGGCATTTGACCGAACAAAAAACAATCGTAAAACACCCCGGGAATCAAGACAGGTAAGAACGGGTCAGAATAAAACAGAATCACGCGATTACAGCAGATTTGAATACAAAAATCCTTCTTCCGGTGTTCAAAGATCGAATGAACGCAGTCAGAACAGCGAGAATGAGCGGGATCAGTATATCCTGACGGGCAGGAATCCGATCCGCGAAGCGCTGAAAAACCATCATGATCTTGAAAAACTGCTTGTTCAGAAAGGCGAATTGAGTGGCTCGGCCAGGGAAATCGTTCAGAAAGCCAAAGAGCAGAAGGTTCAGATACAGATTGTTGAGAAAAGCCGGCTTGATGATATTGCAGCGCACCATCAGGGATTGATTGCCTATGCTTCAGCCTATCAGTATTCAACCGTTGAAGAAATCCTGGATACAGCAAAGAGCAGGGGAGAAGATCCTTTTATCGTTCTTCTGGACGGAGTGACCGATCCTCACAACCTGGGTGCAATTATCCGTACGGCAGAATGTGCAGGGGTTCATGGAATCATTGTGCCCCAGCATCACAGCGTCGGATTGTCACCTGCAGCAGTCAAGGCATCGGCCGGGGCAGTTGAGTACGTGAAGGTTGCAAGGGTAACGAATCTTAACAGAACCATTGAAATGCTCCAGAAGCAGAATATCTGGGTTTATGCGGTAACCATGAACGGTACCGACTACCGGAAATTGGATTTCCGCGGAGGTATTGCGCTTGTCATCGGCTCGGAAGAAGACGGAATCAGCCGCCTGATCGGTGAAAAATGCGATCACGCAGTTTCCCTTCCGATGGCTGGAAAGATCGACAGCCTGAACGCATCGGTTGCAGCTGGGATCATGATGTATCAGGTGTTCAGCTGCAGAAACTGAAACCTGCAGATGATTATTCATACCATTAATGACAGTGGAGATGAAACAGAGCGTGTATAAAGAGGATCATCTGAGCAGTATGGAAAACAGACCTGAAGCGGAGCCAATCGAGCAGGATGAAGATGTATTTTCCGTACGCTATTCAGAGATGACCGACGAAGAGATCGTCCAGCTATGCCATAACGGGGATTCGCTGTCGGAAGAATACCTTCTAAACAAATACAAAAACTTCGTCCGATCAAAAGCAAGGAGCTATTTCCTGATCGGCGCAGACCATGAAGATATTGTTCAGGAAGGAATGATCGGCCTGTACAAAGCGATCAGGGATTTCAAACAGGAAAAACTCAGTTCATTCCGCGCGTTTGCCGAACTGTGCATCACCAGACAGATCATCACGGCGATCAAAACAGCGACGAGGCAGAAGCATATTCCGCTGAACAGCTATGTATCCCTTAACAAACCGTTGTATGATGAAGAGAGCGACCGTACGCTGCTGGACATTCTGATGGAAGGCACCACAAGCAATCCGGAAGACATGATCATCAATCAGGAAAACCTGGGTAATATACGTCAGAAGATTAACGAGGTCCTTTCCGGGCTTGAGCAGGAAGTTCTTGCGGCCTATCTGGACGGGAAAAGTTATCAGGAGATCGCAGAGGCACTTGGACGGCATGTCAAGAGCATAGACAACGCTCTTCAACGGGTCAAGCGCAAGCTTGAAAAATATCTTGAAGAAACCGCGGGCTATCGGCAGGATGATTAATCAGGCGTTTCTTTGAGCATTTCAAAGAAGGCCTCACATTTCCTCACGCCGTCCGACCATCCGATATACGGTGACTCTGCCGGCAGACTGATCGCAAGACCGGAAGACGTGGTGATTTCAAGATGGCCTTTCAGATCACTTACCATGTTATCCGGAGCAGGTTCCGAACCGGACCGGAGTAGTTCTGCCAGACGGACGATTTGCTCTGACAAGACCTGTTTGCCGCCTGGAGTGAGTTCCATGGATTCAATGGTATCCGGATCGATATCAGTGAACTCATTGAAAGCAATTGTCTCGGAAACACTGTTTCCTGCAGAGAAAGAATGAATCAGATGCTGTTCCTCTTCAGGAAGGAGCGGCTTTTTTCCATTCAGGAGAAATACGCAGAGAATCATCAGAGCAACCGAAGAAAGAAGAACCGGGATAAACCTCAGCTGTTTTCCGGATAGTTTATCCTGCTGAAGGGAAGTATTCAGGATTCTTGTTTTCAGAACGTCGTCTGCCCTCAGGCCGTCAAGTGCCAGTTCGGTGATTTCCGGCAGGTTTTCGAGCTTGTTCAACAACTTTCGTCTCCTTTCAATTCTTCCTGCAGTTTGGTTCTTGCGCGGCTCAGCCTTGAGGATACGGTTCCTTCGGCAATGCCGAGCATTTCAGAGATTTCTGCAACACTGAACCCCTGGTAATAGAACAGGAGAACCACTTCTTTGAATTCCGGCCTGAGACGGTTGACTGCTTCAGCCAGAATATAGCGATCTGCAGTGGCGCCGATCTCATCAGGGGCGGGGAAAAGTTCAAAGGAAGGATGTCCCAGGACGACCTTCCTGAACCAGGCGCCCCGCCAAAGGTCACGGCACCGGTTCAGAGCGACTTTCAGCAGCCACGCTTTCTCCCGGCCGGGCTCGAGATCCGGATGATTGACGATCAGGCGGACAAAAACATCCTGTGTCACATCCTCCGCCTGTTCACGGCTGCCAAGATAGTAATACGAAACACGGAGGACATCCGTCGCATAAAGCCTGTAAAGCTCATCAAATGACAGCGGCATCCGGTCCGCCGCCACATCAGTTCCCTTCAATCAATACACACCTTTCCATACATAAAACGTATCGGAATCAAAGTTAATTCCCGGATTCTGAAAAATCATACTATAGAAAATTCCCATTCGCAAGGAAAAAGACCTGAATTTGCGTTGACAGGCAAAATCGTTTGAATTACTCTTGACGAACATATCATGAAAAAGGTAAAATAACTGTAACGGAAAACAGTTCATTATTATGAACGTCATAATGTATCTGTTGTCATTGAATAACAATTCAAAGGAGCGTGTGAATTCGTGTTAAGAAAAAAGACATGTATTGCGATGCTTTTAGCTGGCGGACAGGGGAGCCGGCTCGGGATCCTGACAAAGAATGTTGCAAAGCCGGCAATTCCTTTCGGAGGCAAATACCGGATCATTGATTTCCCACTCAGCAACTGTACGAACAGCGGTATTGATACTGTCGGCGTCCTGACCCAGTACCAGCCGCTTGAACTGAATGCCTACATCGGTAGCGGCGCACCATGGGATCTTGACATTTCAAACGGCGGCGTTTTCGTATTGCCTCCCTATCAGAAGGCGACAAGCCTTGAATGGTATAAAGGAACTGCCAATGCGATCTACCAGAATATGGCATTCATCGAACAGTACAACCCTGATTATGTTCTGATTCTAAGCGGAGACCATATCTACAAGATGGATTATAACGCCATGCTCGATTTCCATATTCGCAATGGCGCAGATGCCACGATTGCTGTCCGTGAAGTACCGTGGGAAGATACTTCACGATTCGGAATCATGAATACGGATTCGGCAGGAAAAATCGTCGAATTTGAAGAAAAACCGAAAAATGCCAAGAGCAACAAAGCGTCGATGGGCGTCTACATCTTCACGTGGGAAAAGCTTCGCTACTATCTGACCGAAGACGAAGCAGACAAAAAGAGCTCAAACGACTTTGGCAAGAATATCATTCCAAACATGCTGAACGACAAACAAGTCCTTTATGCTTATGACTTTGTCGGCTACTGGAAGGATGTCGGCACGATCGAAAGCCTGTGGGAAGCCAATATGGATCTCCTTGAAAGTCCGATGCCGATTGATATGCACGATAAAAAATGGCGCATTTTTGCAAAGAATCCCGGAATGCCCCCGCATTATATTGCGGACGGAGCAACGGTTACCGATTCCCTGATTACAGAAGGATGTGAGGTTTACGGAAAAGTGAACCATTCTATCCTGTTCGCGGGTGTCATCATTGAAGAAGGCGCTAATGTCGAATACAGCGTGATCATGCCGGGAAGCGTTATCCGGCGCGGTGCGGTTGTGCGCCGTTCAATCCTTGCTGAAAATGCCACAGTAAGCGCCGGTGCTATTGTCGGCGAAAAGGAAGGAAATATCGCTGTGGTAGGTCAGGGCGTGAACGTCCCTGCTGGCGCTTCGGTAAGTGCCGGGCAGCAGGTTGATGAGAACACTGAATTCTGAGTTTAAACAAAATACGAAAGGATGAGTTTTGTTATATGAAGGATGTAATGGGAATCATTTATACAGGAGAGAATGATGCTCTCCTGCGCGAGCTGACCATTATCAGGGCGATCGCGGCGCTTCCTGTTGCCGGGCGTTTCCGCGTAATCGATTTCTTGGTTTCCAGCATGGTCAATGCAGGAATCAGGAACATCGGTGTGATCATGCAGAAGAATTATCACAGCCTGATGGACCATCTTGGATCCGGCAAGGAATGGGATCTTCATGGGAAAATCAACGGGCTTCATATTCTTCCGCCGTTCCTGACCAGGGAAAATGTCGGATTATATCCGGGATCCCTTGATGCCCTTCGTTCCAATAATGATTATCTTACAAGAAGCAAGCAGGAACTGATTGTCTTAAGCAACAGCACCATCATCTACAATGCGCACCTGGATGAGATGATCTCCTTTTATCAGAATACCGGGGCAGACATAACGTTACTCTATACCAGGGATCCCTCCATGAGAAGGGATGAATACGGAACCTATCTTTCCGTGGATGAGAGTGGAAATGTGAAGGATCTGGAGGTTCAGCCGACACATCCCACCTATGAAAACACTTTTATGCAGGTACTTGTAATCAAGCGGGAATTCCTTCGAGACATGGTCGACAAAGCCGTCGCACATGGATTCCACAGCCTTGACAGGGATCTGCTGCTGCGCCTTGTGCAGGAAAAGCAGGCAAAAGTCAATGCATACGAATATAAAGGGATGTGCTGGAATATCGATTCGGTACAGAGTTATTTCAGGTTTAATCTTGATATACTGGATCCGGAAAAACGCAAAGGGCTTTTCCGTGAGGATCTGCCTGTCTTCACGAAAGTTCGTGATGAAATGCCGACGTATTACGGAGATCATTGCAAGACGATCAATTCCATGCTGGCGGACGGATGTCAGATTGAAGGGACTGTTGAAAACAGCATTCTCTTCCGCGGAGTAAAGATCGCTCCGAATGCATATGTCAAGAATTGTATTATCATGCAGGACGGCCAGGTTCAGGAAGGCGCTTATCTTGAGAATTGTATCCTTGACAAACAGGCTGTTATCAAGCGTAATGCCCGTCTGATCGGACCGGAAGCATATCCGATCGTTATCGCGAAAAATGTCGTAATTTAACTTCTGAGGAGGCTCATTATCGAATGAAAATACTGTTTGCTGCAAGTGAATCAGTTCCTTTTGTCAAGACAGGCGGGCTCGGTGATGTTGTCGGGGCCCTCGCGCCGGTTCTTGCCAAAGAAGGGCATGATGTACGCGTCATCATTCCTGAATTCAATACGATCCCTCAGGAATACATGCAAAAGCTGATACATGTATGTGATTTTGAAGTTCAGCTCGGCTGGAGACGCCAGTACTGCGGCATAGAAATGCTGGAAAAGGACGGCGTTAAATGGTATTTCATGGACAATAAATACTATTTCGGTCGTCCGTATATCTACGGTATGGGCGGTGATGAGTATGAACGATTCGGTTTCTTCTGCAGAGGCGTTCTCAATATGCTGCCGCTGATCGAATTCCAGCCTGATGTGATCCATTCGCATGACTGGCAGAGCGGTATGATCCCGGCGCTGCTGAAGATCCAGTATGCGCATCTTCCGTTCTATGCCAATATCAGAACTGTCTTTACCATTCACAACCTTCAGTATCAAGGAATATTCGGAATCCGTGAAGTTCAGGATATCCTCGGGCTCGGGGACAGCCTGTGGACAGAAGACAAACTGGAATGCTTCGGGTGTGCGAATTTCCTGAAAGCGGCACTTGTCTATACGGACCTGATCACTACAGTCAGCCCTTCCTATGCTGAGGAAATCCAGACGGCCTACTACGGAGAACGGCTTGACGGGCTCCTTCGCGCCCGCAACAAGGACTTGTTCGGGGTACTGAATGGAATCGATATGAATGAGTACAATCCTGCTACCGATACACGGATTGCTCAGAATTATTCCTATGAGCACCTTGAAGGGAAAGCTGCCTGCAAAAAAGCCCTCCAGGAAGAACTTGGCCTGGATATCAAACCCGATACACCGCTGATCGGAATGGTTGGGCGTCTGAGCAATCAGAAGGGCCTTGATCTTGTGGATTACGTCATTGCTGATATCATGCGCCAGGATGTTCAGCTTGTCGTTCTTGGAATGGGTGAAGGACGATACTTTAACCTTTTCAGCTGGGCAGAATCCGAATATAAGGGCAGAGTCGCCGCCCGGTTTACGATGGACCATGCACTGTCACACAGGATTTATGCCGGTGCGGATCTGTTCCTGATGCCCAGTCAGTTTGAGCCTTGCGGCTTGAGTCAGATGATCGCGATGAGATACGGAACTGTTCCGATCGTACGTGAAACCGGAGGACTTCGTGACACAGTCCTGAGTTACAACGAATTCAACGGCGATGGAAATGGCTTTACATTCTTCAATTATAATGCGCATGATATGCTTCATACGATAGAGCGGGCGACAGAATACTACCACAATCAGAGAAGTATATGGAAAAACCTCCAGGAGAGAGGCATGCACGGGGACTACAGCTGGGACCGTTCTGCCAAGGAGTATTTGAAGCTTTATCAATCGCTGTTTGATGCTAAAGCTCCCGAGAAGGAAGAAACAAAAGGCCCGAATCCGGTTGTTGTTGATATCTGAACCTGTTCTGAGGAGTCAGAAAGGATGTGTCTCACCGGGCACATCCTTATTTTGGAGGTTGATTTGAAGGAACTTCCTTATGATCCGCAAAGTGAGACGATAGAAGACCTGCAGTTGGCGGGTCTCTCACTGATACAGAAGAAAAAAGCATTCCGATATGGCATGGATTCGGTTTTGCTCGCTGATTTTGCAGATATCCGGCCCGATGATGTCGTCTGCGATTTCGGTACCGGTAACGGAATTCTTCCCCTGCTGTTGATCGGGCGGGGTAAGGGGAAACAATTCTATGCTTTTGAGATCATGAAAGAAGCAGCGGAACTTGCGAAGCGAAATGTATCGATCAATCAACTGGAGGAAAAGATCTGTATTATACATGCTGATGTTACTGATGCAACCGGTTTTGTTCATCCTTGCAGTATTGATTCAATTATATGCAACCCTCCGTACAGTCAGCCGAATTCAGCCATTATCAGCCCGAACAGTCAGAAAGCGACTGCTAGAAATCAGCAACCAGACACGCTTGACCGACTGCTTTCAGCAGCCTTTCAAATTCTGAAGGGGAAAGGCAAACTCTTTATCATCTATCCTGCTCCGCAGATGCTGTACATGATGAAAAAGCTGCAGCTTTATCATCTTGAGCCCAAGCATTTTCGTTTGGTTTATCCTTCGGCAGACAAACCGGCCAATCTGGTTCTGATCGAGGCAGTCAAAGACGCAAAACCCATGCTGCATCCGCTTTCGCCGCTGATCATCTATCAGGAGAATGGTGACTTGACAAATGAACTTAAGTCTGTTTATCATATTTCGGAATAGACCGGATTCTGTTTTTGCGGAGGATCTGCGTTGAAAGAAAACTATAACACAATTGTAATCGGCGGCGGTGCCTCGGGGATGATTGCAGCAGTAACAGCAGCAGAACACGGTGAATCAGTCCTGCTGCTGGAAAAAGCTGACCGCCTCGGGAGAAAGATATCAGCATCCGGAAACGGAAGATGCAACATGATGAATACCGGTGTGACAAGATACTTTGGAGCAACGGAGTTTGCAAATGAAGTTATCCGAAACTGCAGCATCGATGACATGACCGCATTTTTCAGGCGATACGGCCTGATCGTTACGGAAGAACAGGACGGGCGTGTTTATCCGGTCACCATGCAGTCCGTGTCAGTTCTGAACGCGCTGCAGCATGCGATGAAAATGAACCATGTGGATATTCTTCTGCGTACCGTGGTCACAAGGATCAGAAAAGAAGGATCCGGATTCATCTGCACGACAGAAGATGAAAAGAAATACAAGGCACAGCGGATGATCATCTGTGCAGGAGGGGCGGCCCAGAAGAGACTGGGAGGAAGCACGGACGGATATCGGTACCTTCAGGCGATGGGACACCGTCTTGAACCGCTGTCCCCGTCTCTTGTACCGGTGATAACGGATTCAAAGAGTATTTCCGGGCTTTCAGGTATCCGTGTACGGTGCAGGGTATCATTAATCGACAAAAAAGAAATCCTGCATCAGGAAGAAGGAGAGGTCCTGTTCACGGATTACGGCCTCAGCGGAATCTGTGTCATGCAGTGTTCCCGGTTTATCGACAGAAAAGGGCTGCATATGGAGCTTGATCTGCTCTCTTCCGTTTTTTCGAGTCCGGACAAAGCTTATGAAGAGATGCTGACCCGCAGGGAAACGTTTGCACAGTATTCACCTGTTTTGCTGCTTGAAGGCATTTTGGTACCAAAGCTCGCCTATGCCGTGCTGAAACAGGCGGGGATCCCTTTGCGGGGGGAAACGACAGGTTCGATATCCGACAATAATCTTCAAAGCATTGTCAAAACTGCTTACCATTACAAGGCAGATGTGATCGGTACAAGAACACTTGATGATGCGCAGGTCACAGCCGGCGGTATCTCCTGTGATGAATTTTTTCCGCAGACAATGGAGTCGAGAATCACAAAAGAGCTGTTTGCTGCAGGCGAAGTCCTGAATGTTGACGGTGACTGCGGGGGATTCAATCTGATGTTCGCATTTGCTTCCGGGATGATCGCAGGAGGCTTCAGAAAAAACGAACCGTACCTTCCGGAGGAACAGTGATGAAAAAAGGCGACCTCAGGAAACAGGAAATCCTTCGTACGGCCGAACAGATGTTCTGCCGTAAAGGTTACGAACAAACCAGCATTCAGGATATCCTGGATCAGCTGAAGACCAGCAAGGGAAGTTTCTACCATCATTTTGTCAGTAAGGATGCATTGCTTGAAACACTGTGCAACCAGAGAGCTGAACAGAGCAAAAACTCAGTGATAGCTGGATTATGTTCATACAGCAAGGCTTCTGATCAGCTCGATCACCTGCTGACAGGCATGATTCCTCTTCGTGACGAAAAACTTGCCTTCCTGTTAATGATTCTCCCTGTATTTGCTCTTCCTGAAGGCAAGAGGCTCAGGATATCCTACTGCGATTCACTGAAGGATTCTTTTCACGGTCCGATCCGGGATTCCATTGAAGCAGGGACGAGAGCCGGTGAGCTGCACTGCGAAGATCCTGATATATATGCCGATATCGTCATCTCGATCGTGAACGACCTTTGGATGTCAGTATGTGATGCGATCATTCAAAACGAAATCATAGGAAACGAAACGGATCTTGCCGAACTGCTGCACATCACGGAACAGTATCGGACAGCTGCTGAAAGAATCCTTTTCCTGCCATACGGAAGCCTGATCCTGATCGATATACCATCACTGAAAGACCTGAAAGAACAGATTCATATACACTGGATAAAACAAGCCTGAAAAATAATAAAGGAGGTAACAACCCCATGAGCCATTCACCCATTCCGACCCCCCATATCAATGCACAGGAAGGTGCATTTGCAGAGACGGTACTGATGCCAGGCGATCCGTTACGCGCAAAGTTTATTGCTGAAAACTATCTTGAAAATCCCGTGCTTGTCAACAATCTTCGAGGCGTTCAGGGATATACGGGGACATGGAAAGGAAAACGTGTCTCCGTGATGGCAAGCGGCATGGGATGCCCATCCATCGGCATCTATTCCTATGAGCTGTTTAATTTCTATGATGTCAAAAACATCATACGGATCGGATCAGCCGGTGCTGTGTCTCCTGAGCTGAAACTGAAGGATATTGTCATCGGTATGACTGCATATACAAATTCCGGTTATGTGAACAGCTTTGGATTTGATGGCAATCTTGCCCCATGCTGCAGCTATGAATTGCTCTCAAAGGCTGTAGAAGCCGGGAAAAAACTCGACTGCAACGTTGTCTGCGGCCCGATCTATTCTTCCGATGTTTTCTATACAGGAAGAAATATGCAGCCGGAACTATGGGACTTTGGAATCCTGGCTGTTGAGATGGAAGCAGCTGCACTTTACCTGAATGCAGCACGGGCAAAGAAAAATGCCCTGACGATTTGCACGATCTCTGACAGTCTGGTCACCGGAGAGGAACTCTCAGGAGAAGAAAGGCAGATCGGTTTCCGTAATATGATGGAAATGGGATTATCGATCGCCTGATCGGAAAAAGTAACAAAAAACACGACGGCAACCTGTACCGTCGTGTTTTTTTACAGCTTCCAGGGCATGAAAGATTCTGCTTCCGTTTTGGTCACGAGTTTCCTGCCGGAGGCATCTGTCAGCGAATTCAGGACTTCATCCCTGTCGGAAGAACGTACAAGAAGATGAAAACGAATATCGCTGCCATAGGTGATTCTTTCAATGCGGACAGGATGCTGTTCCGCTGCATAACGGAACCTGTCCCAGGATGAATATGGAAGTTCACAGGATTCATCGGATGTCATTTCCATCCTGGAGATACCGGCTGATTCAACGGCTGCCTGGCTGCTTTGTGTATATGCGCGAACCAGTCCGCCTGTTCCGAGGAGAACCCCGCCGAAATAACGTACGACTACAATGCAACAGTTAACGATTCCCTTGTTCCGCATCACATCCATGATCGGCATTCCGGCTGTACCGGCAGGTTCGCCGTTGTCGCTGTAACGCATAACACTGGCATTCTCACCGATGATATAGGCGTAGCAGTGATGCGTCGCTGTTTTGTGCTCATCCCGGATGCTTTGGAGGAAGGAAAGCGCCTGTTCCTCGGTTTCGCAGGGAGCGGCATAACCGATAAATCTGCTTTTGTTGATAACAATCTCTTCACAGGATTGCTCAGCCACCGTGACATATGACAGGTTCATTTCAGAATAACCCGGCAGAAGCTTTTCTTGCCTTTTTTCAGGAGCACGCTTTCCTTCAGCTGATCGAATGCAAGCGTTGCTGCCGGGTCTGTGATCTTCCGATCATTGATTGAAACGGCTTTCTGTTCAATCTGTTTTCTGGCGTCGCTCTGGCTCTTGCAAAGTCCGGATCTGACAAGCATGGTGGAGATCCTGGCATCCTGAGTAAATTCGTCAGCGGTGAGCTCCAGCGTCGGCATGTTTTCAGCCGACGCACCTTTTCCGAAGACGGACGCAGATGCATCAGCTGCTTTGATTGCCTCTTCTTCCCCATGAACGAGTTTGGTCACTTCATATGCGAGCACTTTCTTGGCTTCATTGATCTCGGCGTCCTTCAGTGAACCGAGGCGGCGGACTTCATTCATCGGAAGGAAGGTAAGCAGAGCAAGGCATTTCTCCACGTCCTTGTCGTCAATATTCCTCCAGTACTGATAGAAATGATAGGGACTTGTCTTTTCCGGGTCAAGCCACAGGGCGCCGGCCTCCGTCTTACCCATCTTTCTTCCGTCATGGGTCAGCAGAAGCTGGAATGTGCAGGCAAAAGCCTTTTCCTTTTCCATTTTTCGGACAAGATCCGCACCGCCAAGCATATTGCTCCACTGGTCGTTTCCGCCCATCTCCAGACGGCAGCCATAACGACGGAACAATTCAAGAAAATCATAACTCTGCATGAGCATATAAGTGAACTCAAGAAAGCTAAGACCGTTTTCTGTGGCCATACGCGCCTTATAGCATTCCGCTGTCAGCATCCTGTTGACGGAAAACTGTGATCCGATCTCGCGCATGAATTCGATGAAGTTGAGGTGACGCAGCCAATCGCCGTTATTGACGATGATCGCTTTGCCGTCACCAAAGTCCAGGAAGCGGGACATCTGCCGTTTGATGCATTCAACATTCCGGTCGATTGTTTCCGTAGTCATCATCTTCCGCATATCTGTTTTTCCGGAAGGATCTCCGATCATTGCGGTGCCCCCGCCCATGAGCGCAATCGGTTTATGCCCGGCCCGCTGCATATGTGCCATGGCCATGATCGGTATATAGTGACCGATATGGAGACTGTCTGCGGTCGGATCAAAGCCGACGTAAAACGTCGTGGGCTCCTTCAGCTGCTCGTAAAGTTCATCCTCAAAGGTTGTCTGGGCAATAAAACCTCTTTCTTTCAAAACATCAAGGATATGTTCCATCTTTCAGCACCTCTTTACATGATTTCTTCAGTGACAATATCGTTCAGAACACACATTCCGGTTTCGATCTGTTCCGGAGTGCTGTTCGAGAAATTAAGACGCAATGTGTTCAGATGCCCGCCGTCAGCGCAGAAAGAGGTTCCGGGAACATAAGCGACTTTCCGATCGACCGCTTTTTTCAGCATCTGAATGGTATCCGTTCCTTCCGGCATCTCCACCCAGATAAATAATCCTCCCTGTGGATGAGTAAATCTGACTCCTTCCGGGAAACGTTCCAGGTATTCAAGCATTTGGCGCATCTTAGCTCCGTATCCCCGGCAGATCCTGCGGATGTGATCGGGAAGGAGACCTCTTCGGATATACTGATCAACAATCGCCTGATTCAGGTTTGCTGTATGCACATCCGTTGACTGTTTTCCGATGGTGCATTTGCGGATCACGGATGCATCACCGGCTATATATCCGACCCGAAGGCCGGGGGAGATAATCTTGCTGAAACTGCCCAGGTACATCACCCATCCGCCCTGATCATAGTATTTTATTGATCTCAGCACTTCACCTTCATAACGAAGGTCGCGATACGGATCATCTTCCGCAACGATTATACCGTACTGTTCGGCAAGCGCTGCTATGGCTTTTCTTCGTTCATCCGAAAGCGTTCTGCCCGAAGGATTCTGGAATGTCGGGATGGTATAGAGCATCTTCGGATGATATTTTCTGATCTTTTCTTCAAGGTCATTGATAAGTAGACCGTTATCATCGCTATCAACGGGAATAAGATTGGCCTGATACAGTTTCAGACATTGTAGATTCCCGAGGAAAGAGGGATTCTCAACAAGAACTGTGTCGCCCGGGTCGATCAGGGCCTTGCTGAGGAGGTCCATCGCCTGTGTCGAGCCTGTCACAGGAAGAACTGCAGGCACCTGAATACCGAGCATATCCTCGACATATGACTTCAGGCTCTCGACAAACGGTGCATAACCTTCCGTTGCGCCATACTGAAGAAGGCGCTTTCCATCGTTTCTCATTACATATTCCGCAAGCTCGGCAACCGTATCATCAGGTAAAGCATCGGGAGAAGGACTTCCGCCGGCAAAAGAGATCATACCGGGTTGTGCGGTCACTTTTAATAACTCACGGATCGCACTTCCGGTCACCTGGTCAAAACGATGGGCGAACCTGACATCAGTAATGTTCATCATTATTCCTCCGTTTCAAAAAAAAACGATCTCGCCGGAAGGCGAAGACCGCGGTACCACTTCCATTCAGCAGCAGATCGTGCTGCTCTCAGATCGCTGTAACCGGCGAACCGGGTCGGCCCTAATAAACGTGTATCGCTCCTTCAGGCGGACGGCTCCGGGATGTACTTCAATGCGGGCGGTTGCATTCTCTCACCGGCCGAATGCTCTCTGAAAACCGGGCGGGCATTTACTCTTCCCTTCATCGCATAGAGGTATTATGTTCGAAATCAACCATATTGTCAAGGCCCTGATGCTTGATAAAACAAAGAATATAATGTATAATTAAATGTCCTTTGCATGGATTATGCAATGGATATCTGGTTTTTCCACTGCGCATCTGGCGGGAGGGGATCACATGGAATGCAAGGTTAAGAACGAATACGGCACGATCTATATCGCTGAAGACGTTATGCTCAAAGTCGTTGGATATGCTGCCCTCGAATGCTACGGTATCGTTGCGATGTCTGCCAAGAAGGCGACAGACGGCATTGTTGAGTGGCTTGGCCGTGAAAACCTGACAAAGGGTGTTCAGATCAGGAATGTCGGCGATATGCTGGATGTTGATCTTTACATCATCGTCGAGTACGGTATCTCTATTTCCGAAGTCTGCAAAACGATCGTCGAAACTGTCCGGTATAAACTGGAGAGCACGACCGGTGTAAAAGTCCGCAAGGTCAGCATCACGGTCGAGGGGATCAGGATCTGATCTTCTGAAAATTCAGAATGATTGACGGAGGAAGTTCCTTTGATACAGTTCAAAACAATTGACGGTCTCCTGTTACGTGATATGGTCATGGCCGGAACAGCGATCCTTGAAAAGAACAGGGAAGCAGTTGACGCGCTGAACGTTTTTCCTGTGCCTGACGGCGATACAGGAACAAATATGTCCCTGACCATGCAGTCTGCTACACGTGAGATAAACAGCAAAGAATTCCTGCGCGCCGATGAAGCGGCAAATGCGCTTGCAAAAGGGGCTCTGAAAGGCGCCCGCGGAAATTCGGGCGTTATCACCAGCCAGCTGCTGCGCGGATTCGCAAAAGCCCTGAACGGTGTGGAAAAGATTACTCCCGTTCAGTTTGCCGAAGCCCTGATGAAAGGCTCGGAGATGGCATATAAAGCTGTCATGAAACCGAAAGAGGGAACGATCCTTACCGTTGCACGCGTTGTTGCGGAAGACGCTCTGAAACAGGTTAAAAAGGCACCGGATGACTATGATCAGCTGATTAATGTGATGCTGAAAAGCGGAGAAGCCATCCTGAAGAAGACGCCGGATATGCTGCCGGCTCTGAAGCAGGCCGGTGTCGTTGATTCCGGCGGTCGCGGCCTGATGCTGATCTACCAGGGTTATGCAGCGGTCCTCCGCGGTGAGGATATCAATTCCGCTGATTCCCTGATGGAAGACGATGTGCAGGTTGTTGAGGAAGACTGTCACGATCTCACAAGGGACCTGACTTATTCATACTGTGTTTCCTTTACGCTGAATCATTTCCGTGACGACTGTGATGAACATGATCTGGATTCGTTCAGACGCAGGCTGAATCGTATTGGCGACTGTGTATCCGTAAATGGGGATCTTTCCGAAGCAAAAGTACACCTGCATACAGACAATCCGGGGTTCGCCCTTGATTACGGTATTGAACTTGCAGAGATCAATGGGATCAAAATCGATAACCTTGCCGCCATGAAGCGGGAACTGGAAAAAGCTGATCAGCCCCCTGCCGAGCCGGCGGAAGAAAAAACAGACGAACCCGAAAAGCAATACGGATTTGTTGCAGTTTCCCTCGGCGCAGGTTTTTCCAAGTTCTTCCAGGACCTTAATGTCGACCAGATTGTCGAAGGCGGACAGACGATGAACCCTTCGGTCGACGATCTGCTGAATGCGATCAAGCATGTCAATGCCAGCTGCGTTTTTATCCTTCCGAATAACGGGAACGTGATCTTTGCAGCAAATCAGGCTGCAGAGCTTTCAAAAAAGGATGTCAGGGTGATTCCCACAAAGAATGTCGCAATGGGTATCGCAGCGGCAATCGCGTTCCAGAATGAACTGAGCCCGGATGACAACATGCAGCGGATGAATGAAGCAGCACAGCATGTGAAGACCGCTATGGTCACTTATGCGATCCGGGACAGTGAATATAACGGAATCGCGATAAAACAGGGAGATATTATCGGCCTGCATAACGGCCAGATTGAGTTTTCCGGAAAATCGATCCATGACGTTGTGCTTGAGATGATGAAAAAGATCATCACGGATGAGGATGAGCTGATCACGATCTATTACGGGGCGGACATACAGGAAAGCGATGCTCAGTCGATCACCAGCGAGATCGAAAGCCAGTATGATTACTGTGATGTGGAATGCCATAACGGCGGACAGCCGCTGTATTATTATCTGATCTCTGTGGAGTAACAGATGGAACTGACTCAGCTGGAAGGGATCGGCCCGGTCAGGGCAGAATCATTGCGCGCAATGGGAATATACTCATTGCGCGATTTGCTGTTTACGCTGCCCGTTCGTTATGACGACTTTTCCGTTACGATGCCCTGCTGCACAAGACAGGAAGGTAATATTGTCGTTTCCGGAGTAGTGGTTTCTGAACCGAAGCTTTCCGTGTTTCATGGGCTTAAAAGGGTTACGACGACCATTTCGGACGAGTCCGGGAAAATGCCTGTTTGCTGGTACAACGAGCCCTGGATGGTCAACCATGTTCACGAAGGAGACCACCTGAAGCTTTTCGGCAGGCTTTCCGTTAAAAACAATCGTAGAACGCTTCAGAATCCACGCATCCTGTCGGATGAAGAGAAGCTTTGTCCCGTTTACAAAGCAATCAAAGGATTTCCGTCAAAATCATTCCGTAAACTGATTCGTTCAGCGCTGGAAATGACAGACGACTGCTGCGAAGAAACCCTGCCTCCGGATTTCAGGCTTCGATACCGGCTCTGCGAATTGAACTATGCGATCTGTCAGGCGCATTTTCCCGATGATATGGAAGCACTGAAGATTGCAAGGAGACGTCTGGCTTTTGAACAAATCCTTCTTTACCTCGTCTATGTTTCCATGACAAAATCGCGAAAGGAATCTTCCACTCCTTTTGTGTTTGCTGAAAATGTTCAGGAAAAATTCTGGAGTTCGCTGTCTTTTGAACCGACAAATGCACAGAAAAAGGTTCTGGATGAGATTGCCGGTGATCTGCAGAAAAATACTGCCATGAGCAGAATGGTACAGGGAGATGTGGGATCCGGAAAGACAGCGGTTGCTTTCGGGGCAATCTTTCTGGCAAAACAGGCGGGCTATCAGTCGGCGATGATGGCTCCGACGGAAATCCTTGCCAGACAGCACTTTGAAAGCGCCAAATCGATCCTGGAGCCGCTCGGCATCCGATGCAGGCTGCTGACGGGCAGCACAAGAGCTCGGGAAAGAAAAGAAATCCTGAAGCAGATCTCGGAAAAAGCATGTGATGCTGTTTTCGGAACGCACGCATTGATCAGCAAAGACGTTGAGTATCCATGCCTGGGGCTGGTTATTACAGATGAACAGCATCGTTTTGGTGTAAACCAGCGGACACTCCTTCAGGAAAAAGGGAAAAACGAGTTGTGTTCCCCGCATGTCCTGGTCATGTCGGCAACTCCCATTCCAAGATCGCTTGCCCTGATCCTTTACGGTGACCTGGATATCTCCGTAATCGATGAACTGCCGGCAGGACGGATCCCCGTGAAAACCAGGCTTGTTCCTGAGAAGAAACGACAGGATATGTATCTTTTCCTTCGCGATCAGGTTTCTTCGGGCAGACAGGCCTACATCGTATGTCCGCTTGTTGAAGATACCGATTCGGACAGCGATCTTCAGAGCGCAAAATCACTTTATGAAAACCTGAAAAACAACGAATTGAAAGGACTTCGCATCGGCCTGACATGGGGTGCTCAGCGACCGGAAGAGAAAGACAGGACATTGATGGATTTTTCGAAAGGTAAATACGATGTCCTTGTCTCAACAACAGTGATCGAAGTCGGTGTGAACAATCCTAACGCTACGATCATGATCATTGAAAACGCTGAAAGATACGGTCTGAGTCAGCTGCATCAGCTTCGCGGCAGGGTAGGACGCGGTGATCTGGAAAGCTGGTGTTTTTTGCTTTCCGACTGTTCTGAGAAACTGAAAGTATTGTGCTCTACCAATGACGGTTTTGTTATCTCCCAGAAAGATCTTGAACTGCGGGGCCCGGGTGATCTGATCGGCACCCGGCAATCCGGTGAGCCGGGTACCGCTTTCCTTTACGGTGATGTAAAACTGCTTGATGAAGTAACCCGCTGTGTCAGGGATCTTCACCATGATCAGACACTGAAGAACGCATGCACGATCATTGAAGCATCGGCGTCTGCTTATTTTTCCCGGAGCGGACATGCTGTTGCTTTAAACTAAACCCGATTCCCTTCAGTCGTCCATCAGTTCGACGAGAATACTGTTTTGAATATCAAATCCGCGGCGGGTCAATTTCCAGTAATGACCGGAGTGGGTCAGAAGGCCCTGCATCTCAAGTCTGTGCAGTTTTTTTCCGTAGACGTTTTCAATGGTAATTCCATGCATCTTCCGGAACAGTTCTTCATCGACCCCTTCATTCATTCTCAGGCCGAGCATCATCGTTTCAAACCGTGTTTCGGCCGGATTAACGACCAGATCTTCCGCAGGATCCCTTTGTCCGAAGACCATTTCTTCATATTCCCGGAGCTGATCCGGATTCTTCTTACGGCGGCAGATCATACCGTGATCTCCCTGCTGAATGATCGTCATAGAAGCCGCTGCGACTCCCAGGCCAACATAAGGAACCTGTTTCCAGTACCCGATATTATGTCTGCATTCTTTTCCGTCAACTGCGAAATTTGAGATCTCGTATTGACTGTAACCATGCATCCGAAGTATGGAAAGCGCAGAATCATACATCTTTCTTTCCAGATCCGGATCGGGCAGGATTAATGTACCGGACTGCAGATCTTCATATAACGGGGTGCCTTCTTCCGGAATCAAACCATATGCGCTGATATGTTCCGGATGAAGAGAGAGAGAAGCTTCAAGTGTTTCCGTCCATTGATCATGGGTTTGCCCCGGGATCCCGAAAATCAGATCAATATTGATATTGCTGACTCCGTATCTGCGGGCTGTCCGGATCGCCGTCTTTACATCAGCAAATGTATGGATCCTGCCGAGAGTATTCAGAAGCTTTGGCTGCAGCGCCTGCATTCCGAGAGACAAGCGGTTCATACCGGCCTTTACAGCAGCAGACATCCATTCTTCTGTAACAGTACCGGGATTGGATTCTATGGAAAACTCGGTTGGTTTATCCGCTTCAAGGATACGGAACAAGGAATCTGTGAAATAAAGAAGAAGTCCAGGAGAAAGCAGGGAAGGGGTCCCGCCGCCGATAAACAGGGTGTCGATGGGTTCGATGAATTCGTTTTTCCTGTTTTTGGCTTCCTTTAATACGTTTTCTATGTATCTTTCTGCCTGAGATTCGCTCTTTTCGTATGATACAAATGAGCAATACCGGCATTTTCTTTTGCAGAACGGGATGTGAACATACAGCAGCATTGATCTTCCCTCAACATCGATTCAGGGTGCGTGTCCTCCATTGCAAGGTTGATAACTGGAATATCGCGAGAGACAGCATACCGGACCGTATAAGCAGTTCCGCCGTGAAGTGAATACAGATAGCAGATACAAAGCGAAGAATGATCGACCATATATCGGTTGCGTGTCTGCATACATCCCTGATAGTATTCCGGCGACAATACGATCTTTTCATTCGCCTGCGCAGATATCATGTCATAGATGCCGCGGTCATGATCTGACCAGCGCTTTGCCTGATCCAGGCAGGGGATGGCAAGGATCAGCTTGATATCGGGATGCTCTTTTCTGGAATCAAGCACCTGGAGCGCAGCAATTGTGTCAAAACCGAGTGCTCCGCCGCACATAAACCGGCGATAGCCGTTTTTATATGCTTCTTCGATCGCACGGCCGAGTGGTGCCGCGACGGAATCCCGTTTATCCGGCGGCAGATGCCGATGGCCGGTAAAGCATGCAGTCAGATCCATCATGAATCCATTTTGAGCACAGCCAGAAAAGCCTCGCTCGGAACCTGGACAGTCCCGAACTGACGCATGCGCTTTTTTCCTTCTTTCTGTTTTTCAAGCAGTTTTTTCTTTCTCGTGATGTCTCCGCCGTAACATTTGGCAAGCACGTCCTTGCGCATCGCCTTGACCGTTTCCCGCGCGATCACCTTCCCGCCGATTGCTGCCTGGATCGGTATCTCAAACATCTGACGCGGAATGACA
Organism: uncultured Eubacteriales bacterium; assembly: GCA_902793605.1. Lineage (GTDB taxonomy): Bacteria > Bacillota > Clostridia > Christensenellales > Aristaeellaceae > Aristaeella. Next base: position 222,308 of record CADBEB010000001.1, read on the forward strand.
TCCTTCAGCTTTTCTGCAATGCCGCGTCCGCGTGCATATGCTTTTTCACGATGGACAATGATGGAGAATGCATCGCATATATCCCCATTCAGAAGGATATCCATTTTAACGAGGTCGCTCGGACGGTAATCCTTCAGCTCATAATCGAATGAAGCATATCCGCGGCTCCGGCTTTTAATCTGATCAAAGAAATCATAGATGATCTCATTCAGCGGCATGTCGTAATTCAGCTTCACCCTTGTGCCTTCATACTGCATGTCAATAAAGATTCCGCGTTTGTCCTGGCAGAGCTCCATGAGTGTTCCCACATATTCCTGAGGTGTATAGATCGTTGCATGGACATACGGTTCCTCCATGGATGCAATCTCGGCGATCGGCGGAAGATTGGTCGGATTGTCGATCATTAGTTCCGTCCCGTTTGTCTTGAACACTTTGTATATAACGCTCGGCGCAGTTGTCACAAGATTCAGGTCAAATTCACGTTCCAGCCTGGTTGTCATGATGTCCATATGAAGCAGCCCGAGGAATCCGCACCGGAATCCATATCCGAGGGCGACTGAAGTTTCCGGCTCAAAGGAGAGGGAAGCATCATTCATCCGGAGCTTTTCAAGGGCATCTTTCAGCGCCGGATAATCCGCGCCGTCTGCCGGATAGATTCCGCAGTATACCATCGGGGTGACATGACGATAACCCGGAAGCGGCTGAGAAGCAGGGTGTTCCGCATCGGTGATCGTATCGCCCACACGTGTATCGCGCACATCCTTGATCGATGCGGAAACATAACCGACATCACCGGCTTTCAGTTCATCACATGGCTTATATCCCGGGTCGAAAATTCCGACTTCGACAACATCAAATTCACTGCCGGTAGCCATCAGACGCATCTTCATACCGGCACGGATTGTTCCTTCCTTTACCCGGATAAAGCATATGGCGCCGCGATAGTTATCATAGAACGCATCAAATATCAGCGCCTGGAGGGGGGCTTCCGGATCTCCTTCCGGGGCGGGTATATGATGAACGATCGCCTCGAGTACATCTTCCACATTCAGGCCTGTTTTTGCGGAGATGCAGGGAGCATAGCTTGCATCCAGGCCGATCACATCTTCGATCTCCCTGCGGACTTCTTCAGGCCGTGCGGACGGCAGATCGATCTTGTTGATCACCGGTATAGTCTCAAGATTATGCTCAAGGGCCATATATACATTGGCGAGCGTCTGTGCCTCAATGCCCTGAGTCGCATCAACCACAAGCAGGGCCCCTTCACAGGCGGCAAGAGCGCGGCTGACTTCATAGGTAAAGTCCACATGCCCGGGCGTATCGATCAGGTTCAGGGTATAATCGTTTCCGTCCTTTGCCCGATATGTCATATGGACAGCCTTGCTTTTGATCGTTATGCCTCTTTCCCGCTCCAGTTCCATACTGTCAAGGATCTGTTCAACCATCTCGCGGTGCTCGAAGACGCCGGTCTTTTCAAGGATCCTGTCTGCCAGTGTGCTTTTTCCGTGGTCGATGTGCGCTACAATACAGAAATTGCGGATCCGGTTCATTTCGTTGTTCATGGTTCCTCCGATCGGCCGGAACGATTTCCAAGCTTGTTTTCAGTGCCTTTCAAAAGTCTTCCGATATTGGCATGATGCCTGATAACACACATCACCATCAGGGTGAAAGCCCACAGAATGATCCACAGATTGCCATTGCTGAAAAAGAACGATGCGATCGCAAAGGATACGACCATAAACAGACTCCCCAGCGAGATATAACGAAATGCTGCGATCAGCGCGATGGTACCGGCAATACAGAATAGCGCCGGGATCGGAAAACAGTACAGTATGACGCCGCCGGTCGTTGCAACTCCCTTGCCGCCTTTGAAACCAAAGAATACGGGCCAGTTGTGGCCGATTACGCAGCAAAGTCCGGCCGGCAGTGCAGCCATATGATCGCCCGTCAACAGCTCCGCGATGAGGCAGGAAAGGACTCCTTTGAGTGCATCGGCAAAAAAGGTGATCAGGCCGTATTTCCAGCCCATGGTCCGCTGGACATTGCTCGCACCCGTATTCTTGCTGCCGACTGTCCGCAGATCAGGGCCTTTGGCAAGTTTCGAAACAAGGATGCCGGATGAAACGGAACCCAGAAGATAAGAAAGGATACAGGACAGGATCAGAACGGGGATTCTTGTCATTCGGGTCAGTCCTCCTTTTTCTTTTCACGGAGAATGAAACGGATCGGCGTTCCTGTAAAATCGAATGCTTTACGGAAGTAGTTTTCCAGATATCGTTGATAGGAAAACTGCATCAGTTTTTCTTCATTGACAAACAGGACAAAGGACGGAGGTCGTATACCGCCCTGAGTTGCATAATAGATCTTAAGCCGCTTTCCACCCTGAATCGGAGGCTGAAGATCGTTAACCGCATCGTTGAGTACATCATTCAGGATCCCGGTTGTGATCCGCTTTACTGCAATCTCATATACTTCCTTCACCTTGTCAAGGACAGTATCCACCCGCTGGCCGGATTTGGCAGAAATGAAGAGGATCGGTGCATAGGTCATGAATTTCAGGTCATCCAGGATTTTTTTCTTATACTTTTCATATGTTCCGGTTTCTTTTTCGAGCATATCCCACTTGTTGACGATTACAACAGCGGCTTTTCCTTCATCGTGAATGAGCCCGGCGATCTTTGTATCCTGTTCAGTTACTCCGTCATTGGCATCGATCAGCATTAAGGCCACATCACACCGCCGGATCGCTGCAATGGACCGCAGAACGCTGTACCGTTCAAGGGATTCATCCTCGATGGCCCTTTTCCTCCGGATTCCGGCTGTATCAATAATGTTGAAGGTCACGCCATTCTGATCTGTATAGAGCGAATCGATTGCGTCACGCGTTGTTCCCGCGATCTCGGATACCATTGTACGCTTTTCTCCCAGCAATCTGTTTGTGAGGGAGCTTTTTCCGACGTTCGGACGACCGACGATCGCAAGTTGGATCGGCTGGGTTTCCGGATCATCCTTTGAACTGTTTTCCGGCAGCAGAGCGATGATCTGGTCGAGGAGATCACCGAAACCAAGCATATTGACACTGCTGATTCCGATCGGATCACCCAGACCAAGTTCGTAAAACTCATACAGGTTATCATTCAGTCCGAGATAATCCACTTTATTGATAACAAGCAGGACAGGCTTTCGGGTCTTTCGCAAAAGATTGGCAACTTCCTTGTCGTCTTCCGTCAGCCCATCCCGGGCATCAGCAAAAAAGCAGATTACATCTGCGAGTTCGATGGCTGTCGTGGCCTGTTCACGCATCTGACTGAGAAGCTCGTCATCGCTCTTCGGGTCGATTCCGCCTGTATCGATCAGCGTGAACTCTCGGCCGAGCCATTCAGCATCCGCTGTGATCCGGTCCCTTGTTACACCGGGTACATCTTCCACAATGCTGATCCTTTTACCGGAGATTTTGTTGAAAAAAGTTGATTTGCCCACATTCGGGCGGCCTACAATGGCAACAAGCGGTTTCGGCATATCATTCCTCCATCTCCCACAGCGCTCGGATCAGGGATTCTCCGTCGTTCGGCACAACGCGAATCTTTCGGTTCAGTGCCGTGCGCACTTCTTCCAGGGTAATATCGTCAAGAAAACAGTCAGTTCGGTCCCTCAGCATTGTATCTGCCAGCCAGATCTCATCACATTCGCGGCCTTTAAGGGTATGAATCAGATCCTGTCCGACGATCAGGCCGGTTACAGTAATAGTTTCTCCGAAAAACCGGTTGGGAACAGCAACTACATCTACAAAAGTACTTTCAGGTGCGTATCGACGATAAAGCTGTTCAATAAAACTGTGGGCCGAAACGCCGGTCGGGACCAGTATCCTTTTCTTTCTGGTTACAGGTCTGCGATCCGGGAGCAGGTAATCAAAAGACTCCCGGCAGCTATGTTCCAGCTGGCGCAGCAATCCGACGCCGTTCTCAATCTGGGGATAATCCTCGTATTCTTCATCCGATGGTACTTCACGGCCACTCAGGCAGAAAAACTCATCGGAAGGGAAGACGAATCTGGTACCGAGTTCGCGAAGGCATTGTTCCTGCCATTCATGGACAAGATCCAGCAGTTGTCCGGCGGAATCCCGATCAAACCGGGCCAGCTGGGCAAGACCATCCCGGTGTTTTGTCAGACCGACAGGCACAATGGCAACCGAGCGTGAAGACGGCCACAGGGAAATCAGGTCATCAATGGTCTGCTTCAGAATCGGACCGTCATTGATCCCAGGACATAACACGATCTGACAGTGGTATTCAAGTCCGTTCTCTTTAAAGGAACGAAGCTGCTCCATCAGTTTTCCGGCTTTCGGATTGCGGAGCATTCTGCATCTCACTTCCGGATTGGTCGCGTGGACTGAGATATAAAGCGGTGAGGCGCGCCTTGCAATGATACGGTCAAATTCACTGTCGCTGACATTGGTAAGCGTCACATAATTACCCATCATAAGGCTTAAACGCCAGTCGTCATCCTTGACGTAGAGTGTGCTTCGCATGCCTTTGGGCAGCTGGTCGACAAAACAGAACAGACAGTGGTTGCGGCAGTGGCGCGGTTTCATTGCCTCCGTTTCATCCAATGAAAGGCCCAACGGTTCCCATTCATCCTTTTCTATCAAAAACCTTCGGTCTTCATACCCCTGGCGGACCAGAACGGTCAGCGTTTTTTCGACCGAAAGCGCCTGATAGTCAATCTCATCGAGGATCGGCTCACCGTTGATTGAGAGGATGCTTCCGTCGGCAGTGATCCCGGCCAGTTCGGCAGGAGAACCAGGCGTAACGGACAAAATCCTGACAGCCAACTCAAGCACCTCCTCAAAATAACCCATTTTATTATGCTTTTTATGTCTCCCGTTGTCAAGAAAGCCTCTTTACGCAACTTGTTTTTTGATCATGTTAATGTTATGATTTTCGATGAATTCAAGATGAAAGATGAAAGGGTTTCATCATGGCTCAGACGAATGATATCGGTATCGATCTTGGCACATCAAACGTTGTTATCTATATGAAAGGCAACGGTATTGTGTTCCGTGAGCCTTCCGTTGTCGCTATTGACAGGGAAACAAAGAATATTATTGCCTTCGGGCTGGAGGCATACAGGATGATCGGCAGAACCCCGGCCAATGTGACCGTGATTCGACCGCTTGCACAAGGGGAGATGTTTGATTTTGACCTTGCGAGTGCCATGCTCCGCTTCTTTGTATCCTCTGTGATCGGTAAAAGGCTGATTGCCAGGCCGCGGGCTGTCATGTCAGTTCCGTCAAGCGTAAAGGACATCGAAAAAAAGGCGCTGATCAGTGCTATGTTTGACGCAGGTGTCAGAAGAACACAGCTCCTTGACCGAAACATCGCAGCCGCCCTGGGGGCTCAGTTGAATTTCCTGGGGCCGTACGGGAGCATGGTCGTTGATATCAGTGCCGGATGCACAGACCTTTCCGTGCTTTATAACGGTTCGATTTCGGTAATCAGTACGGTCCATATCGGCGGCGATCATTTTGACGAAGCAATCATACGCTACCTGAGAAAGAAATATAATATGCTCATCGGTGAGAGAACAGCTGAACAGATCAAGGTCACGCTGGGCGGTGCAGTCCGCCGGGAGCCGCGAGTTGAGATGGATATAACCGGAAGAAATCTGATTTCCGGTCTTCCAAAGACGATGTCCGTCGAATCCGATGAGATCTATGAAGCAGTCCTTGACCAGGTAAATGACCTAATCGAAGCCGTTCAGGTTGTGATCGAAAAAACACCGCCCCAGCTTGCTTCCGACGTATTTGACGGAGGAGTTACACTGACCGGTGGCGGTGCATTGCTGTATGGATTGGCTGAAGCGATCGGTTCTGTTCTCAATATCCCTTGCAGGGTAGCGGAGGATGCCAGGGACTGTGTTGTGCTTGGATGTGCGAAAGTGCTGACCGATCCGTCAGGCATGCGTCATCTGCTTACTGTTTGATGCCGCCTGCAGTATCGATCCCTGCCGCTCCGACAAGGCCAAGGCGCTGTGCGGCTTCTTCCCGCATACGGTATTTCAATACTTTTCCCGCTGCATTCATCGGGAAAGAATCAACATACTCGATATATTGCGGCACTTTGTGTCGTGCCATGTGCGATTTGATGTACTCGATCATCTCTTCTTTTGTCAGGTTTTCGCCTTTTTTCAGAATAATGCATGCCATGACGGCTTCGCCGTATTTTGCATCAGGGACGCCGATCACCTGGACATCCGCTACTGCCGGATGCGTATAGATAAATTCCTCGATCTCTTTCGGATAGATGTTCTCGCCGCCACGGATGATCATATCCTTGAGCCGTCCTGTGATCAGATAGGTTCCGTCCGGATTTCTCCGTGCAAGATCGCCTGAATGGAGCCATCCGTCCGCATCGATTGTCGTATTGGTTGCATCCGGCATCTTGTAATATCCTTTCATGATATTGTAACCACGGGAGCAGAATTCACCGTCCATTCCATCGGGAAGTTCCTTGCCGGTCTCCGGATCAATGACCTTGGTCTGAACATGCGGGAAGGAGTAACCTACCGTTTCCGTTCTCAGCTCCAAAGAGTCTGTCCATGCGGACATCGTGCTCCCGGGGGAGGACTCTGTCTGCCCGTAAACGCTGACAATACCGCGCATATTCATCTCATCCGGCTGGGCTGCACGTTTCATCAGTTCAGGCGGGCACCCGGAGCCGGCCATAATACCAGTTCTCATGTGGGAGAAATCGGTTTTCCTGTAATCTTCATGATTGAACATCGCAATGAACATGGTTGGTACACCGTGGAAGCAGGTGATCCGCTCCTGGTTGATGCAGGCAAGAGAGTTTTTTGCAGAGAAATACGGAAGAGGACAAAGCGTCGTGCCGTGTGTCATGGACGCTGTCATAGCGAGTACCATACCGAAACAATGGAACATCGGTACCTGGATCATCATCCGATCTGCCGTGGAAAGCCCCATCCGGTCTCCGATGCATTTTCCGTCATTGACGACATTGTAATGCGTCAGCATAACACCCTTGGGGAATCCGGTGGTTCCGGAAGTATACTGCATGTTGCATACATCATCCGGTTTGACATGCAGGGCCATGCTCTCAAGCTTTTCCTTCGGAACCGACTCGGCGCGTTTCATCGCTTCTTCAAAAGTCAGGCAGCCTTGCTGGACATAACCGACTGTGATCACGTTGCGGAGGAATGGCAGTTTCTTGCAATGCAACGGCATGCCGGCTTTTGACTCAACCAGTTCAGGACAGAGTTCATTGATGATCGCCCTGTAATTGCTGTCCAGTGCGCTTTCGATCATTACGAGGGTATGCGTATCGCTCTGACGAAGCAGATACTCGGCTTCATGGATCTTGTAAGCAGTGTTTACGGTAACAAGAACGGCCCCGATCTTTGCCGTAGCCCAGAAAGTGATATACCAGGCCGGTACATTCGTTGCCCAGATCGCAACCTTGCTGCCTGCCCTCACGCCCATGGAAATCAGTGCACGGGCAAACCGGTCAACATCTTCCCTGAACTCCTCATAAGTACGTGTATAGTCAAGGGTGGTGTATTTAAATGCATACTGATCGGGGAATTCCTCAACGAGGCGGTCCAGTACGTTTCCGAACGTCAGATCGATCAGCTCGTCCTTTTTCCAGATATACTTGCCGGTCCCGTCATGATTGAAATAAAGGCTTTTTTTCTTTCCGCGCGGATTGTCAAAGCGATTCATATAGTTCAGAAAGTGCGAATAGATGACCTCGCGGTCCGGTATATCGGTCATCCATTCCGTTTTCCATTCCAGCGAGATGAATCCGTTGTAATCAATGGAGGAAAGCGCATTCATCATCTCACGGACCGGAAGCGTTCCTTCCCCAATCAGGTTGTAGGACAGATCGTCGTTGGAATCACGGAGATGAACATGCTTCACATAGCCGCCGAGGTTACGTATCGTCTGATCAGGCGTCTCCTTAAAATCCCGGAATGGATGATGCATATCCCACAGCGCTGCCAGTTCATCACAGGCATACGAATCCATCAGCGTTCTCAGCCTTGACGTATCGGCGAATATTCCGACTGTCTTCATCAGGATGCAGATCTCTTCCTTCTCGGCTAATGGAAGGAGTACAGAAAGCGATTCCCTGACGATCTCTTCCCGATCCCGAAGGGCACAGAAGGAAACATATGGGACCTTCATGGCTGAAGCTGTTCTGATGAGATCCTGTGCTTTTTCCAGGGATTCCTGCTGTATAGACAGGTCGATATAGGTATCAAAGCACGGGATCACCAGGCCGGATTTACGCAGTGTCCGGATCGTTTCGTTCTGCATATAGGCATGAAAGGCACCGCCCCGCCCCGACAGGGAAGGGTATTCCTGGATGTTGTAGGGTTCAATGCCCTGAAATCCCATTTCTTCTGCGTCCCGCACCTGCTCATCCCAGCTGAGATGGTTCCAGCCGCGTGTTGAAAAAGAGAGGTTCATGTCTCTTCCTCCTCATAGATGATCTTGTTGACAGCATTGATGTAAGCCATGATACCCGCGCCGACGATATCTGTTGATATACCGCGTCCGGAATAAAGTTTTCCTTCCCAGCGAAGCCGGACGATTGTCTGACCCATGGCTTCTCGTCCTTCAGTCACCGACTGAATCTGGAAATCATCCAGTTCAAAATGCCTGCCGGTTGCCTGTTCAATCGAATTGAAAGCTGCATCGATCGCACCGTCTCCTGAAGCGATGCCCTCGATCTCCTGATTATGATACATCAGCTTCATGTGTGCCATTGCACCGATCTGGTTGCCGGTATTGATTACATACTGAATATTGTGATAAGCCGGTGGGACCTGCATCGCTTCAGCTGCAATAATCGCATCCAGTTCCCTCAGTGTGACCGTTTCTTTTTTCTCAGCCGTCTGGCTGAAGACTTTCCATATTTTTTGTTGGTCTTCCGGACTGAGGTCGTAACCAAGTGTTTCGCAGGCGTGCATTACCGTATCCATTGAATCGTGAACGCTCAGGATCAGATCTGTCTCATGCCCCGACTGCTCTCTGAAAGCAACTCCTTTGTGCCCGGCGGAATGGCAGATCATCTCCGCCTGACCTGTGATCCGGCGGATCTGTTCCACTCCCACAGCAGTCTGGACGCCTTCTGAACTTCCCTTCACACTCAGGATCCGCACAATGTTAGCCAGCGAAATAGAGTCACCTCGGCATGAAGTTGCTTTCAGTGCGCGTGCACCTGCGCGCACAGCAGCATACGCGCATGCATCCGCAAGATTCAGCGCACCGGAGCAGAAAAAGCCGACGACAACATCCTTGAGTTCCGGAACTTCCAGACGGAGGGCCTTGACAAAGTCATATGTCTCCTCAGGTGTCATAACTCCCGCCGTATCACAAAGCGTGATGCAGGTGACGCCTGCGTCAGCCGCTGTTTTCAGGATATGCCGCAGGAATGCGGGATCGCTGCGTGTCGCATCCGCAGCAATGAATTCAACTTCATCCGTCAGGCTTTTGCATTCGCGAATTGTTTTTTCCACAGAAGAAGCCAGCCCGGCCGGTTTCATATGCAGCAGGTATTCCATCTGGACAGAACTTACAGGTGCAACGACCTGCAGGCGTGCAGATCTTGCTTCTCTAAGTGCTTCCCAGGTCATCTGAACGGATTCTTCTTCAATCAGACTCACAGGAACTGCGATCATCGCGTTTTTTACGGCGGAGCAGATCGATTTGATCAGAAGCCGGTCAATCTTCTTCTGTCGGATTCCGCACAGATCAATCGTGGAAACACCAAGCTTGTCAATGAGGCGGCAAAGCTCGATCTTTTCACGGAAACTGAGTTCCGCATGATCTGCGGCATCCAGCAGCGTACAGTCACTGATCTGAATCTTTTCCAACTGGTTCATTTACTGTCCTCCCATATTAAAATCCCTGAAGCCGAAGCTTCAGGGACGAAAATCATTCCGCGGTACCACCCTTGTTACTCTAAAGCAGAGTCTCTCTCGAACTCATTTAAGTTCACAGCCTGTTACGGGGCACCCGTATTCCATTACTGACTGAAGCGTTCATGGAATCAACTCCGGAAGCAGTAGCCTTTTACTCCGCACTGCCTCACAGCTGCCGGCAGCTCTCTGAAGCTTCTGTAAAAGGGTTATCGACCATCATCGTCTTTCACAGTATGAAATTATGTGGATATTATCATAATAATCCTTGTGTGTCAACGGTAATTATAGTAAAATACGATGAGTATACAGTACCTGAAAGGGAAGGAAGCTAAGCGTTTTGACAGAAGATCTTGACCTTGAACTCTCCGCCGATTCCATGGACGCCTATGTGTCACTTTTCGGCCTGAACGACCGGAACATTGCCCTGATCGAACAGGAGTGCAATGTGACGGTCGCCCTTCGAAGGAACCATCTTGTCATTACCGGTGAGAATATCGATATCGTAATTGCGCGCAATGTGATCCTGCATCTGCTTGATCTGATCAAACGGAATGAAACCGTTGACCGTGTCAGGATTCGTTATACCATTGCCATGATTCGCGAAGGCAACAAAGATCTTATCGGAGAAAACCTCAGACGCGTTATTGCCGTTACACACAGGGGAAAAGAAATCACCTGCAAGACAGTCGGTCAGCGTCTTTATGTCGATACGATCCGCGAACATGTACTCACCTTTGCCGTAGGTCCTGCCGGAACAGGAAAGACTTATCTTGCGATGGCGCTGGCTGTGATGGCCCTGAAGAATAAGGAAGTGGAACGGATCATTCTCACCAGGCCGGCCGTTGAAGCAGGTGAAAAACTCGGTTTCCTGCCAGGTGATCTGACCCAGAAAGTGGATCCTTATCTCAGACCTTTGTATGACGCGATGTATGATTTCATGGGAGCCGACTCCTATACCAAGCTGATCGAAAGAGGAATTGTTGAAGTTGCGCCGCTCGCATATATGCGTGGCCGGACGCTTTCCGATGCTTTCATTATTCTGGATGAAGCGCAGAATACAACCTCCGAACAGATGAAGATGTTTCTGACCAGAATGGGTTTCAGATCGCGTGTCGTAGTTACAGGCGATATAACCCAAACAGATCTTCCTCAGGGGAAGGTTTCGGGACTTGCTGAAGCAGTCAGGCTCCTTCGCGACATTCCCGAAATCGGTATTGTAGAATTGTCAGGAAAGGATATCGTTCGTCACGAACTTGTCCAGCAGATCGTTGAAGCGTACGATGCAGCTGAACAACGGAGGCAATCTGCCGGAAAGGAAAATGTATGACTCAGTTGACTGTTGACAGCCGCAAGGCGGCAAAAGGCAGGAAAAACAGTTTCACAGAATGGCTTCATTCTCCTTCCTGCAAATGTGCACTTCTTCTTTTTGGAACTTTCCTGATACTTCTTGCTCTGTTTTTCTTCATCTGTGCTCCGCGCAAATACGATCTCCGCGTGGGATCAATCTCACATGTGACAGTGGATGCACCGAAGGATGTCGTTGACGAAGTCACAACCGAAGAAAAAAGAGCTGCCGCCGAAGCGACAGTCGAGCCTACATACCGTTTTCAGCAGGGTGTAAAGGAAGAAGTCCTGACATCTCTCGATAATACGTTCAATGAACTTCGCACAATCCAACAGTACGGGGTCACGCTGAAAAACGACGATTCCGTACATCGTTATTATCGTTCATTTTCCGAGGAGGAAATTGATTATGCCCTGAGCCTTGTCAATACATTGACTCTGAGCAGAACTCAAATTACAACGCTGCTGCGTGTGGACACACAGGTTTTTGACGACATGGTCAGTACGGTAACAGTTGCCGTTGAAAACTCCCTGAATACGACGATTCGTGAAGGTCAGGTCAGCCAGGCAATCATGACAATCCAGCAAATCGTCGGTTATAAAGTGGATGTATCGCTGACTCAGACAATACTTCCCGCCGTCCTGCGCACCTGTATAAAACCCAATATGATTATCGATCAGGAAGCAACGGACGAAGCGATCCAGAAAGCCAGGGATGCGGTAGAACCCGTCATATTTCTGCAGGGTCAGAATGTCATCAGGGAAGGAGACCGTATCACGCAGAGCCAGCTCGAAGTACTCCGTTCACTTGGCTTGCTGAACGATGACCATTACGATTATTCAGTTTACGGTGGCGCGCTGATCAGTATTCTTCTGGCTATGCTTTCCCTGATTATGCTGCTGCGTCTCCTGCTGAAAGATTACCTTTCCAAAACAAGGCCTTTGCTTGTAATCCTTCTGATTCTGATTCTTTGCATGTGTTTTGCTGCAATCTCCAATCTGCTTCCGAGCCTGTATATCATTCCAATCACACTCGGTGCTATACTGGGCACGGTTCTCCTCGGTTATCGGGCCGGCCTTTGCCTGACTTTTCCCCTTGCTTTGCTGTTTGCAGGGCTGACAAGCTGCAGCAGTTCAACGACCTTTTATGACGTCGTTCTGATCATGTCGAACACGCTTTCAGCCAGCGTTGCAACGATCTGGTTCCTGAAGGGACGTCCTCAGCGTACAAGAGTACTCATCGCAGGAATGATTACGTCATTTTTCAGCATCATGATGATCGTCGGTATCAAGCTGCTCACTTCGGCGGAAACACTGGATATGATCCGTACCGGATCCTGGGCGCTTGGCGGCGGCCTGCTCAGCGGTGCTCTTGCTGTTGCGCTGCAGCCCGCTTTTGAAGGAATTTTCCATCTGGCAACGCCGAGCAGACTTCTTGAGATCACGAATCCAAATCATCCGCTTATGAAACGCCTGATGATTGAGGCGCCCGGAACCTATCATCATTCCATTATTGTAGCAAATCTTGCCGAAGCAGCGGCCGACAAGATCGGGGCCAATTCCTATCTTGCCAGGGCCGGAGCTTATTATCACGATATCGGAAAACTCAAAAGGCCCGGATATTTCAGTGAGAATCAGCATGGATCCAACCCGCATGCCAATACTGACCCTTATGTTTCTGCTGCGATTCTTACGTCCCATACAAAAGACGGTGTCCTGATGGCGCAGAAAGAGCATCTGCCACCGGAAGTCCAGGATATCATTCTTCAGCATCACGGTGTTACGCCTGTCATGTTCTTCTATCATAAGGCGCTTCAGCTTGCCGGCGGACAGCATGTGGATATCAACGATTTCCGCTATACAGGTCCGAAACCGCAAACCAAGGAAGCTTCCATTGTTATGCTTGCCGATACAATTGAAGCAGCAGTCAGATCCATGAAAGACCCGACACCGAAGGGAATCGATCAATTCATCGAGCGGCTGATCCGCGGGAAACTTGAAGACGGACAGTTGTCAGACTGTGAACTGTCGCTTAGGGATATCGACAAGATCAGCGAAGCGTTTTCCGGAATCCTCAAAGGAGTTTATCATGAAAGAATCGAGTATCCGAAAGTTCCGCAGTATGTCAACGGGAATCCGGCTGCCGTTTCAGCTGCATCCGATGTTAATGCCGAAAAAACCGATACCGCCGAAAACGACCGAAGCATAGCTGCTAACTCTGCCGAATCAGTTGATACGGAAGGAAAGGAAACTGAGGAGTCAAAAACACCGGTTTCTGCCTCTGAAGATGTTCCGGCAGGGAGGGATGAGCAAATTGCTGACGAATTGCCGGAGCAGAAGAATGAAGATTGATTGGGAAAATCTGTACCCTGTTGACGGATTAATCCTTGACCGGATGTCCTTTGCAGCGGATCGAGCACTTGCCTGTGAAGGAATTGCAATGGATTGCCTGATCCATGTCTGTCTCTGCGATGATGAAACGATCTCCGGAATCAACAGGGAATACCGGGGCATTCCATCTTCCACGGACGTATTATCGTTTCCATCTGTGGATTATCCTGTCGGGCAGACAGCAGGGAGCAATGAGCACCTGCTCCGAATGGAGTATGATGATCAGACCGGAGCCTGTTTTCTGGGTGATATCTTTATCTCAGTGCCCCATATGCGAAAACAGGCGGCAGAATACGGGCATGCTGAGCTTCGTGAGGCATGTTATCTGCTGATTCACGGAATCTGTCATCTGATGGGTTATGATCATATCAAACCAGAAGACAAGGAGAGAATGAGAGAAATGGAAGAAAAGATCCTTTCCGAAATATCAGTCAGCCGTGACGATCAGCCGGATTCTGTTGATGATACCCTGCTCATGCTTGCACGTGAAGCGATGAAAAACAGCTATTCCCCTTATTCATCTTATCCGGTTGGCGCCGCGCTTCATTGTACGGACGGAAGAATATTCACCGGCTGCAATATTGAAAACGCATCCTTTGGCCTGACCAACTGCGCTGAAAGGACAGCCATGTTCAAAGCGGTCAGCGAGGGCGCCCGCGGATTCGATGTGATTGCAATCGCCGGAAAAACAAAACCCTGGCCCTGCGGGGCCTGCCGCCAGGTACTGAACGAGTTTGCTCCCGATATACGTGTGATCGTTACCTGGGAGGATCATGTCGAAGAAAAGAACCTTCACGAACTGCTTCCGGAGGGTTTCGGCCCGGACAGTATGTAATTCATGATCAGGAGAAAAGAATGAGCCGTAATAATGAATCGTTCCATTCCGGTTTTATCACGATCATCGGACGTCCCAATGTCGGAAAATCATCTTTGATGAATGCGATGATCGGAGAAAAGATCGCGATCGTATCAAACCGTCCTCAGACAACCAGAAGCAGGATCATGGGCGTGCTGACCCATGACGAATACCAGATGGTTTTTCTGGATACGCCGGGAATTCATGAGCCGAAGACACGACTCGGAGAATATATGATGCATTCTGTTCGTGACGCAATGGACGGAATGGACTGTATCCTTACGATTCTTGATGTCTCTCATATCACGGACAGCGATATCCGGATCGCTTCAGAACTGAAAGAAAAGAAAGTGCCGGCAATTCTTGCCTTAAACAAGATCGATCTTGTTACCCCGGAAAACATTCTGTCCGCTACAGCAAGGATGGCAGACCTTGGATATGATGAGATCATTCCTGTCAGTGCGAAGACGAAGAGCGGTCTTGACGATCTCGTTTCATGCCTGCGAAAGCATCTTCCACAAGGGCCCAGGTATTTTCCTGATGATATGATCACTGATCAGCCGGAAAGAATACTCTGCGCAGAGATCATCCGTGAGAAAGCGCTGAGGCATCTGCGGGATGAAGTGCCGCACGGAATCGGTGTCGAAATGGTCAAGATCGAGGCCATAAACGACAGGTTGACTGAAATCAATGCCACCATTTATTGCGAGCGTGAAGCCCATAAAGGCATCATCATCGGAAAACATGGCTCGATGTTGCAGACGATTGGCTCAGAAGCCCGGTCGGATATCGAGAAACTGCTGGATACGCACGTCAATCTGAGGCTTTGGGTAAAGATTCGTCCAGACTGGCGCAACAACGCTTCCGATCTGAAAAACCTTGGTTATGACTCCCGTTGACGGACATATATTTCCGATCAGGTGAACACCTGGTATATACCGCATTTCAGGTATTCTGTTTCACGTGCATAGGGAAGGATAGGATGATCTTTTCCCTGGGTGCGGAACTCCGCTTGGCGCAGATAAACATGTGCATCATGTGCTGCATCCAGCACCATGGATCGGAACATTTCCGGGAGAACATGCTGACTGCATGAGCAGGTAACCAGATAACCGCCGTGCTCGATCATCTTCATAGCCCGGAGATTGATTTCTTTATATCCGCGGATTGCGCTGTCCACAGCTGACCGGGTCTTTGTGAATGCAGGCGGATCAAGGATGATCACACCGTATTTTTTTCCTTCCCGGCTTTCTTCAGCAAGCAGGTCAAATGCATTTGCAGTTACAAAGTGAACTCGTTCCTCCAGTCCGTTCAGCTTCGCGTTTTCCTGTGCGAAGAGGCATGCATATTCGCTGATATCAACGCCTGTGACATTTTCGGCTCCGTATATTCCGGCATGCAGCGCAAAAGAGCCGGTATGGGTAAAGCAGTCCAGGACGGTCCTTCCTTTAACAAAAGGTCTGATTGCAGCGCGATTTTCTTTCTGATCCAGAAAGAATCCTGTTTTCTGTCCTTCCTTTACGTCAACAAGAAAACGTACACCGTTTTCAATCATTTCGACTTTATCCGGAACTTCACCGTATAAGAGGCCGGTAAACATCTCCATTCCTTCGAGGCGCCTTACGGGAACATCGTTCCTTTCCCAGATCCCGCGGGGTGACATCTCCTCAATAAGTGCATCAACGATATCATGTTTGAAACGTTCCATCCCCAGTGCAAGGCACTGAAGTACGAGTACATCGCCGAATGCGTCAACAATCAGTGCCGGAAGACGGTCACTTTCGGCAAAGATCAGCCTGCAGCTTTGCATATCGGCAAATGTTCTCCGGTATTCGACTGCTTCATGGACGCGCCGAAAGATGAATTCCCGGCCAATTGGCTCTTCCCGATAGGTCATGATCCTCAGGGCGATCTGGCTGTTCGGGTTATAGAATCCCCTGGCCAGGAAACGGCCTTTTGAACTGGCAATATCTACAATATCTCCCGGAAAAAACGATCCTTCGATCCGATCGATATCGCTTCTGAAGATCCATGGATGAAAAGTATAGACGCGTTTTTCCTTGCCAGGTTTCAGTATCGCTTTTGCTGCCATCTTTATCCCTCCGTAAGATACTTCCGATAGATAAGCCGGTCTTCCTTCTGTCCGTCCGGAAGCTCAAAAGCATCCGGCACGGTTTCAACCCTTTCAAAACCAAGCTTTTCAAATACACGAATCATTCTTTTGTTTCGCCCCATCGTTTCTCCAGTCATTATTTCCATACCGTATTGATCCCGGGCAAGATCCATCAGTTTCAGGAGCGCGGCCGTTCCGATTCCTCGGTTCTTGACGTCATCGTTCTGCAAAATGATTCCGAACTCACAGGAGTGTTTCTGCCGGTCCATCCGTTTTAACTGGAGCGACCCGACTGGTATCTGGTCCAGGAAAACCCCAAAGTGAACATAGTCAGGACGGAATCCTCCGTGATTGTACAGATAGGAACGGGAGATCTGTTCCCGGCTGTACCGGAAAGGGGAGGAATCCATTGTCGGATCGGGGACATATTTCATAAAGAAAGCATGATATTCTTCTTCTGTAAAGGTTCGCAGTTCGAGCTCGTTCAAACTTGACCTTCCTTTCAGACACGTTGTATAATCAGTACAACAGGAGGAATAATATATGGAGAATCATCGTCCTTGCGTATTGTATGACAGGGAATGCATCGGCTGCGGAGAGTGCGACCGGTGTGATCTTGATCCTGAAAAGATCTGCGACAACTGCATGAAATGTGTGAACGGCGATGCCGAATATCGCGGTGTCACGATCGACCGGATCATGCTCGAGCAGGAAGAATCCCCAAATTCATGACCAAACCATATTATAAATTGACTCCCGTGTATTTGCAAATCTGAATCAGAAAGGAAAGTCCATCCATGAAGATCACTTTTCTCGGAGCTGCGCATCAGGTTACCGGAAGCCATACCCTGGTCGAATGGAAGGATAATCGCTATTTCCTTGTTGATTACGGCATGGAGCAGGGAGAAAACGATTTCCAGATGGCTGATATGCCGGTCGCCGCCTCACAGATTGAATATGTTTTCCTGACCCATGCGCATATTGATCATTCGGGTCTCCTGCCGTTGCTCTATAAACAGGGCTTCAGCGGAACGATCTATGCGACAGCGGAAACGACTGCTCTGTGCGCTGTCATGCTGGCTGACAGTGCACATATACAGGAAACTGATGCTGCCTCTGAAACGAAGAAGAACCTGCGGACCGGCGGTCCCGAAGTCGTGCCGCTCTATACTGCTGAAGATGCAGCAAATACGATGAACTTCTTCAACCCTTGTGAGTATAATGAGATCTACATGATTGATGACGGTCTTTCCATCCGGTTCACTGACGCCGGGCATCTGCTAGGCTCTTCCTTCCTTGAGCTTTTTCTTGAAGACGGCGGAAAGACAGTAAAGCTCGTTTGCTCCGGAGATGTAGGCAATATCAATCAGCCGATCATCAAGGATCCGCAGCCTGTTTCGGAAGCTGACTATCTGCTGATCGAATCCACATATGGAACGCGCAATCATGATACTGTTAAGGAACCGATCCCGATCCTTACCGATGTCCTTCGGAGAACGTTTGAAAGGAAAGGAACCGTAGTAATACCTTCCTTCGCTGTCGGCAGGACACAGGAATTACTTTATTTTTTCAGGGAGATCAAACAGAAGCACCTCATGCCTGCAGAGATGGAACATTTTCCGGTCTATGTTGACAGCCCGCTCGCCAATGAGGCGACCGCGATCTTCCTGCAATGCGATCCGATCTGCCTTGATGAGGAAACGCTTGCGATCATGTCTTCAGGAACGAACCCGATCTGGTTCGACGGGCTGAACATTACAGTTTCCTCCGAAGAATCAAAAGCGCTGAACTCAGATCCGACGCCGAAAGTGATTATCGCATCCGGCGGCATGTGTGAGGGCGGACGAATCCGGCACCATTTGAAACATAACCTATGGGACAGTCGGAACACGATATTGTTCGTCGGTTACCAAGCAGTCGGAACGCTCGGAAGGATCATCCATGACGGCGCTGATTCGGTCAAGATTTTTGGTGAAAAGATTGATGTCAATGCTGAGATTGATGTACTGGAAGGTATTTCAGGCCACGCTGACCGTGACGGCCTTCTGCGCTGGATCTCTCAGTTTAAAAAGAAACCTTCCTTCGTATTTGTCAATCACGGTGATGATGATTCCTGTACCGCGTTTTCACAAAGCATTACTGAACATTTTTCGATTCCTTCGAGCGCGCCGTATTCCGGCTCTGAATTCGATCTGATGGCCGGTGAATGGATCCGACTGACTGATCCGGTTTACAGAAAGAAAACAACGAATGCCGGTGAGAGAGCTCCTGCGGAAAAGAAGCGGACGAATACTGATTATCTTGCGCTTAAAAACGCTTTGCTTGATTTAAGTATGTATATTGATCAGCTTTCAAATCATTCAAATAGTGAATTGCGGGATCTGACACAGAAGATCAGGGCTTTGATCAGCGACCAGGTTTGAATTCAGGGTCGCCGGGCAAATGAACATGCTCGGCGGCCATTTTTCTGCGCGCATCCGTCATGTCCGCATAATGCTTCCTGGTCGTGTCAACGGAAGTATGTCCGAGTACATCCGCAACCAGATAGATATCGCCTGTTTCGTTGTAAAGGTTTGTCGCATAGGTGCTGCGCAGCTTATGTGGGCTGATCCTGCTCTTCAGCGGTGCTGCAACGGCCGCATATTTCTTGACCAGGTTCTGTACAGCACGCTGTGTGATCCTGCGCCGCTGCAGGCTAAGGAAGAAAGCTTGTTCATGCCCCGGGAGTGCCTCTGTTTCCAGACGTTCGTTCAGATAGTCGGCAAGGGCTTCAGCCACCTCGGGCGGGAAGTAGAGGACAACCTGGTTTCCGCCTTTTCTTGTTACGATAAAAGCATTGTTTTCCAGATCGACATCATTGATATTGATCCCGACGCATTCACTTACCCGGATCCCTGTGCCAAGAAAAAGGGACAGGATTGCAAAATCACGTTTTGCTGTAATCTTCTGGAATTTCTGCTGTGTTTTTGTGAGCTTATCACCGCTCTGAGCCTGCTCCAGCATACGGACCATTTCATCCCGGTTCAGACGGATGATCGGCTTTTCATGGACCTTGGGGAGGGGAACAAGTTCTGTAACATTTGAACTGATACGCTGGTTCTTGAACAAATAGTCATAGAAAGACCTGATTGCACAAAGCTTACGTTTGATTGACAGTTCATGATTCACGAATGCTTTGTTAGGTACCGAAACATCATCAGTATTCTTCAGATAATATGTCAGATACTCGGTGTAGGCGATCATGTCATTCCGTGTAAGCTTTTCAAGATCGTGATCGTCAAGCAGGATGACCGGCTTATCGGAAAAACCAATGCGTTCCTCATGAAGAAAACGGAAAAACGTCCTCAGATCGATCGCATAGGCAAGCCTGGTAAACGTACCGGTCGATATTGCTATCGCACGGAGGAAATCAGAACAGGCCTGAGGAAGCTCTTTCGTAATTTCCCGGATCTGAAGAATCCTTTTTGCATCGATTTCTTCTCTGTATTGATTAGTGATTTCCGTCATCGTAAACGCTCTCCATCTTCTCTGTTTCCGGAATTGTTCGGATTGGATGCTTAACTATTCGTAAAACTATGCCAAAACAAGGATATCATTCCCTGTTCCGGTTGTCAATCCTTCCATATCAAGTTATTTGTTTGTTTACCGTTCCTCAGTTTCAGGTTCTGTATTGATTCTGCGGTATTCTTCAATCGCATTGCGTGCCAGCTCATCACACCGGTTGTTTTCCGGATGGTCAGCATGGCCTTTTACTTTGATAAACTCGACATGATGTTTCTTCGTTTGTGCAGACAGAATGAACCAGAGATCCTGGTTTTCGACTTTTCCTCCCCCGCTGGTCTTCCATCCGTTCTTTTTCCAGTTGTCGATCCAATGCTCATTAAACGCCTGAACGAGATAATTGCTGTCCGAGTACAGCCGGACGTTGCACGGCTCCTTCAGGGCGCCAAGCCCGCTGATGGCAGCAAACAACTCCATACGGTTGTTTGTCGTACCCGCCATATAGCCGCTCAGTTCTTTCCGGTGTGGACCGAACTCCAGGATGGCTGCCCAGCCCCCGGGACCCGGATTCCCGCTGCATGCGCCATCTGTATAGATATTCACATTCTTTCTGTTATCGTCCATGCTCGCTGTCATTCCTTATTTTTCGGACATTTCCCGGCTTTTGCGGGCGCAGGCTTCCATCGCATCCATAATGGCAGCACGGAATCCTTTTCTTTCAAGCTCCTTAACTGCTTCGATCGTCGTTCCGCCGGGTGAACAGACAGCATCCTTCAGTGCTGCCGGATGTGTACCGGATGAGAGTACCATCAAGGCGCTCCCGAGGACACTCTGGGCAGCCATTTCATAGGCGTATACCCTGGGAAGACCTTCCTTTAC
Organism: uncultured Eubacteriales bacterium; assembly: GCA_902793605.1. Taxonomy (GTDB): domain Bacteria; phylum Bacillota; class Clostridia; order Christensenellales; family Aristaeellaceae; genus Aristaeella. The sequence continues at coordinate 243,337 of CADBEB010000001.1, forward strand.
CGCAGCGTCTGCCATTGCTTCTATCATCATATACACATATGCCGGACTGCTGCCGCTGACGGCAACGACACCGTCAAACAGCCTTTCCGGCAGGATGCGGGTCTTTCCTACTGAATCAAAGATCCCCTTTGCATAATCAAAATCTTCTTTTGAGAACGTTGTTTCATCACAGATCGCCGTCATTCCTTCACCGACAAGCGCTGGTGTGTTGGGCATCACGCGCAGATAAGATGCGGTCGTTCCACGCAGGGCATTCTGGAGCATATGCACTGTCCATCCGGCTGCTATGCTCAGTACCGCTTTTCCGTCCAGAACGGAATGAATCTCATCAAGGACATCCTTGACGTAAATCGGCTTGACGGCCAGGATGATCAGATCTGCGCGTTCCGCAACCTCGATACAGTCCCGTGCACTGATGATCCCCGGAATATCTTCCTCAAGTTCGCGTATTCTTCTTGAACTGGTATCATATGCGACAATCTGTCCGGCTTTCACGTAATCCGCTTCAACGATACCGCGCAGGATTGCTGAACCCATATTCCCGGTACCGATCATGCCGATAGTCTGGATCATTCCTCTGTCCTCCCAGTCCTTCGTTTCTGTGATTATAACACGAAACCCGCTGAATGCATAGCAGGATCAGCGGGTTTGTAATCTTACAGGATAAATTTGCGGATGTCCGTCGGTTTGTTCTCACCTCTCAGATGCTCATTGACGTATGTATCATCGATCTTCAGCTCGAAAGGCGGCATATTCTCATCGCCGGCATTAAAAAGCACATCCTCAAGCAATTGTTCAAAGATGGCGTGAAGCCTTCTGGCGCCAATATCTTCCGCATTTTCGTTCGCGTTGCAGGCAGCTTCTGCGATCGCGGTGACGGCGCTCTCTTCAAAACTGATCAGTACTTTATCGACTGCCAGCAGCGCCTGGTACTGCTTTGTGAGCGCGTTCTCAGGCGCGGTCATGATCTGTTTGAAGTCATCCTTTGTCAGGCTCTTCAGTTTTACATGTACGGGGAAGCGGCCCTGCAGTTCAGGGATCAGGTCCGTTACCTTGCTCACATGGAACGCGCCGGCGGCGATGAAGAGCATATAATCCGTACGGACAGCTCCGTATTTTGTGCTGACTGTACTTCCTTCCACAATCGGAAGGATGTCCCTCTGGACACCTTCCCTGCTTACATCAGGGCCGTGGGCTCCCGATGCGCTTGCAATTTTGTCAATCTCATCAATGAATACGATCCCGTTCTGTTCTGTCCGTGTCAGCGCTTCCTCCTGAACGGCATCATTATCAATCAGCTTCGCTGCTTCCTGGTCAGTAAGGATCTTTCTTGCTTCATGGACTTTCACGTGCCGCATCCGGGTTCGCTTGGGCATCATGTTCCCCATCATATCGCCGAGACTGATGCTGTTGCCGCCGAGTTCCAGCGTGGGCGCTTCTTCTTCCACTTCGAGCTCCAGTTCCGCGTCTTCGATCTCTCCCCGCATCAGTTGCTGACGGATTTCTTCTTTTCTGCGTGCCAATGCAGTCACTTCATCGCTGCTCGGCTGGCTTTCCTTCTGTTTTCCCAGGAGGAAATCAAGCGGATTGGATGATGTGTTTTTCTTCTGCGGATGGGAGAGCAATTCGCTGAGGCGTTCTTCAGCCAGGACCCTGGCTCTCGGCATCACACGTTCCTCATGTTCCTTTCGGACCATGCGTACAGCATTTTCCGTCAGGTCACGGATAATGCTTTCCACATCACGGCCCACATAGCCGACTTCTGTGAATTTCGTCGCTTCCACCTTAATAAAGGGAGCATTGACGAGCTTTGCAAGACGTCTTGCAATCTCAGTCTTTCCAACGCCTGTAGGTCCGATCATCAGGATATTCTTGGGAATGATCTCGTCCCGAAGAGTCTCTTCAACCCGGCTGCGGCGATAGCGGTTTCTGAGCGCAATAGCAACAGCTTTCTTGGCTTCATCCTGACCAACGATAAATCGATCCAACTCGTGAACGATTTGCCTCGGTGTCAGCTGCTGTTCATTCATATTTATCAACTCCTGTCTTTTCAGACGGTCTCTACCGTAATGTTCTCATTCGTATAGACACAGATGCTTGCAGCGATCTTCAGGGACTTCACTGCGATTTCCGCAGCGCTCAGATCCGTATTCTGCAGGAGTGCACGTGCGGCTGCCAGAGCATAATTGCCGCCGGAACCGATAGCTGCGATTCCTTCATCAGGATCGATCACTTCTCCGGTTCCGCTGAGGATCAGCAGGTGTTCCTTGTCCGCTGTGATCATCATGGACTCAAGCTGTCTCATCATCTGGTCACCCCGCCAGTTTTGTGCCAGCGCAACGGCGGCCTTTTCAAGATTTCCGCTGCATTGCTGCAGCTTCTCCTCGAACTTTTCACAGAGAGTAAATGCATCTGCAACGCTCCCGGCGAAACCGACGACTACTTCGCCATTATAGAGCCGGCGAACCTTTCTTGCCGTCGTTTTAAAGATTGTATGCTCCCCCATTGTTACCTGTCCGTCTCCCGCAATGGCAATCTGCCCGTTCCTTCGTACGGCACAAATGGTCGTTCCCTTCAGATTACCGGACATGGATCATCTACCTCCTGTGTTGTTACTGATCTTGCGGATGTACTCCAGTGACCTTGCAGCGATTGCTTCATAGCGTTCCTGTTTTTTTCGGATTCTTTTCTGCCCCGGTGTTACAGGAAGAGGATCAATCATGCCAAACGTACAGTTCATCGGCTGGAAATCCCGGTTGAATGTCGAAACATGTTTTCCGAGTGATCCGAGTGCCGTAAAGGATGGAAACAGCGGCGGTTCCTCACCGTTCAGCCGGGCTGCAAGCGTCAGGCCGGCAACAAGCCCGCTTCCGGCACTCTCCACGTAACCCTCAACTCCTGTAATCTGCCCTGCAAAACAGAGTTCTTCCCGTCCGATCATTTCAAAGCGTTCGTTCAGAAATCCGGGACTGCTCATGAATGTGTTCCGATGCATTACACCGTATCGGGCAAATTCTGCATTCTCAAGTCCAGGGATCAGGCCGAAAACACGCTTCTGTTCACCGAATTTTAACCGGGTCTGAAAACCCACAAGGTTGTACAGCGTATCAGCTGCATCATCCTGCCGTAGTTGTACGACAGCAAAGGGCTCTTTTCCGGTCCTTGGATCAACAAGGCCCACCGGTTTCATCGGACCGAACGCCGGCACCATATAACCACGTTTTGCCATGCTCTCGATCGGCATACAGCCTTCAAAGACCATGCTTTCCTCAAATCCATGGACCGGTGCTGTTTCGGCATTAAGCAATTCACGGATGAACACACCGTACTCTTCCTCGTTCATAGGCGCGTTCAGGTAATCGCTGCCTCTGTTATACCTGCTCAGCCTGAAGAGCTTGTTATCGTTCAGTGAATCCTTTGTGACGATTGGTGCCGCTGCATCGAAAAAATTCAGTGTGGAAAGCCCCGGCAGTCCTGCAATTGCTTCCGACAGGGCTTCGCTTGTCAGCGGGCCGGTCGCAATGATCGATGGACCTTCGGGGATCCTGCTGGCTTCTGTATGCTCTGTATGAATATTCGGATGGCACTCAATGGACTTGGTTACCATTTCGGCAAAACGGTCTCTGTCGACCGCAAGTGCTCCGCCGGCAGGGACACGGGTTGAATCTGCACATTTCATGATCAGAGATCCAAGGATGCGCATTTCTTCTTTCAACAAGCCGACAGCGTTGGAAAGGCGGTCGCTTCGGAAGCTGTTCGAACAAACCAGCTCTGCAAACTTGTCTGTATGATGTGCAGGCGACTTTCGGACTGGCTTCATCTCAACCAGGTGCACATGGATTCCGTGTTCAGCAAGCTGCCATGCCGCTTCACAACCGGCAAGTCCTCCGCCGATGACCGTCGCTTCCCTGCCGGTCATTCCGCTTCATCCTCTTGCGGCTGAGCGATCGTCTTGAACCGGCAGTTTTCATTGGTACAGAGATGGATCATCTCACCTTTGTTGTTTTGCTTCTCGATCATATACTGGCCGCATTTTGGGCACTTCTCGGCAGCCGGTCTGTCCCAGCTGACAAAATCACATTCGGGATAGCCTTCGCAGCCGTAAAACCGTCTGTTCTTCCGGCTTGTTTTTACAAGCAGTCGTTTTCCGCATTTCGGACACGGTACATCCAGATACTGGAGGATCGGTTTTGTGTTGCGGCAATTGGGGAAATTCGGGCAGGCAAGGAATTTTCCATATCTTCCCATCTTATAAACCATCATCGCACCGCATTTGTCACACGGAACGTTGCTGACTTCATCCTTGACTTCGACTTTCTCGATCTCCTTCTCTGCCAATGCCAGTGTCGACTCAAATCCAGGATAGAACTCGCGCAGGATCTGTCTCCAGTCCTGCTGACCTTCTTCAACAGCATCCAGTTTTTCTTCCATGATTGCCGTGAATTCCGTATCGACAATCTGTGAGAAATATTGTTCCATCATGCTGGTAACCATAATGCCGAGCTCAGTGGGATACAGTCTTTTTTTCTCACGGGACACGTATCCTCTTGAGATGATGGTTGTGATCGTTGGAGCATAGGTCGAAGGTCTTCCGATCCCGTTCTCTTCAAGCGTGCGTACAAGACTCGCTTCCGTATAACGGCTCGGTGGCTGTGTAAAATGCTGGGCTGAATCAATTTTCTTTATACTGATCTTCTGGCCCTCGTTTAATGTCGGCAGCGTCATCTCGACATTATCTGCAGCTTCGTCCGTACTTTCTTCATACAGGACCGTGAAACCGGCAAAAGTTTTGTGCTCTCCATAGAATCGGAGCGTGATGCCCGAGCCGGATATATCCGCAGACAGGGTTTGATAAACTGCGCATTCCATCTGGCTGGCGACAAAGCGGTTGTAGATCAGACGGTAGAGCATATACTGTTCGCGGCTAAGCGATGGTTTGATTGCTTCCGGCAGCCGGTTGACATCAGTCGGACGAATGGCTTCATGCGCGTCCTGCGCATTCTTGCGTCCCTTGAATTCGTTCTTTTCCGCAGGAAGGTATTCCTTGCCGTAATGTTCGGGAATGAACTCCCGAAGCGAATTCATCGCATCTTCGCTGATCCTGACGCTGTCTGTTCTGATGTAGGTGACAAGGCCTTGTGTTCCTTCACCGGCAATGTCAACGCCTTCGTAAAGCTGCTGGACAACCTGCATGGTCCTGGCTGTCGTAAAGCCGAGTTTGCGGCTTGCTTCCTGCTGAAGGCTTGAGGTTGTGAAAGGAGGTGCGGGTTGACGCCGCTTATCTTTCTTCCTGACTTCTGTGATCGAGAAATCTGATTTTTCGATCATTCTGCAAATCTTTTCGGCCTCTTCTCCGTTTTTGATCTGTGTTTTCTTACCGTCGATCATTGAAAGCCTTGCTGTAAAACTGGAAGACTTCTTTTCGCCTTTAACGGTACAATCGGCGGATATTTCCCAGAATTCTTCAGGAATAAAGTTGTCAATTTCTTTTTCACGGTCTACGACCATACGGGTAGCGACGCTCTGTACGCGTCCGGCGGATAGACCTTTTTTAACTTTTACCCACAGCAATGGACTGATCTTGTAACCGACAAGGCGGTCAAGGGCACGCCGTGCCTGTTGGGCGTCGATCCTGCCCATATCCAATTTCCGGGGATGCTTGATCGCATTCTGTACAGCCTTTTTGGTCACCTCATTAAATTCGATCCTGCAAGGTTCTTTCTCATCAACTCCGAGAACATGGAACAAATGCCAGCTGATCGCCTCGCCTTCCCGGTCAGGGTCTGTTGCAAAGTAGATCTCTGAGGCATTTCGTGCTTCCTTTCGGATCCGGCTGAGGATCTCTCCCCTTCCGCGGATCGTAATGTATTTCAGGTCAAAATCATGGTCGATATCGACGCCCAGTTGACTTTTGGGCAGATCACATACATGCCCCTGTGAAGCTTCAACTTTATATCCTTTTCCGAGATACTTGCCGATTGTTTTCGCTTTGGCAGGCGATTCAACGATGATTAGTTTCTGTTTTGCGGTGCCCATAATGTGACTCCTTTGGATCGGATTGATACTTCAAGCCTGTGCTTTCAATTGATATTGTTTTCCCGGTAAGGATTCCACGGTTCCTTTGATCTGCAGCATGGTCAGCGTGCTCATCAGGACCGCAGGTGAAAGGTCGCTCCTGTCAGCGATCTGTTCAAAACTGAGCCTGCCCGGTTTCAGGATCTCAAAGATCACTGTTTCTTCCGGTGACAGCAGCGGTGTCATGCCTGAACAAACGCTATTTTGCCCTATGATTTCATGATTGTCAAGCCATCCGAGGTCTTCAAGGATGTCTTCGCCCGTTGTAAAGTAAAGGGCGCCTTCCCGAAGCAGCTGATGGTTTCCCTCGGAATAGGGTGAAGCAGGGTCACCCGGATAAACAAATACATCTTTTCCCTGGTTCAGTGCATGCTGCACGGATGTCATCGTTCCGCTGCGTATTTTTGCCTCGATCACGATCAATGCATGCGCAAGCCCGGTGATGATCCGGTTCCGGAATGGAAAATGCCATCCGATCGGCTTTTCACCCGGCGCATATTCACTCAGCAAAAGACCGTTGTTTTTCAGAATGCTGTCACGGAGTTTTGTGTTTCCGGAAGGATACACGGTATCAAGTCCGCAGCCGGTCACAGCGATCGTCGGACTTCCGCCATCAATACATCCGGTATGGGAGGCAGTATCAATCCCTCCCGCCATTCCGCTTACAATGCAAACGCCTTTCCGACTTAATTCCCCTGCAATCTTCCTGGCTGCCCTCTGGCCGTCATAGGAGGCAGCTCTGCTTCCGACCATAGCCAGCATTTTTCGTTTCATACACTGAAGATTACCTTGATAAAACAGGATTGCGGGTGGTTCCTGCATCTTCAGGAGAGCATCCGGATATTCCGTATCCAGGACCGTAAAAGCCCGGATATGATGCTGTATAAGAATACTGTCCAGTGCCGCAAGATTCTGGTCCGAAGCGTTCTTCGCCAGGGTTTTTATTCCTGCTGGAGCGATCCCTATAAGTTTACTTCCTGATTTGAATTCGAGAAATATGTTCTCAGGAGTCCGGTATTCATCCAGGAGTTGCGTTGTCTGTTCCGGCGTAAGTGATGCCGAGGCAAGCCACGCATGATACAGAAAACCGGAAGAATCCGTGATCAACGCTATCACCTCCAGTATTTCTGATCCAGTTCACGATACTGGATGGCTTCAGCGACGTGACCGGAACTGATCACCTGTGAATGCTCGAGGTCGGCGATCGTTCTTGCGACTTTCAGGATCCTTTGATAAGCGCGCATGCTCAGATGCATGGTTTCCACTGCGGTATCCAGAAGCCTGACAGCTTCTGCATCCGGAGCACAGTATCGTTTGACTTCCGCATTGTTCAGCTGTGCGTTGCAGTGTTTTCCTGTTCCCCTGTATCTTTCAAGCTGAATCATGCGTGCAGCGTTGACTCTGGCAGCAACGATTGCGGAGGATTCTGCCGGAGCTGTAGTATTGATCTCCTGAACAGGAACGGAATCGACTTCGATCTGCAGATCGATCCTGTCCAGGAGAGGGCCGGAAATCCTGTCAAGATAGCGCCTCGTTTCCTGAGGTGTACATCGGCAGACTCTTCTCGTGCTTCCGTAATAGCCGCAAGGGCATGGATTCATCGCAGCAACAAGCATGAAGGAAGACTGGTACTGTGCCTGTCTTCGGACCCTTGAAACGGAAACGATCCCATCTTCCAGCGGCTGTCTCAGCGCTTCCATGGCACTCCGGCTGAATTCGGGCAGTTCATCGAGAAACAGGACCCCGTTATGCGCCAGGGATACTTCGCCCGGTTTTGCTTCCTGTCCGCCTCCGATCAACGATGCTACAGAAGCATTATGGTGTGGAGCGCAGAAAGGTCTGACGACCATTAAGCCGCTGTTTGGCGGTAGTTTTCCGCAGATTGAATGGATCCGGGTTGTTTCCAGTGCCTCCTCAAAGCTCATTGGCGGCAGTATGCCCGGCAGGCATCGGGCAAGCATTGTCTTTCCGCTGCCTGGTACACCGATCATGATCATGTTGTGTCCTCCCGCCGCGGCGACCTCAAGCGCTCTCCTTGCGCCTTTTTGGCCTTTTATCAGTGCCATATCGGTCGTGCCGGCAGTGATCCCGCTTTTCAGGCTTTCATAGGATATCTGCTGCTGTTTGGGAATGGTTTCAGTTCCTTCAAAGTAATCAATTACTTGTCGAAGATGACTGACAGGCATGATGTTTATGCCTTCGACACAGGCGACTTCCTTTGCGTTTTTCTCTGGCAGGATCACATCACGGACCCCGTTTTCCTTGGCGCTGATTACAATAGGAAGGGCGCCTGCGATTGGTTGCACCAGGCCGTCAAGGCTCAGTTCCCCGAAAAGAGCGATCGTATCGATGTCCAGTCCGGGATCCGGAACAATCTCACCGGTAGCGATCAGTACACCGATCGCGATGGGGAGATCGAATAAAGGGCCTTCCTTCTTCATGTCAGCCGGTGCCAGGTTTATCGTGATACGCTTCGGCTGCATCTGCTTCCCGCTGTTGATTATCGCAGCATTGACCCGGTCACGGCTCTCCCTGACAGAAGCATCCGGCAGACCGATGATCTCCATCCCCGGAATCCCGGAAATCCCGAACACCTCGACATGTACGGGAAACCCGTTCACTCCGCTGACTCCGAAGCTCAGGGTTCTGGCCATGATCTCATCCATTGCTCAACACACCTCAATACCAGATTCTGAGTATTCTTCTGCCAATATCAAGCCAGGAACCAGGTGCGCTGATCCCGCTCGCATATGGGAAGAAAACGATAAACGCGACTGCCGAAAGGATGATGAAGACGATTCCGATCAGGAATGCTTTTCTCTGTTCGTTCCGTTCTTTATTTCGGTCAAAACAAATGCTGAGGGCAAGCATCAGGAAAGGCAGGCTTGCAAAATAATGATAGATATAGGTACCCCGAGGGACCATCACCCAGGGCAGATACTGTGCGAGGATGCCGGTTAAGATGAACATATACCGTGGATCATAGGTTGCCGCCTTCAGGTGCCAGATCCCGGCCTGGCCTGGAATCTTGTATCTCCTGTTGCCGATCGCACGTACAGCACAATACAGCAGCGCAGCCAGACCGCTGAACCAGATCACGGGATTTCCGAAACAGAATATGCTGTGATGCAAACCGGAATCCTTTGGCAAATACTGTTCAGCCGCATAGTACATCGGTTTTCCGATCACAGGCCACTCCCACCAGGGTGAATAGAACGGATGATCCATCCCAAGGTTTTTAGTACTGTGGTAACTGAACATACCGATCTGTGATTTCCATACTTCATTGATATAATCACCGATTGATCGGATTCTCCGGCTGTTGTATGCCATATACGGAATATAACTCAGCAGGTAGATTATGATCGGAATGACTGCAAAGAAAAGCACACACCAGGCGCAGAGTACCAGGATACGCCGGGTGGCTGCCTTCCTGTCGGGTCTTTCAGTCAGCCAGTTTTCGAGCGATGCCTTTTCTTCATCCGTGAGGTCTTCCCTCTGTACAGCAAGTTCACCTTCCCTGCGCAGTCTGTATGTCCTGAAGCAATGCCAGAAAAACAGGATCGCAAGTCCTCCTCCGGCATAGATCCCGATCCACTTGCTGGCGATGGACAGGCCAATAAAGACCCCGGAAGCCGCCAGGTCCGGCAGGATGCGGGCTATTTTCTGCTGCAGGATATCTGTCTGCAGGAACCGCAGCATAAAGAAATAGGCAAAGATGATAAACAGCACGGGGAAGCTGTCAATCGTAGCAATCTGCGTCTGTGTCAGGTGCATGCAGTCAAGTGCCATACAGAGACAGGCAAACGCTGCAATCCAGGTCTTTTTCGTCAGCTGTTTGCCGAGAAGATACATCCCGGGCAGCATCAGGATTCCGGCCAATGCTCCGGCAAAACGCCATCCGAAAGGTGTCATCCCGAAAAGAGCCACAAAAGCACTCATCAGCACTTTCCCGAGCGGAGGATGACTGGTTTCGTAAGGAACGCTTCCCTTCAGGAATTCAAAAGCGGTCCTTGCGTGATAAATCTCATCAAAATAGGTACTGTTCCACCATCCCGGCTGAGCAGGAGCGTTCTCCGATGCTTCATCACGGAAGTATTGAGGCAGTTTTTCAAGCGTATCCTGCTCGTCAATTAGTCGCTCAAGGTCGGAATACAGTTCGGATTCAGCAACCGCACCTGTCCGTCCGGTAATCACGGCAGGGATATTGTTTCCATGTGAATCCCGGAATATGATCTCGTTCAGTGTCAGGCCAAGGCTTTGTGCAGTCAGTCGGACATACCGTCCGTCCAGGTATATGACATGGTCAAGATCGGAATTGTAATAGGTTCTGCCGGAGGTTGTCCCCGGATAGGATTCGGTCAGGTATTTCCATTTCCAGCACTGCCCCTGGTCCATCTGTGCCCAGTACTCTTCTGACCAGTTCATTCCGTCATTACTGACAGCAAAGGAAAAATCATTTCGACTCACCTGGGCGAAATAGAGGACAGAGAAGTGATCCTGCTCTTTTCCCAGGTCAAAGATGACCGCTTCTTCGTCACTGCTCGCAATCCACTCGCGCTGAGGGGCTTTTGTACTGCCGAGTGTCAGCAGGCTGACTGTACTGAACACAATCGTGATCACCGAAAGGATGATCGTGTCCTTCCTGGTCCAGTGAAGTGAACGGTCCGGTTTCCAGTCCCTCGGATCACGGGCGGTCTTTCTGATATGAACAGCCGGGAAAAGCTGCATAATCAGACCGGGCGTACGCGGTTCATTCTCCAGCATCAGTTCGATGCTCAGATAGACCGCGTAGATGGAACCCAGGATATTGATCACACTGATGATATCAGCCAACCAGATCGTATCACGGTTCAGGTGCCCCATGGAAGAACCAAGGCGGATACTGTTGTCCAGCACGATCCCTTCGTTTATGAACAGTGTTGTCGTGAAAACAATGAAGACCGTAAAGATTCTCCTGTCGCGCAGAAGAACCCAGGCCGACGCAAGAAGCAGGATTGCCGGAAACAGATAGCGTTCATGCATTTTGACGCCGAAAACGTAGAGAAGAATATACAGTAATGCGCCGAGATAGGTAAGCATTTCCGCTTTTCTGCTCCGGATCGCCTGGCTCAGTATGATCACAAAGGCAAATGTCATCGCTGCAGCTCCGGTTACAGACCAGCTTGCTCCGATGATCGCAAAGGAAATAAAGGTCGTTGCAAAGACAAATGACAGGATGCTTTCAATCAGTTTCAGACGTAGTTTTCTTGCGCGATGCAGCCACCAGATGCCGTAAATCGTGCAGAGTACAGCGAAAATGATCGGAACCGCAGGATGCGCCGCTGTTTCCACCTTGACCCAATTCCCGCCAAGAAGGTAATGGAAATTGGCCGTGTTGACGGTTGCGTACGGATATGAACCAAGCGTTTTTGCGTAGAGCTGGATAAGCCAGTCCCAGTTCTGGCGAATGCTGAACGGTATTACACCTGCAGCAAGTACGGCAAAACTGGCAGCCGTTCCGATCAGGATTGCTCTGCGGCTTTCTTTTTTCCCTGCAAATGCTTTAAAAATATAGGCCAGGCCGAGCGGTCCGAGCATCAGTGCCTGCGGTTTTATGAGTACACTCACAACATACAGCGGAAGCGCCGGAATCCATTTCCCTTCAACCGCCAGAAGTGCCACGCACATCAGTAGCAGGCAGAGTACACCGTCCATCTGTCCCCAGGCAGCGCTGTTCAGGATCATGGCCGGATGGAACGCAAGAAGCATCAGTGCAGCAAGTGCTTCACTTTTCCGAATCCTTCCACTGTTCAGCAGTATTCGGTAAATCAGCCAGCAGCCGGCCAGATCGCAAAGCGAAGGCACAAGGCGGAAAATGATTCGGGTTATCGCTTCTCCCGATCCCAATGCTCCGGATACCAGAGAATTCAACCCGAGAATATAGGTATACAGCGGCGGATAATCGCAGAAACTGGTCGCTTCATAGAACCCGGCAGGGCCTGCAGCGGCAAATGTATGCCCCCAGCTGAGGAAGCAATTGACGTCGACCATATAACCGGTGATGTTTGCGCTCAGGATAACCCGAAAAGCCAGAGAAAGGCACAGGATCAGTCCGGCCTCAAAGGATGCTTTTTTCTTGTCTTCATGCAGATCCGAGGTTCTTTGGTTATTCTTCAGATACTGGATATATGCCGCTGCCGCGGCTGCGTATATGGCGGCGATGAATATCAGCCAGGGCCAGGCAGGTCCGGCTGCTTCGTCTTCCTCCTCTGTTTCCTCAAAGCTTTCATGGCTTTCCGTTTCCCGGTACCACAGGTCGGCGATCTGTTCCCCCGGCACACTGTCGGCCTTTTTCAGGCTCAGGTTTTTGAAGCAGGCCCTTCCCGTGCTCTCTCCGCTATAGCCTCCCAGGCGCGCAAATACCGTGATGAAATCCTGCTCCGGTCCGGTTTCCCCGTAGTACTCGATATGCTTCCATTCACCGCCGGTATCATAAAGCTGCTCACTGAATGCATAGATTCCTTCAATGCTCAGGTTTGCGCCGTGTCCGTCCTTAATCCCGTCTGCCAGGATATCCCCGCTGAGGCAGTAAAGCGTATCGGGCTCAACCTCAACTGCCTGTGCAAAACGCGCGTCATTGCTTCCGATATTCCTGATCTCGATCGCGTTCGAATCCTTGTTATCCGTCACGCTGAATACTGTAAACCCCGGTTCCATCACATAGGCGTCAGTATACCAGAAATCCGGATATCCTTCTTCATCAAGTTCCTGAAAATCGGCATTGACCAGCAGGTTTTCGGCAAAGCTGAAAGAAAGCGGCATCATCATCAGGATGATCATTCCGATCAGGAACCGTCTGAATACTCTGAAGTTTCTCAAACTACCGATCTTCCTTTCTTTGGCAAATCCAAATCTGATCCCAGTCTCCTGGACCACTGACTCCGGAACACTATCTGTAGAACAGGCCACCGCCGGGCTGGAATGCATTCGGAATATAGAGGACCCCGTCCTGTCTGACTTCAATGATATCATACCGGACCGCACGGTTCTTCAAGCCTTTCTTCAGCAGGTAGAGGACCGAAGCGTTAGTGATGCGCTGCTGCTTCTTCCTGTCAACAGCCATCAGTCCTTCACCGGCGGCCGCCCGAAGGCGCGTTTTAACTTCCACAAAAACGATCGTTTCACCATCCAGCATGATCAGGTCGATCTCCCCGGCTTTTGTGCGGCATCTTTGTTCGAGCAGACGCATGCCATGATTTGACTGAAGCCATTCCGCCGCTCTTTGTTCACCGGTCACTCCGGTCTCATACGTATGTTTCATATAAAATGACCAATAAAGCTTCGCCTGTGGATGGGACAGGGGCCGATCCGCTTCAGCGCTTCGATATGCTCCTTCGTGCCGTATCCCTTGTTTCGGGCGAATCCGTATTCCGGATAGAGCCGATCCATTTCGATCATCTGCCTGTCCCGGGTCACCTTGGCGATAATGCTTGCCGCAGCAATCGAGTAAGATGAAGCATCCCCTTTAATTACGGAGATTTCCTTACCGTTCAGTCCCAATCCGGTCACCGCGTCGATCAGGAACACTTCCGCAGGTACCCGGGAAGCTGCTTCCCTCATCGCTTTTTTTGTCGCTTCAAGAATATTAATCCGGTCGATCTCTTCCGGCGTAACTTCCCCGATTCCGACATAGAGCGCATGATCCATGATCTCAGCGAACACTTTCTCGCGGCGTGTTACACTGAGTTTCTTGCTGTCGTCGATCCACAGGATCGGCGGATCTTCAGGCATTACGACGCATGCAGTGACAACATTTCCGGCAAGGGGACCACGCCCGACTTCATCCATTCCGGCAATAACACAGCAGCCGATGCGATATCTGCTGTCGAATTCCATCAACGCTCTGTTTCGTTCTTTTCTGTCAATCATGCTGATCCTCTGTTTCGTTTCCCGGCAGTTCCAGCGTGATCCGCCCGAGTTTTCCGCCGCGGTATTCGTCAAGCACTACCGAACAGCACCGGTCATAATCAGGCTGGTTTCCCTTCAGCAGCCACCCTCTGCCTATGCAAACGGCTTCGAGCAGCTCAACGCCTGCCAGTCCTGTGTCCTCTATGTGAAATCTTTCGCGCACTTTTTCCGGAACGATCGCGCACAGATCCTGCAGAAGCTGAATGGTCAGATCGTATACGTCAATGACATCGTCCTTGACAGAACCGATGTAACACAGCCGTTTTGCGGCGATCTGATCCTCAAGACGCGGCCATAATAGTCCCGGAGTATCCAGCAGTTCCAGGTACGGCGATACCCTGACCCATTGATTGCTTTTCGTAACGCCGGGCCGGTCTCCGATCTGCGAGATGTTCCGACCGTACAGATGATTGATCAGCGTGCTTTTTCCCACGTTGGGGATGCCGACGATCATTGCTCTGACCGTTTTCCTGACTCCTTTTTTCAGTGACTTCTCGACGAGTTCCTTCGTTGCTTTGTCAATAAGGCTGACAATTTCCTTACCTTTCAGCCGGGATGCATTCATCAGATGCGCTTCGATCCCTTCACTCCGGAAATAGCTTAACCATCCGGAAGAAGCCGCAGGATCCGCCAGGTCGCTCTTATTCAGAAACAGCAGATGCTTCTTCCCGGCTGCCAGGGTCTTCAGTTCGGGGTTCCGGCTTGAATATGGAAGCCTGGCGTCGCAGACCTCCATGACGAGGTCAATTCTCCTGATCTGGTCCTGCAGCAGGCGTTTTGTTTTTGCCATATGTCCCGGATACCAGTTGATCTTCTTCGGATTCTCGCTCATACCGTTTCCTTTAAAATAAAAATTCCTTCATTAATATATGCAAAATGCAAGTTACAGTCAAGGCGAACAAAAAAGAAGCGGCCGGATCATGTTTTCTGATCGGCCGCTTTTTCCTCAATCCTGCGGAATTCAAAACGGTAATGACGTTCACCGTACGGATCGAGCCATTTACAGATGGTTTCCTTGAATGCTTTTTGAGTATCCGTCCAGATTTTTTCCTGATGCTCCGGAACTGTCAGGTACTGATTCCTGCACTTTTGTTTCTGTTCGTCCAGGAGCGTTTCCGTGCTTTTGTCGATCGCATGGCTGAAAAAGTCTTTTCTGTCTATTTTGAGCGCCTCGATCCCGTCGTTCAGGATCAACGGTTCAGGCAGCAAGAAAACAATCCGGTCGCTGTCCGGCGTCAGGACCACTTCGTTCAGGTCGATCCCAAGGCTGGCTGTATACCGGTATCGGATGGTGGTTGTTCCGACTGTACCGAAAATGATTACATTTGTCTTCGCTTCCAGGACCCCTTCTTCTTCGACGGTTGTTACTTCCAGTCGCTGGCTTGATTCAAGCTTTTGCTCGAGAATCCTGCTCTGTGCGTTGATCTCCCCTGTGATATCCGGCAGGATCAGCTGAAACAGCTGTTTGGTAAAGGGGAGCAAAAGGATCACAAGGATCACGACAAACGCCTTGCTGATGATGGTTAAAAGCCATTTGCCGGTCTTTTTCATCCTGATCCCCTTCATTTGGTCATCATCGCCAGTACCCTCATCAGCACTTCAGTGATGAACAGGTACAGGACGGTGAGTATTCCGATCGACATGAATACCTTTGACAGGATGGAGAAGCGCTTCCTGTTCTCGTTCCGTCCCTCTTCATTCCGTTCATTCATGCTGTTTATCACTCCTGTCAGTCCACTCCGGCGGCCTGTTTCAGGGGCGTAAGATCGATCCCTTTGCTGTCGCTGATGACGTTGTACAGTCTTTGCAGCATATCCTTTACGCCCCCCGGAATATCGCTTTCCGCGTTCAGCGGCATCACCGGATCATGAACGCTGAGCCGGAGCAGGAACCATCCTGCGTCGTTCTTGTCATTCAGGTCAAAGCTGATCCGGATTCCCTCCCGGTTATCGGGTGCGATATGCCAGTCCGGATCCTTCCCGGCATAGTCCAGTACACTCCTGATAACCTTCTCTCCGATTGTCCTGAAATCCTGATCCGTGATGTTCAGGCGGATTTCAGTGCTTTCGACCGGTTCTCTCAGGTCAGCAATGAGGCTGCCGAGTTTTTCATTCCTGCGCTTCATGATCATTGCCCGAATGATCAGTACTGTCACAAGGTACATTCCGTCATCCAGGAAATGATTTTCGCGTAAAGCAGCATGGCCGCTTGTTTCAATGGCAAGCGGGCAGCTTTCGCCTTCCCGGTTCAGGCGTATCGCTTCATCAATCACGTTTCGGTATCCCCTTTTGAACCGGTAATGCCTGCCACCGTGATCACGGATGAAATCTGCGAGGCCGGAGGAAGTAACCGAGTCCGTAACAATGGTCTGCCCCTTCTTCTCTTCCAGCAGGATTGCGCTGATCAATGCAATCAGGCGGTTTCTGTTAATCGCTTTTCCGTCTCCGTCCACAATCGCGGCGCGATCGCAGTCTGCATCGAAAATGACTCCGACATCCGCGCCGCTTGCTGTCACAGCCGCCTGGAGCGACTGGATCGCGTCCGTGTTCTCCGGATTCGGGATATGATTCGGAAAGCGTCCGTCAGGTTCCAGGAACTGGCTTCCTTCTGTGGAAGCGCCAAGCTGTTCCATCAGTTCTGCATAAAAGCCGCCCGCGCCGTTTCCGGCATCAACGGCGACCTGCAACCCTTTCAGCGGCTGTTGATCGGTTGTGCCCAATCCTTTCCGGATCCGGTCAGCAAGCTGTTTCATATAGACCGGCAGGAATGGAATCTGACGGATTTCGCCTTCTTCATGCAGTTCATCTTGAGGTGTCTGAGCATTCCTGAGGAGCTCGGTTATCTCGTTTCCTTCAAGACCGCCTTTTTCTGTGAAAAATTTAAGGCCGTTCTTATTCCAGGGATGGTGACTCGCTGTGATCATGATGGCGCCGTCTGTTCTGAAGCCATCCGTAATCGTGCTCATGAACATGGCCGGCGTTGTACACATGCCGAAATCGATCGCTACCGCACCGGCTTTCCGGATCCCTTCCGCAGCCGCAGCAAGGAGTGCAGGACCTGAGATCCGGCTGTCCCTTCCCAGTGAAATGGTAATCTCTGATGCTTTTTTCCCTTTTTCAGCGCACAGTTTCCTGACGAATGCCGCGCCAAGCGCAAGCGCGACTTCATCGGTCAGGACAGCCCCTTCTCCGACAGCCGTCCCGCGCACATCCGATCCACTTTTCAGCGTCAGCCAATCCATTCTCTTCATTCCTTTCCGGTTTTTTCCATCTCGTCCGCGTATCCGCGGAGTAAATGATACATTGGTGCCATGGCGATGAAATCATTTCGGACATCCTTGAGCACCCTGTCCGAGAATGCCGATTGATAATCGGGTTCATATTTGCAGATATACATTTCCCGGACGCTGTACCACATCCGGAGACGGTCTGGGATCTCAGACGGAATCTCCATCCGCTTATATGCTGATCCGGTCAGGACAAGATGTCTTCGTCCAAGATTCATATCGTCCAGCATCGCCTGCGTTCCGTCCGGATTGGATCTCATCCTCCTGCGGAACAGGTCGAAAAGCTCGCGGTTCTCACCCCATACACCCAAACCCCAGTTCAGTCTGTCCGGACCAAATTCAAAAAAGTAGTTCACGGATTGTTCGCGTGGTTCGGCGGCTCTTCTGAACAGCAGCCAGTGGTGGTCCCTGTACGGACTTTTATCCCTGGAAAAACGTGTATCCCTGTGGATTCTTGACAGGCACTTATAGGGTCGTACCTCCATGCGCGGGTCGATCTTCTGCATATCCGGCGCCAGATCCCCGATAAATTCGTAGAAAGGAGTCTGAACCACATCAATATAGCGGTCATGGTTGGCATGGAAGAATTCGCTGTTGTTGTGAAACTTCAGATCCAGCAGGAACCGGATCGTTTCGTCCGTAAATCCGGAAAACATAATGCCTCCGTTAAAACCGACTTCGGTTTATTTTTTGATCTCAATCGGTCGGATGCCTGTCAGGCGGACACTCAGTTCGTCTGGCTGGCTCATGCCGGCGAAAAGGGTGTAATGCTCGGCTTTTCGGCGCTCGCCTGCTTCATCGATCACGGTATCGGTATTCGGATCCAGTGTTACTTCAAAACATTTTGTTTCACCGCTCTTCAGCGCGACGCGCCTGAATCCGCACAGTCTCGGATGAACGGGTGCAAATGGGCTGTCACAGGCGACATAGACCTGCAGCACGGTTTCGCTGTCCCGGTCTCCTGTGTTGCTGATTTCCATGCTCACTGTTCCTTCTCCGACTTTTGCATCGTTGATGGAGAAAGACGTATAACTCAACCCGTATCCGAACGGGTAGAGCGGTTCGCCGGTAAAATACCGGTATGTCCTGTTCGTCATGGCATAATCTTCAAAGTCGGGAAGATCCTTAACATCCTTATAGAATGTAAGCGGCAGGCGTCCGCTGAAGTCCTTCTCCCCGAAAAGCAGTTCCGCCAGAGCGGTTCCGCCGGCTTGTCCCGGATACCAGGCGAATACC
Source organism: uncultured Eubacteriales bacterium (assembly GCA_902793605.1). Taxonomy (GTDB): domain Bacteria; phylum Bacillota; class Clostridia; order Christensenellales; family Aristaeellaceae; genus Aristaeella. The sequence goes on from CADBEB010000001.1 coordinate 261,884, forward strand.
TTGGCATTCCCTTCCGGCACGTTCAGGTTAGAACCGGCTGCAATAACCGTAACAAGGCGTTTTGCACTCTTTTCCAGGGTTTTCAGCAGTTTCCTCTGGGATTCCGGAATCAGCAGGTCGATCTTGTCTCCGCTGAAGTATTCATTGCCGGTATCCCCTTCTTCACCTTCCAGTCCGGCATCCAGTCCGACGCATGCGATCGTGACGTCAGCAGCTTCCGCATACATGGCAGCTTCCGCCAGCCGGTCATCCGCCTGGGCGAGATTGGATGTTCTGTCTTTGAAAAGGTGGCATCCGAGGCTGTAAAGAACACGGATCCCATGCTTTGCTGCATAGGCGCGAAGTCCGCCGAGGAACGTGACATAGCGGCTGCTGGTTCCGTTGTAGTTGCCTTCCAGCGCCATGACGCTGTCCGCGTTGGGACCGACTACCGCGATCGTCCGGACCTTCTGCGGGTCCAGCGGAAGCGTACCGTCGTTCTCCAGCAGCACCATGCTCTTTTCTGCGGCCTTCAGCGCAAGGCGATCATGATCATCCGTATCCGTATCCGTTACCGGGATCCGGTCGTACTCACAGTCGTCTGCAAACATACCGAGCAGGAAGCGCGTGGTGAAAAGGCGTTCACAGGCCAGTGTGATCTGATCCTCGGTCACCAGACCTTCCTGGACCGCTTCCATCATATGCAGGTACGTATTTCCGCAGTTCAGATCGCAGCCGTTTTTGATCGCGAGCGCGGCGCTTTCCGGCGCTGTCGCCGTTACCTTATGGTTCTCATGGAAATCACGGACCGCCCAGCAGTCACTGACGACATGCCCCTGGAATCCCCATTTCTCCCGCAGCGTCTTTTTCAGCAGCGTCTCGCTTCCGCAGGCCGGTTCTCCGTTTACACGGTTGTATGCGCCCATAACCGATTCGACTTCTGCTTCCCTGACGGTTACTTCAAACGCCGGAAGGTAGGTCTCGTTCATATCCTTTGCGTTTGCTTTAGCGTCAAAGTGATGGCGCACCGCTTCAGGACCGGAATGTACGGCAAAATGCTTACTGCAGGCAGCAACCTTCAGGTATTTTCCGCTGCCCTGGAGTCCTTTGATGAAGCGGACTCCGAGCCTTGATGTCAGGTAGGGGTCTTCGCCGTAGGTCTCGTGTCCTCTGCCCCAGCGGGGATCACGGAAAATATTGATGTTCGGGCTCCAAACCGTCAGTCCCTTATAGATATCCCGGTCCCCGTGGCGGCTCTGGCCGTTGTATTTTGCCCGTGCCTCCTGGGAAATGACATCGGCGATCTTTTCCTGCAGTTCCTCGTCAAACATGGCAGCCAGTCCGATCGCCTGCGGGAATACGGTAGCCGTTCCGGCGCGCGCAACCCCGTGAAGTACTTCATTCCACCAGTTATAAGCCGGAATACCGAGCCTCTCGATCGCAGGCGCGTCATATTTCAGCTGGGAAGCCTTTTCCTCAAGTGTCATTTTGCTCACAAGTTCCCTGGCTTTTGCTCTGGCTTCTTCTCTGTTTCGCATCGTGCCTTCCCCCAAAACACAAAATATTCTGAATATAATTATTAAACGTCTTAACCCTTGATTCCTCTGCTGTACGGTACAAAAAAAGATTGCTGCGATGCAGCAATCTCTTCAGCACAAATCAAACGCGCTTGACTTCCTTGATCTTCGCCGCCTTACCCTGACGTTCACGCAGGTAGTACAGCTTCGCCCTGCGAACTTTACCACGGCGGATCAGATCCACATGGTCAACGCGGGGAGAATGGATCGGGAAAGTACGTTCAACACCAATGCCATAGGAAACGCGGCGAACCGTAAAGGTTTCACGAATGCCGCCATTACGCTTGGCAATCACGGTACCTTCGAAAGCCTGCAGACGTTCACGGTTGCCTTCAACAACCTTGACCCATACGCGCACGGTATCACCCACGTTAAACTGGGGAGCATCGCTGCGCAGCTGCTTTGCTTCGATGGAACGGATCAGTTCATTCATTGCTTTGTGCCTCCTTCCCTCATAGACGTTCATGACCCGGTGGTTCACCCGAACGGATGAATCTTCTGTTCCGGACAGCGGACCGTCCGCATAACAAAAATCAGTATATCATCTTTATATCGCCGATGCAAGAAAAATCTTACAATTAGGCATCACAGGTCGATAAACTTCTCAAATTCAGGAAGGATGCCGATCCCGTCCGGGTAGTGAGCGGCAAACTGCGGAATCGCATGCGACGGGAAACTGTTGCCTTCGATGAAGGTCGGACCGTTTTCTGTGATTGCGACATCCCAGGCAATAAACCGCATCTGGGGAATCTTCTGTGCCGCATCCATGCACATTTTTTTTGCTTCTTCCCAATACGGGATCTGGAAGCCGATGATGCTCGTGTTGGTCATGGGATGTTTGATATACGTGTTTCCCTGTTTGTCCGCACCAACTGTAAGGAGCTTGCCGGTCTCCAGGTTGATCCGGGCTGCCATACCACCGCAGTCCACATTATCCATGACCTTACCGTTCCCGATGCGCAGGAAGGCGTATACAATTCCCTGCTGCTTGTCTCCCAGCAGCGTTGCGATCCGGCAGGTATTGACCGATGTCGGGCAGAGCGATGCCATCTTCGGATGCTGGATCACAATCTCTTCCAGAATTCCGATCTCATGATCCTTCAGTTCTTTCAGGAATGCTTCGCCGCCCTGTTTCCAGGCATCAGAAGTATATTTGATGATCCCTACTCCGCTGGAGCCTTCGATCGGTTTGCCGATCAGCTGCTTCTGATGCCGGCAGAATGATTCCAGTTCCTCTGCCGTCGTTGCCTCATTGATCCGCATCCATTTGCGCGGGATCCATTCCTTGAAGAATTCATTGAATTCAGCTTTATCGTCAAACGTATGCCAGTATTCCTTCGGGTTCATCCTCCGTACGATTTCGTTGGAAATTCCGCGGGTGATGACCGTCTTGCGCTGATCATCATTCAGCCTGTACATCTGGGCGATCTTGTAGTCGATATATCCGGCATTGTATTTGATTCCGCATTTCAGCATATCATTCATCAGCCAGATCCGGCTTTTCCCGCTTCTCTTTTTGAGCAGACCGGTCGTCTTCCAGAGTGCTTTCCAGTCCAACTTCATGAGTCTTTTGCGAAAATACTGCATCCGTGACATCGGTTCCGTCCCTCTTTCTTATACGTTGAAGCGGAAGAGTGTAATATCCCCGTCCTTCATCACATAGTCTTTTCCTTCGCTGCGGATAAGGCCTTTTTCCTTGCATGCCGCCATGCTTCCGTTCTCAGTCAGCTGTTCGAACGGAACCACTTCTGCGCGGATGAACCCCTTTTCAAAATCCGTATGAATCTTTCCGGCTGCCTGCGGTGCCTTAGTTCCCTTGACGATTGTCCAGGCGCGGCATTCATCTTCGCCTGCCGTCAGGAATGAGATCAGTCCGAGCAGTCGATAACTGGCTGTAATCAGTCTGTCCAGGCCGCTCTGGCCAATCCCGAGTTCTTCCAGGAATTCCTTTTTCTCTTCCGCGCTCATCGACGCAATGTCCTGTTCAATTGCAGCGGAGATCACGATGACCTCGGCCTTTTCCGCGGAAGCGGCCTCCTTGACGCGAACGACGAAGGGAATCTCTTTCTCGTCCTTTCCAAGGTCATCTTCAGAAATATTTGCGGCATAGATTACCGGTTTTGTCGTAAGCAGAAACCAGCTGTACATAATCTGCTTTTCATCGTCCGTGCATTCCAGCGTCCTGGCAGGTTTTCCGCTTTCCAGGTGGGCATACAGACGTTCGGCGAGCCCGGCTTCATCTGCAGCTTTTTTGTCTCCGCCGCGAAAACTCTTTTCGGCTTTTTCCCTGCGTTTCTGGACCGTTTCCATGTCTGCAAAGATCAGTTCAAGGTTGATCGTCTCAATGTCGCGCATCGGATCGACTGAGCCGTCCACGTGAATGATATTGTCATCCTCAAAGCAACGGACGACATGAACGATTGCATCCACTTCACGGATATGGGAAAGGAATTTGTTTCCCAGTCCTTCTCCCCTGCTCGCGCCTCTGACGAGACCTGCAATATCAACAAATTCAATGATCGCTGGCGTCACCTTTTTCGGATGATACATCTCGGCGAGCACATCGAGCCGGTGATCCGGCACCGGAACGATCCCGGTATTCGGTTCGATGGTACAGAACGGATAGTTTTCCGCCTGGGCGCCTGCATTGGTGATCGCATTGAACAAAGTGCTCTTTCCGACATTCGGAAGACCGACGACTCCGAGTTTCATGGTCCGGCTGCACTCCCTTCTGATTCTTCGGATTGCTTCAGTCGCATCAAATTAAAATTATATCGGTCGCTTCTTCATCAGTCAAGCTTTCCAAACGATTGGCGATATGATAAAATAATTTGGTTATGATCAGGAGGGATGCTTATGTCGATTGTTCAGAGCCTTATTCTTGGTGTCGTTCAGGGATTGGGTGAATTTCTTCCCGTCTCTTCGAGCGGTCATTTGTTGCTTTGCAGGATCTTTTTCGGCATTCAGACTGATACCCCTGCAATGAAAATGCTGGATATCCTTCTGCATGTCGGTACTCTTCTTCCGGTGCTGATTGTCTTCCGGAAAGAATGGATTGATATGATCCTTCATCCGGTGAGGAACAGGACTCTGATCCTGCTGGTTGTGGCGTCTCTTCCGACATTGGCCATTTACCTGCTTGCAAAGAAACTGTTCCCTCAGGTGAACGGTTTTTCCGTGTTTGACAACGGATGGTTCCTGGGTGTCGCTTTCCTGATCACGGCGCTTTTCCTCCTGATCTGCGACCAGGCTGCAGCCCGCGGCAGGAAGGGCGGCAGGAAGGTCGGCTTCTTTCAGGCGGTCGTGATGGGAATTTTTCAGGGAATCGGCATGATCCCCGGCGTTTCCAGGAGCGGATCAACCATCCTGGGCGGCGTTTCCACCGGCCTGAACAAATCAGTTGCTGCCCGGTTTTCCTTTATGATGAGCGCGCCGGCGATCGTTGCCTCCCTCCTTGCAGAAGGAAAGGACGCGCTTGAACTCGGTTATGCCAAATCCATCGAACTGGTCCCATGCATCGCCGGAATCATCGCCGCCGCGGTGGTCGGTTATCTGGCCATCCGTTTTATGCTCCGGATCATCACCAGGGTTCCTCTTTCGTGGTTTGCGCTCTATCTTGCAATCCTCGGCGTAGCCTACCTTGTATTGCAGCTGACCGGCATGATGAACGTGCCTTCCTTTGCGATCCCGGCGTCAGCCACTGTGATCTGAATGATTTGACGAGCATTAGCCTTGAACGGAACGGAGGTGGGTGAAATGAAGAAAACGTCTCTTTTTATCGTTTTCATTCTTCTTTTTACTTCCGTTGTTCCGGTTTATGCTGCGAAGAAGCAGTCGGAACCGGTCGTTACTTCCGAACCGATCCCGGAGCCGACTGCCAATCCCGATGCGGCACCCTATGATCCGGAGCATCCTGACGAACTGACTCCCGACCAGCTTTGGGCTGCTTCCGCTGTGCTGATGACGCAGGACAAGGGAGAAGTCATTTTCGAAAAGGATCCCGATTCTATCCGTTATCCGGCATCGATGACCAAGATCCTGACCGTCCTGCTCGGCATCATGTTCGTGGATGACCTTCAGGAGACGATCACCGTTTCGGAAACCGCTGTTAATATTCCTGAGGATTCATCCACCATGCACCTCAAGGTCGGTGAAGAAATCCGTTTCATTGACGTACTTTACGGCACCATGCTCGTATCAGCAAATGACGGCGCCAACGTGATCGCAGAGGTTGTTTCCGGTGATGTTGACCGGTTTGTGACGATGATGAATGAAACAGCTGCCAGCCTTGGCTGCCAGAATACGCATTTTGTCAATCCTCACGGATATCACGATGACAATCATTATTCCACGGCCCGTGATATGGCGATCATCGCGCGTGAAGCAATGAAAAACGAGACTTTCCGGGAGATTGCGCGCACCGTAACCTACCAGATTCCGCGCACGAACATGCAGCGTGCCAGGACGCTTACCACAAAGTCGGACTACATGCTTCCGGGCTCGGAGGAAAGCCCCAACAAGTATTATTACGAATATGCCACCGGGATCAAAACCGGATCCCATTCCCAGTCCGGATGGTGCTTTGCCGGTTCAGCCTCCAAAGACGGCGTGGATCTGGTTTCCATCGTCATGTACACCGGCAAGCGCAATCGCTGGAACGATACCATCAAACTCATGAATTACGGCTTCAGTCAGTACATGAGCGTTACCCCGGCGGATCTGTACAACATGAATCCGATCACGATCGAGACCAGTAACTATTCCACTTCCGATACAAACCGCGGCAAGATCAAACTACTGTGCAAGCCGCTGGAAGGATCTGCCACGATCGTTGCCACAAAGTCCGACATCAAGCGCATGGCGGACAACCTGACCGATCTGGTCTTTATCCAGTATGACCGTGATTTTCAGGCGCCGATCGAAGCCGGAGAGCAGATCGGCACGATGACATACTTTCCGGAGCGCGGAGATCCGGTCGTCTACGCGCTGACCGCCGGCAGAAGCGTTGAGCAGCGGACCAATGTCCCGAAGACGCTCGATGAGATTGTCGCGGAAACGTACGCGGATCCGAATCCTTTCCCGCCCTTCAATTTCGAGTTCGCCATTACTCTTTTTGCGCCGCTGCTTCTTCTCTTCGCGTTTGTCTTTCTTGTCAGAAGGGCAAACAAAAAACGGAGGACGCATCGAATGCGCGCTCCGAAACCGGTCAACCGGTATGTAAAGTGATCTCATTCCACAGGAAGGACAACAGAAAAAGTTGTGCCCGCGCCCGGCTTTGACCGGACGCGCATTTTTCCGTTGTGTGCAACCACGATAATCCTGGCAATGCTCAATCCGAGCCCGTGGCCTCCCGTTTCTGATTTTCTCGCCTTGTCGCTGCGGTAGAAGCGATCGAAGATCTTCGGAAGATCTTCAGGCGGGATTCCCTGTCCCTCATCCCGGACGGACAGGCTGCATGTACCGTCGTCTTTTTTTCTGCACCCCAGGAAGATGTTCGTATCCGTTTCCGAATACTTGACAGCATTGTCGCACAGGATCCGGAGGACCTGTTTGATCATATTCCGGTCCGCCTTCAGTTGCAGGTCGTCTGATTCCTCCAGATGGAAGTGATGACCGCTGTGCACCATGGCTTCTTCTTTCAGCACTTCCTGCACCAGTTCCGATGTGTTGAACTCGGAAACTTCCATCATCAGCGTCTTCTTGTCATGCCGGGCCAGGAAAAGCAGGCTTTCGACCAGGTCCTTCATCCCGTCCGTTTCCTGGGAGATTGCCATGATCCCTTCCTCAAGCACTTCCGGATCATCCTTCCCCCAACGCTTGAGCATATCGGTATAACCACGGATGACTGCGATCGGGGTCCGCAGCTCATGGCTGGCGTCCGAAACAAATTGTTTCTGGCTGTTATAGCTTCTTTCAATGCGGTCCAGCATCCGGTTGATGACGGCTGCAAGATCCTTCAGCTCGTTCTTTGTCCCGGCAATATTGATCCGGTTGGAAAGGTTGCTCTCTGACAGCGTTTCCGCCATGGATGTGATATCCCTGATTGGCGCAAGCACCCGTTTGTTCAGGCGCTTTTCATGACGGAAGAAATAGATCATGCGGATCAGATCGCATAGAAGCGCTCCTCCGATCAGGTAGCTCCAGAACGTGAACAGTTCCCGAAGCTGCAGCGTGACAAGCCATTGCTGCCCGGAAGCTGCCGGATAATAGAACTCAAGGGATCTGTCTGAGAAGGTTTTACGGAACAGGACCGACATCTGCTGTCCGATCCGCGGGAAGAACTGCTCCTCAGGCTTTGTGTCCGTTTGTTTAACGGTCAGGTATCCAACCTGCTTCTCCGTCTCATCCTCGCTCCAGCTCTCCTTCTGCAGTTCGTTCAGTTCTCTTGTTACCGGAATGGCGGTCGCAAAGCAGAACAGCACGGTCAGGATCAGGCAGATCGGAATGAAACTTCTTATCAGCTGGATGCAGTAGTGCAGTGCAATCCTGAATGTCAGGGAAAGACGAATTCTGCTCAGTCCACCGTGGATTTTCCCGCTCATTCGGTTTGCAAGTACCAGATCCCGCGTTTCGGGCTGTTGATGCGGTTTTTTTCTTTGATTACTCTTCGTCTTCTTCATAATCAAACAGATATCCTACTGAACGGATCGTATGGATCGTCTTGATATGATACTGATCGTCGATCTTGTGCCTCAGGTAGCGGATATAAACGTCAACGATATTGGAATCGCCGATATAGTCATATCCCCATACCTCATTCATCAGCTGGTCGCGTGTGACCGCTTTCCCCTTGTGCTCCATCAGATAGCGAAGCGTATCGAACTCCTTCCGGGTCAGTGCAACCGCCTCACCCCTTACATGGACCTGCCAGCTGCCTGTATCGACGGTAATGCATCCGGCCCGAAGGCACTGTTCTTCCTTCCAATTGGAAGCTGTATCACGCGCACGGTTCTTTTTCAGGGCAACGCGGATCCGCGCAAGCAGTTCCTCGATGGCGAAAGGTTTGGTCACATAATCATCCGCTCCCATATCCAGACCCATCACCTTGTCGCTCACATCATCCTTTGCGGTCAGCATGATGATCGGCACATCACTGGCATGGCGAAGCCTGCGGCACACTTCGATCCCGCTCAGTTCCGGCAGCATCAGGTCGAGGATCAGCAGGTCCGGATCCTCATTCAGCGCGGTATCCAAACCGCTTCTTCCGTCAAACGCTGTCAGGACTTCATATCCTTCATGCTTCAGCTCCAGTTCCAGAAAACGCGCTATCTTTTTCTCATCTTCAACGATCAGTATCCTGGCCATGATTTGCTCCTTCACTCAGCTGATGATGCACAAAGGCAGGAGATGCGGACAGTATCTCCTGCTGTGCGGATAATTTATCCGACTGTGACGGAAGAGTATCCGTCCCGGTCGTCGTTGATCTCGACTTTTCCCTCTTTGGTTTCGGCCTGAACTGGAATCTGGAGCGTAGGAACTTCGGATGCGGCTGCCGAGTACGCGCTGTGGTAGGTCGTAGCTGCCGGATTGGATTCAAAGAAGGAATCCATCGTCTCCTCAATCTCCTTCGTCTGCTTTCTCAGTGCGTCAGCAGGATCTTGCGCGGGCTTCTCCGTGACCTTCGCCTTTACTTCTGCAGCAGCGGTTTTGACTTCCTCACGGGCTTTGTCAAATGTTCCTTTGATCTCCGCAGCCTTTTTCTCATCGGTAAATGACTGTACGGCGCTGGATACGGAATTCTTCGCGTTTTGCGCGGCGTTCCGGACCATCTTCTCCAGGCTGTCAGAAGCAAAATCTTCATCCAGCTTGGTGAAAGAGAACTGGTATCCGAGGATCAGCGAAAGGATGAATCCGAAGATCGTCATGTGCGGTGCTAGGATCAGGCACAGTGCTCCCCACAGCACGGAGAAGTTCACGATCGGGGTTTTTCCTTTCTGTACCTTCACTCTGCTGCGATACAGCTTTTGAAGGATCCCCAGTGCCTTTTGCTTCGTATCGATGTGCTTGTCGGTATTGTTCCCGCTGTTCATCCTGCTTCCGTTGTCCATATGAGTATCCTCCTTCAGTCTTCCGTTCTTCTCAAGGTCGATCAGTGCTCTTGCCAGATTCCCGTCATGATAGTCAAGAAGGGCAACCGCCTCCTGATAGGTCATTCCGCTTTTTTTTCTCAGCAGCTCAATGTCTTCGATCGTATAGCTTGCCATCTCCGGGTTCTCCTTTCCTGTCGTTTCAACCGACACGTGCATCTTATCACAGGAAGGCCTGTTTGTTCTGAAAAACAGGCAAAGACTTCATGAGAATCAGATTAAAAGATCACGAAGGAAACGCTGTGCTTATGCGCAGCCGAGTTAATCCTTCGGATCAGGGGTATTTTATCACATTTGCCGTTTCATTGCACCGGCTTGTTCTTCTGCCCACGCGCTTCCGGACCTGTTTAATTGTAACTCTTTCAAAGAATCTTCATCTTTACAGGAAACAGGCCTTGTGGTACGATAATCTGAGAAATTTCTATAATATATGCAGGAGGATCGCATTGTCATGAGCAAAGATCAGATCATCAGCGGAAGCACTATTCTTGGTATTGAATTCGGTTCCACACGCATCAAGAGCATTCTGATCGACAAGGATCACAATGTGATTGCCTCCGGCAGTCATGAATGGGAAAACGATTATGTCGACGGGATCTGGACATACAGTGAAGAAGCTATTATGAACGGCCTTCGTTCCAGCTACGCCGATCTGAAGAAGGATGTGTTCAGCCGTTACCAGGTTCCGCTGAAAAAACTCGGTGGCCTCGGGATCAGCGCGATGATGCACGGGTATCTTCCCTTCGACGCAGGAATGAACCTGCTCGTTCCGTTCCGCACCTGGAGGAATACGATCACCGGTGAAGCGGCCGAAAAGTTGACTTCTCTCTTTTCCTTCAATATGCCTCAACGCTGGAGCCTGAGCCATCTGTACCAGGCAATCCTGAACGGCGAAGCACATGTCGAGAAGATCGATTTCCTGACTACACTTGCCGGATGGATTCATTTCCTGCTCACCGGGGAGAAAGTCCTTGGTGTTGGAGACGCTTCCGGCATGATGCCGATCGATTCCGCCACTTGCGACTACGACGCCGCTATGGTTGCCGCATTTGATAACCTGGTTGCGGACCACGGATATGCCTGGACTCTGAAATCCATTCTCCCCAAAGTCCTCTGCGCGGGGGAGGAAGCCGGCAGGCTGACTTCTGAAGGTGCTGCGCTGCTCGATCCGGACGGGGATCTTGAACCCGGCTGCCCCCTCTGTCCTCCCGAAGGCGATGCGGGGACCGGCATGGCGGCAACAAACAGCGTCCGGGAAAGAACCGGGAATGTTAGCGCAGGGACCTCCATTTTCAGCATGATCGTGCTCGAAAAGCCCATGAGCAAGGTTTATCCCGAGATTGATATCGTTACGACGCCCGCCGGCAAACAGGTTGGCATGGTGCATTGCAACAGCTGCACCAGCGACATCAATGCCTGGGTCTCACTCTTCCGTGAATTTACCGATTTGATGGGCTGCAGTACCAACATCGGTGACGTCTTTACAAAGCTTTTCCTGAAGTCACGCGAGGCTGAACAGGATTGCGGCGGGCTGGTAAACTTCAATTATCTGGCTGGCGAACCGGTTACCGGCCTTTCGGAAGGCCGTCCGATGTTCCTTCGTCTTCCCGATGCTCGTTTCAATCTTGCCAACTTTATGCGCGCCCAGATTTATGCCAGTATGGAAACCCTGAAGTACGGCATGGAGATCATGAACCGTGAGCATGTTGCCATTGACTGTGTTTATGGCCATGGCGGTCTGTTCAAGACCGAAGGCGTCGCTCAGAACGACCTGGCCGCTGCGATCCACGCGCCGGTTACCGTTATGGAGACAGCCGGTGAAGGCGGCGCCTGGGGTATCGCCCTCCTGGCTGACTTTATGGTCAATCGCGCGGAGGACGAGGCGCTTGAGGACTATCTCCAGAACCATGTCTTCAGCGGCATGAAGCAGATCACCGTCGCGCCGGATCCCGAAAACGAAAAGGGCTTCGACCGATATATGGAACGGTTTGTCTCCTGCCTGCCGGCTCAGAAGGCGGCGGCTTCAGAATTTAAGGATTGATCCGGAGGTGTCCTTTTGATCTCTGTCAGGGATTTTGAAACTGCGCTGCAGCTGAAAACGCTGGTTCCTTCCACCCGAACGGAATGGGATATCCGGACGCCTGATCTGAACCGTCCCGGCATGCAATTCTGCGGTTTTTATGAATTCTTTGCGTTTGAGCGTCCCCAGGTGATCGGAAAAGTCGAGATGGCGTATCTGGAGGAACAGCCGGAGGAGATGAGGAAAAAGATCCTCGAACGGTATTTCAGCTATCCTGTGCCCTGCCTGATCATCTGCAGGAACCTTACGCCACCCTCCGATCTGCTCACGATCGCCGGAGCCCATGATGTTCCGGTTTATTCCAGCACGCTGGTTACCAGCAAATTTGTCGCGCTTGCAATCCATTACCTGAATCGTTCTCTGGCTCCCCATATGACGAGGCACGGCGTCCTGCTGGATGTTTACGGCATCGGGGTCTTCCTTTCGGGAAAAAGCGGCGTCGGTAAAAGCGAAGCTGCGCTTGAACTCGTCAAACGCGGCCATCAGCTGGTTGCTGACGACGTGGTCGATATCTGCCGGATCTCGGATGACCGCCTGATCGGCACCTGTCCCGAGAAGGTCCGCCATCTGATGGAGATCCGCGGTATCGGCGTAATCGACGTGAAAGCTATGTATGGAATCGGTGCAGTCGCTTTTTCCAAGTCGATCGATCTGATCATCGAACTCGAATCCTGGGATGAGAATAAGGCATACGACCGGATCGGCCTGCAGGATGACAAAATCGAAATTATGGGCGTTCATGTTCCGCACCAGACGATGCCCATCAAACCCGGCCGCAATCTTGCCATTATTGTTGAGGTCGCTGCACGCAACTTCAGCCTGAAGCGTTCAGGATACAATGCTGCGCGTGAACTGACTGCTCTTCTTCAGGATGATTCAAATGTATAAGGAGGCTAAGGTATGAGAATTGGTATTGATGTCGGAGGTACCGGTATCCAGGTTGGTCTGGTCAACAATGATCTACAGATCATCTCGGAGGCTTCCATCCCGACTCGGACAGATATGGATTTTGAGGAACAGGTTCGGCAGATTGCGGCCTGCGTCCTGTCTGTGATCTCCTCGGCCGGCATCGATCCAGATGCGGTCGAATCTGTCGGTGTCGGCATCCCGGGTATCGCTTCCGATTCCGGTGAAATCATCAAATGTACCAACATGGGATGGCATCACGTCCTGTTCCGTGAGGTATTCAACCGCTATTACAACAAACCTGTTTTCGTCGATAATGACGCCAACGTTGCCGCCCTGGCGGAAAGCGTCGCAGGTGTCAGCGCCGGGACTTCCTCCAGCGTATTCATCACGATCGGCACCGGCATCGGCAGTGGCATCATCATTGACGGAAAGATCTGGAAGGGCTGCCATGGGATCGGTGGTGAACTCGGTCATGTGATCTTCGATCTGGACGGTGTTCCCTGCTCCTGCGGGAACCATGGCTGCCTCGAGCGGTACTGTTCAGCTACAGCAATCATCCGTATGGGCCGTGAAGCTGTCAAGATCCATCCGGATTCCTTGCTTCTCCGGCTGGCTGACAATAATCCGTCAAACATCAATGCCAAGATTGTTTTTGATGCTGCACGTCAGGAGGATCCTGTTGCGGTTGAAGTCTATCACCGGTTCATTGGATACCTTGCACAGGCGGTTGCCAGCGTCGTCAACCTGATTGATCCGGAGGTGATTGTCATCGGCGGAGGCGTCAGCAAAGCCGGGACCTTCCTTCTCAAACCCCTTATCCGGGAATTCCCCCGTTATGTTCTTTTTGATGACCAGCCCCTTCCGGAGATTAAGCTTGCCGTTCTCGGTTCAGAAGCCGGGATCATCGGTGCAGCCATGTTGTCCTGATCTTTCAGCCGATTTCATTGGAGAGGAAAACAGCGATGTCAGATTTCACATTCAGCCGCCGACGGGACGGAAGCTACCGTGTTGAATCCTATGAAGGCTCCGAGAACATGGTTGTCATTCCTTCTGATTATGAAGGACGGCCTGTCACTTCCATCGCAGACAATGCTTTCTCATGGTCTTTTGTAAGGAAGGTCGTTATTCCCGATTCGGTCACTCAGATCGGTGAAGCCGCTTTCTCCTGGTGTGAATCGCTTGTCAGCGTTGAAATCCCTGAAACGGTCAGGATTATTGGTGAATGGGCTTTCATCGGGTGCTCCTCTCTCCGGTCGATCCATCTTCCGGACGGGCTGAAGAAGATCAATTATTCCACTTTCCAGTCCTGTTCCTCCCTGGTTTCGGTCGAAATTCCCGATTCAGTCCGGACAATCGGCCCGGAGGTTTTTTCCGAATGCAGAAGCCTGACTCGAATCAAACTCTCTGAATCACTTACGTCGATCGGGGACAACGCGTTTGCCTCCTGTGATGCCCTGACCGAGATCAATTTACCCAACTCGCTCTCGGAACTGGGCAGTGAGGTCTTTTCCGGCTGCAGTTCCCTGGCGTCTTTTATCATTGCGCCGGATCATCCGGTCTTCTGCGAAAAGGACGGCGTCCTGATCAATAAAAAAGAGAAGCGGCTCCTGTTTTATCCTTTTACTTTCAAAGACAAGGTCTACACCATTCCGGACGGGATTCAGTTTGTGGCTGAGGAGGCATTTGCCAACCGGATCAGTCTGGAAGAGATCATCATTCCCGATTCAGTCACGCAAATCGAACCGAAAGCATTCTACGGCTGTCGGGGCCTGAAAACCATGTTCCTTCCGTCTTCCGTCAGGCGTCTGGGGAGCAGCGCATTCCACAGCTGTTCTTCCCTCCGTGAGATCACCCTCTCCCCCAGCCTGATGGCGATCGAATACTCCGTCTTTTACGCCTGCAGTAATCTTGAATCCATCGTATTGCCGGATACGATCCGGATCATCTCTCCCTGCGCATTCAGCGGATGCGGTTCACTGAACGGGATCCGTTTTCCGGATGGCTTGATCGATATCGGTGAATCAGCATTCGAAGGATGCCGTTCACTGGAGAGTGTGGAACTTCCGGAAGCCTTTGAGACGCTTGGCGCCCATGCATTCGGTTCCTGTACGATGCTGGATTCTGCTGTTCTCGGCAGCCGGATCAGGACGATCCCGCCGCAGGCCTTCTCCCGTTGTGAGAATCTGAACCATGTCGTTCTTCCGGAAGGCCTGGAGGAAATCCAGAGTGAAGCGTTTGAAAGCTGTGAGAACCTGCTCACGCTACAGTTGCCTGCCAGCATTACGGAGATCGATCCGGATGCGTTTTCCAACTGCCGTCATCTGATGCTTTTTGTTTATCCGGATTCCTACGGGGAAAACTACGCAAAGGACCGCGATATCCTGTTTTCTGAGATTTAACCTTTCTGTTGAAAAAAGGAGCTGCCAATGGCTGACAGCTCCTTTTTTATCGTTCCGTTTTACTGTTTCGCGCCGCACTCAGGGCAGAACTTCGTTCCTGCAGGAATCGGTTTGCCGCAGTTGGTGCAGAAGGTTTCCGTTGCCTGCTTGGCACCGCACTCGGGGCAGAATTTTGCTCCGGCACTGATTTTTGCACCGCACGCGCTGCAGACACCGCCCGCCGCAGGAGCCGCAGGAGCGGATTGCTGGCCGGGATTCATGCTCTGAGCGAACATCTGGCCCATCGCTGCACCGGCACCCATCCCGACGCCCATACCGGCCATGCCGTTTCCGTTGTTGGCTGCATCACGCATAGCTTCCGCCGCCTGGTACTTGGCATACTGATCAAGATTTCCGAGCACGCCCATGGAGGTACGCTTGTCCATTGATTTCTCCACTTCTTCGGGAAGGGAGATGTTCTCGATCACAAAGCTGCACAGTGTCAGGCCCAGGGAGGCTATTTTCGGATTGATGGCGTTCGTCGCGTAGGTGGACAACTCTTCATAATTGGCGGCGAGATCCAATGCGGGGATCTTGCTCTCGGCGATCGCATCACTCAGGCCGCTGACAATCGTCCGTTTGATCTGGCCTTCAACGCCGTCCACCGTGAACAGTTCGGCGGTGCCGAAAACTTCCTTCAGGAAAGCAACAGGATCGAAAACTTTGAAGCTGTAGATGCCGAACGCACGTAGGCGGATCATGCCGAACTCAGCATCGCGCATCATAACAGGGTTGCTGGTCCCCCACTTCATGTCGAGGAACTGCTTGGTGTTCACAAAGTAAACATCCGATTTAAAGGGGCTGTTGAAACCGTATTTCCAGCTCTTCAGTGCTGTCAGGATGGGCATATTGCTGGTCGACAGCTCGTAGCGGCCCGGCTGGAACACATCAGCGATTTCTCCCTCGTTGACAAAGATGGCAACCTGGCTCTCCCGAACGGTCAGCTGTGCGCCCATCATGATCTCTTTGCCGTTCATGTTGTACTTGTGGACCATCGTCTTGGAAGAACTGTCAGTCCATTCGATGACATCAATCAGTTGGCCCTTGATCTTGTCGAGAATACCCATCTTTTTTCCCTCTCTTTTCTATTTTGTTTCTTATTCATCCGTATTGCAGCACAGAGAGTTCAGTGCAGGCAATACGCGGATTTCGACAATGTGCAGCTCAACTCCGAAGAACTCTTTCATGTGTTCGATGCTCTCCGCTGTATAGTTTGTAAGCATGACCGTTAACGCCTCAAGCGTCATTTCGGTCTCCACTCCGTGGAGCGGGCAAGCGAGAACAAGGATCCGTCCGTCCGAGTGGATCGTCGGGAGGATATGGATGCCGTTCTTGTCGCCTGCAAAGGAATTGCGCAGTGCGACCTCAAGCCGGTCCTTCCCGTAGTGCCAGCGTCCTTCCAGTTTGTCAAAAGGAGCCGATTGCGCAATCTCGATCAGCAGGCACGGACGGTCTGCATCCATGCGACTCCTCAGGAGGCGCATATAGCGGTGCAGATCTTCACTGGTCCGCACCTTCCCGTTCAGCAGTTTGCGGAAGAATTCATGCCGGCAGATCTGCAGGACGTCGCGGGTATTGAACCGTTCGTTGTAGAAATCGGCATGTAAACGGTTCAGCAGGATTTTCAGCTCACTCAGGTAGCGGAGAACCTCATCTTCGCTTCTCCCCGCTTCAAAGATGGAAACGTCGGGGTAATTCTCCTGGAGATAAGCCAGGATCTTCTCTTCTTCATCATGGTCAACAGCGATGCAGATACCGTCTGCATGGTGCTTGGCAAGACTGTCGACCGCTCCGTCATAGTCATGACGGATATGCGGCGGCTTAAAGCCGTGCAGCTCCCAGTTACTGATCTGGCCAAATGCGTTCAGGACATCTTCCTGATCGGAAACCAGCAGCAGTTTGTACATTCAAGACCTCCGCAGTTCACTGAATCTGACTTGTGTATTATAGCTCACGCATTCCGATAATGCAAACCCTTTTATTTTGCGGTGTTTTCCTGCAGTTTTTCCTTCGTGACCTCGACTGCTTTCTTCAGCTGAACGTCTTTTTCCGTGTCCGCAAACTCATACATGCCGTTATCGCCCTCGGGGAGTTCCACAATATATTCCGGTGTGATGCCCTCATTATGGACCGCCTGGCCGGAGGGTGTAAAATACTGGGCAATTGTCATCTGGAATCCCGCGCCTTTGTCACCGATCGGATAGACGCCCTGGATGATTCCCTTTCCGAAGCTCTTGACGCCTACGACAGTTGCGTTTGCGCAATCGCGCAGGGCTCCGGTCAGAATCTCGGAGGAACTGGCGCTGTTTTCGTTGATCAGGACCGTCAGCTGGACATCTACCTTGCCGTTCTTTGTCGGGTAATCCTCATGGTGCTCCAGGCCATCCCGGTATTTGAGATAGCACAGTTCTCCCTCGTCCATGAACAGGTCCGCGATATCCTGTGCCTGGTCGACCCAGCCGCCCGGATTGTCTCGCAGGTCAATGATAATTGCCTTAGCCCCCTGGGAAACGAGCTGGTTCAGTGCCGTTTCGAATTCTGTGTCGCAGTTGCCTGCGAACTCGTACAGCGCGATATATCCGATCTCGCTGTCGATCATCTTGCTCTCGATCTGGTTGACATTGATCTCTTTCCGGGTGATCGTATAGGTGATCTCTTCTTCGTTCCGCAAAAATGTGACATCCACATCCGTTCCGGGAACGCCCCTCATGATGTCAACCGCTTCCTGCAGGTTGCTGGCTGTCACGAAAAGGTCATCACCGACCTTGTACAGGATATCCCCGCGCTGGACGCCGGCTTCCTGTGCCGGGCTTCCCTCAAAAACCCGGCTGATCGTGCAGATCTGCGTGGTCATATTGGAACTGATCAGGACGCCGATCCCGACGTAATTCCCCGTGTCATCCTTCCACATATCTTCGAATTCCTTTGGATTGTAATAGAAGGTATAGGGATCGCCCAGCCCAGCAAGTACGCCCCGTGCAGCGTATTCGATCATCTTATCCTGATCTGTTTCCTGGTAGAAAACCTGGTTTGCCATATCAAACAGATCATAGACTTCAGAGAATTTAAGGTATTTCTCATATTCTTCCCGGCTGATGGTCACGGTATCTCCGGTATCCGCCTGTGGTGCGGCAGTAGGCTCGCCGCTTGTAATCACGGCTTCCGAAGAAGGCCTGTAGAGCGCTTCAATCGTCGATACGTTGATCATGGAGCATGAGCAGAGCATCATGGCGGTGATCATCAGGGCAACAGCCATCAAGATACGTTTTTTCATTTTGACATCTCCTTGTCAGTCTGGATCCCTGGCTTTTTCGTTCATTTCGTAGATCAGCCGGAAAACGACTGCATCGTGGAAATGCCGGAGATCGAGGCCTGTATCGCGCCTGATCTTGTCCAGTCGGTAATTGAGTGTATTGCGGTGAATAAACAGTTCCCTGCTTGCCGAAGTGATGCTGAGATCGTGCTCGAAGAAGACACGTACTGTCTCCAACATTTCGTCGCTGAATGCAGCTTCATCGAACTTTGTCCGATATTCATCCAGGATCTTTTTCCTGCCTTCCGGCGGAATCATATCGATGATCCGCTGCAACTTCTGTTCGCTGTATCGGAACAGGGAGCCGCACGCCTTTTTCCCTGTACCGCCGGTCAGAAGAGCTTCCCGGGCCTCCTTATAACTTCTGTGCAGCTCGGACAGGCTCTCTGCTTCTGTCCCGATCCCGGCCTGAAGATCGGTGAAGCCTTCGCTGGCCATCGTATCGATCACCGCTGCGGCATATTCCGCAATCTCTTCTTCACTGCGGAACTCCGTCTCCTTGACAAGCGCCAGCATATCGCTCCGTATCGGAACAGGATGATCGTCTTCCTCCAATGGTGCGATGTCGGTAAAGATGCTCAACAGGTCCTGTTCTGCCGGATGTTTCAGCCGGAAGATAACGACCGTCCTCTTCTTTCGTTCATCGATCCTGTTTTTTCCGGCGATTGCGGCTATCCTGTTCCGGTCTGATGCGGTGATGATCTGGTACCAGCAGTCATGGGCGTATGATGAGCTTGCTGCTGTCCCGCTTTTCTGCTGCAGTGCTGCGATCAGGTCGTTTCCATCCACGCTGTCATCACAGCACAGGGCGTTCCCTCCGGCCATGATGTAAAGTTTTCCGTCCATTCTGCAGATAGCATCGGGAGAATGCTCGAAAAAAAAGCAGACTTCCTTCGGAATACTTTCCGAAGGGATCACTGAGATCATGACATTGCGCTTGTTCATACGGCTCCTCCCTGTAAAACTACATTATTATACCACATTCGCGGCATAATTGAAAATGGATTCTGTATGAATCCTTCCCTTGAAACATCGTTTGTTTCCCGCTATAATCGTTTTATTCCGGAATGAGGGAGGGTGGATTATGAAACGATGCAGGCACATAATCCTGTTCTTCCTTTTCTTCTGCCTTGTTTTCCGTCCGGTATCCGTCCGTTCGGAATTTCTCTTTCAGGACAACCGCTTTCGCGGTGATTTTTCAACAAAAAATCTCGATGCCATTATCGATGAATACGAGCTGTTTGACGGCTGGTACTGGACGACAGAAGCCGACATAACCCAGGACTTTCACGGACATCCCGAGTGTCCCGGCTGGACCTCCACGGCAGAAACGCATTTCAAGCAGCCCTGGAAAAAGGGCTGGTACGGATGCCGCTGGCCGATCGATCACGTCCGCAAAGCGGCTCCGGATCGCGGCGGCTATGCCGAATGCTTCGCTTTTGCACAGTTTATCGGTTACCTGCTTTCCGGGGAGATCAATCCCCAGGGGAACTGGGATTTCTTCTATACTTTTGAGGCCGCAGGCGATCTCCGGGTCGGGGATATCATCCGAACCGAGTATAAAGTCAAAAACATACGGTACAACCACAGTGCGGTAGTCTATGCAATTGAGGGAGACGACGTACGGTTCATGCAGGTTTCCGGCGGTTCCAACAACAGGATTTCGATTGGAATGGGCTTTACCGACGGGCATTACCAGAATGTGACCTCCATCGATGAGATCCGGCAGTTCCGGGGAGTCAGGATCTCCCGTTATATTCCGGAAAAAAACGTGGATACCGAAGACTGAATGTATCGAAAAAAGGCAGGCCTGGTTACAGGCCTGCCTTTTGGATTGTCCCGGATTATTTGCTCAGGATGGTCTTCTCAGTTTCCTTGTCGAAGAAGTGCAGATGGTTGGTGTCCAGCGCGATCTTGATCTTCTGGCCAGCCTTGCTGGCAGTACGGGGATCAACGCGGGCGATGATGTTCCCTTCCTTGCCGGTCGTGCTCAGGTACAGATAGGTTTCGGAACCCATCAGTTCTGTCACTTCGACATCAACATCGATCGTGGCAGACGCATACTCAGCCAGCTTCTGCTCGTCATCATGGATGTTTTCCGGACGGATACCCATGATCACTTCCTTGCCGATGTAGCTCTCATCCACAAACTTCGCGATCTTCTTCTCCGGCACGACGATCTTGTTGTCGCCGAAGGTTGCCACGACATCCTGGCCTTCACGGTCAAGCTTCACGTTGAAGAAGTTCATCTGAGGGCTGCCGATGAAGCCGGCGACGAACTCATTGGCCGGGTAATCATACAGGTTCTGGGGCGTATCCACCTGCTGCACAACGCCGTCCTTCATAACGACGATCCGGCTGGCCATGGTCATGGCTTCCGTCTGGTCGTGGGTAACGTAGATGAAGGTGGTCTGCAGTCTCTGATGCAGCTTGGTGATTTCGGTACGCATCGCAACACGGAGCTTGGCGTCCAGGTTGGACAGCGGTTCGTCGAACAGGAAGACCTTCGGCTCACGGACGATTGCACGGCCGAGGGCAACACGCTGGCGCTGACCGCCGGACAGGGCCTTGGGCTTACGGTTCAGCAGGTGAGCGATGTCCAGGATCTTGGCAGCCTCTTCCACGCGGCGCTTGATCTCATCCTTGGGGGTCTTGCGCAGTTTCAGGCCGAATGCCATGTTGTCAAACACAGTCATATGGGGATACAGGGCGTAGTTCTGGAACACCATGGCGATGTCGCGATCCTTGGGGGCCACGTCGTTCACCAGCTTATCGCCGATGTACAGTTCGCCGTCGGAAATCTCTTCCAGGCCGGCGACCATGCGCAGGGTGGTGGATTTACCGCAGCCGGAAGGTCCGACCAGAACGATAAATTCCTTGTCTTCGATGTCGAGCGTGAAGTCGCTGACGGCGGTCACGTTTCCGGAATAAACCTTGTAGATGTGCTGAAGGGATACACTTGCCATATCTTCGTCCTCCTGTAAAATTCGGGAATCATTCTTCCCTGATATCCTGAATTATACCCGGGATCAGCAAAAAAAGGAATTGTCCGTTTGTACAACAATTCCTTTTTTCCTTGTGCATTCTGTCGGTTCAGCTTTACCGGTGATTCCGGATCTCGTTTCTCTCCAGGCGGATGCTGTTGATCAGTTCGCTCAGCTTTCTGTCAGTCTCCGCCAGCAGGGAATCTATGTAATCCAGCGTGTTCTTGTGCAGTTCAGCCGTTTCCTGCCTCGCGCTCTCCCGGAGTTCCTCGCATTCAACGCGTGCCCTGCGGACAATGTTCTCCTCTTCGACCAGCTTGGCCGCTTTCTTTTCGGCGTCTTCAAGCATACGCTTGACTTCAATCGATGCTGTCTCAACCCTTGCGGAAGCCTCCTGGTTGGCTTTTTCCATCAGGGCGTTCGCCTCGTACTGCGCCTGTTCCATCATTTGCCGGGATTTCTGCGTCGCGTCATTGACCATGCCCTGTGCCTGGGTCTGGGCACTCTCGAGTATTTCCTTCCGCTTCTGTTCCGTTTCCGTCCGGATCGTTTCTTCTTCCTGAACGATCTCCGCGGCCTTTTCAACCGTCTCCGGAAGATTGTCGCGAAGGAACTCCAGCTGGGCCTGCATCAGGTTGCGGTTGACGGTGCAGGTTTCACTGTTGATCAGGCTTCTTTTCGCATTCTTCAGTTCTTCAAACAGGATGTTGACCGCTTTCAGGCATTCGCCTGCGCTGTTGATATCCGTTGCCATATCGTTAACCCCTTTTCAAAAATCTTATTTCTTTTTCGACAGGATCTCCCGGATATCCTTCAGGCAGGTATCCGGAACAAGCCCTTTGATCTCGCCCCCGAAGGCCAGGATCTCCCGGACAGCGCTGGAGGATACAGCGCTTAACTTCGGGTCAGAAGGAATCAGGAACGTTTCAAACTGATCGTTCAGCATTCTGTTTATTACGGCCGTCGTGTATTCATGCTCAAATTCAGCGCTGCCGCGCACCCCTCGGATCAATACTTTTTCTCTGTATTCGCGCATATAATCGGCCAGGAGGCCGTCCCACTGGTCTACCTGAACGTTCGGAAACTTCCTGCACGCTTTTTTCACCATTCGGATCCTGTCTTCAACGGGAATGGTCCCTTGCTTGCTCACATTGATCATCACCGTCACCCGGACTGTGTCAAAGATCGCTGCTGCCCGTTTGATGACATCCATATGTCCGACTGTCACCGGATCAAAGGATCCGGGAAACACAGAAGACGACATGATTAATTTCCTCCTTCACAGGTTTTGGTTCCTGCGGAAAAAAGATACGCCGCAAAACCCCCAGCTGCGCTCCCGGAAGCATTCGAATCCTTCTCCCGTATCCGGTTTTCTTCCCGCTTCATGCTCCAGGATGATCAGCGCGTCCCGGCTGAGCACCGGATTCAGTCCGGTAAAGACGTCCTTCAGATCGAGCATGGCATAGGGCGGATCAAGGAACACAATGTCGAAGCGCAGTCCTGCGTTTTCGATCTCCTTCAGCGCTTTTCGCCAGTCAGCCGGAATGATCCGGACCCTGTCAGCATACCCGAGCGTTTCGGCGTTTTTCTTTTCAATCGCGATCGCCTTCCGGTCATGATCTGCCAGGCAGGCCGTTTCCGCGCCTCTGCTCAGTGCTTCAAAGCTCAGGGCTCCGCTGCCTGCAAAAAGATCCAGCACACGGCTCCCGGCGATCTCTCCCTGCAGCATGTTGAACAGGTTTTCCCTCACCCGGTCCAGCGTCGGCCGAGTATCACGACCTTCCGGCGCCTCGATTCTCCTTCCCCGGGCATCTCCCGCTATGATCCGCATATCAGTTCAGCTTCTCCGGTTCCTTCGGCTTCGCCGCGATCCCGGCCCGTATCCTGCGTTCCTTTTTCTCCCTGCGTTCTCTCCTTCGGTCGTTTTCGGAGATCGCCGTATGCACCTTTTCGCGTACGCTCGGTCCCGTCAGGTAACCCGTCCCATAAGCGCATGCCGGCAGCAGGAGGATCAGCGGACTGAGTTTCTCTATCAGGTAAACCCCGTAATGGTCGGACGTTCCGACCAGGCTGATGAACGGCATCACGGTAAGCCGCACGATGATCCGCAGGATATCGACCAGGCCCATGCCGGCAGACTGGATATAGCTGACCAGCGGTCCCGAAACATCGTCCCGCCGGAGATAGGCCTGCATCCATGAAGGAAGCGCGCCGGCGGTTGTCGTCTGGATGCTTGTGTTCAGCGAGAAGACGACCGCGACAAGGAACAGCGGGATCGTCCCGATCAGGCCGATCAGGAAGGCCTTCAGCGGGTGAAAACAGATCTTCCGTTCGGATTCGCTGAAAGTCTGTCCTTTTTCCTGTTTCTGCCACAGGATTTCTCCGCGTGCGACCGCTTCCGCCCCGTGAACACTGCCCTTGTTGAAGAACACAACCATTGTCAGGGCGATGATCGCGATGCTGACGATAAGCCGGATAATGTCGTTTCCGGATGTTGTAGCGCTGACGACAAACGACATAAAGAAAACGATCAGCAGGCTCCCGAAGAAGATCAGGCTGTTCTTCATTGTGTTTTCATCCGTCGCGCTTCCCCGGAGGAATTCCTTCCGGATGATCTCTGCCGGTTTCTTTGCCGTCTTCGGTTTCATGCTCATCAGCCTTCATCTCCTTTTCGGTAGGCGGAATGGATAATCTCCTTTTTCACCCTCGATCCGACGCTGAGCAGGATCTCGTAGGAAATCGTACCGCTCCATTTTGCCAGATCTTCCGCCGTGATCTGTTCATGCCCTTCCCGGCCGATCAGGATCACTTCGTCCCCGGGTTTCACATCCGGGATATCTGTTACATCGGCAACCATCTGATCCATGCAGATTCTGCCGATAACGGCCGCTCGTTTTCCGTGGATAAGCACGCAGGCCTTCCCAGAGGCGCTTCGGTGATAGCCGTCTCCGTATCCGCACGTGACTGTCGCGGCCCGGATCGTCCGGTTCGCCTGCCAGGTCCTTCCATAGCTGACAAAGGATCCCGGCGCCAGCTCCTTGACGTAGCTCACTGTGGCCGTCCAGGTCATGCAGGGTTCCAGTTTCATGTTCGTTTTTACCGGCGGGTATCCGTACAGGCTGATGCCTGCACGCACCATATCCAGATGCATTTCCGGATGCCGGTGGATGGCTGCTGAATTGCAGCAATGGCGGATAACGTCTTCAGGAAGTCCGTCCGTCAGCTCAAGGAAACGCCGGAACTGCTGTTCTGTATACCGCTCGCCGTCTTCCCCGCCGTCCGCGTCCGCGAAATGCGTAAATGCCCCGCCAAGCTTTACATGCGGACATTCCCGCAGCGTTTTCATCACCTGCTCCTTCTCTTTTTCTGTACGGATGCCGATCCGTCCCATACCGGTATCGATCTTTAAATGGACTTCGGTCTGTTTTCCTGTTTCCGTGGCCGCAGACTCGCACATCCTGACCATATCGGGGGAACATACGGTCTGGATCAGGCCGGCTTCAGCGCCTTGTTTCACGTCGTATCCGGTCACTGCGCCGAGCACGAGGATCGGGATCCGGATCCCGCCGTCCCGCAGGGCGGTTCCCTCGTCCACGGAGGCAACTGCCAGCATGGAAGCACCGCCATGTATCGCCGCTCTGGCCGTCTGCAGAGCTCCGTGTCCGTATCCGTCCGCCTTGACGACGGCAAGCGCCCGGACATGTTCCGGCAGGGCGCTGCAGATCTCCCGCATATTCTGTTCGATCTTTCCTGGGTCGACGACCCTTCTGTTCCTCGGATTCACCCTTGTCAGTCCTTTTCCTGTTTTTCCGTGAGATGGCGGTGGATCTGGTCGTTCAGCAGATTAATGTCTCCGCATCCCATCGTCAGCACCAGATCTCCCGGCCGGCAATGCGACATGATATATTCTTCCGTTTCGTCAAAGGACGGCGTCCATACTGCGTCGATCCCGTGTTCCCGCATTCCGTCGACCAGCATCCCGCTGTTCAGGCCACCCGGATCCTTTTCCCGCGCTGCACAGATGTCGGTCACCAGCGTATGGTCCGCTTCTTCCGTGCAGGTCAGGTACTGGTCAAAGAGTGTCCGGACCCTGCTGAAGGTATGCGGCTGCATTACGGCCCAGAGGCGGCCCTTGCAGCGCTTCCTTGCAATGGAGAGCGCGTTCCTCATCTCCGCCGGGTTATGTCCGTAGTCGTGGAAGATCTCAAAGCCGTTGACCGTATCCGTCAGTTCGAATCGCCTGTGTGCGCCGACAAAACGCGCAACGGTATCCGCTGCCTTTTCCGGTTCCAGGCCGATTTCGGCGGCTGTTGCGATCGCTGCCAGCGCGTTCAGCACGTTGAAATCGCCCGGAACGCCCATGTGGACTTCCGCCGCTTTTTTCCCGTCGTGCATCAGGTCGAAGGACGCATACCCGCGTTCATCCTCCTGCAGATTCTCCGGATACCAGTCGTTCTTTCTGTCGAAACCGAAAGTCGTTACTTTGCACCGGAGCTTTTCGAACAGCCGGGCAATCCTGGGATCATCTTCGTTTCCGATGGCCGTTCCGTTTTCCGGGAGCATGGACAGATACTGCCCGAAGGTCTCCTCGATCTCATCGATATCCCGGTAACAGTCCAGGTGGTCCGCATCGATGTTCAGCACGACGGCGATCGTAGGCGGCATATGGAGAAAACTACGGTTGTATTCACAGGCTTCGGTAATGAAAAGATCGCCGTGCCCGACCCGGGTGCTTCCGCCGATGGCGTCGAGCCGCCCGCCGATGTGGATCCCCGGATCGAATCCGTTCTCCAGCATCATCTGGCTGAGCATGGAGGTCACCGTCGTCTTTCCGTGCGCTCCGCAGACGCCGACCGCCTTCGGATATCCTTCCATCAGCTGGCCCAGCAGCCATGCCCGCTCGATTGCGGGGATTCCGAGTCTTTCTGCTTCTTTTCGTTCCGGGTTGTCAGCGGCGATTGCCGCAGAGTAGACTACCAGGTCCGCGCCGTGCACGTTCTCCGCTTTGTGGCCGATCATGACCTCTGCGCCTTTTTCCCGTGCGAAGTGGACCAGGTAGGTCTCATCCCGGTCGCTTCCCGTCACGTGGTATCCCTGGTCCAGCAGCATTTCTGCCAGGCCGCTCATGCTGCTTCCGCCGATTCCGATCATGTGGATGTGTCCGCCCGGATATTCCTTGATATGGGCTGTGCTCATGCCGGTTCCTTCCTTGCCTTTTATTCGATGACGATCCGCGGGTTCTCACGGCTGGGCCGGTACATCACGAACCGGCGTCCGATGAACTGGATCGGTTCGGCTCCAGTCTTTTCGCACAGTTCGGTCAACGCTTCCTTCGCGGTCAGCGGAGCCCCCTGCTGTACGCAGCCCTTGATAAGTTCCCGGGCTTCGAGCGCGTCGTAAACCTCCTTGACCGTGCCGTCGGTGATTCCTTCCTTTCCGATATAAATGATGGTATCCAGCGGATTTGCCATCGCGCGCAGCGATGCTCTCTGTTTTCCGGTCATCTTTCTGTCCTCTCATTCCACAAAATCAAATTCCATCTCGCCGATCCGGACTGCGGATCCTTCTTCTGCGCCGGCTTCCCTCAGCCGGTCGATCACGCCAAGCCTTCTCAGGCTCCGGTGGAACCAGTTAAGGCTTTCCTGGTCCGTAAAGTTGACGCTGTCGATCAGGCGCTCCATGCCTTTTCCGGAAACGACGTAAACACCGTCTTCATATATGATTTCAAAGCTGTCGAGATCAACTTCCTCCTCCGGCTCTTCCTCTTCCTGGTAATGCAGGATCGGTGGAAGGGATTCCAGCTGCCGGGCCGTCTCATCCAGCAACTCCTCAAAGCCCTCGTGCGTGGCTGCGCTGACAGGGAACACGGGTTGTCCTTTTTCCGCCGCAAAAGTCCTTACACGCTCCAGGTTTTCTTCCGTTCCGGTGAGGTCCGTCTTGTTGCATACGATGATCTGAGGACGTTCGCCAAGATCGCCATAATGCTCCAGTTCGGCGTTGATCAGTTTCAGGTCGTCTACGGGATCCCTGCCTTCGCTGCCGGAAATGTCCACCACATGCAGCAGCAGCCGTGTCCGCTCGACATGCCGGAGGAAATCGTGTCCCAGGCCGGCTCCCTCCGCGGCTCCTTCGATCAGTCCGGGTATATCGGCCAGCACAATGTCCTTCCCGAACCGCCTGACGATGCCGAGGTTCGGCGTCAGCGTCGTGAAATGATAATTGCCGACCTTGGGCCGCGCGCTGGTCACCACGCTCAGGATCGAGCTCTTTCCGACATTGGGATATCCGATCAGGCCGACGTCCGCGATCGTTTTCAGCTCGAGGCGCAGCGTCCGGATATCCGTTTTGATGCCGGGTTTTGCAAAATTGGGTGCCTGCCGCGTCGGTGTGGCAAAGTGCTGGTTTCCCCAGCCGCCCTTGCCTCCTTTCAGCAGGAGCCGTGTCTCCCCGGGCGTATCCATATCGGCCATGACCCGGTCCGTTTCGTCATCAAAGATGACCGTGCCGACCGGAACCTTGATCAGCAGGTCGTCGCCCCGCTTTCCGGTGCAGCGGTTCGCCTTGCCGTCTTCGCCGTTCTGGGCCGCATACTTGCTCCTGAACCGGAAATCGAGCAGCGTATGCATGTTCACGTCCGCATAGATCAGGATATCCCCGCCTTTGCCGCCGTCGCCTCCGTCCGGTCCGCCGTTGATCACAAACTTTTCGCGATGGAAGGAAGTGGAACCGTTTCCTCCGTTTCCCGCTTTCGCCGTGATCTTTACATGATCCACAAAGTTTCCCATATCAGCTTCCTCACCAAAGGGGTTTTCTAATTTCTCATTGAATGCACAGGCGCCGGAATCCTTCCGCCCCGTGCGATGAACTCGCTGTTGTCCTGCGTGTTGACGGACATGACCGGAGCCCTGCCGAGCAGTCCTCCGAATTCGACCAGGTCGCCGGCCTTTTTCCCGACCGCCGGGATCAGCCGGACAGCGGTTGTCTTGTTGTTGATCATTCCGATCGCCGCTTCATCCGCGATGATGCCGCTGATCGTTGCCGCGGAGGTATCGCCCGGGATCGCGATCATATCGAGGCCGACAGAGCACACACAGGTCATCGCTTCCAGTTTTTCCAGCGTGAGTGCGCCTGCGCTGACCGCTTCGATCATCCCGATATCTTCGCTTACCGGAATAAATGCGCCGCTGAGACCGCCGACATGGTTGCTGGCCATGATCCCGCCTTTTTTTACCGCGTCGTTGAGCAGTGCGAGCGCGGCTGTTGTGCCCGGCGCTCCGGCGTTCAACAGTCCCATCTCGGTCAGGATATGGGCTACGGAATCGCCCCGGGCAGGCGTTGGCGCAAGGCTCAGGTCGACGATCCCGAACGGGATGTTCATGCGTTTGCTTGCTTCCTTGGCCACCAGTTGCCCGACGCGGGTGATCTTGAAGGCGGTGCGCTTGATTGTTTCTGCCACAACGTCGAACGGCATGCCTTTTACATGCTCCAGTGCCACTTTCACGACGCCCGGTCCGGAAACGCCGACGTTGATCGCGCATTCCGGCTCCCCGACGCCGCAGAACGC
The DNA here is from genome assembly GCA_902793605.1 of uncultured Eubacteriales bacterium. GTDB lineage: Bacteria > Bacillota > Clostridia > Christensenellales > Aristaeellaceae > Aristaeella. The sequence goes on from CADBEB010000001.1 coordinate 290,815, forward strand.
GCCGGCCATAAACGGATTGTCCTCCACCGCGTTCGCAAAAACAACAAGTTTGGCGCAGCCCAGGCCGTCCTGGTCTGCTGTCAGTTCCGCCGTGCGTTTGATGATCTCGCCCATTTCCTTCACGGCGTTCATGTTGATCCCGGCCCGTGTGGAAGCCACGTTTACGCTTGAGCAAAGGAACTTCGTCTCGCTCAGCACTTCCGGAATCGAAGCCAGCAGGCGTTCATCCGCCAGGGTGGCGCCCTTGTGCATCAGCGCCGAATACCCGCCGAGGAAATTGACTCCTACTTCCGCAGCTGCCCTGTCAAGTGCCAGCGCGATCGGACGGGGATCGTCCTGGCAGATCAGGCTGATCGGCGTCACGCTGATCCGTTTGTTAACGATCGGGATTCCGAGTTCAGTCTCGATCTCTTCCCCCGTTTTCACAAGATCGCGGGCGGTCCGGCAGATCTTCTCATATACGCGTTCTGCGCACCGGTTTGCGTCCCGGTCCGAACAGTCCAGCAGGTTGATCCCCAGCGTGATCGTGCGGATATCGAAGTTTTCCTGCTGGATCATGTGCATCGTCTGGAGGATTTCTCTTTTTTCAATCATCGGGCAGGCCTCCTTCAGATCCGGTGCATCGCGTCAAAGATGTCCATCCGCTGCATATGGATGCTCATTTTGAGTTCCTCGCGAACCGGTTCCAGCTCCAGGTTGATCTCTTCAAAGCTTTTTTCTGCTCCGTCCAGGTCAACGACCATCATCATCGTGAAGTATCCGCCCAGGATGGTCTGCGTGATATCGAGAATGTTGATATTCAACTCATAAAGTTTCATCGCGACCCGTGCGATGATCCCTGTTGTGTCCAGTCCTGTCACCGAAATCAGTGCCTTCTTCATACGCGAATTCCTCCGTCGCATACATATTCAGATTATTATAGTTTTCAACATGCCGGTTTGTCAATTTTACTTTCTTATAAATTATGGTATAATTGTATAGTTAAAGACTTGCCGGAAGGAGGACGAAATGAGCCCCATGGAATGCGGACAGTTGGTCCTCGCCTCAAAGTCTCCCCGCCGCTGTGAGCTCCTCACCCGGTTCGGGATCCCCTTTGAAACCTATGCTCCGGAAGTCGATGAATCCTGCACCCTGCCGGCTGGGGAAGCGGTGGAAGTCCTCTCCCGCCGCAAAGCGCTCGCGACAGCTACCCGTTTCCGGGATGCCTTCATTCTCGCCGCTGATACCCTGGTTTCCCTGGAAGGGGAAGCCCTTGGAAAGCCGGCTAGCCCCGAGGAAGCCTTCCTCATGCTCAGCCGCCTTTCCGGCCGGACACATCAGGTCTTTACCGGGGTGACGGTTATCCCGCCTTCAGGGGAAGTCATTACCGCTACAGACATGACGGACGTCACCTTCTGTGTAATTCCCGTTGAAGAGATCCGCTCCTATGTGGAAACAGGAGATCCTCTGGACAAAGCCGGCAGCTATGCGCTCCAGGGGCGCGCCGCCCTGTGGGTCACGCGGATTGAAGGATGTGACACTTCTGTGATCGGCCTTCCGCTCTACCTGGTCCGCCGTCTGCTGCTTCTGGCAGGTTATCCCCTCACGGCCGCGCAGCATCATTAATTATGTCAAAGGATGATTGATTTATGCCGTTACTGGCTCCTGATATCGGTATCGACCTGGGTACGGAAAATATCAATGTCTACGTCAGAGGGCGGGGCATCGTGATCTCCGAACCTTCGCTCGTGGTCCTTGACCGGGAAAACAGCCATACTGTCCGTGCCGTCGGGGATGAAGCCCGCTTCCTGTACGGGCGCGCGCCGGATACCCTGATTGCCGTCTCGCCGATCCGCAATGGCCAGATTGCTGATTTTGACATTGCCGAACTGATGTTTAAATATTTCATCCGGAAAGCGGTTGGCGTTTCTTATCTCGGGAAGCCGAAGATCATCGTCTCCGTCCCCTGCGGGCTGGACGATGTAAACCGCAAAGCGCTGACCGAAGCCGTACGCATGGCCGGATCGAAGCATGTCTTCCTGATCGAGAAGCCGTTTGCCGCTGCCATCGGTACGGGTCTGCCGGTTTATGACCCGATCGGGAACCTGGTCGTCGACATCGGCGCAGGGACCACCGATGTCGCGGTCATCTCCCTCGGCGGCCTGGTCGTTTCCCAGAGCGTCCAGGTGGGAGGCAATAAATTCAACGACGCCATCGCCGATTATCTCCGGCGCGAATGCAGCATTCTGGTCGGCAGCCAGACGGCGGAGAATATCAAGAAAGACCTTGCTTCCGCCATGCCGCTGGATGAGGACCGCACGATCCTTGTCCGGGGTGTGAATCAGCTGAATACGTCTGCAGGCACTGTCTCCTTTTCTGCCGCCCAGGCCCATGAAGCCGTGAAAAGCCCATGCGCGGCCATTGTCAAGGCCATCCGCTGGGTTCTTGAGAGAACGCCGCCGGAGCTCGCCGCGGACATCATGAAGAGCGGTATCCATCTGACCGGTGACGGAGCCAGGCTTTTCGCCCTCGACCGTTTTATCTCGGAAAGCCTCGGCATCCCGGTGCTCCTGGCCCGTGATCCCGGAGACTGCTGTATCCTCGGTATCGGCTACCTTACGGAGAACATCCAGCTCGTGACCCCGCAGGATAAACGTTCCCGTCCGACCCTCAAGTAGTAATCCCTACTACCTTGAACCCTGAACCCCGACCGGAAAGGAGGTGCATTTGCAGTGGCCAGAAGACGTCTTCAGCGTAAAGTCGATAACGACCGGCCCGTCGTGACCGATGATTTTATCTATAACGATCCGGATAACACGGCGGACACCGCTTCTTCCGAAGTCTACTCCGATACGCCGGAAGAAGCCATCCGCAAACTTCGCCGCCGCAGTGCGCCTTCCAACCCTGTAAAGCCGGACGCAGCAGCCGGGGACAGTGAGGAATCCTCTTCTGAATCGTCCGAGTCCGCTCCGTCTGGGAAAAAGGTCTATTCCTCCGGAATCATGCTTGACGACAACCTGCAGCCGGTCTATGACGAATCGGTCAGGCGCCCCCGCAAACGCCATCCCGTACTCCGGGGCATCCTTCTCGGGCTGGTTACGGTCTCCCTGCTCATCACTGTCGCGGCATACATCTTCCACCGAATCATTCCCACTGCTCCCTTCCTCGGCCTGCCCGAGAATGTGATCGGCAATGTCGTAACGCCCGTCCAGGACTTTTTTTCCGGCCTTACTGAAACCTTTACCGGATATTTCCGTTCCATGAAGCTGCGCGCCAACCTGGAAAGCGAGTACAATGCCCTGCGTGCCGAGAATGAGCAGCTGGTCTATAAAGCTATGCTTGCCGATGAACTGCAGAACACGCTTTCCCAGTATGAAGACCTTTCCGATGAGATTACCGCCAACGCAAACATGAAACCGATCATCTGTACCGTTATCGGCAAATCCGATTTCAACTATTTCTCAACCCTGACGATCAACAAGGGTACGGAAGACGGCGTGGAAGACTATATGGCCGTGACGATTTCCGGCGCTCTGGTCGGCTATACTGAGAATACTCAGGCGCATAAGTCCACCGTCCGCACCGTTATTGATTCGGATGCTTCCATCGCCGCGCTGATCCAGTCCTCACGCGACCAGGGTACCGTCCGTGGAACGCTGGGGATCGACGGCACTCCGCTGTGCCGTATGTATTACCTTCCGGATGACAACCTCCCCCGTCCGGGTGATCTGGTTGTCACTTCTGGCGTCGGCATGTCTTTCCCGAAGGGGATCCCGATCGGCGTTGTCCGTGAGAGTACCCGCGGCATGGATGCCAACAAGCAGTATATCGTTCTCGAACCACAGGTGGACTTCCAGCATCTTGAATACGTAATCGTCCTCCGTTACAAGCCCCTGGCGGAAGCGGTCGCCGGCCGGGAGAACGGCCGGACCGAAGTGGAGTTTGTTCCGCTGGAAAGCGCCCGTCCTTCCCCGATCGTTCCGGAGATCGCTTCATCCCTGTTTGAATCGCAGAATACGGCAGCGCCTGATCCGGATGCGTCGGAGACACCTTCTCCCGAGCCGACGGAAACCCCGACGCCGACGCCGACCCCGCGGCCCACGCCTTCACCGACCCCGGATGAAACGCCGCTGGAATATCACGCAGTTGTCCTGCACGGGGAGCCGACACCGACGCCGACCCCGACCGCGGCCCCGACTGCAACGCCCTATTTCACCCCGGACCCGAATGGTATGACGTTCGAGGAGGATTAGGCGATGCAGAAAATATCTTCCCGGATCCATCAGACCGGCTCCGTCCGGCGGTATCTCATCCTTGCCCTTCTGGTGATCTTCGGCTACCTCCTGGAAGTCTGCCTGATTCCCCATGTCAGGATTTTCGGTGTAACGCCGAACCTGCTTTATGCGATTATCGGGATCGTAACGGTCGCCTACGGGAAGCTCCGGGCTTTCTGGGTCGGACTTTGCTTTGGCCTTCTGATGGAGATCATGCTTCCTTCTGTGCCGTACCTCCATCTGCTCCTGTATCCCATCACTACCCTCTTCTGTTCCTTCGCCTTTGCCGACAAACCGCTGAAAACCATCGAGTATGAGCGGGCTGTCAACAAGAAGTCAAAGGAACTCCCCGCCTGGCTTCGGACGGTCCTGTGTACGGCGCTGAACATCCTTGTGTTTGAGATTGTTAACGTGACATATATCTACCTTGGCGGATCCGCGCTGACTCTCAGCCATTTCATCAAAGCCTTTGGGAATGTGGTTCTGACCTCCCTGCTTTGCCTGGTTCTGCTCTTCCCGATCCGCCGGCTGATCTTCGGGCCGAAGCTGGAGACCCTCGTTCTCCGCAGTGCACCCGTTGTATTCACAAAGAGCTGAGGTCTTTTCTCCCCAACCCCTGAACCCTGAAATCTGAAACCTTCAGAAAGGAGATGAGCCGAATGGAAAAGAAGAAAAAAACGCCTGAATTCTGGCGTTACATTGCTTTCCTGATCGTTCTGTTCGGTATTTTTGTCTGGCTGACTTCCGGTCTGGTCAACCTCCAGCTCAAGCAGTCCGATGTCTTTCTGGAAAAGGTCGATGAGACCAGGACCAAAACAATCGCCCTGCGGGGCAAACGCGGCAATATTTCTACCTCGGATTCCGTGATCATGGCCGAGGATGAACTGATTTACAACGTGACCTTCCAGAAGGACGCCACGGATAATACCAAAGCGCTGTATAAGCAGTACACCGCTTCCATTCTCGAGACCATCGACATCATTGAGAAAAACGGCGGCGAGATCGCGGTCAGCTTCGTCATCGACCGGGATCCGGAAACCAATGAATGGCGCTTTAATTTCGGTTCAGGCGTTTCCGATACCGTCCTGGAAACCCGTGAGCGTCAATGGCGTTCCAACAATTACCTGACCAACCTGAGCCGCTACGGAACTGCGGACCAGTGCATCGAGCGGCTGAAGGAGCGCTACCAGATCACGGACGACGTCTCTGAAGAGAATATGCTGAAGATCATGGCGATCTACTCTGAGATGCAGATGAATATCTTCAACTCCCAGCCGATCGTGATCGCCAAGGACGTTCGTTACGAAACCGTCATCGAGATCGAGACCCGTTCCATGATGCTGCCCGGCATGTCGATCGAGATCGGGACCAAGCGCGTCTATCCGCGGTCCAACCTGGCCTCCCAGATTATCGGTTATACAGGTGCCATTCCCACCCGCGCCATGTGGCTGACCCTGCAGGCCAAAGGTTATTCCTACAATGATACGATCGGCCGTGACGGCATCGAGTCCTCGATGGAGGATTGGCTGACCCAGAATTCATCCCTCCGGAAGGGCTCCCGCGTCGTGGAACGCGACCAGATGTCCCGCGTCGTCCGCGAGCTCTCCTATACCGCTCCGCAGGACGGCAACAACGTCAAGCTGACGCTCAACGCCTCCTACCAGCAGCAGGCGGAGCGCTGCATTGCCGCCAACGTCAACTCCACCCGCGACCTGCAGGAAAAGAACCTGGCTTCCGAATCCTGGCTTGAAGCCAACAAGAACGATATCCATAACCGGGACTGGGTGAAATATCCCCTGGCACTCGCCGAACATGGCTGCCTCATCGTTCTGGACATGCAGTGCCGCGTGCTCGCCCTGGCCAATTATCCGACCTATGACCTGAACATGCTGGTCGCCGGCGGCAAGAGCGCCATGGCGATCCTCGGTGATGCCCGGAATCTGCTCCTGAATTACGGAATCCATGCCCGCGGAACCCCCGGTTCTATCTTCAAGATGGTTACCGGCATGGGCGCCCTGTCCACCGGTGAACTGAAGCTGACCGAGCGTATTTCCGATATGGGTTATTACACAAAGTACAACCAGGACCTTTCGACCGCTCCCAAGTGCTGGATCAATAAAAATTACCGTTGGCAGCATTCGAATCAGACGATCGTCGAAGGCCTGACCAACTCCTGCAATTACTTCTTCTATGAGCTTTCCTCCCGTCTCGGTGAGGAACGCCTGTATCGCTATTCCTCCCTCTTCGGTCTGACCTCCAAGACCGGTATCGACCTGCCCGGCGAAGTGCGCTCCGTGGTCGGCTCCCAGAATACGCTGTATGATCCTTCCCGGCCCGTGAACGAGGCCAACCAGGACACCTCCCTTCCCATCATTGTTTTCAACTCCATCAAGACGCACCTGAAGAACTGCGGTGCCTCCCGCAATATCGAATATGACGATGAGCGCCTTTCCGTCTGCGCCAAGCGGCTGATGGACATGGCGGTAAACTATAACGAAAGCGAATGGCTGGAGCATATGCGCACCATCCTGATGGAAGAGCTGAACATGACCAAGGAAATGGTTTACCTCCAGTCCGTCATCGGCGATACCTATAACTATATGAATGATATCAAGTGGGGCGGCGGCCAGACCATCCTGACCGGGATCGGCCAGTCCGTTACGGTGCTGACCCCGATTGCCGTTGCCCGTTACGTTTGTACCGTTGCCAACAACGGCTATCTCTACAACGTATCCCTGATCGATTCAATCACTTCGCCGGAAGGCGAGATCCTCTCCCAGCGTGAACCGACGCTGATCCACCGCCTGGATTTTTCGGATGATTACCTCCCTTACATCCGGGAAGGGATGAAAGGCGTGGTTGACGAATCCGGTACCGCGAAAAAGTATTTCCGCAACTGGCCCTACCGCGAACAGATCGCCGCGAAGACTGGAACCGCCCAGGTTACCTCCATCGATCTGGAGAACAACGCCTGGTTCGTCTGTTTCGCTCCCTATGAGAATCCGGAAATCGCGGTCGCCTGCTTTATTCCCAACGGTTATTCAGGCTCGGAAGCCTCGAAAGCACCTCGTGACTTTATCGGCTGGTATATGGAGCAGAAAACGCTCCGCGAAGTTGAACTCATCCTGCCCATCGGTAATTCTCTCGCCCCATAGGAGGTCACAATGAATCATTGTATTGCGATAGCGTCCGGCAAAGGCGGCGTCGGAAAGTCCGCTATCACCGCCAACCTCGGTGCCGCCCTTTCCCGGCTCGGCCGGAAAGTCGTCCTGATTGATGCAGACATCGGCCTTCGTTCGCTTGACGCGCTTCTTTCCCTTGAAAACAACGTTGTCTATGACATCATCGACCTCACCTCCGGGGATTGTGAACTGAATAACGCTCTCCTGGCCTCTGAAGCGTATCCGGGCCTTTACCTGCTTCCCGCCGCCCAATTCAGACGTGCCAAGGCGCTTGATCCGAAGCAGCTGCGGAAGATCCTCTCCCTTCTTCGGATCTTTTATGATTATATCCTGATCGACTGCCCGGCCGGGATCGAGCGCGGCCTGCGCAACGTTCTGAATGCTGGCGTGGATGATACGATCCTGGTTACTACCCCGGATGACATCTCCCTTCGAAGCGCGGAGCGTGCCCTCCAGGTGATCGAATCCAAATTTCTTCCCCGTCCCCGGCTGATCGTAAACCGCCTGGACGCGGACCTGGTCCATTCCAGTGAGATGATGTCCGCCCGCACGGTATCAGAAGTCGTCGACCTGCCGCTGCTCGGAGAGATTCCTGAGGATCAGGTCTTCTGCCGTGCCATGCTGCGTCATTCCATGCTCCTCTCATACCAGTGTGAAGCCCGCAGCGCCTTCATGCGCATCGCTGCCCGTCTGGAAGGCAGAACCGTTCCTTTCCCCTCTTATGGACAGAAAGCGAAAACCACCAGGCTGCAGCGGTTCCTGTCAAGAAGGCCAAAGGAGGTGATCCCGCTTGACGATCACTGAGAACCGCCGCTCGCGGGCTCATGTGGATGGCGTCCTGATCTTCCTGGTCTTCGCTATGTCCCTTTTCGGGATCGTGGCTGTCTGCGTTGCGACCTATTCCCCCCAGTCTTCAGCCAACGCTTCCTTCCTGAACCGCATCTTCGAATCTTCATATGCGACCCGTCAGTGCCTCTTCCTGCTGGTCGCCCCCCTGGTCATCGGCGTTATCATGGCCTTTCCGTATGATCTGCTTCGCCGGCGTGCGGAGCTCTTCTACTGGGCCGCCTTTATCCTCCTCACCGTTACCACGGTCTTCAACCGCGCCACCGGCGTGAAAGCCTGGCTGGACACCCTCTGGGGCTATACCATCCAGCCGTCGGAGTTTGCGAAACTGGCCCTGATCCTGGTCATCGCCAAAAACCTCGCGAAACAGGAAGCGCCCATGGGCGATCTGCGCTCTTTTACCAGGATTTTCCTCCTGGTTATGGTCCCCGGCGCTGTTATCCTGCTCCAGGGTGAAACCGGCTCCCTGCTGGTGATCATCTTCATGTTTGCCGTCATGATGTATTTCGGCAACGTTTCCCTGAAAACCCTCGGCATCCTTGCCACCGTGGCCATCCTTGGAGTTCTGGCCCTCTACGGCTTCATGGTCGCGACCGGTTCAACGGACTACCGCCTTGCCCGAATCGCCGGCTGGCTGAACCCCGAGCTGTATTCCTCCTCGGACGCTTATCAGCAAACGATGTCCAAGATGACGATCGGATCCGGGGGTATGTACGGAAACGGAATGTTCCAATCCGGGGCCATCTCCCAGCTGAACTATGTTCCTGCTGACTGGACCGACTTTATCTATTCTACCATCGGCGAGACCTGGGGGTTTGTCGGCTGTGTCGCCGTGCTCATCGGTTATATCCTGATCCTACTCCGGATGCTCTATCTCGCCTGGTTCACCCGGGACAAGTTTGGCCGGATGGTCATCATCGGCGTCATGGGAATGCTTCTTTTCCATGTCCTGGAGAACATCGCGATGACGCTTGGTCTGATGCCGATCACCGGCATTCCGCTGCCCTTCCTGTCCTATGGCGGATCCAACATGATGACCAATATGGGCGGTATCGGGCTGGTCCTGAATGTGACAAGGAATCGTTCCCTTTCTGCTTCTGTCAACACACCCCAGACCATGTATAACCCTTACCGTGTTCACAAACACTTCAAAACCAAGTCCGTCTGATCTCTTTAACCCCTGCCCCCTGATCCATTACCCCTTAACCATGCATAGTGAGGTGAATATCTATGGAAACCGGTTTTAACGAGGATTATCTGGTCTCCTCAGAGGACTATTCTGAATTCATGGATCATCAGGTCCTTCCCTGGCTGAAAGCACGGGAAAACGTCGAAAAGATACCCGGTGAAGGCGGCCGGCTGCTCTGGTGCGCTTCCTATGCCGCGGAGGATCCGATAGCGACCGTGGTCATCGTTCACGGCTTTACGGAAAATGCCTTCAAGTATTCCGAACTGATCTTTTCCCTCCTGCGTCAGCATTTTTCCGTCGTTGCCTACGACCAGCGCGGTCACGGGCGCTCCTGGCGTGCGAACGGCATCGCCGATCCTTCCGTGACCCATGTGGATCGCTTTGAGGAATACGTGTCTGACCTGTGGGCGGTCTGTGATCACTTTCTTCCTTCCATGCCGAAGCCGGCCCTGGTCTTCGCCCATTCGATGGGCGGCGCCGTGACTTCTCTCTTCCTGGAAAAATATCCGGACGTCTTCGCCGCCGCGGCCCTTTCTGCGCCGATGATCGCCCCTTGTACCAAAGGCGTCCCGTTCGCCGTGACCAAAGCGATGTGTGACATTGCCTGCGTCTTTGGTAAAGATAAAAAGTATCCGTTTATCATGAAGCCCTGGTCCGGACCGGGGGATTTTGCTACCTCCTGCGCCACCGATCCGAAGCGCTTTTCCTGGTACGAAGCGGTCAAAACCGCTACCGAGGCCTTCCGGAACAGCATCCCGACGTATCGCTGGACGAAGGAGTCTCTCGCGGTGACGAATAAGATCCTCGCTCCCGGGGAACCTGAGAAAATTGCCTGTCCGGTCCTTCTCTTCACAGCGGAGCACGATTTCAGTGTCCTTCCTGCCCCACAGGAGGCTTTTATCAGCCGGGTTCCCGTCGGAAAACGTGTTTTCGTAAAAGATGCGCGCCACGAGATCTACCGTTCTGTCAATGCGGTCTTCTTCCCCTGGTGGAATCAGGTTCTCGCGTTCTTCCGGGAGGAGGGAGTTTAAAAGCATGAGTCATCCAAGCGTGAATCTGCCTCGTTCCCGCCGTTCCGCTTTCTTCCCCGCTTTCTTCCCCGCTTTCTTTACTGTCATAATGCTGGTCTTTGTCCTCTTCCTCGTCTGGTATGTTCCCTCCGTTTCCCGGCGTGATTTTCTCCTCCGGGATACGCAGCTGTCCCTGGAGACCAACCTTGGCCGGGAACGCAAACAGCAGTATGAGTACGATAAAGTCTCTGCCGAGATCCCCGTGATCCGAGCCGAACTTGATCTGGTTCTTCCGGAGACTGAAGCGGCACAGCAGGAATTGGAGACGCTCCGGGAGCAGAAGAAAAAGCTGAAGAAGGAAAAAAAGACGCTCGAGAAGCAGCTCTCCGGTTCCGGGGTCGAGGAGGATGCCGCCGATGAGTAAGAAGATCATGAACCTCCTGCTCTGCCTGACGCTGGTCGCGGCCCTGTCCCTGATGTGTGTTCTTTTCCTCCGTTACCATTCCCTCGGTTCCGAGCTCACGGATCTTCGGGCCCGGGTCAGCACCAGCATCAGCGCATGGAAGAAAACGGATGCCGAAAAACAGGAACTGCAGAAGGAACGGGATGAACTGAAGGACAGTCTGAAGGAAGCCAGGCTTTCCCTGGCTGAGGCGCAGGATCGTGCTGAATCCTTCCGGGATGATATCAAATCCCTTGAGCAGGAGATTGGGGAACTGAAGAAAAAGCTGCCCTGAAAACAATAAGCTGTGGATTTCTCCACAGCTCATTGTTTTTGTTATATGCCTCATTTTTTCCCGCCGGTGATATCACTCATAACTTTTTTCTCGTCATAGCTTATGAGTATGATCGCCCCCAGCACACAGAAGAGCACCGCCACGATCGCTACAATCCGCAAGCCGACCGGCGAAGCGGTCAGATCGTTGCTGCTCAGGTCCTGGGTGGTGCCGAGCACCGCCAGAGAAGTGAAAACCAGCATCGCGATGGACTGCCCGAATTTCATCGCGAAAGTTCTGGCTGCGAAGAACATTCCTTCCCGTTTTTCTCCGGTCACGATGGAATCCTGTTCAGCTACGTCGGCAACGATAGCCTGAGGAATGATGCCAAGCAGCGCCATCGGGAACGCAGCAACCACGACGATCAGGGCGCCCGGAATGATTCCTGTCAGTCCGGGAATGATACCGATCAGCGCTGTGATCACATAGGCAAGCGCCAGGCCGAGGAAGCCGATAATCACCAGCTTCTTCTTCCCGTGTTTGGTGACCAGCTTGGATACAAATGGATAGAAGCAGGCGGAAAGAACAGTCATGCCTCCCAGGAATACTGTCGTGTAGAATTCATCCAGTTGCATGGAAACCTTGACAAAGAACGGAAGGCCGGTCTGGAAAAGCGTCAGTCCGATCCAGTATGCGATGTCCGATGCGGCAAACCGGCGGAAATTCCGGTTTTTAAAAGTCTTTGTCAGGCTCTTCATGGCGTTGCTCTCACTCGGGCGGGCGTCAACAAATTCCTTCTCCTTCAACTTCATGCACGGAACCAGCATGCAGACCAGGGCAATCGCTGCCAGCACAATAAACAGGATCCGGTAGCTCCATGCGTAGCTGACTACCGATTGCAGGAATGATGCGAATACAAACGGCAGGTAGGCGATCAGCGTCCCGAAGAAGAACGTCAGTGAAATCGCCGTGGAGATATACATCCGGTCTTCCTGCGTCTTGCCGAACTCGGATATCAGGGCGTTATACGGAGTGCAGTACATCGTCATAAACAGGTAAAACAGGATCAGGAAAACCAGCACCCAGATAATGTTGATTGTGCAGATCTCTTCAACCGGCGCGAAAAAGACCAGTACCGTGATAACGGCAAACGGAACCGCGGCTTTCTGCATGAAGGGAATCCTGCGGCCCTTCGGATTCTTGCTCCTGTCGGACAGAGAAGCAATCCATGGATCCGTAACGGCATCGAAGATGCGGCAGATAAATGTAATTAACCCGAGCACCGTCAGCGCGCCGAAAATGATCAGTCCGGTCGGAACGTAGAACTTTGCTCCCTTTTCAACGGAGCTCTGGGTAGGCAGGTAAAATGTGACCAGCCAGGTGTTGATAATTCCACCCAGGATGGACCACCCTAACTGTCCAATCGCAAAAATCCACATTTCTTTTTTCGTCAGCCGTCTTGTTTTCATCTTTCTCAACTCTTTCAATCAGGTTATTGGGGATATTTGTATATATTATATCGAACATTTGTCAAAAATCAAGGAAAATTGCGTCTTGACATGTATATAACAGAGTACTATAATAGCAATGTTCGCAGCGATGCGTTCGGTATCTGGGTGTGGCGCAGTTTGGTAGCGTGCTTGAATGGGGTTCAAGAGGCCGGAAGTTCGAATCTTCTCACCCAGACAAGAAAAAGCCCTTGGGTCATTTGACCCAAGGGCTTTTTCTTGTCTTGACTGTTTATTGCCAGGGAGCGTAGAACCGTTCGATCTCGGTGGCTGCGCCGTCCTCGTCGAAAGTGATGCTGACGTTCTGCCTGTCAAAACCGCTTCCGTTCTCCTTGGTTGCTTCCAGTGCGGAGAAAAGGTCTGCGGCCGTCAGGGTCTTCGCTTCGTCAAGCATTACGCCGGACTCGGGATCGATTTCCTCTTTGTAAACCAGCGTGTCCGGCACGTCGATTGTCAGCGTCTTGGCAACCTCCATGATCGGATAGTCGAAATCGTAGGGATTGTACAGTCCGTCATCGTTCTTACGCAGATAGTACTGGTCATTGATGACCGCGTCGTCCCCTTCGTATTTCAGGGTCGCGATCTCGACCTCTTCATTTCCGATCTTGATCGTGTCGCCCTCGTTGATGCCGACAGCCTGCCATTCGGTCATGATCACTGGCTGCAGCAGGTCCGCGTCAATGGTCTTCGCTTCAGCGTCGTACGAGGTGATATTCGCCGTGAAGGTCTTTCCTTCAATGTTGACTTCGGTAACTTCCGCGCCTTCCATAAAGTCCAGTTCGCTAAGGAAATCAATGCACGCGGTCACATCGGCGTCTGTGATCTTCTGGTCAGCGGATGCCTTTCCGGGCGTTACCATGAATTCCACAAAATATCCCTTGTAGATGGTGAAGATGTCGAGATCGTCGTAGACATCGCTCTGCGTCCGGCAGATCAGCAGGCGGGTGCCGTAAGCCGTCTCGTCATACGTGATGTAGGCATAAGGATCCGTGTCGGTAAAGGTCTTCTCCAATATCGCTAGCGCTTCATCGTCCATGTCGTTCAGTCGTTCCACGTCGGAATAGGTCTCGTCGTAGGCGATGGACAAGATCATCTCGGGTTTGGACGGATCTTCTGAAACGATGTAACTGAGGATCGCGTCGTCGCTCATTTCAAAGGGAACAACTTTATATCCTTCCGGCAGAGAGCCTTTGAGCGTAAACTCTCCGTTGACGCGGATGGTACCGAAAGACTGCTTCTCCGCACCTTCGGCCAGGCCGGCAGCACAGCCCAGCAGCAACGCCAGGCTCAGCAGGATGGCAATGATCTTTTTCATGATGGATATTTCCTCCTTCTGTCATTTCATTCCGCTTCATTACTTGGCGGCAAACTTCTTGTGAATGTATCCGACGTCACCGGTATCCGGATCCTGTACCTGCAGATAGTGATCCATTTCCTTCAGCACGATCAGCTCTTCCGTCGCCTTGTACCGGGTGATGACCCGTCCGGTTTCGCTGGGGATCCACCGCATGCTGACCACGCTCGTCACCCGGGCGGGACGGCAGGTTATTTTGTAGTTTTCCACGTCAACCGCGCTGGCAAACTCAGCGTCGATATCCATCAGCGGATCGCCGGTGATTTGCTCCTGTTCTTCTTCGATGGCCTTTTTGATCTCATCGGGATGTACGGGAACCAGGAACCGTGAGCTGACGTATCCCGGCACGTTGTCATGGAATTCGATCAGCGCCCAGTAGTCGTTGATGATGGCCGTAACCTTCACTTCTTCGCCGTAGTGGAGCGATCCGATGATCTCACCGTTGGGGGCATTCCGGACGTTCAGGTCTTTTCCGTTCTCGGTGTATACGAAATAGATAACCCCTTCGTCGATCGCTTCTGCGAAGGCGGCGGTAGCAAAAACAGCCAGCGCAAGAACCGCGGCCAGCGTCAGTGAAAGAATCCGTTTCAGCATATTGTTTGACCTCCTCGTCTTATCGATGCAGTGGTTTTTGTTCGTTAGCCCGGCTCAATTCCAGTAATCGTTGGGCCGGTGGCTCTTTGTGATCGTCTTGATCCAGTCGCCGTCAATCTGGAAACTGACGATCGTAATGGATCCGCGCGTCATGCTCATGCCGCATTCCGGAGTCCTGAAATTGACCATTCTCCAGTTCCGCTGTCCCGTGGTTCCGCCCGGAGGCAGTGTGCCGGACCAGACGACATTTACCTTGTTGGATCCGTTCTTTGTGTTGATTACCGCAGGCTCCAGTTCTTCTGTGCAATCCCACAGTTCCAGTTCAGCCGTAATCTGCGTGATGTTGAAGTTCAGGTTGTTCCGCACCGATAGCCAGGTGTTTCCGTCGCTGTCATAATCATATGACAGGAAGGAAACGCCATGATCGAAGTCGCCGACCGTTACAGGCAAGGTCGTCTGGAATCCTCCGTCTTCGGTCGTTCCGGTGATCACAGCGTCGCCATAGTTCACGCCGTGCAGTTTCATCTTATGGTTGGTGTTACCGCTGGCCGTAACGATGTTCGGATCGGAACTCACCCAGGTCATGTTTTTGTTCAGTGCGTCCTTGGGTTCGATATTCGCGCCGGCCGTCGCAGTCTCGCCGGGATCGATATAGGCATGATTGCGGACCATCTGAACGCCCGTCACATGCTCGCCGACCTGAACCGTGATCTGCGCCTTGCGTTTGGATCCGTCGGTCGTCATCGCGGTGATGGCTGTCTTTCCGCCCTTGACGCCGGTCACGATGCCGTTGGCGTCGACCGTCGCGATCATTTCCTTTGAGCTCTTGAAATCCAGCGTCTTGTTTGTCGCGTTGTCCGGCTCAATGGTCCATCCCAGCTGCGTTCCTTCTCCAACATAAGCATAGGCGACCTTTCCGTTGAACGTCAGCTTTCTGACCGGCTGCTGCACATGTACGGTTATGGAGGCGCTTACGCTGTCAAGCGCTTCGCTCGTGCAGGTGATTGTGCAGTCGCCGATTGAAACACCGGTAATCTGCCCACTCTTGTTGACTGTTGCGATGCTCTCGTCCGATGAAGTCCAGATCACTTTCTTGTCGTCGGTGTCCTTCGGTTCCACCGTAGCCTTGCAGGGGGCTTTTCGCCCGACGTCGACTGTCATCTCGCTGCCCGGCAGCGTGATGCTCTCCGGATTCTGAACGACTTTGATGCTGTAGTTTGCGCGGATATTGCTTCCGTCCGCTGCCGTTGCGATAACGCGGCCGTTGCCGCGCTTGACGCCTGTCACGGTCCCGTTTGCGTCGACCGTGATGATCCGCTCGTCGCCGGAGGACCAGATCACGTTCTTCATCGTCGCGTTGTCAGGTGCGGCTTGTGACGAGACGGAAACCTGTTGCCCGACGGTGACCGTCGGTGCGGAAGATTCGATCGTAAGCTTGGTCACCGGCTGGACAACCAGTACCCGGTAACGGGTCATGATCTCCGGATTTGATACGCTCGCGACCGTCAGGATCGCTTCGCCCGGAGCGACGCCCGTAATATTGTTCTTCACTGCCGTGAATATGCTTTCGTCGCCGGAGGCAAAGGTCAGTGCCGCGTTGCTGGCGTCCTTCGGCTCTGCCGCTGCTGGAAGCGTCAGCCGCTTCTTGACCGGCAGGAGCAGGACGGGCATTGTGTTCTCGTCCGCGTTCTCCCGAGCGGTCAGGAAAGGCGACACCTTTTCGTCTGCGGCATCGTAGACAGGCAGCTTCGCCGTATTGACCGTCACCGCGGTCACCGGACGGATAATGTTCAGCTGCAGCTGAGCCTTGTAGCTCTTCTTGTCAGCTTTAACGACAGCCGTGATGATAACGCGGCCTTTCAGCACCGCTGTCACCAGACCGTTCTCATCCACTGTTGCCATTTTCGGATTCGAAGACGTGTAGGTTACTTCCCCTTCCGCTGCCGCGCCCTCGCGGGTCAGCGTGGTCTGCAGGGTTTCGCCTTCGTTGATCGCGTTCACGCTCGTGTCAAATGCGATCCCGTCCCCTGCGGCCATTGCGGTAAAGGTCAGGCAAACCAATGCCGCGATGGTCAGAAGAATGATCAGTTTCTTCATTGCATCAGCCTCCCTATTCAAGTTCTCCAACTTAAATTATTCTATCACAGTTTTTTCTGTGATAAAAGTACTTTTTCACAGTTCCTGATCCCTGAATCCCAATACCATTCCTTCCAGGATTCTGATATACAGGTCGTGGAATGCCTCCATCCGTTTCGCATCGAACAGTCCTTCGGCGTATTCCATTTCGGAGTCAAACATGCCGTCGCCGTATTCGTTTTCCAGCAGTTCCAGCTCCAGCCGCGCGCCGGCCGCGGAGAACTCGTCATTCAGTTCGATCATTTCATGCGGAAGTTCGTCCAGCTCGTCCGCGTTGATCCCCAGCTGCAGGTTGACCTCCATGCAATCGTTCACATACGCCTGCCGTGTTTCCGTCATAAAGTCGTACCCGCTGTGGGCGATGCCTTCCGCTACCTGTTCCTTCACGGAATTCAGCAGTTCTCTCGTGGAGGAGATGTTCTCCATCCGGGCGGCCGCAGGCAGATTGCGGATCAGCATGCCGACGACGTTGTCCGTTTGCGGGGAGAGCCGGTTGTTGTAGATCCAGTTGATCATCACGTGTTTTTTGCTTGTGAACCGGGACAAGGCAATCAGCCCGGCGCTGATTGCCATCACCGAGTGTGATACACCCCAGTATTCCTCCGCTTCCCGTACCTGCTGCTGATTGAAGCCGAGCCTGTGGATTCTTCCGGCCTGGTTGATGTTCATGCTCGAGCTTTCGCGATCCGGTTCGGGAATGTTGCACCAGTCGTCTTCAGAGTAGGTTTCCCTGAAATACTTCCTGTCTTTCTCCGTCTTTCCCTTTGCCGCCTCTTCTTCTGCCCGATCCAGCATGGCAAAGTAATAATCCTTCTTCATTTCCCGGCCAAAGTAAGCGTTCATGATATCTCCCAGTATCACGCCAAGGCTTCCGCCGTCCATCAGTATGTGGTGCACGTCCATGAAGAGGTAGCATCCCTTCCGTCCTCGGAAAACGTTTACCTTGCACAGGCAGGCGTTCAGAATCCGCTGGAACGGCAGCACCAGAATATCCGCCAGCGCGTCCTCGGTCTCCGGGCGGATGTCCTTAACCTTGATCTCCGGCAGCAGGCCGGGGCGGTATTCCTGTTTCAGTTCGCTGTTCTCATCGAAGAAGAAGGCCACGCTCAGGCCTGGATGGTTTTTCAATGCCTGGTTCACCGCGTCGGCGAGCCGCTCCGCGTCCGCGTCCGGGAACAGGGCCAGGAAATGCATATTGCTCCACATTGTGGATCCCGGCCGGAACAGCTGGTTGTCGATCATCTGCAGCTGCAGCGGGCTCAGGTTGTGCGATTTATGACGCGCCCGTTCATCCCGTTCGTCCAGGCTTACCTCCCCGGCTCGTTTTTCCATTTCTTTTGCGATCGCGCCGGGAGTACGAAGCTGGAAGATATCCGCCGCGGTCAGTCCTTCCAGTTTTGCCTCGTTCATGGCCACCATTGCCTTCAGCGAATCGCCGCCCAGGTCAAAGAAGTCATCCATCAGGCCGACCTGTTTCTCGTCCAGCTTCAGCGTCCTTGCAAAGGCTGCGCAGAGGATCTTCTCCGTTCCCGTCTCCGGCGGGATGTATTCGGCTTTCAGTTCGCTCAGTTCCGGCTCCGGCAAGGCCTTCCGGTTGACCTTCCCGTTGCTGGTCATCGGCATCTCGTCCAGCTTCATCAGGACGTTCGGCACCATGTATTCCGGCAATTTCTCCTGCAGGAAGGCCTTCAGTTCGTCCTTATCGATTTCCGTCTTTGCCGTAAAATATCCGGCCAGGTATTCCGCTCCCCCGGTCTTCAGTACCTTCGCGGCGCTGCTGGAGACATCCGGATATTCTGTGATCACCTTTTCGATCTCGTCAAGTTCGATCCGGAAGCCTCGCAGTTTGATCTGGTTGTCCAGCCGGCCGAAGATGCGGATTTCCCCTTCTTCCGTCCAGGCGGCCAGGTCGCCGCTGTGGTACGCGCGCATGCCGTCGTGAGTAAAGAAGGCCGCTGCGCTCTTTTCCGGCAGGTTCACATATCCACGTCCGACCTGGTCTCCGCAGATGATCAGTTCACCCCGCATGCCGGCAGGCAGTTCGTTACCGAACAGGTCCGCCACGTAGAACACCGTGTTGGCGATTGGCGGGCCGACCGTTACGTGTTCCGCACCGGTCATCATCGCGGCCGCGCAGCCCATGGTCGCTTCCGTGGGCCCGTATACGTTCAGAATCACGCTGTCTTCCCGCAGTTCCCGCAGCCGGTCATACAGCTGCCGCGGGAAAGCTTCCGCACCGATGTCGAAGAAGGTTATCTGCCGGATAGCCTCCCGGCTTACCTGGATCTCCAGCAGGCTCAGCAGGTAGGTCGGCGTGCATGTGATCCCGTTCACACCGTTCTCCGTCACCAGCCTGGCAAATGCCGCCGGGTCGTGGATCTCGTCCTCTGTTGCGATGACGACCGTGTTCCCGTTGCACAGCGGAACAAACTCCTCCACCACCGATACGTCGAAAGAGAAGCTGGCCAGGGCTAAGTTAATCCGTCCCGGCGCCGCGTAATTCATGATTTCTATGGATTTTTCGTTCCGGTGCACATAGTTAGCGATGTTCCCATGTTCGATCATCACGCCTTTCGGCCGTCCGGTCGATCCGGAGGTGTAAATGCAGTAGGCCAGGTTTTGCTCGGTCACGTCAACCGTGGGCATTTCGAAATCTGGCCCATCTGCGCGCACTTCATCCATTTCCGCTGCGCCGAAGGCTTCTTCCAGCGTCAGGATCCGGTATCCCTTTCCGTCCAGGGATCGTCCCTCCGTCTGCTTTCGGGTAGTCAGCAGCAGCGGGCATTCCCCGTCTTCCATGCAGAAGTCGATACGATCGTCCGGGTATTCCGGGATGAACGGCAGGAAGGCCGCTCCGGCTTTCAGTACCGCGTTTTCCGCTACATAGGCCCAGACTTCCCGGTCAAACAGCATGCCGATCATCTGTTCCTTTCCGATTCCCATGCCCGTCAGCACCTGCGCCAGCCGGTTGCTCAGCCGGTCCAGTTCCCGGAAAGTCAGCCGTTTACCGGCCGCGATGACCGCGGTCTTGTCTCCCTGTTCCAGGGCATGCCGGTGAATCTGCTCGTGAACCGGGATGAAGTCCATCTTTACCCGGGTGTCGTTGAACTGTGTCAGTTGCTTCCGGTCGTCGTCAGTCAGCAAACTAACCTGTCCGATCCGCTCGGCCCGGAGGAGTCCTTCCGCCGTCGTGAACAGATCCTGTGCGAACCGGCGCACCCAGCCTTCGGTGAACTTCTCATTCCGGTATTCCAGCGTCATGTTGTACAGGCCGTTGGTTGCAAAGAACTGGATGCTCATGCACCCGGTCACCATGCCTGTGTGGTAGTGCTCCATGAACCACTTATCGCCTTCCAGCAGGTTTTCGCCTGCTTCGGCTCCCATCTTGTCGGTAAACAGATCACCCTGGTAAATGAATTCCACGTCCTCGTTCACCGGGCAGGTCTTCAGCACCTCGTCAAAGGAGTAGATATCGTTTGCCATGGTGTTGAAGATCTGTCGGCTGATGCCCCGCAGGTAGTCTCCCACCGGCTGGTCCTTGCTCAGATCGCCATAAACCGGGATGCGTTTGATCAGCGTGCCGATGGTGTGGCTCATCTCTCCAAGTGGACGGCCGTTGTACACCGTGGAGAAAGAGACGTGTTTGCTATTCAGGTATTTCCCAAGCATCAGCGCCATGGCTCCCATGAAGAAGCTGCTTTCGGAGATGTGCATTTTGTCGCAGAAGGCTTTAACGCGCTCTGTCGACAGAGTTCCGGGCTCATAGCGGATATTCCGGCTCACGCCCGGCGTCAGCGGCCCGTTCAGGTCTCCGTTCAGGGCCGGCACGTCCTCTGCGTTCCGGAAAAGGTTTTTATAGTACTCTTCTGCTTTTTCGTGGCTGCCGTCACTGAGCAGGCGCTCCTCATACATCGCCGCCTGCTGGATCGTGTAATCCTCTCCGATCAGCTGCTTGCCGGTTAACGCACGGTTCATCTCGGATATAAACAGGCTGATCGCGGTCCCGTCAAAATAGATCAGGTGAGTTTTGATGGCCAGGTAGCACCGTTCCGGAGTTCGATAGACCGCGGGCCGGATCAGCAGTCCGTCCATCATCGGCACCACCGGCATAAAGGTCTTCATAAACTCCAGCCGGCCTTCCTCCGTGCCCTCGAATACCGGAACTTCCGGTTCGGCGTCGGGCACCATCACCATGCTTGGGATCCCCGTGCTGTCCGCGTGGATCACATACTTCATTCCGGGATGGGCATCCAGCACCTTTTTCACCGCGTCGGTCAACTGCTCCGCGGTCACGCCCTTTGCCGCCCGCGTCAGGTATGGCAGCGTATAGGTCTCCTTACTCCCGCCGGTCTGACTTTCCAGGTAAATTCCCATCTGGGTTTTGGTCAGTGGGTAGGCGTCCCGGTCCATCGCCGGCTTTGTCGTTCCCCTTCGGGATTCCAGGAATTCCGCCAGCTCTCGAGGCGTCGGATGCGTGGAGATATCCTGGAAGGACAGGGTGAACTCCTCTCCGCTCAGGGTGCTGATTAGTACTGCCGCGCTCAGGGAGGTTCCGCCGCAGTCGAAGAAGTCCGCTGTCGCGCTCACGCGCTCCATCTCAAGAGTTATGCCGAACGCTTTACAGATCTTCTCTTCCAGTTCGGTCTTCGGCGGTTCGTATTCCGCCTCGTCCGTCCGGATTTCCATCGCTTTCAGCCGGGGATAGTCGAACTTGCCCCGGTCGTTCCGGGGCATATCATCCAGGTGGACAAAATACTCCGGCACCATATACTCCGGTAGGAACCCGCTGGCATAATGCTTCAGATCCTCGGGCGACTGTTCTTTTCCTGTATAATAGCAGCAGATCAGGTCGCCTCCGTGAACGCGGACGTTCACGCACGCCGTTTCCTCAATTCCTTCCCTTTTATCCATTACCTGGTCGATTTCGCCCAGTTCCACCCGGTATCCGCGGATCTTGACCATCCGGTCTTTTCGGCCATGGAAAATCAGGTTTCCTTCCTCGTCCCAGGCCATCTGATCGCCGCTGTGGTACATGCGTTTGCCTGGCTCGAAGGGGTTTTCCGTGAAACGTTCCGCGGTTTCCTCCGGCATGTTGTTATATCCGGTCGCCAGCCAGGGACTGGTGATGCAAAGTTCGCCGATCACGCCGGGCTGGTCGATTCTTTTCCCGTTTTCATCGATCAGGCAGACTTCCGTCCCCCTGCATGGTTTCCCCAGGCTCAGCGGTCCGCCGCTTCCGGCCGGATGCAGCAGCACGGGCGGGCATGCCTCGCTGGCGCCGTAGCCTTCCCAGACGCCCGGATCTCCTTCTCCTTCTGCTGTGTATTTTTCGCCCATCAGCAGCACGTATTCCAGAGGCAGCGGACCGTAAAGCTTTCTCAGCACGGTATACATCTGCGGCGGGCAGAACATGCCGGTTATCTGCCGTTTTGAAAACAGATTGTGGATCATGTCCATGTTCTTCCGTTCGGTTTCGCTGGCGATATAGACGCTGCCGCCCTTCGTCAGCATCGGCATAATATCCGTCAGTCCGGCGATAAAGCTGAATCCGGCAATGTTCAGAGCGCGTGACCGTTCCGGAGCCTTGATCACATCGCAAAGCGTTTCCACCGCACAGTTCAGCATCTCCTGCCTGTGAACCACACCCTTCGGTTTTCCGGTGGATCCGGAAGTGTAGAGGATGTATCCTTCTGCGTCTGGATCGCTCCGGTTCAGGGTCAGGTCGCCTTCCGGATCATTCCCGTCTTCAGGCATGATTTCCTCAATCCGCAGCGTCGGGAATCCTTTGGCCTTTTCCGCCGTTTCTCCGGCTGTGATGCAGGTCGCGCAGCCCACGTCCTGCAGGATACTCTGCACCCGTTCCTCCGGGTATTCCGAATCGATGGGCACTACGGCACAGCCTGCGCGGAGTACCGCGAACTGGGCGATGACGAAAGCCTTCGTCCGCGGCAGAAGCAGGGCAATCCGCCCGCGATTTCCCCTGCCGATCCGCTCCAGAATCTGTTCCGCCAGATATGCGGAAAGGTTGTTCATTCGTCCGTAGGTGATCGCTCCCTGGATGTCCATCACAGCGATCGCGTCCGGATGCTGCTCCGCCTGCTTCAGGAATTCATCGATAACGGTTTTCATGCTACTTCTCCTGTATTTCGTTTTATCTTTCTTATTACTGATACTCCTCGTCCGGTTCCGGCAGGTCCCCGCTCGCTTCCCGCTTTTTCCACCAGAGAAAGAGTGCCGCCGCGGTAATCATCGCCAGGATCTCCGCCGCCGGCGTGGAGAACCACATTCCCTTCGGTCCGATGATCAGCGGCAGTGTAAACACAGCCGCCAGCGGACCGATGAAACCCTTGACTGCTGCGATCGCCAGCGAAGCGGATCCCTGGTTAAGCCCCGTAAAGTAGGAGGAACTGAAGGTCGTAACGCCGTTCAGCAGATAGGAGAAGGAGATGATCCGCAGCGCCTCGACGCTCAACGCGGTCAGTTGCTCGTTATATCCCACAAACAGCCGGGAAACCGGATCGGCCAGGCCGATTCCGAGACCGGTCATGATAATCCCGAGACCGCTCATCAGCACAAATCCGTTACGCCGCAGGCTCCGCAGTTCACTCACGTCCTTTCTGCCCAGCTGGTAGCCGACTACCGGCACGATGCTCATGCTGATCCCGTAAAAGATCGCCATGAACAGGCCGCTCACGTATTCGCTGACCGCGTATGCGCCGACGCCGGCGTTCCCCATCCAGCGGAGCAGCTGCAGGTTGAAGATCATCGCGACGATGGCGTAGGAAACCCCGTCCACCATCTCGGATGCGCCGTTGTACAGCGTCCTGCCCAGCGCGCCGAGATCCCTGCATGGCCGCACAAAGTGCAGCGGGTGTTTCTTATTGATAAAGAACACCAGCGGGACAATCGCGCTCACCAGCCACGCGATACCTGTTGCGATTGCGGCGCCCCGCATTCCCCAGCCGAACACAGCTACAAACAGGTAGTCCAGCAGGATGTTTACTGTGGCATTCGAGATCGTGGTCACCAGGCCGAGTCCTGGCCGGTTGGCGGTGATCAGCAGCGGGTGGAATGCCATCGAAAGCATCTGGAACGGCATAAAGCACGCCAGCACCCGTCCGTATACGACGATATGGTCCATCATCTCTTCCGTCGCCCCGACCCAGCGGCAGATCGTCGGCATCAGGATGAACAGTGCGGCGGACAGGATCAGGCCGACTGCGGTCAGCACTGCGATCGACATGCTCAGCAGCTGGTTAGCCCGTTCCTTTTTCCCTTCGCCCAGTTCCTTGGAGATCAGGGCGCTGGCACCGGTTCCGAACATCAGCCCGACGTACATCACGATCAGCAATACCGGAAAAATAAGGTTTTCCGCCTCGAAGGCTTCTTCACTGATAAAGTTGGATATAAAGTATCCGTCCGCGATCTGGTAGGTATTGTCAACGATCTGCATCCCGATGCTCGGCAGCGAAAACAACAGCATCGTGGAAATTTTGAAATGATCGGAAATCTGGATCTTCTTCAAATTCAACACCCCGGAGTCAAATAATCAAATACATAATATCCAGGTCCATGGTTTCATTATACTATTATAATACAAGACAGATGTAACCTCAAGGCTTATTCCATTATGTCACATTAATCTACCGCAATATACTTCCTCATGATATAGCCCGTCCGTCCGCCGACCTTGACCTTGCACCACGCGGATCCCCGCTGCAGCAGCGTCACCTTCGTCCCCGGCCGGTATTCCGCGACCACCTTGTATTTTTTTCCCGGGCCTGTCCGCAGGTTCACCGTGCGGTTCTTCGGGTTCTTGATGTGCGCGGTTTTGCTGCCGGATTTGGCCTTGCTCCCCGTGCCTGGCTTTGAAGAGGTCAGGTGGGTATTTCGGATGTATCCTTTGCCCTTGGAGGTTGAAACATAGTCAAACGCCGATCCGTGGCTCAGCACTTTGACCTTGGAACCTTTTCCCAATTTTCCGAGAGCTTTGAAGGAAATCGCCGGACCGGTGTGCACGACTGTGTTATCCTTACTGATATAAGCTGTATATGAGCTCGATTTCGAGAGGTACTTGGACTGCACGTACGCCGTGTTCCCGGAGGGCAGGAAACGCACCCGTGTCCAGCCGCCCTTATAAGTTCCCAGAATAGAAACGGCAAAATCCCGCCGGTAGCTGTCCACGACAGTGGCGGAGTAGGATGGTTTTGCGCGCGCCTTCAGCCAGGTGGTATTCACTCGGTAGCCAGCCAGCGCCGTACAGACGGGCAGCAGCGCGATCAGAACGATCAGAAGCAAAACAATTCCTTTTTTCTTCATGTTGATCACTCCATATGCTTTTTCTTTTCTTATTGTAAAGCACAAAAGCAAAGAATCCGTGAAGAATTTCCAAACAAATCATGAAAATGAGTGGAACCATCGGGCGTTTCGCCTTTCGCCGGATTTGTTCCCATGGCGTCGGTGACAACGCCGTTAACATTGTCTTGGGAGATTGAGGTGAAAATCATCATCTGCAGAATACTGATCATAGGCCATGAGCCCTAGTTTCCTTTTTGAAGGGTAATTACGAAGTTGCACAATTTATAACACAGAAACCATCAAATTAACGTAATAGGTCGACATTAATGGTTTCTAATAATTCCCGAGTCTTCTTCTGAATGGCAGAAACCCTGCTACCGCCAT
>CADBEB010000002.1 GCA_902793605.1 uncultured Eubacteriales bacterium
CGTGGTCTTGCCGTGGTCAACGTGTCCGATCGTTCCGATGTTTACATGGGGCTTTGTCCGTTCATAACGTCCTTTTGCCATTTGGGGTTTCCCTCCTTAATCGTTGTCGCTCAAAAGCGAAGTGTGTTTGCTTCCGAGTCATTGATGCGGAAATGGAGCGGGCGATGGGAATCGAACCCACGTGACCAGCTTGGGAAGCTGGAGCTCTGCCATTGAGCTACGCCCGCATGGCCCGCATCAAGCCCTTGAAGACTCGCGAACAAATTGTATTTTATCCGTTTTCTTATTACGTGTCAAGCTTTTCAGCGCCAGATCCGCTTTACTCGATGAACATGGCATCGCCGAAGGAGAAGAAACGGTATTTTTCCTCTACCGCGGTCCGGTAGGCCCGCAGTGCTTCCTCCCGTCCCATCAGCGCGCTGACGAGCATGAGCAGAGTGCTCTGGGGAAGGTGGAAATTGGTGATGAGCGCGTCAACGGCTTTGATCCTGACGCCCGGATAGATGAAGATCGCGGTGTCCCTGGCGCCGGGATGAATGACGCCGTCCTCCGTTGCCATGGTCTCGAGCGTCCGGACGGAAGTGGTGCCGACGCAGACGATCCGGCCGCCGGAAGAGCGGATGCGGTTCAGGGTTTCGGCGGCTTCCTCCGTGACCTGGCAGAACTCGCTGTGCATGACGTGCTTTTCGGCGTCCTCCTCCTTGACGGGACGGAAGGTACCGAGCCCGACGTGCAGGAGGATCGGCACGACCGTGATACCTTTGGCGCGGATCCTCTCAAGCAGCTCCGGAGTGAAATGCAGGCCGGCGGTTGGAGCGGCGGCGGAACCGTCCTGCTTCGCGTAGACGGTCTGGTAGCGGCCGATATCCTGCAGTTTCTCGTGGATGTAGGGCGGGAGCGGCATCTCACCCAGGCGGTCGAGCACTTCTTCAAAGATCCCGTCGCAGCGGAAACGGACCACACGGCCGCCGATCTCCTCCACGTTTTCCAGGATCTCGCAGTGGAGGAGCCCGTCGCCGAAGGAGCAGACAGCACCCGGACGAAGGCGCCGGCCGGGGCGGACGAGCGTTTCCCAGTCCGTGGCGTTCCGGCGGCGCAGGAGCAGCACCTCCACAGGAACGCCGGTATCCTCCTTGACGCCGAGCAGGCGCGCGGGAATGACCCGGGTCTCATTGACGACCAAGGCGTCGCCGGCATGCAGATAATCGATAATGTCGTAGAAATGCTTATGCTCGATCTCCCCGGTGGACCGGTGATACACCAGCAGCCGGCTGTGGTCCCGGGGTTCGACCGGCGTCTGGGCGATCAGCGATTCCGGAAGGTCATAGTGAAAGTCGGATGTTTTCATGGAAGTCAGATCTCCATCCTGATTTGGGCCTCGGCGGTAACGGGCATGTTCTTCTTCATATGCGCCCAGGCGGCCGGGGTGCAGAGGCGGCCGCGGGGGGTCCGCATGAGGAAACCGAGCTGCATCAGGTAGGGCTCGTAGACGTCCTCGATGGTCACCGCGTCCTCGCCAGTGGTGGCGGCCAGGGTATCCAGACCGACGGGGCCGCCGGCGAACTTGTCCATCATGCAGGAAAGGATGTTCCGGTCCACCTTGTCCAGACCCAGTTCATCCACGTCGAGCATGCTCAGTGCTTCCCGGGCGATCTCCCGGCTGAT
This sequence comes from uncultured Eubacteriales bacterium, assembly GCA_902793605.1. GTDB lineage: Bacteria > Bacillota > Clostridia > Christensenellales > Aristaeellaceae > Aristaeella. The sequence goes on from CADBEB010000002.1 coordinate 1,666, forward strand.
ATGGCCGCCGCCTTTTACCTCGGCATAGTCCCGCACGCGCTTGAGCATCCGGTTGGCGATGCGGGGAGTGCCGCGGCTGCGGCTGGCGATCTCCAGGAGTCCGTCGGGCTCCGCGTTCACGCCGAGGATGCCGGCGCTGCGTTCCACGATCTGGCTGAGCTCCTCCGGAGTGTACATCTCCAGGCGGAAGAGCATGCCGAAACGGTCCCGCAGGGGAGCGGACAGCTGGCCGGCGCGGGTCGTGGCGCCGACGAGGGTGAACTTCGGCAGGTCAACGCGGATGCTGCGGGCGGTGGGGCCCTTGCCGATCATGATATCGATGGCATAGTCCTCCATCGCCGGATAGAGCACTTCCTCCACCTGGCGGGAGAGGCGGTGGATCTCGTCGATGAACAGGATATCCCCCGCGTTCAGGTTGCTGAGGATGGAAGCCAGGTCGCCGGGCCGCTCAATCGCGGGGCCGCTGGTCACCCGGATGTTTTGCCCCATCTCGGAGGCAACGATGCAGGCCAGGGTGGTCTTGCCCAGGCCGGGAGGGCCGTAGAGCAGGATATGGTCCAGCGCGTCACGGCGGGATAGGGCAGCCTGGATATAGATGTTCAGGCTGTCCTTGACGGCCTTCTGGCCGACATACTCCTTCAGCGTATGCGGGCGGAGCGACTGCTCTGTGCTGCTGTCCTCCGCCAGGTAGGCGCTGTTCATCAGTCGGTCTTCTGAAAAAACGTTATCCATGCGAACTTACTCCTGGTCAGATGCCGGCCATGGCGCGCAGCGCCAGGCGGATCAGTTCTTCGGGCTTGTCGGTCTGGTCTTTGATCTGGCTGATGGCGTTCCGCGCCTCGGTTGAGGAATAACCGAGGGCGATCATGGCCTCGATCGCCTCGGAGACCGCGTCCGGGCTGAGCGCGGGCGCCGGGTAGTTCTCCGACGGGACCGCGGCGGAAACGGAGGCCTGGCTGACCTTGTCCTTCAGCTCCAGTGCGATGCGCTGGGCAGTCTTCTTGCCGATGCCCGGGGCGCGGGAAAGGGCGTTCACATCCCCGAGAAGGATCGCGAGGTTCAGGTCCCGCAGGGGCATGGCCCCGAGCACGCCCAGGGCTGTCTTCGGCCCGATGCCGGAGACGGAGGTCAGCTGAAGGAACATCTCCTTCTCCTCCCGGGTGGCGAAGCCGAAGAGCTCCATCGCGTCCTCCCGGACGGAGAGGAAGGTGAAGCAGCGCATCTTCTCCCCGACGGGAGGCGCGGCCTGCAGGGTGTTGTTGGAGCAGTTCAGCTGCCAGCCGACGCCGGAGGCCAGCAGGATAAGGGAGCCGTTGAGCTTCTCACAGACTTCCCCTTCAATGAATGCGTACATATGGTTTCCTCCTGATCACTTCAGCATCACTTCATCCGGAACTGGAACCGGGTGACACCGGCCTGGCAGTGGGTGATGGCACAGGCGATCGCGTCGGCGGCATCGTCCGGCTTCGGGATCTCCTCTAGCTTCAGCAGGAGTTTGACCATCTGCTGGATCTGCTTCTTGTCGGCCCGGCCGTTGCCGGTGATAGCCTGCTTGATCTGCATGGGGGTATATTCGTAAAGGCTCTCGGTATACTCCGCGGCGGCGATGATCGCCGCCCCGCGGGCGGCACCGACCATGAGGGCGGTGGTGACGTTGTGGGAGAAGAACAGCTCTTCAAACGCGACCTCATCCGGATGGTAAAGGGAGATCACATCCCGGATACCGAGCTGCAGCGCACGCAGGCGGTTCTGCATGGGGACGCCGGCCTTGGTCTCGATACAGCCGTAGTTGACCAGACGCATGCGGCTGCCTTCCGCCTCCACCACACCCCAGCCCATGAGGGCGTAGCCCGGGTCGATGCCCAGAACGATCAAAAAAACCGCCTCTTTCCTATATAATAAAACCATGGTAAACGCTCCCCAAAGGAATGTCAAGGCGAACAAAAATAAAAGGAAGGCGTCATTTCCGGTTGCGAAAAGGCGGGTTTTGTGTACAATGTTGGTGACGGTTCCGGAGGGAGGAAAGAGCGCATGAAGCTTTGGGGAGGCCGTTTCGGCAAGGCTACGGACGGACTGGTGGATGACTTCCATTCCAGCATCTCTTTTGACCAGCGCCTGTACGAGCAGGACATCACAGGTTCCATCGCTCATGCGACCATGCTGGGCGAGCAGGGAATCATCCCGGCGGAAGATGCGGAGAAGATCGTGGAAGGTCTGAAGGGGATCCTGGAGGATGCCCGGGCCGGCCGGATTGAGTGGATGGTGGACGCGGAGGATATCCACATGAACGTGGAAACCCTGCTGACGCAACGGATCGGGGAAGCAGGGAAGCGCCTGCATACCGGCCGGAGCCGCAACGATCAGGTGGCGCTGGATACGAGGATGTATGCCAAGGCGGCCTGCCGGGAGACGGAGGTCATGCTGGAAGACCTGCTGAACGCGCTGCTGGACATTGCCGGGAAAAACCTGCATACGATCATGCCGGGCTATACGCATATGCAGAAGGCGCAGCCCATCACGCTGGCCCATCACCTGATGGCCTATGTGCAGATGTTCCTGCGGGACAGGAACCGCTTCCGCCAGGCTTACCGCGCGGCGGATGTGATGGTGCTCGGCTCCGGCGCGCTGGCAGGAACCACCTATCCGCTGAACCGGGAACGGGTCGCCGAACTGCTTGGCTTTGCGGAGATCTCGGAGAACAGCCTGGATGGCGTGAGCGACCGGGACTATATGCTGGACTATCTTTCCGCGGCTTCCATCTGCATGATGCACCTGAGCCGCTTCTGTGAAGAACTGATCCTGTGGAACACGAATGAGTTCCGATTTGTGGAGATGGACGACGGGTTTGCCACGGGGTCAAGCATCATGCCGCAGAAGAAGAATCCGGACGTGGCGGAGCTGATCCGCGGGAAGACCGGGCGGGTCTACGGGCACCTGATGGGCCTGCTGACGGTGATGAAGGGCCTCCCGCTGGCATACAACAAGGACATGCAGGAGGACAAGGAAGCCTTCTTCGACGCGCGCGATACGCTGGTGAAGGGCCTGACGGTGTTTACCGCGATGCTGAGGACCGTGACCTTCCGCAGGGACGTGATGGAGCGCGGCGCCTCGGGCGGGTTCACCAACGCGACGGACTGCGCGGACTACCTGGTAAAGAAGGGCGTGGCCTTCCGGGACGCGCACAAGGTGGTCGGTGAGCTGGTGGCGCACTGCCTGAACGAGGACAAGGCGCTGCTGGATCTCTCCCTGGAGGAACTGAAGCAGTTCCATCCCGCGTTTGAGCAGGACGTGTTCGACGACCTGAGCATGAAGGCCTGTGTCGAGAAGCGCAGGATCCCGGGTGCGCCGGCGCCTGAAATGGTGGAGCGGGCGATCGCCAGAGCCCGGGAGGAACTGGAGCGGTAAGACCCCGGAGCCCTTGAAAAAGAACGCGAAACGCACTATAATACAACCCAATGTTGCTTCAGGAGGGATTCCGCTTTGCAGACGGTGATCGGATGGATCGGCTCGGTGCTCAGCGTCGTGATGGACTGGTGCTATCACCTCTGCGGGAATTACGGCTGGGCAATCATCCTCTTTACTCTGCTCTCCAAAGTAATCCTGGCGCCGCTGAGCGTATGGGTTCATCTGAACGGCCTGAAGATGGTCAAAATGATGCCCGAGATCAATATGCTCCACGTGAACCACTATGGCGACAAGGACGCCATCGCGGAGGGGCAGGCGGCGCTGTACAAGCGTGAGAAATACAATCCCCTGGCGGGGATCATCCCGGTCGTGGTCCAGCTGATCATCCTGCTGGGCCTGGTGGATGTGATCCGCCGGCTGCTGTCGCAGGGGAACGGACCGGAACTGATGTTCCTTGGGCTGAATCTCGGCCATGTGCCTGCAGAGCAGGGCGGCCTGACGCTGCTGGTGCCGCTGGTCGCGGCGCTGAGTGCGCTGGTCATGTGTGTGACCCAGAACATTGCCCAGCCGCTGCAGAGCGAGCAGGGGAAGGTGAACCAGTGGACCACGCTGATCATTTCTGTCGGGCTGAGCCTGTACCTGGGTTTCTTTGTTCCCGCGGGGATCGGCCTGTACTGGATTGCGAGCAACCTGTTCAGCGTGCTCCAGATGTACCTGCTCAACTGGCTGATTCCGCCGGAAAAGCATGTGGACTATGAAGCACTGGAAAAGAGTCGCGCGGCGCTGAAGGAGATCGAGGCGCTGGACGGCGGAAAGAAGAAGAGCCTGTTTACCCGGGACGGGAACGAGAAGCGGGAGAAAGCGGACTATAAGCGCTTTTTCTCCATCCGGAACAAGCATGTGGTCTTCTACAGCGAGAAAAGCGGCTTCTGGAAATATTATAAGGATATCATCGAGGAACTGCTGAAGCGGTCCAACCTCCGGATCCACTACATCACGAACGATCCGGACGACCAGATCTTTGAGATCGCGAAGAAGGAACCGCGGATCATCCCGTACTATATCGGCGTGAAGAAGCTGATCACACTGATGATGAAGCTGGACGCAGACATGTTTATCATGACCACGCCGGATCTGGAGAATTATCATTTCAAGCGTTCCTATATCCGAAAGGATATTGAGTATGTTTACGCTCCGCATGAAACCAACAGCATGATCCTGGGTTTCGGGGAGGACGCTTTCGATCACTTCGATACGATGCTGATCGTCGGTCCGACCCAGATGGAGGAAATGAGAAAGCGGGAAGAGATGTTCGGCCTGCCGAAGAAGAACCTGGTTCCCTGCGGCTTTGTGCTGCTGGACGACCTGATCGCCGAACAGGAAAACAAGCCGCGGAAACCGGCCGGCAGCCGGAAGCAGATCCTGATCGCTCCCAGCTGGCAGGAGGACAACCTGCTGGATTCATGTATCAATGAACTGCTTGGGCAGCTGATGGCGCCGGACCGGCTGATCATTGTGAGGCCGCACCCGGAATATATGAAACGCTATAAACCGCGGATGGATGCGCTGATCAGGCAGTGGGAGGACAGGATCGGGGAAGGTCTCCGGTTCGAAACGGATTTCTCCGGCAACAGCTCCATCTACGAGAGCGACCTGATGGTCACGGACTGGTCGGCGATCTCGAATGAATACTGCTATACGACCGGGAGGCCTGTCCTCTATATCAACACGAAGATCAAGATGAAGAACCCGAACTGGGAAAAGCTGGGAATCACGCCCATCGACTTCATCCAGCGGGAGGAATGGGGCCGGAACCTGGACAAGGACCAGCTGGACCGGGTCAATGAAGTGGCGACGGAACTGCTGGCACATCCGGAAGAATGGCGGGAAAAGATCCTGAAGTTCCGAGAGGAGAACATCTACAACATCGGTCACTGCGGCCAGGTGACTGCAGACTATATCATCAGCCGGCTGACTGACCGGCAGACAAAAGCGTAAAGGAGCAAAGAGAACCATGAAGAAAGCACTGAAGAGGAGCGGAATCATCCTGCTGCTGGCAGCCTATCTGATGATCTTTACCATGCCGGCGGCACATGCCTATATCGATCCGTCGGCCACAACCTATATGATCCAGGCGATCGCCGGGATCGTCATCGCCGTCGGCTCCGTCGGGATCATCTTCTGGCGCCGCGCGAAGAAGAAGCTCAAGGACAAGGTCGGTATCGATTTTGACAAGAACAAGGAAACGGAAGAAGAAGTCGTGGCCGTTAAAACGGACGACGAACAGAAATAATGCCTGTTACAGAAGCATCCGGATCGCCTGTGCACAGCCGCCGTGGTCCAGGTCGGAAACGACCTTGCCTGCGGCGGTTTTGATATGTTCCGCGGCGTTCCCCATGGCGACGCCGAGGCCGGCTGCTTTCAGCATGGGGATGTCGTTGTCGGCATCGCCGCAAGCAATGCTCTGCTCCGGAGGGATCCCGAGTCCGGCGCACAGCCGGAGGAGGCCGGAGCCTTTGTCGATCCCGCGGGCGGAACACTCCAGGGAGGAAACCTCGGAATAGACCCTTTCGATGTTGAGGGAAGAAAGCCGGGCATTGGTCCGGATCCGCTCTTCAGGATCCGCGTGGTAGAGGTTGATCTTCAGCATCGCGTCCGGACAGGAGGCGGCAAAGGCATAAATGTCCGGGACCAGCGTCATCGTTTTCTCGTACAGCGGACGGTAGATGCCCATGTGGAAACGCTCCAGGCGATCCAGATGGGAGGCCTGGATCACATCCGCGTCCGCCAGGACGATCTGGGGCATGACATCTTTGGTACGGGCCAGGGAGAAGATGACGTCCGCATCTTCCCGCGAAATGCCATGCAGGGCGAAAGCCTGTTTTTCCCGGGCGTCGTAGATACCGGCGCCGCTGGCGAAGACCGCATAGCGCACCTCCGGCAGGAGCTCAAAGAGATCTGTCAGCTCGCAGACTGCACGTCCGGTATCGAAGACTACAGTTTTTTTAGCCGCGCAGACATCCCGAACAGCCTGCAGGGTTTCCGGGGAGACTTCCTTCCGGCTGTTGAGCAGGGTGCCGTCGATATCCAGGGCGATCAGTTCAAAGCTCATGGTTTGTTCCTTCCGCGGTGGAGCCGGCCGGATCCGGCAGGTTCCGATTCCGCAGCAGTTTAGCATACAAGGGCTTGTCTGTCCACTGATCCGACGTTGATCCGGCTCGCAAAAATAGTGCTGGACAAACCATTTTGCCTTTGTTATAATACCGTTTGCTGGTTGTGCCGATGTGGCTCAGTTGGTAGAGCAGCCGATTCGTAATCAGCAGGTCAGGGGTTCGAGTCCCCTCATCGGCTCCAGTATCGAGGTGTAGCGCAGTTTGGTAGCGCGTTTGGTTCGGGACCAAAAGGCCGCGGGTTCGAATCCCGCCACTTCGACAGGGATTCGGACACGCGGCGGCCGCGGCAAACGAGGGAAGCGTCTCCCCAGTGGGGAGTGCCGAAGGCAAGCGCTCCGAGTTTGTTAGCGCGAAAGGGAGAACGAAACCCGCTCCAAGGGTTTCGGGCGACCATTGAGCGAACGGTATCGAATCCCCTCCGCAAACTTTATAGTCGCAACTCTCCACAGGAGAGATTGCTCCTTAAAGTTTGACCTCAGCTCTGATGAAACTTCTGCCATTGGCAGTCATCAGAGCTTCGCCCACTTCGACTCCCCGGGATATTGTAAATCAATGCTCCTGGGGTTTTGCTTTTCGTGCGGGTTTTCCGCTTTTTTCCGATTTGCAACCTCCCGGGTTGCAGCAGGTCGCCAAGGCACTGGTTTGGCAGGCGGAAAAGATCACTTCCGGGAATTGCCGGTTGTCCATAAAACAGTTTTCAGCAAGATGATATCAATGGGCTCCCGCACAGGATTGGTTTCAGAGTAATTGAAGAAGAGCTGGAGAAACGGATGACAAGTCCTGACCGAGGAGCGATGGTCATTCTCTATAGTGCTCCATCATGGCTTTAAACAACTCCGCTGTGGACGGAGGAGTAAAGGTAATGGCATTTGCCCCGGCCTGCACCGTTCGGGCAATGTTTTCCTCGGTGTTTCCGCCACTGGCTATGATTGGCACATCAGGGAAATGCTTTCGGATATGCGCGACGACTTCCGGTGTCCTGCCTGCACAGGCAATATTCAGAATAGAAGCACCCGCCTCCAGTCGGGCAGAGATATCCGTATCGATGTGTGTCACCGTAATAATGACAGGGATATCCACTGCCGCGGACACCGCGATCAGGTTCAGATTGGTGATGGGTGCGTTCAGGATCACACCCATCGCGCCTTGACTCTCCACATCTTTGGCCAATCCCACTGTTCTGATTCCCTTGGTTGTTCCGCCTCCGACACCGCAGAATACAGGAATATAGGAAGCCTTAATAATGGCATCGCTGATCGCCTGCTGAGGTGTAAAAGGATAGACAGCAAAAACAGCATCCGCGTCACAGTTCCGGATGATGGCGAGATCGGTGGTGAAGACAAGGGTTTTGATTCTGCGCCCGTTGATGATGATTCCGCTGGCGGAATAACAGGCTTCCGGCATTTTCAGAATGCCATGGCGCAGAGGGCTCTCAATATGGGGGATATCTGCTTTGTTCATTCGGATCGACTTCTCCCTTTCAAAAACAGCCCCAGGACAGCTGCCATCCGGCAGTATGTTCTGGGGCTGCTACATTTCCATTACTTTGTATTGACTTCAAGAACGTATTGTTTACGTTCCTCGGGAATTTCGCTCCACAGCTGATCCGCTTTCGGTTTCCAGCAGTCCGCATAATGATCGCATTTGCCACAAAGATGCTCAGCGGATTCCGGAGACTGCAGGTCTGTGGATCTGGCACCGGTCTTCTCAATGATGCCCCGGAGTTTTTGCGGATTCTCCAGCATAGGGCAGGGCTGGAACATGTTTTCATTGAAGGGCTGCCCGTCGTGATAGGCCTGGAAGAGAGGAGACCGGAGCCCTTCCAGAATTGTTTTCTCCCTAATGTTGGAATCCGAGTAATGCACGAAGACGCAGGGATCCATATCTCCGTTGGCATTGATGTGGAAATAGCGGCGGCCTCCGGCAATGCAGCCTCCCACGAACTCCGCGTCATTCTGGAAATCCATGGCGAACAGAGGCTTGCGGGTGCGATAATCCCGGATGCGGCGATAGACGGTTTCCCGCTGTTCCGGATTGGGCATCAGTTCAGGCGCGGCGTCATTACCCACCGGCATGTAGTGGAAGTACCAAACAAAGTATGCGCCTTTGGCAATCATCATGTCATAGTATTCTTCCGATGTGATGGAATCATAGTTGGCGCTGGTATAGCAGCAGGAAATACCGTAGGCCAGCTTCTTTTCATGCAGAATGTCCATGGCCCGAATTACTTTGGCGAAGACTCCGTCACCGCGCCGGAAGTCCGTCGCCTCTTCCATGCCTTCCAGGGAAATGGCAGGCACAAAGTTTTTCACCCGGAGCATATCTTCCGCGAACTGTTCATCAATCAGGGTGCCGTTCGTAAAGCATAGGAAAATGCAGTCGTCATGCTTTTCGCACAGCCGGATCAGGTCGGCTTTGCGGACCAGCGGTTCCCCGCCGGTGTAGATATACATGTAGACGCCCAGTTCTTTGCCCTGACGGATAATATCATCAATCTCGTCGTAGGAAAGGTTCAGCCTGTTGCCATATTCCGCGGCCCAGCAGCCGGTGCAGTGCAAGTTGCAGGCGGAAGTGGGATCCAGCAGAATGGTCCACGGGATGTTGCATCCGTACTTCTCCTTGAGTTCCAGCTGTTTGGGCCAGCCGATCATGTTCTCGTTGATGAAAAAGTTCACCGCGATGGTTTTAAATACATCCCGGTCTACATCATTGATCAGATGACGGATATAGCCGTAGAACGGATGATCCGGGTTTTCTACCGCTTCCCGCACCTGGGCCAGCTGGTGGGGATACATTTTCCCGGCATATTTATCCGCCCAGGACAGCAGGGTTCGCATATGCTTTTCCGGATCCTTGTACAGATAGTTGAATGCCTGTTCCAGTCCGAATTTCTTCAGGGTGGTTGAAACGCTCATGCAGACAGCCTCCTTCAGGTTTGATTTCGGCATCAGCATAAGCGTTTTCGGACAGGGCGTATATAAACAAACGGAGCGATTTATACAAAAACCGTACACTTTGGCCCATTTGTCAAGAAACAGTATGATCCACCTGCTTCTGGACAGCTTCCATGCGCCGGTCCAGCGCATCCCCCATCTCGGCACATTCCTTCAGTTCCTTTTCGATCTCCGGGGAAATGATCACATCTTTCTTATAGCGGATCTTATGTTCCAGGCTGGCCCACCAGTCCATGGAAATCGTTCGGAACTGAACCTCCACCTTCATCAGTCTTTTCTGATCATGCAGGAAAATGGGAATCTGCACAATCAGGTGCAGGCTTCTGTAGCCGTTTTCCTTGGGATTGGCAATATAATCCTTTCTCTTGATCAGCGTTACATCGTCCTGCTTCAGGAAGGCCTCCGCCAGCATATAAATGTCTGAAGGATAGGAACAGATGACGCGAACTCCTGCCACATCATTCAGATGCTCCTCAATGCTTTCCACCGTCAGCGGAACTTGCCGGGCGGTCAGCTTGTTCAGAATGCTTTCCGGGGATTTCAGGCGGGTTTTGATGGCTTCGATGGGATTGCGATCATATTGCAAGCTCAGTTCTTCATTGAGCACGTTGAATTTCGTCTCCACGGTCATCATGGCGCAGCGATAAAACGCCATCAGTTCCCTGTAAGGGAGGGCAACCTGCTGAAGGCGTCCTTTCATGCTGCCCTGAGACAGACGGGAGATCAGATTCTGTTCCAGCGGGTTCAGTTCATTTCTGTGGAATTCCATACTGAAGACTCCTTTATTTAGTCGATGGATGGTGATGTTCCGGAGTGGTCAGCTTGCCGATATCCGTGTTCTCTTTTTCAACATTCCCGGGATTTTGTGTTGGTTATTCGTCCTCGGGTGCCGGTTTAGTTGATTAACAGACGAATGATATTCGACTGTTTATTGATTAGGGACAAAAATGATATTATAATACGTTTAGTTGGTATTGTCAACGTACTGTCGATTTTACACGAACGAACACGACCCGTTTGATGAGGAGGAAACGAGTCATGAAAAGCAACCAGACCAAGAAAGCGCTGGCGGAAGCGCTGAAACAGCTGCTGACCAGGAAACCGATCAATAAGATCACGATTAATGATATTACGGAGCAGTGCGGAATCAGCCGCATGACCTTCTACTATCACTTCAAGGATATCTACGATCTGGCGGAATGGACGCTGGAAGAAGCAACACAGCAGATCATTGGCGAGAATCGGTACGCGGATAACTGGCAGCAGGGGTTTCTGGATCTGCTGAAAGAAGTGAAAGATAATCAGAAGCTGTACATGAACGTTTATCGTTCCATGGATCGGGAAGCGATCGAACGGTATCTGCTGAAGAAGGTAGAACCTCTTCTGATGCCTGTGGTGGAAAAGGAGGCCGCAGGGATGGGCATCAGTCCGGAAGGAAAACGCGTGGTCGCCATCTTCTACACCTATGCGTTTATCGGCGTTGTTCTGGACTGGATCAGCAAGGGTATGCCCCTGACACCGCAGCAGGTAGTAACACTGACTGCGGCAGTTGTTCAGGGCGATTTCAGGAATTCCCTTCAGAACCTGAAAAATCTGGACATATCGCGGTTTAACGCGTAAAGCAAGAAAAGGCGCGGCATTGCTCGTGGGTAGAGCACCGCCGCGCTTCTTTTTTTGATGGTGAAGTAATCATTCACTGGAAATACTGTCAACAGACGAACTTTTCGATGTGCGAAGCAACTTCATCCGCAATGGCTCTGTGTCCATTCTCATTGGGATGAATTCCATCGGCGCACATGAGGTCTGGAAAATCCAGCTGCTCCAGCATCCAGGCACGTACATTCAAGAAACGGCAGTTTTTTTCGATAGCGATATCCCAAACGGCAATGGCATACCGCTCCTGCCATCGGCAGATGCTTTCAGGATCATCTTCCAGGTAATGAAGAATGTTTTCACTATTCCGGTTCCGGGAAACCCACTGGAAATATCTGGAACCGATCAGAGGCAGACAGGGTATCAGAATCGGTTCCAGTTGCCGCTGCCTTGCTTCTTCTACGAAAGTGCCAAGCACTTTGCGAAAGTCTGCAAGGGGAACCTTTCCATCATGGAAATGAGCCGGGTCATTGGATACGGCATCCCAATCCAGATCACAGTCATTTCCTCCGAATTGAATTACACAGCTTGAACCCGGTTCAAGCGGCAGATTTCTGAAGTCACGAAGCCCATCCAGTACAGTGTGTCCGTGAACAGCGTAATTTCGAATCGGATATCCAAGATGTTTCAGCAATCGGATGCAGCCCGATCGGGATACCCGATACTGGTTGTTTTCATCCAGAACGATCCCCTGACTGGCGGAATCGCCAAACATATATATCTCGGACATTATCGTTTCGCACCCTTTCATATCTGGTATTCGAAACTATAATAAATCATACGCTTTACTATGTCAATAGTTTTCGTTTGACAATATCTTGGAATCATGATATCTTTTGATCAGCTATCAAATGATTTCCTTTGAGGAGGGATCTTTGTTGGAACGAGAGGAAATCATTCGTTCTTTGGAAGGGCTCAGACTGCCGGAATGGGAACAGCTGCCGGATTTTGGGCTGTATATGGACCAGCTGGTCACTTTTGTCGGGCGTTCTTTTCCGGGAATCAGCGGCAGGCTTGACCTGACACCAAGCATGATAAATAATTATGTGAAAGCAGGACTGATCGAAAAACCTTCCGGGAAAAAATACAGCAGGAATGCGCTGGCCCAGCTGTTGATGATCTGCTTGCTGAAACTGACCACACCGCAGAACATTCTCCGCAGACTGCTGCATCCGGAAGATGGAACGGAGACAAAGACGATGTATCAGACATTCCGGGCGACGCAGGAACGTATGGGCGCAGAAATCAGCCGTATGAAAGATTCTTCTGCGCTGGTTTGCGCTATGGAGTCATCTTTCCTGCAGCTGGCGCTTCGCCTGTGGGATGATTCCGGCGAAAAGAAGTAATGAGGGCAGTGCCTTTTCCAGAAAACAGGGATTGCCCCATGTTCCCTCTGAACACGGTTCTACGTTTAAAAACGCAGCCGTGTTTTTTATTTGGAAAAATCGGAAGACGAAGATTGAACAATTCAATCGAATTGCACATAAATTTATCATTTTCCCCATTCTGTAAGTGGTGAAAACACACGATGCCCGTTATGCTGTAATTGTTGAAGAATCTGCGGAACCAGGGAGGGACTGAATATGAACTATTTTCTGGGAAATATGCTTCCGGAGGAGCGAAACGCTTTGCCGGATTTACGAACCACGGCGGCTTTTGTTTCCTGGATTACTGAACGCTATGGAGATCAGCCCGCACTATCCAATGAAAAGGAAAGCGTCACATACCGAGAACTGAGGCAGCGGGTTGCCGGAAAACGTCATCTGCTGGCCCGAATGGGAATGCCGAACGGCACGAACGTGGGCCTGCTGGATGTAAACAGCGTGGAGGAGGTGGAATGGTTTCTGGCAGTGACCAGTTATGGTTGCTGTGCGGTGATGCTGCCGCCATCCATGAGTCCGGAAGTACTCCGGAGAGCAGCGGATCATTATGATCTGTCCGCTCTCATTCAGGGAGATCAATTCGCTTCCAAAACAGAAGGTCTTTCCCTGAAAACCATTTCCATGCATGAAATGGATGATGAAGGTTCGGATCCAAAGGACGTACAGGGTACGGATCTGGCCGCGATTTTCTTCACCGGTGGAACGACAGGCACGCCCAAAGGGGTGATGCTGAGCCATCAGGCACTGATGCGCGGAGCAAAGAACGGTACCTACCGCCGGGGAACGATTTACGGCCAGACCCTGGTAGCAGCTCTGCCCTTTACCCATGTGTTCGGGATGATCTTCAGCATGCTCAGCGGACTGTATTGTGGATCCCATGTGTGGGTCTGCTCAGAGATGCGCCTGTTATTCCGGGAAATGGGGCGTGTTCGGCCGACCACGATGATTGCCGTGCCCGGAATGGCGGAACTGATGCTTAGCGTTGCAAAAGCAAAGGGGATCGAAGCGCTGGGAGGACGCCTGAAGCTGATTATCTGCGGAGCGGCACCTGTGCCGGCGAAACTGAGAGAGGGATTCGACCCCCTCGGAGTGGAAGTGCTGGCAGGCTACGGTCTGACAGAGACGGCTAACCTCGTCAGCGGCAATCTGGATATGTTTTTGCATCCCGATTCTGTCGGAAAACAGTATCCTGATCAGGAATACCGTCTGGTGGAGGGAGAACTGCAGGTCCGCGGGGATATGCTTTTTGACGGCTACTGGAAGGATGAGGCAGCGACCCAGGCAGCCATGACGCAGGACGGATGGTTCCGGACCGGTGATCTGGCCCGGGTGGATACCGATGGTTTTTTGTACATTATAGGCCGTTCAAAGAACCTGATCATCCTCAGCAACGGAGAGAATGTTTCCCCGGAGGAGGTGGAGGCCGCCTTCTACCGCAGTCCCTGCGTGCGGGAATGTCTGGTTTCCGAAACGGCCATCAACGGGAAGCCTGCCATTCTCCTGGAGGTTGTGCCTGCTCCCGGGGTGGATGAAGAGATCGTGATGTCCGTCCTAAAAACCATTCGGGAGGAGCTGCCGTCGCCTATGCGCCCGGCCAGGATGATCCTGCGGAAGGAAGAGTTCGAAAAGAGCGCAAGCATGAAGATCGTTCGAAAGAAGGGATGAATGATGATGGAAACGCTGAAAAACATTTTCTCGCTTGTCAGACCGGAAATGGATGTGTCCTCCATCACCCGGGATACGCAATTAACGCAGGAGCTTGGGCTGGATTCTCTGGATTTTGTCCTGCTGATGATGGAAATCGAGGAAACATATCAGATTCAGTTTTCCGGTATGGAACACTTTGAGACGGTGGGAGATGTATGCGATTACATTGCAGAAAGAATCCGGGAGAACAATGAACCGGCAGCTTGCAGTCATCCCTGATCGGATTGCAGAAACATGATGATGAAAAGCGTGAAAAATAATGTGAAGTTGAAGGATCGGCCGGGTTTCGAGACTCTTGGAATGAGAAACCTTTACCGAGCGCTGTATCCGTTCTTTCATTGCAAATGCGAATTTCCGGAAGAAATCACATGCAGTGATGAACCTACGGTGTTTATCGCAAATCATTACAGCGTTTTTGGCCCGATTTCCTTTATTCTTTCCGTGCCATTTGTCCATTGTGCCTGGATGAATGAGGATCTTGTTACTCCTGAGAAAACGGAAGGTGCGGTATACCAGGGTGTGAAAGAAGTATTTCCATATCTGAAACCGCGCTTTATCCGGAAGATCTGCTCCTTTTTAAGCGGACATGTCTGTTCCGTTATGCTGCATTTCGGATATATTCCAATTGACCGGAACGATGCCGGGAAACTGATCGGCACTTTGCGCAAGAGTGTACAGACACTGCAGGATGGGAACAACATTCTGATTTTCCCGGAAAAGGGGAATCCCGGTTTTTCCCTGACGTCTGTCACGGAGTTTTATGAAGGCTTCGCAACCCTGGGAGCCTATTATCAGAGAAAAAACGGGAAAAGGCTGCGCTTTTGTCCGGTTTATATTGATGAGCAGCATCACATCATTCGAAGCGGTGAGCCGGAATATTATGATTGCACGGAGCGAAACATGCGGGAGGAAAATGAACGGATTTCTCACGCCCTGCATGACCGGATTGCCGAGATGGCTGCGTGTTCTCACGGGGAGGAAAAGGAACAGAGAACCCCGAAGCGGATCGGACTAATGCATCTGTGCAATGTGCTGCGCATTCTGATGTTGATTCCCCTGCTCATTGTCATGCACTCCCCGTCAGGCACAGTGACTCTGGCACTTTATCTTCTGTCGCATGTTTTACTGGCGGGGTTCAGTACCGCAGTTGGAACGGTACCCGCAACCAATCATATTTCATGCATGATTTCTCATTTCATCAGCATTCTGACAGATTTATGCGTGCTCATCCATTTTCGTGCAAACAGGTGGCATGATTTCCTGACGGTTGGTCTGATCCTGAACGGTCTTGTGTTTCTCATCATGAATATTTATGTGTATCTGAAGGAGCGGAAATGCGCTGGAACCAGCTATTTTGATTCAGTGTCCGTCAGCATGATCGGATTTGTCAATTTGCTGCTGATCACCAATGTTCGGCTGACCCGGGCGATGCTTCACACAGTACTGTTGTTTTCTGCAATCTTTTTAACGCTGTCAACGGTTTCCGGAGTGATGTTCAACCGGAGACTGCTGTAAGCAGTCTTTCGTTGGTGGAGAAAAAAACATGGATGAATCAAGAAGAGCGGATTTCCGGCAGGTGCGACAGAAGGATGGTGGAAGATGGACAATATTCTGTCCTATATCAAATGGCGAGGGGATTTGACTGTCAGACAAAGCAGATTCAATGAGGTGGACAACCTGATATTATCCACATTGAGCTATCTGAGCTTTGATGGGATCATCCCGGAAAGTCCCGCTGGAAGTATATCCATCGGACAGGCTGCTCAAAGGTATTTTAGGCTTCATCCGCTACCGGATGAGCAGGACATCGAAAAAATGAATACAGGATCCGGACGGGAGTGGATGTTTTATCTGATGGCTTCTTCCCGACGTTTCCGGAATATGCGCCTGTCAAATTATAAGAATATTCTTGATCCGGAGAGTGTGAAACAGTTTACCGCCATGACTATTCACACATCCAGAAACGACTTGTACATCGCATATCGCGGAACAAACGATACCCTGACAGGCTGGAAAGAGGATTTCCTGCTGGCTTGTCTGCCTGAAGTCGCTTCCCAGGAGGAAGCTGTGAATTATGCCAGAACAGTAGCGGAACAATATACGCAGAAACGGTTGTTTCTGGGTGGTCATTCAAAGGGCGGTAATCTGGCGGTTTACGCCGCAGTGAAAGTACCCATGAACATTCAGGATCGGATTCAGACTGTCTGGTCTAATGACGGACCGGGCTATCAGGAGGACTTTATCACATCCGAATCCTATCTTCGCATGGCAGCGAAAATCCATACGATTGTCCCCAAATCCTCCGTCGTCGGTATGCTGATGGCTCATGATCATCAATACACCATTGTGGACAGCTATCAGAAGGGACTGCTGCAGCACGACGGGCTGTCCTGGAGGGTCATTGGAAATCAGTTCGTACACTTCCCGGAACTGACCAGGGAAAGCCAGGCGGCAGGGCGTAGTATACGGACATGGCTGGATACGCACCCGCAGGAGGAACGGCTGGCTTTTGTGAACGCACTGTTCGATGTGCTCAGCGCAACCGGTACACAAAAACTTTCTGAAATTCGTCGGGATCGGATTAAATCGATGATTGTTTCTCTCCCTTATTATCGGGAACTCCCCAAAGACACGCGGGAGCAGATTCTTCGATTTTTCGTACTGCTCAACAGCGTTACTCTACGCCTGAACAATGAAACGGCGATTGAGAAAACTTCCAGAATGATCGGAAAGATTTCCTTTTCCACCCGCAGCGCAGGACGAAAAGCGAGAGAAGAAAGAAAACGGTAAGCAGCAGATGAATGTAGCATGATACAGGAGGAGTGAACATGCGGCAGAAAGGCGATCATCCAATCACCGCGGAAAGAATTGCAGTTGAGCGAATCCTATGCGGCATTCTGGCTGCTTTTCTTGTTCTGCTGATCATTCGGCAGCTTTTCCGGCTGGGATGGACCTGGATTGGGCCTTTCCTGGTTGCGCTGCCAATTGCTGCGTTATTGCAGCCGGCAGTTTCTTTTTTCAGCGACAAATGCAAAATGCCAAAGGGGATTGCCGCATTGATTCCGGTTCTGTTTTCAATATTATTGCTGTGCATCTGTCTGTTTTTAATCGTCAGCCATCTTGTGAGGGAAACAGAACAGATTGCCAGCAATCCTTCGGTGATTCTGACCGGTTTAACGGATATATTTCAGCAGATCAGCCATAAACTGGAGACGATGGCATCATCCCTGGGGCTGGAAGGAAGGACATGGGCCATGGAATTCACAGGGGAAATATCGCAACACCTTTCTTCCTGGCTTACCGCGTCTGCTGGAAAACTCAGCTCCTTTGCGGGACAGCTGGTTTCCCATGTGACAGATTTCATTGTTTTCCTTACTTTCTGTATGATGGGACTGTTTTTCCTGACCAGAGATTATGACCTGATCCAAAGCATGTTCCAAAAATGGAAATCCAGTCTGTTGCGTGGGGAAGCACGAAATCTTTTTCAGGCAGGATTAACAGGCGCTCTGGGCTATATCAGGGTGCAGGCGTTTTATGCCATTGTTTCTCTTGTTGCGGGTATCGTTTTCTGGAGCATACAGGGGAATCCCTATGCGGCTATTATTTCCATCACAGCGGCTGTTCTGGAGTTTATTCCTGTTGTTGGGAACGGCACCGTGTATCTTCCCTGGGCTGCCGTGGAGATTCTCCTTGGCAATTTCTCAGCCGCGCTGTATCCGCTCGGCTTTTTTCTATGCCTGCTATGGTTTCGCAGGCTTACGGAACCGAGAATGCTGTCCAGAAAAATCGGGATTTCACCATTGCTCAGCCTGATCAGCACATATGTAGGGCTGAAAGCAGGAGGTATCGGAGGAATGATTACGGGACCTGTCATGATGACAGTGTTGGTTACTTTCGTTCGCGGTTCCTGGCTGCAGATATTGAAAACGGATATCAACACAATCCGAAGCTATTTGCATCATCGGTGGCATCCGGAAATTTCTGGGGAAACCCGGGGGAAATAATGTCTTACAAATGCGCTGGAATGTACACATTTTCATCATTTCGCCCTTTCTATAAGTGGTGAAAGCGAAAAATGCCGCATATGCTGTATTTGTCCCGGAACACTTAACGAATTTGCGAAGGAGGAATCAGCATGTATTATTCCAGTGGTAATTATGAGGCATTTGCACGTCCGGAGAAACCGGAAGGCGTCGATCGGAAAAGCGCCTATATTGTCGGTACCGGACTGGCTGCGCTGACGGCTGCCTGCTATCTGGTGCGCGATGGACAGATGAAGGGCAAGCGGATTCATATTTTTGAGAAAGATCCGATTCCCGGCGGAGCCTGTGACGGATGGGAATATCCCGGTCTCGGATACGTGATGCGCGGCGGACGGGAAATGGATAACCATTTCGAGGTTATGTGGGATCTGTTCCGTTCCATTCCTTCCATCCAGACGGAAGGCGTATCCGTACTGGATGAGTATTACTGGCTGAACAAGAAGGATCCCAATTTCAGCCTGTGTCGCGCGACCGTCAACCGTGGTCAGGACGCGCATACCGATGGAAAGTTTGCCATCAGCGACAAAGGCGCGATGGAAATCATGAACCTGTTCTTTACCCCGGATGAGGAACTGTATAACAAGAAGATTACCGATTATTTTGACGACGAGGTGTTGAACAGCAATTTCTGGCTGTACTGGCGCACCATGTTCGCCTTTGAAAACTGGCACAGCGCACTGGAAATGAAGCTGTATATCAAGCGGTTCATCCATCATATCGGAGGATTGCCGGATTTCAAGGCTCTTCGCTTCACAAAGTATAATCAGTATGAATCCATGATTCTGCCCATGATCAAATATCTCGAGAGCCATGACGTGCAGTTCCATTACAACACAAAGGTTGTCAATGTTCAGTTTGATATCCTTGCCGACGGAAAGAAATACGCCACCAGTATCGAGGTGATGCACGAGGGAGAAAAGGACTATGTCATGCTGACGGACGATGACCTGGTGTTTATCACCAACGGCGGATGCGTGGAGAATTCCACCATGGGCAGCCAGAACAAACCCGCGGAATTCAATCCGGAGATCAGGCCCGGAGGCGGCTGGGATATGTGGCGTCGGATTGCCGCGCAGGATCCCTCTTTTGGTCACCCGGACAAGTTCTGCTTTGACCCGGAACAGACCAACTGGATGAGTGCCACGGTAACCACCCTGGACTACCGCATCATTCCCTATATTGAAAAGATCTGTAAGCGGGACCCCTTCAGCGGAGGCGTGGTGACCGGGGGGATTGTGACGGTAAAGGATTCAGGATGGCTTATGAGCTGGACGATCAACCGGCAGCCTCAGTTCCGCAATCAGCCGAAGGATCAGTGCCTGGTGTGGGTGTACGGACTGTTTACAGACAAGGACGGAGATTTCATCAGGAAGCCCATGCGGGAATGTACCGGGAAGGAAATCTGCATGGAATGGCTGTATCATCTGGGCGTGCCGGAGAGCGATATCCCGCGCATGGCGGAGGAAAGCGCCAACACCGTGCCGGTGATGATGCCATATATTACCGCGTTCTTTATGCCCCGCGGAAAGGGAGACCGGCCTGATGTGGTGCCGGAAGGGGCTGTGAACTTCGCTTTCCTGGGGCAGTTTGCCGAGACGAAACGGGATACCATCTTTACGACGGAGTATTCCATGCGGACCGGTATGGAAGCGGTCTATACCCTGCTGAACATCGATCGGGGCGTGCCGGAAGTCTGGGGAAGTACCTATGACATCCGCGATCTGCTGAATGCCAGCGTGAAGCTCCGGGATGGCCGTCCGCTGACAGATATGAAACTGAACCTGATCGACAGAACCGCGATTCACGAGCTTCTGAAGCGCGTGCACGGAACGGATATTGAAAAACTGCTGAAGGATTATCAGGTCATCTGATTGCCGCGGTATGCCTGCTGCAATGAACAGAAGCAAGATCTTCAACAAGGAGTGTGGAATCCATGATTGAGAAGGTAAATCCGGGCCATCCGGATAAAATAGCGGATCGAATTGCAGGCGCACTTGTGGACTGGGCATACACTGCGCATAAGGATCCCAGAATCGCTGTGGAGGTGCTCCTGGGGCATGGGAATTGCCATATCATTGCGGAGACCTCTGTCCATATTCCGGAAACCAGCGTACAGGAGATCGTCTCACGGATCGCTGGGGACGTGATGCTTGATTATCTGGAAGTGCCGCAGGATATTCACCTGGCAGAAAATCAGGATGGTGGCGTTCGTTGCGGCGACAACGGTATCTTTAAAGGAATGCCGCTGACAGAGGAGCAGAAGAAGCTTTCGGCGATAGCCCGGAGCATCTATGCGAAATATCCGTATGACGGGAAGTATGTGCTGAACGGGGAGCAACTGATTATCTGTCAGAGCAATGCAGGGAGGGCTTCCCTTGCTGAAGACTTTCCTGTTGCGCAGATCAATCCTTTGGGAGACTGGACCGGAGGCACTGATGTGGATAGCGGAGCCACGAATCGCAAACTGGGCAGCGATATGGCAGACAGCGTTACCGGCGGCGGACTGCATGGGAAGGATCTTTCCAAGGCAGATGTATCCGTGAATATCCACGCGTTTCTGAAAGCACAGCGAATCGGAGCGCCTGTTGAACTGTGCTGTGCCATTGGAGATGAAAGAGTGGACGGTGTCCCCTATGCTGAGATCGTTGAAGAAGCCAGGAACTATGTCAGGTCCGTCGGAGGATTTGAGAAACTGGCGGAATGGGGCCTTTTCTGAGACTTCCGGGAACTGAATGAAAAATAAATGATTGAAAGAAAAGGAGTGCAGCCCATGAATCTTTCGGAGAAACTGAAATCCATTGGTGTAAAACAGGTGCTCAAATATGTGGATAAGGATTTTGAGCATAACGCGGTGAAAGTTTGCGACTGGCTGATTGACCATGATAAGGATGGCGGCGTGAAAAACGAAGCCACCATGGTGCGGAATGTGCTGCAGGATCCGGACAGCAACTGGTATCAGCTGGTGAAGAGCCTGTACACGGAAATTGATGACGAACAGCGGAAAAGACTCCTTGAGAATTTTGTGATCAATGCCTGCCTGATCGGCACACCCACCGGTTTTGAAAACAGTGTCCGGTATGACTGCAATGTGCCCTGGGCGATTCTGATGGATCCCACATCCGGCTGCAATCTGCACTGCACAGGCTGCTGGGCTGCGGAATATGGAAACAAGCTGAACCTGACACTGGAGGAACTTGACAGCATCATCGCGCAGGCGGAGGACCTGGGATGTTACTTCTTTATCTACTCCGGCGGGGAACCGCTCGTACGGAAAAAGGATATCATCACCCTTTGCGAACGTCATCCGGAAGCGGCCTTCCTTTCCTTTACCAACGGCACCCTGATCGATGAAGTGTTCGCGGATGAAATGCTACGGGTGAAGAACTTTGTTCCTGCCATCTCCATCGAGGGCTTTGAGGAGGAGACGGATTTCCGGCGCGGAAAAGGAACCTATGCTTCCGTTGTGCGGGCCATGAATCTGCTGAAGGAACGAAAACTGCTTTTCGGAGCGAGCTGCTGTTACACGTCAAAGAATGTGGAAGTGATTGGGAGCGAAGCATATTTTGACAGCTTGATTGATCTGGGCGCAAAGTTCATGTGGCTTTTCACCTACATGCCGGTTGGCGTGGACGCGGTGCCGGAGCTGATGGCAAGCAGCGAGCAGCGGGAGTATATGTACCATTTTGTCCGGGCTATGCGGGATAAAAAGCCCCTCTTCACCATGGATTTCTGGAACGATGGGGAATACGCGGACGGATGCATCGCCGGAGGACGGCGCTATCTGCATATCAACGCCAACGGAGATGTGGAGCCCTGCGCCTTCATCCATTACAGCGACAGCAATATCCGGGAAAAAAGCCTGCTGGAGGCGCTGCAGTCTCCGCTATTCATGGCCTATCACCGGGGACAGCCCTTTAATGAGAATATGCTCCGCCCCTGCCCGCTGCTGGACAATCAGGGGAAACTGGCGGAAATGGTAGATGCGTCCGGAGCTCATTCCACGGATCTTCAGAATCCGGAGGACGTGCATGAACTCTGTGCCAAGTGCAAAGCTGCTGCTGACTGCTGGCAGGTCACCAGTCAGGAACTCTGGGAGGAGGACCATGGACCTGAAAGGTGGGAGGCCAAAAAAGTCAAAATCGCTGAACGGAATCAGAAATTGCAGAATAAGGTCAGGCGTGCCTGAAAGGAAGGATCTCTGAAAGGAACAAGGATCCGACGGCAGAGCCATCGCGAATAATGAGAGGAGAATATGAAAATGGCAATATTGAATCGAAGTATCAGAAACATGGTGCTTGCGGGAATCGGTGCGGCAGCGCTCGCACATGAGGAAAGCAGCGATCTGCTTCATCATCTGGTTGAAAAAGGTGAGGCAATTGTCACAAACAGTGGGATCCAAAATGAGCTGCTTCATCATGATCCGGATGACATGAAAGAAACAGAAACGCCTGTGGATGAAAGCGCATGGCTGGATACACTCTGCAGGATGACACCCGATCAGCTGGGTGTCTTGAAGGAAGCGATTCATTCGGTCGAATGGGCCAGGAACAACAATGCTGGCGATGAAAATGCGGACGAGGAAGAAGGATAAGAAGTATGGCCAGGGAACTGCGTACTGATCAGCGGAAGCGTTTTGCGCAAATTATCGAAGTGCTTCGCCGCAACGAGATATCCAAAGGAATAACGCCGGATAAGCTTGCCGCCATTATGGAGGAATTGGGGCCAACGTTTATCAAACTGGGGCAGATTCTTTCCATGCGATCGGATTTTCTTCCCCAGGAATACTGTGACGCGCTGGTCCACCTGCAGACCCACGTGGAACCCATGCCATTCGAACAGGTCAAATCCATCCTGGAGGACGCTTTCGGGCGTCCTCTTCAGGATGTGTTTTCTTTTTTTGAACCGACAGCGCTTGGAAGCGCGTCCATCGCGCAGGTTCACGCGGCGGAGCTGCCATCAGGAGAAAAAGTGGTTGTCAAGGTACAGCGGGAAGGGATCCATGAGGTTATGAACCGGGACATCATTCTCCTGAAAAAAGCAGCCGAGGCGCTGAAATATACCCCGCATCACGGACTGGTGGATTTCAACCGGGTGCTGGATGAAATGTGGGTTGTCGCGCAGCAGGAGATGAATTTCCTGACGGAAGCGCAGAACCTGGAAACCTTCTCCCGGCTGAACGCGGATACAGCCTATATCACGGCTCCTAAAGTATTCCCCACATATTCCACAGGAAATGTACTGGTGATGGAGAGAATCGATGGGATCCCAATCAATGATAAAGAAGCGATGGTTCAGGCCGGATATGATCTTGACGAAATCGGGCTGAAGCTTGCGGACAACTATGTCAAGCAGTTGATCGAGGATGGCTTTTTCCATGCGGATCCGCATCCGGGGAATATCCGCATCCGGGACGGAAAAATCGTTTATCTGGATATGGGGATGATGGGATCCCTGTCAGAAAGAGACCGAAAGGTTATTCGTCAGGCAGTGGAAGGCGTTGCGAGAAACAATCCGGAAGCCTGTAAGAAAGCGGTGCTTCAGTTGGGTGTGATCACACATGAAATCGATCACAGGGCATTGTACAGGGACTGCGAAACCATGCTGGATCGCTACGGATCCATGGAACTGGGCAGTATGGATCTGTCAGCCGTGATGAAAGATATCATGGATATCATGAAGAAGCACCAGATCGGGATGCCCGGCGGGTTATCCCTGCTGGTGCGTGGGCTGGCGACCGTGGAAGGCGTTATTGTGGATATCGCACCATCCGTGAGCGTAACACAGGTCGCGACAGCCAGAATCAGCAGTATGTTTCTGCGGGATTTTGACTGGCGCGGAACGTTGACTCGGGATGCTTATACACTGTATGAAAGCGCGCAGAAATCCCTTGATATCCCGGCTCTGGTATCTGATACGCTGCAGACAGGATTGAAGGGGGATTTGAGGAAGAAGGTTGAGATCAGCGCCGATGAAAAAACAGAAAAACTTCTGCGCGTGCTGGTAACGAAGCTGTGTATGGCATTGATTTGTGCCGCTCTGGTTCTTGCGGCCAGTATGATTTCCGGGTCGGCTATCGTTGTTTTCGGACTGAGGGCAGAATACTGGCTGCTTGTTATAGCTGCCATTCCTGGCCTTTATTGTTTTCTGGCTCACAGAAAGTAGGATTCATTCTGATTACAATAAAATATTACAGGGTAACTTCGATGGCTCTTTCATTACCCAGCTGGCAACTTGAACCCTTGCGATTCTCGTAGTATTACGGAGCTCAGTTCGGTTGTTTTATGGTCAGATCCAGAGTATAATACAGGCATTCGAACGGGAGGTGATTGTATTGGCTCAATTTATTCGGCTTTTCAAAGCGGGCAAGCCAATCACCATTGAACAGGGGACCAACAAATTTCGCCTTCCTCTCTTCTATGCCATACCGAAGGAAATGGTTCGCCAGGAGAAATCGTATCTGGACTTTCCTCGCTGCCCCTATGAACCGATCTGGACAGATCTGTATGAAAAGCAGATCAACGATGACTCATTCCTGCAGCTGATCATGGATTCATATGCCTTTACCTTCTGGCAGTTCATCGATGTTCCGGATGGAAAAGGCGGTTATAAGCGGATGACCGAAAGCTTTAATCATTATTCCGGAGATTTCCCCGTCTGGACACTCTGCTATATGGCACTGTCTCCCATTCAGGAAAAAATCGGACGTTTCGGATACTCTTTTCAGAATCTTGGACGTTATCCCCGGGGCAAGGAAGTCCCATGGCAGTCCTATGAGGATTTTGCCAGCGAAATCGCCGCAGTGGCTCCGGAAATCATCAAAGAACAGAACTGGCAGCCGCTCATTGATGACGCCTGGCTAAACCGAACTCAGGAGGATTATTCCACCTTTTCCAGCAGAGCGAAGACAGACTTCTATCGGGCATGGAATCATTCCCGCACGAAAATAGGTACAATGGAGTCCCTGGATCCTGATGAAAGTACAGCGGAGTCTGTTGCCCTTGGCCGCGAAAACTTCGAAGATGAGATCATCAGCAAGCTTCGGATCGATGATTTCGTAAAGACGCTTTCTCCCCGTGACCAGCGAATCTGGGAACTGAAAGCACAGCATTATACGGATCTGGAGATTGCCGCTGAAGTTGGTTATTCCACACACAGCGCAGTCGTCAAGAGGCTGCGCCATATGGCGGAATGCTATGACCAATATGTTCAGAATGAGTATGAAGATTATCTGAGGAGCTTTGACTGACGGCACAGAAAATCGTAGAGATATTGTCCACAGATTTTTTTCAAAGCCTGGAACATTTTCCATCTTCCCGTGTCGTATATCGGTGGAGGGCAATCTCCACCATGCACTCGGACCGCTGAGCAGGGCAGCGGTTTTTTTGTGCGTAAATAAAAAACGGTGCAAGGCAGCGCCGGGAAAGGAGAACGGATGAAATATATCAACAGTTACCGGACTGGCGGAAGGGAGGTGAAGGAAACATGACCGGAAATTATGAAAAAACACTGCAGCAGCTCGAACAGGCTGACGCGAAACTTCAGAGAGCGATTGAAAAGAAAAAGGAACTGGAAGCCCGAAAGAAGATGCTTCTGGAGAGGTCAGAAATCGAACGGCTTTGTTCCCGCGGAACGATCCTCGAATCGTTTCTGAAAGAACCGCTTGTTCTGACAAACGATGACATTTCTTCCCTGCTCGATCTCGTATTCAGAAGCGGTTTCACGCAGAAAAAGCTGGATGAAAAGCTTCGGATGAGAAAGGGCATTCCGCAAACGATCATTCAGGAAGATGACGAAAACTTCGAAGACCCGGAATAATCATTACACACCCTACTGGCAGAGAGCCGCTCCGTTTGCGAGCGGCTCTCTGCATTTTACCGAAGAAAAAAGGAGAAGGACGAATATGGAAAAACTAATCGATGTGAGAAATGAAGAACTGAACCTGCTGGATCAGGAACTTCTTGAAGCGAGGAATCAGGAAAAGCGCTGCCGTCAACGGAAGAAGATCCTGGAGCATCAGGGAAAAGCGCTGAAAAGAAAGGAACGGGATCACCGCCTCTACACCCGTGGCGGTATGCTGGAGAAATTCCTGAGAGAACCCTTGCTGCTGACGAACGATCATGTCTTTCGAATTCTGCAGGAATCTTTCAGCAAGGAATCCGTCCGGAATCTGGAAAACAATCTGATCAGCGAAGTAATCGAAGCCTTGATGAACGAGACGAAGAGCGAGGAAACGACGTAACTGTCCTGCTTGTGCAGGCGCAATTATACACCGGTGCCCGGTGCAATTGCGCTCTGCGAGGCGGACGCTCCGGCTTCTGCCTTCGCTTTGAGATGAAGATTCCAGCCGGAATCTTCATCAGCAGGGGCTTGCCCCTGCGCCGCAAAGCGGCTGCCCCATTTATGCTCCAAGCCCATACAAATTCATTCGGGTTTGGAGCCAATAAAGATGAAAGGAGTGAACGCGGCATGGCATGTCCGCATTTCAAATTATCCATCCGCTCCCGCAGCAGCGGCGAATCCGCTGTGGCCGGTTCCGCTTATATTTCCGGTGAGAATCTGTACAGCGAATATGATCAGCGAATGAGATACTACCATTACAAGTCCGCTGAAGTCATGGCAAAAGACGTATTGCTTCCGTCCAATGCTCCTGCTGCATATGCGGATCGGCAAATGCTATGGAATGCAGTCGAGAAGGAGGAAAAGCAGTGGAACGCTCAGCTTTCCCGTGATCTGATTATCGCGCTGCCGAATGAAATTCCAGCCGATCAGCATGAAAAACTGGTCCGGGAATTCTGTCAGCAGCAATTCGTATCGAAAGGTATGATCGCTGACTATGCCATTCATGATAAACACGATGGCAATCCGCACGTGCATATCATGTTGACGATGCGCGCCATGGATGAAAACGGAAAGTGGCTTCCGAAATCCCGGAAAGTCTACGATCTGGACGAGAATGGAGAGCGCATCCGTCTTCCTTCCGGCAACTGGAAAAGCCACAAGGAAAACACCGTGGACTGGAACGACAAGAACAAAGCTGAACTCTGGCGGTCATCCTGGGCGGATCTGGTAAACGGTTATCTGGAGAAACTGAACCGACCGGAACGGCTTGACCTTCGTTCCTACGAGCGTCAGGGAAAAGAAATTGTGCCGACGGTGCATCTCGGGCCCGCTGTTGCCCATATGGAAGCAAAGGGCATCCGAACGGAGATCGGAGATTACAACCGGGAGATCGTCGCGCATAACCGGAAAGTGCTCGATTTGAAGAGCCTGATCGCAGAGATCGGAAAGCGGATCAAAGCGATCATAGAACGGATGAAACAATTCCACTCTCAAAAATCCGAGCCGGAAGAGCCGTTTCTTACTGACTACGTGAGACACTTCATCGAAATCCAGAAGCAGGGACGCACGAGCTGGAGCAAAGCAGCCAGGTATAGAGCCGGTTCGAAAGATCTGAAACTTCTGGCAGGCACTTTCGTCTGGATGAAAGATCATAGCGTATATACGCTGCTGGACTTTGAACACTTCATCGGACAATATCAGGTTCAGTTTGATCGGCTGAAAGACATCGGAAAAGAAAATCATCGGCTGAAAACAGCGCTGAAGCATCTGGAGAATCACGAGAAGCTGCTGCCTGTATTCCAACAAAGCAGGAAAGGTTTTTCAGGCACACGGGAAAAGTTTGCGGAAGCGCATAAGGAAGAACTGGATTCTTTCCGAAAATCTCTGCGATACATGCGAGCCAACAATCTGACGCCGGAAGACATTCCGCGACTGAAGAAAGAAAAAGAAGCGCTTTCCGCGGAACGGGAAAAGATCAATGCGGAGCTGGCCGGTGAAGATCTGAATACGGAGCTTATGAAAAAGATCATTCGCTGTATTGAAACTGTGCAGAAAGCGGAAGCCGAAAAAGCCGCGTCCCACCCGGGAAATCTCCCTGAAAGAGAAACAGCCCGAGAGTCGGTCTACGCGCAGCTTGAAAGAGCAAAGCTCGAGAGCGAAAGCAAAAATGCGAATCGCTCTGACAGAAAAGCTGAAAAGCAAATGAACGAAAGATAAGGAGCATTCACCATGGTAGAAAAAGTCGTAATCATTGATTCCGCTGATCAGAAATCGGTTTCCGGTCAGCCTGATCCCTCACGTGAAAAGAGAAACGTTTCCTTCGATGCCAATGGGAATCTGACGGCAAAGAATCCTCTCGCTTGTTGGATCCCTGAGGTAACGATCAAAGAAGTGATCGGAGGGACCACCTTTACTGTAACGGGCAGCTATGAAGGTTCGGAGCTGATGAACCGGAAGCTGGAACGAATCATGGCCAGGAAGGCAGAAGAAGCAGCAACTGAAAGCAGCGGCGCCTTCCGTAAAAATTCTGAGGAGATGGAGGTCTGACCCATGACAGCAAGCGAGAAATATGATAATATGGCGCTGACCAATCCTGTACCGACGGAAGCCCTGACACAAAAGGAGGAAAAAACATTGTCAGGGAATAAAATCACAGCACTTTACTGCAGACTCTCCCAGGAAGACGAAAGGCTCGGGGACAGCGTGTCGATCGAAAATCAGAAGGACATTCTGCTTCGGTACGCAAAAGAACGCCGTTTTCCCAATCCGACATTCTTCGTGGATGATGGCTACAGCGGCACCAACTTTGACCGCCCGGGATTCCAGAGGATGATGGCGGAGATCGAGGAAGGCCATGTAGCGGTCCTGATCACAAAGGATCTCTCCCGGCTCGGACGCAACTCTTCACTGGTTGGACTGTATACCAACTTCACTTTTCCAAAGTACGATGTTCGGTATATTGCCATCAATGATCAGTTTGACACCATCGATCAGACCAGCATCAACAATGACTTCGCGGGAATCAAGAACTGGTTCAACGAATTCTACGCGAAGGATACCAGCCGGAAGATCCGGAACGCAAAATACTCGATGGGGGAACGCGGACTGCCGATGACAACCTGTATCCCTTACGGATATCTGAAGAGTCAGGACAATCCGAAGCAGTGGATCATCGACCCGGAAGCAGCCGCTGTCGTCCGGCGCATCTTTGATATGTGCATGGAAGGCCGCGGCCCGAATCAGATCGCGACACAGCTGACCGAGGAGAAGATTCTGTCACCTGCTGCCTATCGGAAGAAGCAGGGAATCAATATCCCGGGAAGAATTCCGGAGAATCCGTACTACTGGTCAGGTTCCTCCGTGGGAGCCATGCTCGAACGGCGTGAGTATACCGGCTGCCTGGTAAATTTCAAAACCTATTCCAATTCCATCTGGGATAAGGAACGGCGGAGAAATCCGGAAGAAAAGCTCAGAATCTTTCCAGGCCATCACGAAGCCATTGTCACCGATGCAGTTTTTGAGAGAGTTCAGGAGATCAGGAGTCATCGTCACCGGCAGACCCGAACCGGGAGAAGCAGCATGTTTTCCGGGCTGGTCTATTGTGCGGACTGCGGAGCACGAATGGTGTTCAATTCGTACAATAACTACAAGGTTGAAAACGCTTTCTTCGACTGCAGCAGCCATCGCAAAAGCAGTAAGCTGAAGCGGTGCAGCGGGCACTATATCCGGGAAACTACGCTGGAAAGTCTTGTCCTGAAGCATATTCAGATGGTAACGGCCCACATTTTCTGCCATGAGGCATATTTCCGGCAGATGATGACAGAAAAGCATCTTCTGAAGAGCCAGGAAGAGATCCATGCCAAAGAGAGTCAGTGTAAACGGGACGAGAAGCGAGTTGCTGAGCTGAAGCGCCTGTTTATCAGGATATATGAGGATAATGCCTGTGGCCATCTGAGTGATGAACGCTTCCAGATGCTGAGTGAAAGCTATGAGACTGAGCAAAAAGAATTGGAAACGGAGATCAAACGGCTCCGGGAAGAGATTACGGCACAGGAAAACAGAAGCTCATCGGTTGATCAGTTTATCCGGATCGCAAAGGATTATGTGGGAATTGAGATACTTGACGGTTATATTCTGCACGAAATGATCGAAGGCATCTATGTCGGCGCCCCAGATAAGAGCAGCGGTCATCGGACGCAGGCGATCCACATTAAGTACTGCGGAATCGGGTTTATTCCCCTGGATGAACTGATGAAGGCCGAATCTGCCTGAAAAATCAGGCGAAACGCAAGGAAGCAAAAGGCTTTGAGCCTGTTTTCAGAAATACTGTCTTACGAACAACCGGCTATTTCCGCATATTTCCAGCTTTTTTCCGCTTTGAAAATGTCCACTTTGATATTTCTCGTTACAATTCCTGACAGATGGACAATTTGTTTTTCGTTTGTTAAGATAATTACAGAAAAATCTAACGGTTGACGATGATAATGGGCAGGTGTTTCGGGAGGAAAAAGTGTGGATATTTATGCTTGATATATTCGGATTATGAGGATCAGGGGAAACGCATCATGATGGTCAAAGAGCTCAGAAAATAACCCATAACACAAAAAGTGCGGTCTGGACAGAGACAGCTGCTCTGTTCAGTACAGGCGGATCTGAAAGACCGGGAGAAGAAAGGAGCAGACGGATGAAACGCATCTATTCTGAAATGCCGGAAAGCCTGAAGGGAACCTATGCTGATTATTCCAGGAACTTTGGCTTCTCATGGAAGGAGTTCGTGGCGACGGTGCCGTCGCCGCTGTTTCTGGTAACCACTTATAAATCAAACGGCCTGCCCAACGCCTGTATGCAGTCCTGGGCTGCTTTCACCAGTGCTGACCACGGAAAGGGGCTCTATGCAATCCTGGCCAGTGTGAATAAATGCGGACATCTCTATCAGACCTTAAGGGAACAGCAGGAAGCTGTGATCAATTTCATGTCGGCAGATTATCATGCCGCCTGCATGGCAACCATCCGGAACAACGCATTTGAGGCAGACGAGATTAAAGCTTCCGGGCTGACAGCAGAAAAAGCAAGCCAGGTGAATGCTCCGGTGGTCAAAGAATGCTTTATGAACCTGGAATGCCGGTATGTATGGGAAAAAGAGATCGTACCGGGAGACGATCATGTGATGATCTGCCTGGAAGTGCTGGGTGTGCATATCGATGAGGATCATCTGGAAGACAGGACTGGCGAAGAGGGACTTCTTTATAACATTCATTACCAGATGAATCCGGAGCATGTGATGAAAACCGGACATGATTATGCGGCTGTGCTGCAGAAAAAGATTGATGTGATGGAATACTGATCTGTAATGCCGCTTCCGATTATATCGCGTTCACGTTCAAGTAATGCATGTTAATCCCGACAATTCATTATTTGTGGATGTGCGGAGGCTGCAGAGCTTTTGTTTACATTGGCAATCATCTGTGACAGTCGGGATTCAAACGATAAGATATTCTTATGAAGAAAAGCCCGGACAGAAAAAGCGGGTTTATGAACAATGCTTACGATGGAGAAAACGATGGTTGAAGAACATGATATCCAGCAGCGCCTGGCTGCATTCATAGAGCGGGAGACAGAGTACTGGGATTTCTGGGGCACGATTCGCATTGTAAAAGGCGGAAACATTCTCTGGGAGACCAGCCGTGGCTATGCCTGCGCTGAGTTCGGCGTAAAGAACAGCATGTCGACCCGGTATACCATTGCATCGGTTACCAAGCAGTTTACTGCTTTTGCGGTGATGCTTCTGTATGACAGGGGCCTTTTATCCCTGGATGCGGATGCGAATACATATCTCCCGGAGGACATGCAGATTCCCGCCGGGATCACAGTCCATCATCTGCTTGCCCATACTTCCGGACTGTATAATTTCTACAACTTCGAGGATGACTTCTACATCGGGGAGGACAGACTGCCCTACGATCGGAAAACCTTCCTGAGCAAATGGATTCTGAAGCAGCCGATGAACGCCCCGGGAGAATCGTTCAATTACAATAATTCAAATTACAATCTGCTGGCCTGGATCATTGAACATGTTTCAAAACAGTCCTGCGCGGAATTCCTGCATGATAACATATTCCTCCCGCTGGGAATGACCGGCACCGCGTTTGACGACGGCCTGGCTGTCCTGGAAAACAAAGCAGGCAATTATATGCATGATTACGGGAAAACGGTTCGTGTACCGTATGTCAACAACCTGTTCCTGATGGGAGCCGGGGCGCTGGTTTCGAACTGTGACGACCTGCAAAAGTGGTATGAGTGCCTTAAGCAAAGAAAGCTGCTATCCGTACCGGCGTATGAACGGTTCTTTACTGAAAACATGAATCATTACTGCTACGGGCTGGAACGGCATGACCGGAACGGCGCAACGATGTATGCTCACGGCGGAGACGCCAACGGGATTGCGGCATATACGCAGTATTTTTTTGAGGACGATCTCTGCATTATCATTCTTTCCAATAATGAATCGCTGAACCAGTACCGGCTGGGAGAAAGCATCGCTGATATTCTTTATGGAAAAGAACCGAAACATGCGGCGAGGCCGGAGGAAGTACCGGTTTCAGAAGAAGAACTCCGGAAGTTCACAGGCACATATCTTCCTGGCAAAATCCATATTGAAATGAAGGATGGAAAACTGTATCTGGTGCGCGTCAATCAGAACATTCATATTGAACTGTACTGCATCGGTCCCAATACATTTATCCGCAGGCACGAGGAGCAGAGCTATACGCACAATCTGCTGCCTGAGGACGCTGAAAAACCTGTGGTTTGGGGATATGAACTGATCAGTAAAGCATTTGTGTGATAGAAGGAAAGCAGTCAGATGATACCGGATCATGCTGTAAGCAGAAAAATAGGTATCTGATATAATTTAGTTGAAATTAGTATGCTTAAAATGCCTTTACGGGACATTGGAGGAGAAATAGAATGCTGTATCCGTTTATGACGCTGGAAGATGAAACTGAGATTGTTCATTCTGAACCGCTGACGGTTGACGGCAAGGAAAAAGTGAAGGTGGTTATTGAACAGCCTGTAACGGGCGGATTTCATTCGGCTGTCTGCTGGCTGCCTGACTATACATGGG
This sequence comes from uncultured Eubacteriales bacterium, assembly GCA_902793605.1. GTDB lineage: Bacteria > Bacillota > Clostridia > Christensenellales > Aristaeellaceae > Aristaeella. The sequence goes on from CADBEB010000002.1 coordinate 34,945, forward strand.
AAAAGATTGAAGGATTCAGCAAAGAGGAAATCAATCAATACCAGGAATTAATCGAAAACGTATATTTCCGGAAATGACCGGTTTTTTCCTCGGGAGAACTTTACCGGATAGACACAAGCCGGAAGGTTTGATAGAATATGGATATGAAGAGAGGCAGAGCGGTTGAATTGTTCGTTTGAGGATAGAATTTGTTTATTTCATCAATGATTCATTCGTTCTGCCAGCTCAGATATAACAGGATACACCTGTCACCTTTGTACCGGTCCAGAAGGAATACAGGGTCGTCATACTGCAAAAAATGTGACCGGACCGGTTTAATGAGCCACTATTCGAAGGAGACGAACATGAAAAAACAGGTTTTTGTGTGGCTGACGATGCTGATGCTGCTGTTGACGCACGGGGTATATGCAGAGGTGGATCTGTCCGCGCTGCCGGGAAAGAACATCGGCGTGCAGACGGGCACTACCTTTGACAAAATCGTGCTTGAAGCAATACCTGACGCGAAGATCAGCTATTTTAACACCAATTCGGATCTGGCGGCTGCTCTGGAAACACATAAGATCGATGCTTTCCCTTGCGACGAACCGGTTCTTCGCCTGATGATGGCGGAAAACGATCGGCTGGAGATCCTGGACAGGCGGCTGGACAACTTTGAATTTGCTTTCGTACAGCCCAAAACCGCAGCCGGCGAAAAGCTGACGGGTGAACTGAACGCCTGGATCAGAAGCATGAAAGCCAGCGGCGAGCTGGACGAGATCCTGCGTAAGTGGACGGATGGGCCGGAAAGTGAAAAGACCATACCGGATTACCATTCCTTTCCCGCGGAAAATGGAACGCTGAAAATGGTCACGGAAGGCGCCTACGCCCCGATGGCCTATTTCCGGGGCAATGAAATTGTAGGAATGGAAATCGATTTGGCGGCCCGGTTCTGCCAGGACAACGGGTACGGCCTCACCGTGGAATCATTGAATTTTGACGGTATCCTGCCCACAATCCAGGCAGGCAAAGCGGATTTCGCTGCCGCCGGGATCAGCATAACAGAGGAACGCCGGGAAAGCGTTTATTTCTCCGACCCATACTACACGGGTGGCACGGTTCTTGCCGTGCTCAAGACGCAGACGGCGCCGACGAACGACAGCTACACGTCTGTTGAGGAGTTGCGGCAGAAAAGGATCGGCATTCAAACCGGAACAAACTATGATCTGCTGATCCGCAACGCATTCCCCGACGCAAAGCCGTCCTACTACAACAATCAAAGCGATCTGCTGGCGGCCCTTACCGCCGGGAAAATCGACGCTTTTCCATCGGATGAACCGGTTATACGGTATATTATCAATCAGGGGTATGCCGGTATTACTTATATCCCGGAATACATAGACAGTTTCGATTTTGCGTACTGCTTTTCCAAAACAGATGATGGAGAAAGGCTGTGTGCAGAATTCAGCGAATTCATCGGTTCGCTGCAGGCAGACGGAATGTTGAGCGAACTGAAGGAGAAGTGGTTCGGTGCGGATGAAACAGGCAAGCAAATCCCTGATTACCGCACATTTCCTGCCCCAAAAGGTACGCTGATCATGGCGACGGACGGCGACTATCCCCCCTTTGAATATGTCCGTAACGGCGAGGTGGTCGGTTACGACGTTGATATTGCCGCGCAATTCTGTGAGGCCTACGGCTACGGGCTTCAGGTCCAGATCATGAATATAGACGCTGTACTGCCCGCAGTTCAGTCGGGAAAATGCGATTTTGTTGGTTCCGCGCTCACGATTACACCCGAACGGGCGGAAAGCGTGCTGTTCTCCACACCAAACTATTCCGGCGGGGTGGTTTTGGTCGTACGGTCGAATGCCGGAAACCAGGAGTCCACTTTCTGGTCCGGAATAAAGAGCAGCTTCGATAAAACCTTTATAAGGGAAAAACGGTGGAGTCTTTTCCTGGAGGGCATCACAAACACGCTGCTGATCACAGTTCTGTCCCTGCTCTGCGGCACGGCACTGGGCTTCGGAGTATTCATGCTGTGCCGGAACGGAAACCGCATCGCCAATGGGATCACACGTTTCTCCATGTGGCTGGTGCAGGGAACGCCCATGGTGGTGCTGCTGATGATCCTCTTCTATATCGTCTTCGGAAAGGCGGCGATCAGCGGCGTCCTGGTGGCGGTGATCGGCTTTACTCTTACCTTTGGGGCGTCAGTGTTCGGCCTGCTGAAGATGGGGGTTGGCGCGGTGGACAGCGGACAATACGAAGCGGCATATGCGCTGGGCTACCCGAACCGCCGGACATTCTTCACCATTATCCTGCCCCAGGCGCTGCCCCACGTGCTGCCCGCCTACAAGGGTGAGATCGTGAGCCTGATCAAGGCCACCGCCATTGTGGGCTACATCGCCGTGCAGGATCTGACCAAGATGGGAGACATCGTGCGAAGCCGCACCTATGAGGCTTTCTTCCCGCTGATCGCGGTGACGGTGATTTACTTTGCGCTGGAGGCATTGCTGGGATTTGTGATAAGCAGGATCGGGCTTAGCCTGGATCCCAGGCGCAGAAAGCCGGAAGATATCCTGAGGGGAGTAAAGACCGATGATTAAAATCGAACATCTGAAAAAAGAGTATTCCAACGTCACACCCCTGAAGGATATCAGTACGGAGATCCATGACGGCGATGTGATCTGCGTCATCGGGCCTTCCGGCACCGGTAAGAGTACGCTTTTGCGCTGTATCAACCAGCTTGAAAAGCCGACCTCCGGGAAGATCTGGGTGGACGGAGTGGAAATCACCGACCCCGGATGCGATATAAACAAAGTGCGCCTGAAGATGGGCATGGTGTTCCAGCACTTTAATCTTTTTGGCCATAAAACGGTGATTGAGAACATCATGATGGCTCCCATGGATCTGCTGGGGAAGCCGAAACAGGAAGCCTACGATACCGGAATGAGGCTGCTGCGCACAGTGGGTCTGGCGGAAAAAGCGATGAACTACCCCGACGAGCTTTCCGGCGGCCAGAAACAGCGCATTGCCATTGCCCGCACCCTTGCCATGGATCCGGAAGTTATTTTGCTGGACGAGCCCACCAGCGCGCTTGATCCCACCATGGTGGGAGAAGTGCAGGCTGTTATCCGGGAACTGGCAAAAACCGGCAAAACCATGATGACCGTCACCCATGAGATGAACTTTGCCCGGGCCATCTCAAACCGGGTGTTCTATATGGATGAGGGCGTCATTTACGAGGAAGGCACGCCGGAACAGATTTTTGATCATCCCCAGAGGGAAAAAACCCGCCGGTTTGTCAACCGACTGAAGGTGCTGGAGCTGACAATTGAAAGCCGGGACTATGATTTCCTGGGCATGGCCGGAGAGATCGCGCAATACTGCAATAAGAGCCAGATTACCCCCGTCCTGACGAATCGTATTCAGCTGGCCTTCGAGGAAAGCGTGAGCCGACTGCTTGTTCCTTCACTGAAAGACCCGCGAATCCAGGCCGTTGTTGAATACTCCGAGGAAGCAGAGAGCGCGGTATGGACGATCCGTTACGGCGGGCCCCGCTTTGACGCGTTGAAATCGGCGGACGACCTCGCCCTTTCGGTGCTGAAGGGCACGACTGAGGAAATGGCTTATTCGTGGACGGAAAACGATGAACTGCAGAACCAGCTGGTGGTGAAGATCAGAAACGCATAGGACAACTTATCCCGAACAAGGACAACGATCTTATCTGAAACAGACTTATCTTTTCCCAGAACCCACGCTCCCGCGTTCGTGGCGGAAACCTGGTGGATGAACACAGGAATGCCTTCCAGGAACCGGCTTCTTTTGTCGCTGTCAGTCTGCTGGTTCCGAAGGAGCATTATGCACGGGCTGGAGGACTGCAGGGGTTCAGCGAAGCTGCCATATCTATTCTGGCTCCGGCATTGGGTGCACTGCTGCTGGCTTTCGGCGGACTGGACCTGGTACTGATTGTTGATCTGTCGACTTTTACCGTCGCTTTCCTGGTACTGCTGTTTCTGATCCGGATTCTGGAGACGGAACGGGAGAAAACGGAGGAGGAACCGTTTTCAGAAACTCGTCTGGCAGGGATCCACTATCTGAAGAATCTGCGCCATGGAGGACAAGAGCGCCATCTTTATCAAAAACGGCAAAGCTGAAATCATCGGTATCATTCACAAGATTGAAATGGGAGAGATCAAACCGTTTACGGAGGAAGACGTTCGGCTCTGAGGTACGGTCTGTGAATATGCTGTAACCAATCCGGCTGCAGCATACCCCTCCCGTTAAGGGGACGCAACCTGTAGTTGCGAAAGCAGCTTAAACAGCGCCTGGGTGGTGGTGGGAAAGCTGTCTGTTCTGTGCTAATCTGTCCTTGCGACGCGGAGCAAAGAACTGTCAGGAAACCAAATAAAGACCAAAAGGAGAAGCAACATGAGCTTTGGAAAAAACCTTCAGTACTTAAGGCAGCTGAGCGCCAATATGACGCAGGAAATGCTGGCGGAGAAGCTGAACGTAAGCCGCCAGACCATCTCAAAGTGGGAAATGGACGCAGCGAATCCGGAAATGGAAAAGGCGCTTGAAATCTGCAAAATCTTCAATTGTTCACTGGATAATCTTTTTCGGGAAGAAATGGATAAACGCAGCGAAGCGTATTCAGATCTCCGTACCGAGGAAGTCGAAGGATTTCGCTATGTGGAATATACAGTGATCAGCCGCGAGCCGGAAACAGACGCCATCGGCAGGATGTACAAATGCGCGGAAGAGAACGGAATCGCAAATCCGAAAGTCATCGGATGGGATTTTCCGAGACTGTCACAGGAGCAGGTGAATGTGTTCAGCATGCACGGATACACGGCAGCTTTGATATTACCGAAAAATGTTATTCCGGAAGGGTATGAAATAAAAGAACAGTCTGCACATCAATATGCTGTGATCCATATTGCCAGGCCTTTTGACAACCCGTTCTCCACCATTCCGGGAGCTTATCATACGCTCGGGGATTATATGAGGACGAACGGGCTGGTATATGTGGAGAACGAAGTCATTCCATGCTTTGAAACGGGCGGGGAAGGAATGGACATCTATATGGCCTGCAGGTAAAGGACAGGAGGGCAACTTTGTGGATTTACAGTTTATGAAAGCCGGAACCTCAGACGCCCTGGTGCTGAACAGCATATCCAGGCAGGCTTTCGACAGTGATGTAAAGGCGGGAGCAGCCTCCTCAGGCGGTCCGCCCGGATATCAGTCTGTCTCGTTCTATGTCAGAATGGCCAGAACGAATCATTTGTTCAAACTGGCTAATGAGAACGGAGTGATCATCGGCGGTGCAATCCTGTTCCGGGAGGGAGACACGCTGAACATCGGAAGAGTGTTCATCGATCCGCAGCACTTTCGGAAAGGGTATGGTCTCTTTATGATGCGGGAAATCGAGAATCTGTTCCCTGATGTAAAGGTTTTTACGCTCGACACCCCCGTCTGGAATACCCGGACGAACGCCTTTTACACCAAACTGGGATATTCGGAAGTGAAGCGTGATACTGATTTGGTTTACTATTCAAAAAGCGCTGATGGTAATGCAGGGAATCGTTAATCAAACAGCAGGACATAGCATACAGGAATACTGCAGAAAAAGATAGATGTGATGGAATGCTGATCATGTTCTTCAGCCTGCATGCAGGCGGATCCGGCAGAAGCAACAGACAGTTGCTTGCGCCGGATCCCTGCGCGGTTTATGATGTGGTTGAAAACAAACGACAGGGGGATTGAACCATGGCAATGCGTGAGTTATTGAAGGATCTCAGGGAAAAGCATCATCTGACCCAGGAGGAACTGGCAGAGCGGGTGCTGGTGACGCGGCAGGCTGTCAGCCGGTGGGAGACCGGAGAAACCCAGCCGAATACGGAAACGCTGAAGCTGCTGAGCCGGGAATATAACGTGTCGATCAATACCTTGCTGGGTTCCCCGAGACAGCTGTTCTGCCAGTGTTGCGGGATGCCGTTGAACGAAGATGAAAATATCAGCAGAGGACCGGACGGCTTCTTCAATGAGGATTACTGCAAATGGTGTTACGCTGATGGAAAGTATGCATACCCGACGAAGGACGCGCTGCTGGATTTCCTGATTGAGCACATGCCGAACCCCGAAGGACTGGATGTTGAAGAAAGACGCAGGCAGTATGATGCATGGCTGTCAGAGCTAAAACACTGGAAACAATGAGAAGAAGGCTGATGGACCCGGCCACCATGACGGTGGTCGGGCTTAATTCATTAGGTCATTTTACTTTGCTATATACCCCAGGATGGCGAAGAAAAAAACCTATGGATCGATTTGTTTTGACGGGTAAAGGATGGACAGTAGTTAATCCCATATGATAAAATGTCTGCATAGTTTCGGATGAAGATATAGCGCCGTTTGATATCTTTTCCTGACAGCGATATCGCAGCAGATGTCTGCCATACAAAATCGGATTTCCGGGCACAACAGGAGGCGTGATGGTGGTGCGGGCAAACCGAAAAAGGGTCTTCTATTTGGATCTGCTGAAGTTTGTTTCTATCTATGCCATGATCGTATGCCACTTGTTTTATAATTATTATTCTTATACGCATGAGAGTGCGCGGGGTATGATCCCGGGCCTCATGTCTATGGAAAAGACCCTTTATCTGATCGCACCGGGTATATTTATCTTTTGCTTGGGCGGCGGTCTTTATCTGTGCCGGACGAAAACGTGGAACTACTTTGTTCATCGTGGGTTTTCCCTGCTGGCCATCGGTTTGATCCTGAATGTTTTCCGCTGGCTCATCCCGTACTGGATCACGCGGAATCCCGGCCCGGCGGAAGGTTTCCCGGATGTCGTTTTCTATCTTCTTTTTAATTCGGACATCCTGTTCTTCGCAGGATTGTTTTTCTTGCTCTATGGGATGCTGGCGCGGCTGACGGATCGTCTGTGGATACGCTTTGGCATGCTGGCCCTTCTGAACATCGCGGGCGTTTTCATCCCACCCGTGGAAACCGCCAGCCCCCGCTGGAATGTTATCCTCAGCAATTTCGTTTATGTACCGCAAATTTCCATCTTTCAGCTTTTCCAGTGGTGCGTTTTTCCCGCGGCCGGCTACTGCTTTGTCAAAGCAGAGCGAAACGCTTCCCGCAAAACACGTTTTGTTTTGTTGACCGCCGCCGGCTCCGGGATCGTTTTTCTGACGGTCATGTTCCTGCTTCGATCCTTTGGACAGAATTTTGAGGATCATCTATTCTGGTACGTGGATTGCAACCTGTGACCAACCAGGCTGATTCTGCTTCTCTGCGTCACAGTGTTCTGGACATGTCTGATCTGGTTCCTGGCCAGACTGTTCCGGAACGAGCATGTGAAGGATTTGATTTCAATGGTTTCCCGCAATCTGAACAGAATCTATGTGATCCATTGGATTGTGATCGCGTATGGCGAGATCATCCTGTTTAACAAGTTTGGGTTGACGCTGAGAAACTATGCTTTCCTGATCATTGCGCCGATTGTGGTTTTCGTGATTTCAGTCTGGCTCGCCCGCGCCTATGAAAAAGCCAGGATGCGGCATACTGTCTGATCCATGATATCCCTTACGGCGGTTTTGACGGGACGTGAAATGAATAGCTGTCCGCCACAATCCGGCAGGCTGCGGTATGCTACAGGAAGGATCCGGTTATGAACTACAGTACAAAGATCTCCGAACGGATGTGGAATCAGCCGGACAAAGGCGAACTGGAAGCGGAACGGGAGCAGACTTTTATTGACGATATCGTGCAGAAGGCGCATATCGAAAAGGAACTGCTGGCGCACCTGGACGGCATCCGGACGGTCTTTGACGGCGGGGCCGGCAGCGGACGCTTTTCCATCCTGCTGGCAAAGCAGGGATTGCAGGTGACGCATTTTGACATCTCCCAGCCGATGATCGACAAGGCGAAGGAGCTGGCTTCATACGCGGGGGTCCTGGACCGGATCACTTTTGTAAAGGGAATGCTTGAGGACCTTTCCGCTTATGCGGACAGGTCGTTTGATCTGGTGGTGTCCTTTGACGCGCCGATCTCCTACACATATCCCAACCAGGAGCGGACGATCCGGGAACTGGTGCGCATCGCAAAGAAGCGGATCATGATCAGCGTATCCAGCCGGCTCGGGGCGCTTCCGTACCTGGCGAATCCCATCCAGAAAAACCAGTTTATCCTGGACCGGAACAGCAGGGATGAATGGGTGCAGTGGTGCCTGCGCAGCAGGGAACAGATGATCGAAGGATTCTCCTTCCGGCCGGACAGCCTGAAAGCCGCTATGGAGACCGGGCTGCTGAGTGATCCAGAGGAAGCCCGGCAGGCATACGACCGGGGGGAGGTTCCCTGGAGCATTACCTATCATTTCCTGCCGGAGGAACTGAAACGCATCCTGGAAGACTGCGGCGTCAGGAATGTCGAGCTGGCCGGTCCGGGCGCCTTTGCCCGCACCCTGCCCAATGAGATCCTGGTCCGGATCATACAGGATCCTGAACAGCGGAAGGGGTTCCTGGAGTTTTGCCATCAGTACGACAGCCATCCGTCCGTCTGCGGCCTGGGCAAGGATAACCTGTTTGCCCGGGGCGACATCGGAGGACAGGAACCGGCGGAGCAACACTCAGGGGAAAAGGAATTTTCCCGGAAAGTACAGGATGAAGGAGATGGAGTATGAGGATGAAGGTTTATGACATTTCCCAGGAGGTATTCGGATGCGCGGTGTATCCGGGGGATCCGAAACCGGAAAGAAAGATCGTGTTGAAGATGAGCGAAGGCGCGGTGTGCAACCTGAGCGCCTTCAGTATGTGTGCCCACAACGGGACTCATGTGGATGCGCCGCTGCATTTCTATGCTGACGGGAAGAGCATTGACCGGATCGATCCGGAATGCTTTGTCGGCTACGCTTATGTGGCGGCGCATGAAGGCCTGCTTCTCGCTGCGGACGCGGAACGGATCCTGAAAAAAGCGGAAGAATGCGACCCTCGGTCGGCGGAAAGGATCCTGGTGAAGGGCCGGGCGGTGGTGACGGCGGAAGCGGCAAAAGTTTTTGCTGCCCGGAAGATCAGGCTTTTCGGGAATGAATCCCAGACGGTCGGCCCGGAAGACGCGCCGATGGAAGTGCATTTGATCATGCTTGGCGCGGAGATCGTCCTGCTGGAGGGAATCCGGCTGGCGGGCGTTGACGAAGGTGCCTATCTCCTTCACGCGGCGCCACTGAATCTCGGCGGGGCGGATGGCGCTCCCTGCCGGGCGACGCTGATCCGACCCGACTGAAGATCAATCAACGAAGTTGCGGAGGAAGCATATGAGACTGGATGGCTTTGGTCTGTTTGTTGAGGATATGCCCGGGATGATACGCTTTTACAGGGACGTCCTCGGGTTTGAGATCAAAGAGGCGGAGGACACGTCGAACGTCTATCTGGTGAAGGACGGGACGCTCTTCCTGCTGTACGGCCGGAAAGATTTTGAAAAGATGACGCACCGCCGGTATGACTATGTCAAAGGACCCAACGGACACTTTGAGCTGGCCCTGTATGTCGACACGTTTGATGAAGTGGATGCCGCGTTCAGCAAGGCAGTGGAGAACGGGGCCGTGCCGATCCTTCCGCCTGAGCTGGAACCCTGGGGGCAAAGGACATGCTATATCGCCGATCCCGAGGGAAACCTGATTGAGATCGGTTCGTGGAATAAACCGTACGGGGAGAAGGACAAAACGTGAGAGTGAATTTTGAGACGGAACGGCTGGTCATCCGCCCGTTCGTTCCGGAGGATGCGGAAGCAGCGTTCCGCTGGTGCGGCGATCCGGCAGTGAATACCTATATGATCTATCCGCTGTATCACAGGGCGGAGGATGTACGCGCATGGCTGGAGAGCCGGGACCTAGACGATCCTGACAACTATGATGAAGCCATCGTGTTGAAGAGCACCGGGGAACTGATCGGCAGCGGCGGGATGCTCTTTCATCCTGAACGGAACGCCTGGGAGATCGGATACAACCTGCGGGCGGACCAGTGGGGCCACGGATATGTGGTTGAATACCTGACCGCCCTGATGGACCGGATCCGGAGAGTCCGTCCCGTGGAGGCAATCGACGGGGTTTTTGCCGCGGAGAACCAGAAGAGCCGGCGGGTCATGGAAAAGCTGGGGATGGTCTGGGTCCGTGACACGCAGTATGAAAAGCTGGACGGGAGCAGGACCTACGAGGCAAAATACTATCGCCGGAATCTGGCCCAGCCCGCGGAGATATGCCTGGTCTGTGACCGGATCGAAAGGACCCGGGAGGGGAACAACCCGTATTTTGTCCGGGAACTGGAGACTGGCTATGTGGTGCTGGGTGATCATCAGCGTTTCGAGGGATATACGTTATTGCTCTGCAAGGAGCACGCGACGGAGCTGAACCAGCTTGCGCCTGATTTCCGGAATGCGTTCCTCCGGGATATGGCGCTCACCGCGGAAGCGGTGCAGAATGCTTTCCGGCCGGACAAACTGAACTATGAGCTGCTCGGCGCGGGGAAGGGACGGCATATGCACTGGCATCTCTTTCCGCGGAGGCAGGGGGACACGAAGAGACCCGGCCCGGTATGGCTGGAGGAAGACATGAACGACGACCGATACCTGCCGTCCGCGGAGAAACTGGAAGAACTGAAAGCGACGCTCGGACGGGAACTGGACCGGCTGCTGGGATGAAGACGCTTTGACACTGAAATATGGAGGAGAAAAGAATGATCGATGAACGGAAGACGCTGAAAGAACTGCTCACAGATCCGCTGATCGCAAAGATCGCGCCGGACGCGATCCGGTTTATGGATCTGTCAAAGGAAGATCTTTGGGAGAAATCCCTGGAACAGCTGCGGAAAGAGTGTTTCGGCGGCGATCTTGCCGCGGGCTTTGAGAGGCTGTTTGAAGCGGCCCGGAGTGGTGAATGGTATTATCCGCTCTACACGGAGGAGGAATGCGCGGAGAATGCGGACCGGAAAGGCACGAACCTGGTGTGGATGCCTTCCGGCGTGGAAGGCGCGGACAGCAGGCCGTTCATCCTCCTGGTTCCGGGCGGCGGATTTGTCAATGTCTGGAACCTGACGGAGGGCTGGCCGGTGGCGGCGCAGTTCAACCGCCTGGGATACCATGTGTTCATCCTGACCTATCAGGTGGCGGGCCGGGATCATCTGCTGGAGCAGGAAATGAACGATTTTGCCCGGGCGCTCTGCCTGATCAGGGACCGTGCGGACAGGTCCCGGGTGGACTGGCAGCGCTATATTACCTGCGGTTTTTCCGCGGGTGGATACCTGGTATGCCTGTGGAATGTTCCGGAAAAGGGCTATGCGTCCCATGACATGCCGAAGCCGCAGGCAGTGTTCCCGGTGTATCCGGTTGTCAGCTGGAAGCAGCTCATCCGCTATACCAAGGCAGAAGATGAAGAGGAGGACGCGGAGTTCAATGAGGCGCTTTTCGGGTGCGACATTGTGACGGCGGCCAATTCGGCCTTTGAGATTCCCGATCATACGGAGGAGTTTCCGCCCTGTGCGATCTTTGTGGCAGGCGGGGACGAGCTGGTGAATCCGGAGAATTCCCGCCTGCTGCATCAGGCGCTGGAGCGGAACGGGATCCCGTGCCGGCTGGAGGTCGGGCCTTCCGGCGGCCACGGGTTTGCCGACGGTACCGGAATGTGCATGGCCGGGTGGACGGAACGGGCGGTCAGGTGGTACGAAGGACTGCAATAAAACCGGCAGCCGGGGAACGCCACAGAGGAGGAAAACAACTGTGGAGATCAGGAAAAGGGCAGAACTGGATGTGCTTTATCCGGAACCGCAAAAGGGGATCATGCAGGATTCTCCTGAGCTTCTGCTGATGAAACGCATTGCGGAGAACGATCCGGCCGGAGCGGCGGAGCTGTTTCCGGACAGGCGGCAGTTTTCTGATACCCCGCCGGCAGTGGATACACCATACGGCCGGTATGAAGGAAAAGGACAGATCCGGGCCTTCGCGGAAGGCTTCATCGCCCGGTTTGAGGCGGACGGGCTGGAGATCGTTCCGAAGTTCCAGACCCGGAGCGGCGGCCGATCCGTGACGGAAATGGTGCTGAACTTTGAGGTCGACTGCATGATCGACCAGGTCCCGATGTTCGTTGTCGCGGACCTGGGATGCAGGGAAACGCTGGAGGAAGTCCGTTTCTATACCCACAGCAGCTTTATTCCGCATCTGACGCCGTACCGGAAGCCGCTGTTCACTCCGGCACATCTGGAGATGGGGGATCCCGGCCTGATGACCGGTGCCGTGCGGGAGTACTATACCGCGCTGCATCATATGCCCCGGGTGGATGTGGAGCGGATCCTCCGCAGCATGCATCCGGACTGCGTTTTCGGCGGATATGCCCTGTATCGGGGGCAGGAGCCGGATAAGGGTATGGAAGCGCTTCGCAGGGTCTACACGGGGATGGCGTCCTATATCCCGGAAAAGGTGGGCATGCGGTATGAGACCCTGATCGACGACGGTGTGACCGGCGTGATCGAGTGGGTGCATGTAATCTCGGATCAGGGAAGGGAGCTTGGCAGGATCCCTATGGGCGGTATCGCTGCCTATATGCGCGGAGAGGACGGGCGGCTGATCAGCATCCGGATCAGTGATTATGCCTGGATGGAAAAGGAGATCGACTGGAGCCGGACAGACACAACGGAAGAGGAAGCCGGAAGGATCAACACCGTCCGGGAGTTTCCCGCGGGTGTCGGCCGGAAACGGCAGGAGACTCTTTAAAGGACGGACAGATATGCATTTTGTTGACGCGAAGGGAATCCTGACCGGCGGAAAAGGCCGATACGGCATGAACATCTACCGCGGATGTTCCCATGGCTGCATCTACTGTGACAGCCGGAGCAGGTGCTATCAGTTCACACACGCCTTTGAAGATATTGAGGTAAAACAAAACGCACCGGAGCTGCTGGAGCAGGCGCTGAGATCGAAGCGGCAGAAGTGCATGATCGGAACAGGTTCCATGTCGGATCCCTACATGCACTGCGAAGAAGATCTCGGCCTCACCCGGAAGTGCCTGGAGATCATCTGCAGGTACGGATTCGGCGCGGCGGTGCAGACAAAATCCGACCGGATCCTGCGGGATATCGGTCTGCTGGAGGAGATCAACCGGAAAGCCAAATGCGTGGTCCAGATGACACTGACCACGTATGACGACACGCTGTGCCGGATCATCGAACCAAATGTATGCGATACCAGGCGCCGGATCGAAGTGCTTGAAGCCATGCGGGAGCGGAACATCCCGACCGTCGTCTGGCTGACGCCGATCCTGCCGTTTATCAATGATACAGAAGAGAATATTCAGGCGATCCTGGATGCCTGCGCACAGGTGCAGGTAAAGGGAATCGTTTGTTTTGACATGGGTCTCACACTCCGGGAGGGAGACCGGGAATACTTTTATGCGGCGCTGGACAGGCATTTTCCCGGGGTGAAGGAAAAGTATATCCGAACTTACGGGAATGCTTATGAAGTCCCCAGTCCGCACAGCGTGGAACTGATGGCGCTGTTCCGGTCATTCTGCAGGGATCACGGGATCCTGTACAGGCCGGAGGAGTGTTTTGACTACATGCAGACGCTTCCGGACAAATACCGGCAGATGACGCTTTGGGAAGAATAAAGGGATCAGATCTTCAGGTCTCCGTCCTTGACCCATCCGGCCTTCCGGACAAAGAAGTGGATCACCAGGGACAGGACAGCGGGAAGAACAAAGCAGATCAGGATCAGCCCCAGCCAGTCCGTGGCGGTGATGCCGGCTTTTGCCCCGGAAGCTACGTCATTGAGCCAGCCGGTATAGACGCCCAGGGGGCCGACCAGGCCGCAGGTTCCCATGCCGGATGAGATGGGAGAACCGTTCATTTCCATTTTGAAAACACAGGTTGCGATGGGCCCGGTGATGGCGGAAGCCAGCGTCGGCGCGATCCACACCCGCGGGTTCTTTACGATGTTGCCCATCTGCAGCATGGAAGTACCGAGCCCCTGGGAGACCAGGCCGCCGACTTTATTCTCCCGGAAGGAGATGACGGCAAAGCCGATCATCTGCGCACAGCAGCCCGCGACGGCGGCGCCACCGGCAAGGCCGGTCAGCAGCAGCGCCGCGCAGATCGCCGCGGAGGAGATGGGGAGTGTCAGCGCGACACCCACGATCACCGAGACCAGGATGCCCATGAGGAAGGGCTGAAGCTCAGTGGCCCACATAATGAGGTTGCCCACGGCCATGGCCGCCTTGCCGAGGGGCGGAGCGATCAGCCAGGAGAGGAGCATGCCTATGCCGATGGTGACCAGGGGCGTGACCAGGATATCGATCTTGGTTTCTTTAGAAACGGCCTTTCCGAACTCGGCAGCGATGATCGCGACAAAGAGGACGGCCAAAGGGCCGCCGGCGCCGCCCAGCGCATTGGCGGCGAATCCGACGGTGGCCATGGAGAAAAGAACCAGCGGCGGGCATTTCAGCGCGTATCCGATGGCGACCGCCATGGCGGGGCCGCTCATGGCAGAGGCCATTCCGCCGACCGTGTATTCCACGCCGCCGATCGTTGCGATCGGCTGCATCAGGAAACCGATGTGCAGCTGGGTGCCGAAGGTGTTGATGATCGTCCCGATAAGCAGGGAACAGAACAGACCCTGGGCCATCGCACCGAGTGCGTCGATCCCATAGCGTTTGAGGGATATCTCAATATTCTTTTTCTTCAGGAATTCCTTCATTTCCGTCACATTCCTTCCGGGGTTTCCGATATTGTTCAGGGAACAGTATAAGAGCAAGCGGGGATTTTGACAAATCCCTGAACCGACAAAAAACAGAAACCCGGGCAGGGTTTCCGTACCGGGGACAGCCTTTGGGCCGTTATTTGTTCAGTTCTTTGCTCATCAGCCAGTCGATCAGTTTGGTTTCATCACCGTTCTCATCGGTAAACGTATCCTGAAAAACCATGGTCTGAATATCATGATCTTTGTCCGGATAGAGGTAATGCATGGCGTGGCATCCGCGCTGCTCACATTTCAGAACAACCCGTAATCCGACGTTTGGCTTCACATAATAATCCTTTGCGCCCTGAAAGACCCATAAATACGTCTCCTGGATCCCTTGTCCGATGGTTCCGATTCCTGAAATCGGGGCACAGGCTGCGAACGTCCCGGGATGGCCGTTCACGATCTGGTAGGCTGTTGTCCCGCCGTCACTGTGGCCTGCTACGGATAATCTGTCTGTATCACCGCTGTGTTCTGCTGCGATATTGGTTGCCAGCTCAATGACGGCATTCTGGTAAACGCCTTTATGGAAGTCGGCGCTTGTTGTTTCGTTTGCTGTCTGCGGAAGGATGACGATCCCCTTTGGTTCTGTCTGACGGGTCCTGATCAGCTCGCCCAATCCGTGATGCCTTGCCAGTGTGTCCCGGGTACCGTGGAAATAGATCAGGATCGGCAGCTTTTCCGCCGGATCCTCTGCTTCGGGGATATATAAATAATAATTGACGATCGTTCCGTTCTGTGCCTTGTATCGATGCAGGGTCATTGTTTTCGGAAGGGCAATGTTTTCCAGGGAAAAGTTGTCATCGAAGACATGGTCTTCAATCACCGTTACACCTTCCGGGAGGATCACATTGACAAGGCCTCCGACTCTGCGGAGCGCCTTGTAACTGATGGCCGATACCGGGATATCGTCCAGCGACGGCGGTACGGCCAGGGCGACAGCGTCTCCCTTATAACCGGTGATCGCTGCCGTGCCGTCCGGCAGGAGGGAGTAAACCCAGGGGCTGCTGATCCGCGTCTCCGGAAGTCCTTCCGCCAGGGAAAGGCCCATCATGAAGGCCAGCAGGACACAGACTGTCAGGAACAGGATTTTTTTCATCGTCATCATACTCCGATCCGGAAACATCAGATTCTATCATTCGATGTGAGAAATGATAAATCCTGTCCTCCGGATCAAATCGGTTCTTTCGGTGAGTTCGCAGGTCAGCTTGCCATTTCCGGGGAAAAAGCATACAATACCCTTTGCATGTTTTTGTTCTGGTGATCCGCCAGACCTCTTGTTTTTTCAGAAGGAGTGATCCCGCCATGTGTAAGTCCTGCCTGTCCGTCCTGCTTGCTGCGCTGCTGCTTGCACTTTCAGCCTGTGCCTGCGCAGAAGGGTTTACCCACCTGGATATGAACAGCACAGCGATTGCTCCGGCCCCGAAGGACGAATGCTATCTTTCTGACAATGAGTATAAGGATGATTCCATTCATGTGGAACTGAGCGAAGGGAAATACGCGGGGGTTCACTATACGATGGCCCATGTGACCATTTCCGATCCCTCCCAGCTGCGCACGATCCCTGCGGCCCAGGTCAACAATCCCAAGGCGGAGTTTTCTGTCTTCTCCGACAAGGCCGCGCCTGCCGTCCGAATGGCACAGTCCGCAAACGCGGTGATCGCCATCAACGGGGATTATATTACCATCCCCAGAATCTGCCAGATCGCCATGCGCCAGGGGCAGCAGATCCGGAACAACGGCAACGGAAGCTTTGATGTGCTGGTCATTGACAGGAACGGGGACTTCGGTATTCTCCCGGCCTGCACCAAAGAGGATTATGTCGAGTATTACAACAGGCACGCCGACTCCATGTACCAGGTCTTCTGCTTCGGCCCCGCGATCGTGCTGGACGGCCGGAGTACGATTCCGAAGGATTACGAGAACGGCTATATTATTTCATGGGAACAGACCCAGCGGACAGCGATCGCCCAGATCGGCCCGCTGGAATACGCCGTCATCACCTCGGACGGGGACGCAGTGTTCCATAAAGCCGGTCTGGATCTTCATTCGTTTTCCCTGCTGTGTGAAGGGATCGGATACCGCTTCGGTCCCGAAGGCTTCAAAATCGTCTACAACCTGGACGGCGGCAACAGTGCCGCCCTGGTTTTCAAACGCAGGGACGAAAACGGAAACCTGACCTATCAGAAACTGAACGTGCCGGAGAGGGAGAGGGATCTGGCGGATATGATCTGCTTTGTGTCCCTGGTGCCGTAAATGTCTGAAATTCCTGTCATTTCGATCGGCGAGACCCGTGTGACCCTGTTTGCGCTGCTGGCAGGGCTTTTCTTCCTGGCTGCGGCAGCAGCCGTCACGGTCCGCCTGCGCCGCCGGGAGTGGAAAACCGGCCCCGCGGTGCTCTTCTGCCTGGCGGCCGGACTGCTCGGGCTTGCGCTCGGTCGGGGCCTCTTCTTCGTGATCCGGAGCGAGTATTTCCTGGATCCGATGGGGCAGTTTGTCGGTCTGGCGCCTTTGTTTGACTTCAACCTTGGCGGGGTTACGGTCGTCGGAGTCATTCCCGGCGTATTCCTCGGCGGGTGGATCGTATGCAGGGCGTTCGGGAAAAATGCGGCGGAAACCTTTGACGCGGCCGTGGTTCCCGGACTGTTGCTCTTTGCGGCGATTCTCTTTATCGAGCCCCTCAGCGGCCAGGGGTACGGGCCGATGATGACCCGGCCGGCCTTCTGCTGGTCGCCTCTGGGCATTCAGAACGGCTGGGGCGACTGGCTCCTGTCCGTCAGCTTTGTGGAAGGCGTGCTGCTCCTGATCGCAGCGGGCATCACAGCCGGACTCTGTCTTCCCCTGCCGGGTTCACGGACTCTGTGCGCGGCGGTCCTCCTGTCCTGTATGATGATCATTCCGGAAAGCCTGCGGGAGGACGACGTTCTCCGGATCTTCATCTTTGCCCGGGTGACCCAGCTCGGCTGCTGCGTGCTGCTGGTCGTTTCCGCTGCGCTGATCTGGTACCGGAGTATCCGGTCAGGCATGGGGAAGGGCGTCCTCTTCTGGGGAGTGCTGGTGCTGGCTGTGGCCTTGCTTATTACAGGCGAGTTTGCGCTGGACAAGGCTGAATGGCCGGACGGATGGATCTACCTGGGAATGGCGCTGATCCTGGCCGTAACGGCCGGGATGCTGCTGAACCGGCTGATCCGGTCACAGCGTGGAAACGCATAGCTGCACCGTGGAAGAACAGAAACGGAAGGAGACCGGACGAAGATGATCCAGTTTGGCATGCCGACCCTGATCGAGAACCGGACGCTGCAGGACAATATCAGCCTTTGCAGCCGCCTGGGCCTGCGCTTTATCGAACTGAACATGAACTTCCCGGAATACCAGACGGAAGGACTGGAGCAGACGGAACGGCTGGCGGAAGCGGCGGATGCGGCCGGTATCTACTATACCATCCACCTGGATGAGAACCTGAACATCGCGGATTTCAACCGACTGGTTACGAACGCGTACCTGGAAACCGTCCGGCGGACGGTGGAAGTGGCAAAGAAGCTGCTTCCGCTGCGGGACCGGTACGGTGACGCCGGACGGCCGCTGACGATCAACATGCACATGCATCACGGGATCTTTATCACGCTGCCGGACCGGAAGGTGCAGATGTACGAGCGGGATCTGGACCGCTACCTGGAATCCTGCCGGCATTTCCGCGATCTGTGCGGGGAGTGGATCGGTGACTCGCCGGTCATGATCGCCGTGGAAAACACGGATGGTTTCAGGAGTTATGAGCAGAAAGCGATCGACCTGTTCCTGGAGAGCCCCTGCTTCGGGCTGACCTGGGATATCGGACATTCCAAAGCGGTCGGCGAGAAGGATGTGCCGTTCATGATGGCCCGTGAGGACCGGCTGATCCATTTCCACATTCACGACGGAACGGAACAGCCGCCCCGCAACCACCTCGCGCTCGGGGACGGGGAGATCGATCTGGCGGACCGCCTGAGAACGGCGGAAAAACATCACTGCCGCTGCGTGCTGGAGACCAAGACGGTGGAGGCGCTGGAGCGGTCCGTCGTCTTCCTGCGCGAACGGGGTCTGGGAGGATAATATGGGTACTTTTCAGGTTCAGCTGAGAAAGACGGTGGACGACAGCTATGAGATCGAAGTCGGCCGTTCCTTGATGCACCAACTGGCGGACGACCTGGCGAACGGACTCCTGGGCGGCCTGCGCAGGTTTGCCCTGATCACGGACAGCCGGGTGGAAACGCTCTATGCGCAGCCGATCTGCCGGATGCTACAGGGGGCCGGGTTTGACGGGGAGATCTTTTCCTTTCCTGCGGGTGAGGAGAGCAAGACCCGGGAGACCAAGGCGGAGATCGAAGACCGGATGCTGGCGGCGGGATTCCGGCGGGATTGCTTTGTCCTGGCCGTCGGCGGCGGTGTCGTTTCCGATCTGGCCGGCTTTCTGGCAGGAACGTACGGACGCGGCGTGCCGTTCATTATTTACGCGACGACCCTGCTGTCGGCGGCGGATGCTTCCGTGGGCGGGAAGACGGCAGTGGACACTCCGCTGGCCACCAACCTGATCGGCCTGTTCAACCAGCCGAAGAAAGTCTATATCGATATCGACTGCTGGAATACCCTGCCTCCGCGCGAGATCTCAAGCGGCCTGGCGGAAACGGTCAAGCATGCCTGCCTGGCGGACCGGGAGTTCTTTGAATACCTGGAAGAGCATATGGAGGAGATCCGCGGGATTTCCCCCGAAGCATGCGAACACATGGCCCGCATGAACTGTGGGATCAAGTACCGGGTGGTCATGAAGGATGAGCGGGAAGCCGGCCTGCGGGAGGTACTCAATCTCGGCCACACGGTGGGACGTGCGATCGAGACCCTCAGCGGATACCGCCTGCTGCACGGGGAAGCCGTATCGATCGGCCTGGCAGCCGCCTGCGCGCTGTCGGTGCGGATGGGGTATATGACCGGTGAGGAAGCGGAGCGGGTCGAAAACCTGCTGGACCGGGCCGGGCTTCCGACCGGGATTCCGGGATATATCGACAGGGAGGCGCTGGTCCGGAAACTGTATACGGACAAGAAGGTCCGGAACGGCCGCCTTCGCTTTGTGATCCCCCGCGGCATCGGGGCGGTGGTGGAGTTCCGCCCGGGCGTCTATGCGGAGGAAGTCAGCGAAGAGACTGCCCGGGAGGTTATTCTCGCCATGGCGGAGCAGGAAGGAGCCGGCGAATGAACGGCACACGGATCGATCATCCCTTCGGGCCGCTTTACGGCGAAAACAGCCGGATTCTGATCCTGGGCTCGTTTCCTTCAGTCAAGTCCAGGGAGCAGAACTTCTTCTACGGGCATCCGCAGAACCGGTTCTGGAAAGTGATCGCCGCGCTGTACGGGCAGGAGACGCCCATCACCATTCCGGAGAAGAGGAAACTGATCCTGGACAATGGCCTGGCCCTGTGGGACTCCATCGCCAGCTGTGTGATCACAGGGTCTTCCGACGCCAGCATCCGGGACGTCCGCGCCAACGACCTGAGGATTATCCTGGACAACAGCCCAATTGAAAAGATCTGCTGCAACGGACGAAAATCCCATGAGATGTATCAGAAGTATATCCAAAACGAGATCGGACGGGAGGCCATCTGCCTTCCGTCCACCAGTCCGGCCAACGCGCAGTTCTCGCTGGAGAAGCTGATTGAAGCCTGGTCGGAAATAACCGGGAGCTATCCGATCGCCTGAATTCACGGAGACAGAATGTTTCGTCAATATCATGACAGGCTTTGGGATACCGCTGCAGCAAGGATAAGCAAAACACAGTATGACTTGTTAATGCAGTCTGTGAGGCGTACTGATCCATGGTTCTTTTTCACGCTAAGGGACTGATCAGATCAACGGGATCTCTGACCAGGGAAAGCGCATAGAATGCAAGCACCAGCGACGCAATCCAGATCGCCGAATAAACAATGATCCGCGTTGAGCCCTGCAGTCCGTACAGTGTGAAATGAATATATTTTCTGTTGATTTCGATGAAAAAATAACAGGCGGCAACCACGAGCAAACCGCAAAGCAGCGGCAACCATTCTCCCTGCAGAAATTGACCGCCGGTCGCCAGAATGATTACTGAGACTGAACAAATCAGTACATCGTGGATACAGTAGTAACGATTGATATTTTTCGAAAGATGATTCACAAGCGGAGGGATTTTCCCGCCTGTCAGGCGGCGGATCTTGTACATGATGGCCAGGAAAATGATACTGTTCAGGCATGTGACAGCACCATCCGGGCCCAGTCTCGGTTCATATTCCAGGATATACTCCGGCATCAGCGGGAAAGGAACATTCATACGCAGCACAATGTAGATCACTGAAATTGGGAGGCAGATCAGCAGAACCCGGTTAGCCATCCTGTTCTTGTCCGGGATGCGGGTATAGAGCCCGCCGATCAGATAGCCGAAAGCGACAAAAACAAAATCTCCTCCCAATGTGAACATAGAATTCTCCGTACGGATGAAAAGATTCAGGATCCGGTTCGGCCAGTACGCTTCCGGCGTTTTGATGATATTCCCAAGTGGAATCATGAGCAGATTCATCATAATTCCAATTGCCAGGATCCATCCGTCCCGCAGCTTCAGTTTTTTCAACAATGCCATGAAAAGAAAAGCCAAACCGGCAAAGGTTATGATGTCAGACTGGATAACATCCAGCATATACGGTATAAACCGCCGGTCTCCGGTCGCGTGAAAAGCAACCAAACCGGGGATTGCAAAACGAAGGAGATTGACAAGCTGGCTTACGGTAAGCAGGGCAATGCCGCGGACAATATTGCTCCCCGGATCCTGATGCCGCGAATAGCGCATTCCGATACCCATATAAGCCATGAACGAAACTGCGCCCAGGAGACCGGCCCAGTTCCCCAGGAAACGCATGATCACGCCGTCGTTGTCCGGCGAGAACCCCAGATAGCTGTGAAGCAGGATCATCAGAAAGATGCAGGTGGCTTTCGCCATATCAATCTCCGGCTGCCTGCCTGTATTCACTGTTTTATCTGCAAGAAGTTTCATCGTATCTCAAGCCATCCTTTTTTCGAAGAATTTGCAGGAATGCCATTCACTTATCTCCATGATTGTGTGATCATTGCTGCGCAATCATGCTGCGAATGAAAAGCTGCATTCACCCGGTGGGAGGGTTCGGGATGCTCAGAAAACAAGGGAATGCGATTGCGTTTTCCTCATATAAGTTTCATGTTCTTGCGGGTATAGAACATTTTCATGACGCCGGTGATCGCTTCGGAAACGTCGTCGGAGATATAGGCACTGTGCTTTCCGGTATTGATGGTCTTGACAAAGTCGACCAGTTCATAGCGGATGCCTTCTCCGTCCAGCTGATAGAAATAGCGCTTGTTTTCTTCCGGGTTTTCATACCGGATCTCGAAATAATCCGTCTTCCACCAGGGGGAGGGGACATAGATATATCCTTTGGTCCCGGAGATGACCAGTTCGCCTTCAGACTTGATTCCGCGCCCGACCTTCAGTGAGGCCACGGCGTGGGGATAATCAAAGCTGATCTTCGTGAACTGGTCATAGTTCTTTTCCGCCATCCGGCTGACGATCCGGATATCGTCGTATTCCGTTCCCAGGATCTGGAAGATCGGCAGGAGGGCGGTCGGCCCCCAGCTGCAGATACTGTTCCACGCATGGTCGAGGTCGTCGATCTCCTGGATGCTGGTGCAGGTCGCGTCGACCGAAACGATATTGCCGATCCGGCCGCTCTTGGTCAGCAGGAGCAGGCGGTAATAGGCGGTGGAGAAGGCGGTCTTGATCGAATCCATCAGGACGGTGTTCTTTTCCTTTGCGATCCGGTTCAGTTCCCGGTATT
This sequence comes from uncultured Eubacteriales bacterium, assembly GCA_902793605.1. Lineage (GTDB taxonomy): Bacteria > Bacillota > Clostridia > Christensenellales > Aristaeellaceae > Aristaeella. The sequence continues at coordinate 57,567 of CADBEB010000002.1, forward strand.
CGGCTTCGTCCAGGGTGATCGGCGCCTCGCAGAGGACATGGACGCCTGCTTCGAGCGCTTCCCGGGCATGCCGGTAATGCTCCAGCGGATTGGAAAGGATGTAGACCGCGTCGCAGCGGGTGAGCAGGTCGGAATAATCCTTTGTCACATACAGGTCCGGGGCGCCCAGCAGCTTACGGATCCTATCACTCCGGGCGCACACGCCGGCGATATCGATCCCGTTGACATAGGAACACTCATGGTAGTATTTCGTCAGGATCCGGGTCTCATAGTCACCGATGAAGCCGATCCGGATCTTACGCTGTTCCGCGCGCACTTCCGAGCTGGAGACGCCTTCGGTGCGGGGCAGGTAGACCACCTTGCAGTAATCGCTCAGGTAGTCAAACTTGCCCGCCCAGTCGGATCCGACGGTGAAGATGTCCACGCCAAAGCGCTTGATGTCGTCGATCTTCTGGCCTTCGTATTCTTCGACGATGATCTCATCGGCGATCCCCGTCTGGCGGAGCGCTTCGATCCGCTCCATCAGGGGTTGCTGCACATTGATTTTGCCGCGGGATTTGTCAAAGTCGTCCGAGGTGACCCCGACGATCAGCCAGTCGCCGAGCGCCTTGGCCCGCTCCAGCAGGCGGATATGTCCGTAGTGAAGCAGGTCGTAGGTTCCGTAAGTGATCACTTTCGTCATAGCGTAACTCCAATCGTTGCGGCGGGCCGCGGTCAGCGGTCCAGTTCGGCCAGGGCTTCCGTGAACCGTTCCATGTACCGGCGTTCCCCGATTGACACGCGCAGGCAGTCCCCGAACTCGCCTACGCCGGGATAGGTCTTGATCAGGATCTTCTTTTCCGCCTTCATCCGGTCCACGATGCGCTGCGCCGGCGTCCTGGGCTTGATGAACAGAAAGTTGCCGGCTTCGCCCTTGTGAGGATAACCGTTTGCGTCCAGCCAGGAGATCAGCCAGCTCCGGCCTTCCCGGAAGCGCCCGATCAGCCCGTCCAGCATGCCGGGCGTGGTCAGCACGGCCTCGGCAAACTTCATGGCGAAGGCGTTCGTGTTGTGCGGGGTGCACATCTTCTGGACCATCCGGATGCCCTCCGGCCATCCTGCGACATAACCCAGGCGGCAGCCGGCCATGGAGAAGAGCTTGGAGAAGGTCCGGGTGATGAAGACGTGCTCCCCTTCCAGCGCATAGCGGATGAAGGTCTTCGGATAGAAGTAGTGGTAGGCTTCATCCACCAGGATCGTGATCTGCTTTTCCTGCGCGGCAGCAAGGATCGTTTCGAACTCCTCATCCGTATAGACGTTGCCCATGGGATTGTTGGGATTCAGGAGGATGAGCAGCTGCGTATCCTCCGTCAGGGCGTCCAGGATCTTTCCGATGTCCATGCTCAGGTCTTCGTTGTAGGGGACCTTCACAAAATCCCGTCCGTACATCTCTGAATATACCTGAAACATGAAGTAGGAGGGAACGACGCCGACGATGCGGCCGCCCTCGCCGGTGAAGGCCTGAATGACGTAGCGGATGCCCTCGGCGGAACCGTTGACCAGGCACAGGTGCGCAATGTCCGTCCCGAGGTAATCCGCGAGGACCTCGGTAAAGTGCAGGGTTTCCGGATACTGGGCGACCAGCTGCGGGGTCACGTCCGCGAGCACGGAACGGATAAAGTCTTCCGGCAGTCCGCCCGGGTTCTCGTTCAGGTCCAGACGGAGGTAGTCCTTCCGCTCGTTCTGGTCAAAGATCCGGTAAAGGTTCTCCACCTTCGGGTTCAGGTAATACATAGTGCTCCCTTCGTCGCCTGCGCAGGGCAGGCGGCAGGCATCCCGCTGTATTCGGAAATGTTCCGGCGGGATTAATTTTAGTCGATTTATGATCAGAAATCAATCAGAAATCAAGATACGGCAGGCCTGCCGGGGGTTGACAAACAAAACGGCCGCGCGTATGATGAACGCATCGGGAAGAAAGGCAGGGCATTGGCTACTGATGAGAAAGAACGACTGACATCCGGCAGCAAAGCACTCCGGCGGGGGACCGCGGGGGAAGATGTTTTGTCGCCGTTTGGAGGTTGTGATCTCACACCAGCCGAACGCCTTTTTTGTTTTGCCTGTTGTTGTTTCACTCCTCCGCGGCGGAAGATAAGGAGTGAAGATCTGTGATGAAGCTGATACTGGAAGCGAAAGATCTCCGCAAAGCATACGGGGATCGGGAGCTGTTTCATATTGATACCCTGACGGTATACGACGGGGAACGGATCGGGATCGTCGGGCAGAACGGAGCGGGGAAGAGCACCCTGATCCATATACTTTCCGGCGAGGAAAAGCCGGACGGAGGGACCGTGCGCCGATTCGGCGAAACGGCCGTCATCTCCCAGCAGGGGATTCCGGAGGAGAACAGCGACGGGATCTACCGCTCGCTGTTTCATGCGCAGAACAACCGGGAAAGCCTGTCCGGCGGGGAACAGACCCGGAACCGGATCGCCGCGGCGCTGTCCTCCCACCCGAAGCTGCTGATGGCGGACGAGCCCTCGACGGACCTGGATGAGCAGGGCCTGGCGATGCTGGCAAAGCAGCTGGAAGCGTTCAGGGGCGCCCTGTTCCTGATCTCCCATGACCGGGCGCTGCTGCGGCGGCTTTGTACCCGGATCTGGTGCCTTGAGAACGGGAAGATCACCGATTTTCCGGGTGGCTACGACGCGTATGTCGCGCAGCGGGACCGGCAGCGGAACCGGGAACAGTTCGAATACGACCAATACCGGGCGGAACAGAAGCGCCTGAAGGAATCCGCGCAGCGGATGGCGGAACGCGCGGCATCGGTGAAAAAAGCGCCTTCCCGCATGGGGAACAGCGAAGCCCGGCTGCACAGGCGGGAAGCCACTGACGCGATCCTGCAGATCAGCCACGCCAAGCGGACCCTGCAGAACCGGATGGAGCAGATGGAGGCGAAGGAAAAACCTGTGCCGCTGCCGGAGATCCGGATGAAGCTCGGCGTTTCATCCCCGATCGGCGCGAGGCAGGCGCTGGAGGTCCGGTGCGACTGTCTGACGGCCGGCTCGCAGGTTCTGCTGGAGAAGACCGGCTTTACCCTGCCGACGGGCAGCAAAACGGCGCTGACCGGCAGCAACGGATGCGGAAAGACGACGCTGCTGTCGGCCCTGGCCGGGCAGCCGGCCGACGGGACTTCGTTTGACGGGCAGATCCGCTTCAACCCGCAGGCACGGGTCGGCTGGTTCGACCAGCACCATGAGCGGACACTGAAACCGGACCGGACGGTGCTGGAGAATGTGCTGGAGGATTCGGTCCATCCCCGGAGCTTTGCGCGGACGGTGCTGTCGTGCATGGGGTTTGATCGGGAGGACGCCTTCAAGCAGGTAGCTGTGCTCTCGGGCGGGGAGAAGGCCAAGGTGGCGCTCTCCCGGCTGCTGCTGATGGACCTGAACCTGCTGATTCTGGACGAACCGACCAACCACCTGGACCTGTATACGATGGAAGCGCTGGAGGAACTGCTCTGCGGATACGGCGGTACGATCCTGTTTGTCAGCCACGACGAGACGTTTGTCCGGAAGGTATCGGGACGGCTGGTCCGCTTTGAGGGCCGGAAACTGGTCACCTGGGAAGGCGGAGCGGCGGAACGGCAGGAACGGAAGGATCGCGACGCGGAAAAGGAAGACCGGAAACTGGAGCTGATGCGGCTGGAGATGCGGATGGCGGACCTGACCGCGAGGATGGCGAAACCGAAGAAGGGCGACCATCCGGAACAGCTCAACGAGGAATACATGAAACTGGCCGAAGCGCTCCGGCAGATGAAACAGGAACCGACCGGCAGCGGAAAGTGAACGGCTGCCGGGGGAACGCGGCAGACGGGAGGGAAAATGCGTGGAAGAGATCACCTGGGAACTGTTCGAGCGGCAGGTGGAGGCATGCCGGTTGTGTCCGCTGTGCCAACAGATCCGGCATAAGGTTCCCGGCCAGGGCGACCGGAATTCGCCCCTGATGCTGATCGGGGAAGGACCGGGGCAGACGGAGGACGAGGAAGGGCTGGCTTTTGTCGGCGCGGCGGGTCAGCTGCTGACGCGGATGCTGGAAGCGATTCAGCTGCCGCGGGAGCGGGTATATATCTGCAACGTGGTGAAATGCCGCCCGCCCCACAACAGGGTCCCGACACCGGAGGAGGCGGAAGCCTGCCGGATCCACCTGCGGATGCAGACCTGGCTGATCCGGCCGAAGGTGATCGTGCTGCTCGGAAGCACGGCCGCGAAAAACCTGCTCAACCCGGAGATCCGGATCACGCGGGAGCGGGGCCGGTGGACGGAGCGGAAAGGCGTCTGGATGATGCCGACCTATCATCCGTCCGCCCTGCTGCGGGACGAGAGCAAGAAGCCGGAAGCCTGGGAGGACATGAAGAGCCTGAAAGCGAAACTGATGGAGCTGAGGCTTTACCCGGATATTTACGCAAACGGAGAAGGATCATGAGCTATATCAGCGTACGAAACCTGGAGAAGCGCTTTGTGATCCGGGAGAAGCGGCAGGAAGGCGCGCTGCTCCGCGGAAAGAAGACGGTCCGGGCACTGCAGGGGGTTTCCTTTGATGTGGAGAGAGGGGAACTGCTGGGTTATATCGGCCCCAACGGGGCTGGGAAATCCACCACGGTCAAGATCCTCTCCGGCATCCTGACACCGGACGGCGGGGATGTGACGGTGGGCGGCCGCGTTCCCTGGAAGGAGCGGAGGGAACACGTCCGGCATATCGGGGTGGTCTTCGGGCAGCGGACCCAGCTCTGGTGGGATGTGCCGATCCGGGACAGCTACGACCTGCTGAAGGACATCTACCGGATCCCCGCGGGAGACTACCGTACCCGCCTGGCTGAACTGACGGAAGCACTGCAGCTCGGGGACCTGCTCCGCACACCGCTCCGGCAGCTGAGCCTCGGCCAGCGGATGCGGGCGGAACTGTGCGGTTCGCTTCTCCACCGGCCGGAACTGCTCTTCCTTGACGAGCCGACTATCGGCCTGGACGCTGTCAGCAAGCTGGCGCTGCGGGAGTTCCTGCAGTGGGAGAACCGGCAGCAGGGGACGACGATCCTGCTGACGACGCATGATATGGAAGATATCGTCGCCCTGTGCCCCCGGGTCATGGTGCTCGGGCACGGGCGGAAACTGTTTGACGGCGCCCTTCCCGACCTGCTGGGCAGGTATGATACCCTGAGAACCGTGACGGTCAACTATGAAGAGCCGGAAGCAGTGCCGGAACTGCCGGCTTCCATTCCGCTCGCCCGGGACGGGAAGAACCTGATGATCAGCTATTCCCCGCAGGAATACGCCACGGCGGAGCTGATCGCCCGGCTGCAGGCCGCCGGAACTGTCCGGGAGCTGACGGTTCAGCCGCAGAATATCGACCGCCTTGTGGCGGCCATGTATCGGGAGATGGATCTGTGAGGGCATATCTTTCCGCTTTCCGGATGCGCAGGAGGCTGGAATTCCAGTACCGGGGCGCGGTACTTGGCGGCGTGGTCTGCCAGGTTTTTTTCGGCCTGATCCTGATTGCGATCTACCGGGCGCTCTATGCGGGAAAACCTCAGGCCATGCCGCTTTCGCAGATCACCAGCTATGTCTGGCTCCAGCAGGCGTTCTTCCGGATGCTGCTGGCGTCGGACCCGGAACTCATGGACAAGATCCGTACGGGATCCATCGCCTATGACCTGTGCCGGCCGCTGAACCTGTACGGCTTCTATTATGTGAGGATCATGGCGCAGAAGATGACGGGCAGCCTGCTGCGGGCGGTCCCGATGCTGCTGTTTGCCTTCTTGCTGCCGGAAGGCTGGGGGCTGATGCTGCCGGCTTCCGCGGCGGGTTTGATCTGGAGCCTGGCGGGACTGCTGCTGGGCCTGCTCTGCGTTTCCGCCCTGGAGAACATCACCATGGGATTCACGATGCGCACGCTGGATTCACGGGGAATGCAGGCGCTGCTGAATCTCCTGATGATGATCCTCGCGGGCAATATCCTGCCGCTGACGCTGTTCCCGGACAGCTGGCAGCGGGTGATCACCCTGCTGCCCTATGCGCAGCTGCTGGATGCGCCGATCCGGCTGTATACCGGACAGACGGCAGCCTCCGAAGCACCCCGGATCATTCTGATCCAGGCGGCCTGGATCCTGGTGCTGGCAGGGATCGGGCTCCTGTTCTGGCGGGTGAATCAGAAACGCCTGGAAATACAGGGGGGCTGACAGGATGAATACGATCCGGCTTTATCTCCATTCGATGCGCATGCTGATCCGGAGCCAGCTGCAGTATCCGTTCTCCTTCTTCCTTCAGACGCTTGCGCAGCTGGTTATGGAGGGTGGTGAGATGCTGGCGGTCGTGCTGCTGGTGGACCGCTTTGATCACCTGAACCAGTGGGGAGCGGGCGACCTGTATTTCTTTTTCGGACTGATGTCTGTGACCTTCTATCTGACGGAGTGTTTCGGCCGGGGAATCACCGGCAATTTCCCTTATCTCGTGCGGACGGGCCAGCTGGATACGTTCCTGCTGCGGCCCCGGGGCGTGCTGACCCAGGCGATGTGCAGCGCGGCGGACCCGCGGCGGATCACCTGCATCGCCGTTGGGATCGTGGCCCTGGTCATCGGGAGCCGGCTGTCGGCGATTCAGTGGACCTTCGCCAAAACGCTGCTGATGGCGGAAGCCATTCTCTGCGGGTGCATACTGATTCTGGGCCTGTTCATGATCGAGGCGATCTTCTCGATCTACAGCGTGAAGTCGATCGAACTGGTGAACGCGCTGACCTATGGCGGACGCAGCGCCTGCGAATACCCGATCGACACCTTTCCCCGGCCGCTGCGGGTGCTGTTCACGGTGCTCGCGCCGTTCGCGCTGACGCTGCATGTGCCCGGGGCGGTGATCCTGGGCAAGCCGCTCTTTGGCTGGCCGGCATGGGCGGCCTGGGTCAGTCCGCTCTCCGGGATCATATTTTTCTTCCTGATCCGGCTCTGCTTCCGGAAAGCCATGCGCCACTACCGCTCTACCGGGAGCTGACCCGGCGAAACTGTCCCGTGATGAACCCTGCCGAAAGATGCTGTCGAATGATTTTGACGGTTGACAATGTGTTCGCTTTGCGCTATATATTGTGTAATTTAATTTGACGAAACACAAAAGGGAGGATTTTCTTCATGAACAAGACACTCAGACGCCTGATCGCGATCCTGATGGCAGTTGCCCTTGCTTTTGCTATGTCGGCATCTGTGCTGGCAGAAGAGGAAGAAGAGGAAAAAGAGGAAGAAGAGCAATCCTCCTCCGCTACCTTGACAAACACCATTACCAACCCGGAAGACGGAAGCCAGAACGTGATCCAGAATGTCAATGTAAACGTTGAAGTGGAAGTGGAAAACAAGGGCGGCAGCGACGGCGGTTCTGCCGATGCGGGTACCGGTGCGGTTCAGAACCCCGAGACGCTGCTGAAATACTGCGAGATCACCGGGAGTGCAATCACCAGCCACGACTGGGTATATCTGTACGCCGAGGCCTCTATCCACAGCAAGATCCTGGAGACGCTCAAAACCAGGGAAGAACCTGTGGAAATCATCGGCAGGGCGGAAAACAGCAAGCACCAGATCTGGTACAAGGTGAAGACGGCCTCGGGAAAGATCGGATATATCCAGGACAAATACCTGCTGTACAAAAACGCGGACAGCCTTTGCACCAGCGATACGCTGCAGGTCAGCGGAACGGGAACGGCGGAACAGGCACCGTGTCAGGCGGCTATGAAGAACGGTAATTGTCAGAATACGGGCAGCAACTGCCCGAGCATCCTGGCGGCCGGCGTGACGGTGGAAGTGACTTATGTGCCTGAGGTGATATACGTTCCCCAGATCACCTATGTTCCGAAACTGATCTATGTGACGCCGGAACCGACCCCGTCACCGGAACCGACTCCGTCGCCGACGCCGGCGCCGTAAGAACGTCTGTTTTCAGCATATTGAACAGATCAGGCGGAATTGTCAGGGTACATTTCACTGTTCTCCGCTTGCTGGTATGGTGACGTCGTAATATGATTATGGTGACAGCATGGGATCCTTTCGGGGGTCCCTTTTTTTCGTGAGCGGGAATGAAATCCGGCAGGTAACAGGGGAGAAGCAGGGGAAAGGTTCGGAGGCGCCTTTCCTTTTTCGGTGGGATGATGTATAATTTTTTCAGAAACAATTTGGAATGAGATATTGATAAGAAGTTTGCAGAAAGCAGGATGTCTGTTCTGAAAGAGCTGATTGCTTAGAGCGTTTTGTTTTCTTCTTTTCACAGAAAGAGAACCGCGTCCCGGATTTTAACGTTTTCCGGATCTGTTTTGAATGGAGGGCACCTTATGGAACGCAACGATATTGTTTATCAGACCTACCTGAAGATCCTCAGGCGTGAGTTGATCAGCGCCATGGGATGTACCGAACCGGTGGCTCTGGCTTATTGTGCCGCCGTTGCCCGGGCAGCGCTGGGTTCCCTGCCCGAACGAATCACGGTGGAAGCCAGCGGAAACATTATCAAAAATGTGAAGAGTGTTGTTGTGCCCAACACCGATGGGCAGCGCGGTATCCCTGCCGCCGTGTGCATCGGCGTCCTGGCCGGGGATGAAAAAGCCGGGCTTCAGGTACTCTCCCACGTAAGTGCGGCGGATAAAAAACGACTTGTTTTCTATATGAAGGAGACTCCGGTGGAGGTAAAACCCCTGATTTCAGAAAATCTGCTGGATATGATCGTCACGGTATACTGCGGCTCTTCCTCCGCCGGCGTCCGTATCGCCAATGAACATACGAATATCATACGGATCGAGAAAGACGGGAAAGTTTTGTGGGATAATCCTCTCCGGCAGGAAACGGGAACCGGCGTTCCTTCGGATGACGATCTGCTGACGGTGGAAAAAATATGGGATTTTGCCTGCACCTGCGGCATTGAAGATGTAAAAGAGCTTCTGGATCGCCAGATCGAACAGAACACGGCTATTGCCGAGGAGGGTCTCCGGGAGAATTACGGCGCCAATATCGGCAAGGTTCTGATGAAAACAGGCAGCGACGTGCGCACCCGTGCCCGGGCTTATGCTGCGGCGGGATCTGATGCGCGCATGAATGGTTCAGAGCTTCCGGTGGTCATCTGCTCCGGAAGCGGCAATCAGGGGCTTACCGCTTCCCTGCCCGTCATTGTCTATGCCAGAGAAATCGGCGCTGAAAAAGAGAAACTGTACCGTGCTCTGCTGATCTCTACGCTCGTCACAATTCACCTGAAATCGGGTATCGGCCGCCTGTCCGCATACTGCGGCGCTGTCAGCGCCGGAGCGGGAGCCGGATGCGGCGTTGCCTATCTGCTTGGCGGTAACGAAAACGATATAGCCCATACCATTGTCAATTCACTGGCCATCACTTCGGGCATTGTCTGCGACGGAGCGAAATCCTCCTGTGCGGCCAAGATCTCAACGGCAGTGGAAACAGGAATATTCGGTTATGAAATGTATCGGAACGGACAGCAGTTCTACGCGGGAGACGGTCTTGTGGTCAAAGGAGTGGAAAATTCCATTAACAATTTCGGCCGCCTGGCCCGTATCGGTATGCGCGGAACGGATGAAGAGATCATCCGTCTGATGACGGAAGAAACATAATGGTCATTTAGAGAAGGAGATTTGTCATGAAATTTCTGAAAAGTCTGCCTGCCCGCCTGCTGCTTGCAATCGCCGTCGGTATCATTGCGGGATTTTTCCTTCCGAAAGATGCCATGCAGGTGGTTGTAACGGTCAAATACATTCTGGGACAGGTGATCGATTTCTGCGTCCCGCTGATCATCATCGGCTTTATCGCACCATCAATTACTCAGATGGGCAGCGGCGCGACAAAGATGCTCACCGTGGCGATTGCGGCCGCATATATATCGAGTCTCCTGGCTGCGCTGTTGTTGGCGGGCGCCGGATATGCGATCATTCCCCATCTGAACATCGCAAAGGATATGAATACGCTTCGGGAATTGCCCGAGGTTGCTTTCCAGCTGGATATCCCGCAGATCATGCCCGTCATGTCCGCTCTCGTGTTTTCCGTGCTGATCGGCCTGGCGGCTGTCTGGAACAAGTCAAAAACAATCACTGCTGTGTTACAGGAGCTTCAGGCCATTGTGCTCGACATTGTGAAAAGAATTGTGATTCCGATCCTCCCGCTTTTCATTTCCGTCACCTTCTGCACCCTTGCGTGGGAAGGAACCATCAATCAGCTCCCCATTTTCCTGATTGTAATCCTCATCGTTCTGGTCGGGCATTATATCTGGCTTGCTGTGCTGTACGGATTCGCGTCTTTCTATACCCGCAAATCCGGCCTGGAAGTGCTCAGCCATTACGGCCCGGCATACCTGACCGCCGTGGGAACCATGTCCTCCGCTGCCACACTCGGTGTGGCACTTGAATGTGCGCGAAAGAGTAAATATCTGCGTAAGGATATTGTGGACTTTGGAATTCCGCTGTTTGCCAATATCCATCTGTGCGGTTCGGTGCTGACAGAAGTGTTTTTCATGATGACTGTTTCCAGAATTCTGTACGGCACAATCCCAAGTCCGGGAAAGGTGATCCTCTTCTGTTTTTTGCTGGGGGTCTTCGCCATCGGCGCCCCCGGTGTGCCGGGCGGAACGGTCATGGCGTCCCTGGGGCTGATCACCGGAGTGCTCGGGTTTGACAGCGACGGAACGGCATTGATTCTGGCTGTTTTTGCCCTGCAGGACAGCTTTGGCACTGCCTGTAATGTAACCGGAGACGGAGCTCTGACGTTGTTTCTGACCGGTTACGCGGAAAAGCACGGGATTCGTGAAGTATCAACCGTCCGGGAAAAAATACCGGATTCCGGCATGAAGGAGTGAAGAGTATCCCCTATGTCAGGGACATATGAATTCATGCATATTGAAACAGCATCCAGGCGGCAAAAAGGAATATCATGAATATGTATTGATTCCACAGGGCTTCTTTCACGCGGCTCCACCGGGAGCCGACCTTATTTCGGGCAGGCGATTTCCGCCGCATCCTCGGTCATGTGGTGCAGGGCCTGCGCCTGCGCGGTATCCGCCGCGCGGTAGTAGACCTCCTTGCCTTCCCGCTGGCTGGTGATGAGCCCGCAGGCCTTCAGCAGCTTCAGGTGATGGGAGAGCGCCGGGCTGGACATATCCATCATGACGGACAGGTTCAGCACGCATTCTTCGCAGTGGCACAGGAGCCAGAACAGGCGGAGGCGGGTCCGGTCGCTCAGCAGCTTGAACAGCTCGGCCGCGGCCGCGAAGGCATCGGGATCGGGCATATGGTCAAAGGACTGTTCCATGCCGCAGTGATGGTCATGGGGCAGTTTTTTGTTTTCCATGCTTCAGTGCCTCCTTCGGTTTACAGTCTGCTGACGAACAGCGCGCGGATCGCGTTGAGAACAGCGAGGATCATGACGCCCACGTCGGCGAACACGGCCAGCCACATATTGGCGAGCCCCAGCGCGCCGAGCACGAGGCAGACGGCTTTGACGCCGATCGCCAGGACGATGTTTTCATACACGATCCGCATACACTTGCGGGCGATCCGGATCGCCTTGGAGATCTTCATGGGATCATCGTCCATCAGGACCACGTCCGCGGCTTCAATGGCGGCGTCCGATCCCAGGGCGCCCATGGCGATGCCCAGGTCGGCACGGGTCAGCACCGGCGCGTCGTTGATCCCGTCTCCGACGAAGGCAACGATTTCCCCGGCCGGCTTCCGGGTCAGCATCTCCTCGACTTTTTCCACCTTGTCTTCGGGCAGCAGTTCGCTCCAGAACTGGTCGATGCCCAGGCGTTCCGCCACCTCCGCAGCGACGGCTTTTCCGTCGCCGGTCAGCATGACCGTTTGGTGAACGCCTGACTGCTTCAGGGCGGCGATGGCTTTTGCCGCATCCGGCTTGACGACGTCGGAGATCACGATGTGCCCGGTATAATGTCCGCCGATGGCCATGTGGACAATGGTCCCGGTGCTGTGGCACTCGATGGGCTCAATGCCGAGGGAACGCATCAGCCGGCTGTTCCCGGCAGCGACCTCCTGCCCGTCGATTTCCACGACGACGCCGTTGCCGCTGATCTCCTCCACCTTGCCGACGCGGCTCATATCCAGGGGCTTTCCCCAGGCCTTTCGGATGCTCACGGCAATGGGGTGGGAGGATGCGCTCTCGGCCAGCGCGGCATATTCGATCATGGTTTCCCGCTCCAGTTCGCTGTGGTGGATGTCCACCACGTCAAAGACGCCCATGGTCAGGGTGCCGGTCTTGTCAAAGACGACGGTTCCGGTTTTCGACAGGGCTTCCAGCCAGTTCGATCCTTTGATGAGGATACCGGCCTTACCCGCTCCGCCGATCCCGGCAAAGAAGCTCAGGGGAATACTGATCACCAGCGCGCAGGGGCAGCTGATGACCAGGAAGGTCAAGGCGCGGTAGACCCATTCGCTCCATTCCGGCGGAAAGGAGAGGAGCAGGCGGACCAGGGGCGGCAGCACCGCCAGTGCCAGGGCGCCGAAGACCACCGCCGGCGTATACCAGCGGGCGAAGCGCGAGATGAAATTCTCGGAACGGGATTTCCGGGAGCTGGCGTTCTCCACCAGATCCAGGACTTTGCTGACCGTGGACTCGCCGAAGACCCTGGTCGTCCGGATCCGGAGGACGCCACTCATGTTGATGCAGCCGCTGACGATCCCGTCGCCCGGCTTCACATCCCGTGGGAGGCTCTCCCCGGTCAGGGCGCTGGTGTTGAGGCTGGATTCTCCGGACTCCACAATGCCGTCCAGCGGCACCTTTTCCCCGGGATTCACGACGATCACCGTACCGACGGCGACCTCGTCCGGATCCACTCGGGTCAGCTGCCCGTTGGTGTCGATATTGGCGTAGTCCGGCCGGATGTCCATGAGTTCACTGATGTTCCGGCGGCTTTTGCCGACCGCATAGCTCTGGAACAGTTCGCCGACCTGGTAGAACAGCATGACGGCAACGGATTCCTCGTAGTCCCCGGTTTTCAGCAGGCCGATTGCCAGAGCACCGATGGTTGCCACGGCCATCAGGAAGTTCTCGTCGAACACCTGGCGGTTCAGGATCCCTCTCCAGGCTTTCCGGAGGATATCATAACCGATGATCCCGTAGGGGATCAGGTAGAGCAGGAATCGCGCGATGCCGCTGACGGGAACAAAATGCAGCGCGACCAGCAGTACAGCTGTAACGATGATCCGGATCAGCATTTTCTTCAGTTTTTTTGTCATGGGACATCCTCCTTCAGTGATCAGGGGGTTGGCTTCGGAATCAGAGATAGATCTCGCAGTCGTCCTCGACTTTTTTACAGGCTTTCACGACCTGCTTCATGACGGTGTCGGCGTCCGCGCCGTCCGCGAAATCCACGATCATCTTCTGGGTCATGAAGTTCACGGTCACATCCGCGATGCCGGGGATCTTTCCGGCGGCCTCTTCCATTTTATTGGCACAGTTTGCGCAGTCCACTTCGATTCGATAGGTCTTCTTCATGATGATCCAGTATCCTCCTTTGACATTACGATTAAAAGGTCGTTTAATCGTTTAATTGAATTATAGCTGTCCCGGAAAGCGTTGTCAACAGCAAGGGCTATAGAATGAATCTATAGCTGACTATTGCTTTCAGGTATTGGACAAGGGAAAACTGTCCGAATATAATACGAAACATCAAAACACGAGGAGGGAGCGCCGTGAAGGGAAAGACAGTCTGGCGAGACGGGCGAATGTGTACCGTGCGCCGAATGCGGCGCTGTTCCTGAAACCGAAACTGACTTGTTTTGATATATGAAAGGAGTTATCCCCATGAAGAAGATTCTTGCTCTGGTTGTTGCCCTGGTCCTGACCCTGTCCCTGACCGCCGCCTTCGCGGACGGTATCAAGATCGCCATTCCCAACGATGCCACAAACGAAGGCCGTGCCCTCCTGCTGCTGCAGGCGTACGGCGTGCTGAAAGTGGATGAGAAGGCCGGCATCACAGCGACGGTCAACGACATCACCGAGAACCCCCTGGGTATCGAGTTCACGGAAGTGGAAGCCGCGCTGGTGCCCAACACCTTGCCCGATGTGGACTACGCCATCATTAACGGCAACTACGCCCTGGCGGCGGAACTGCCTGCGGCCCTGCTGTATGAGAACGCCGAATCCCCCTATGTGAACGTGGTCAGCGTGAACGAAGCCGACAAGGACAGCGACAAAGCGAAAGCCCTGGCAGCCGCCGTGCTGAGCCAGAAGGTCGTGGATTACTTCGCGGGTTATGAAGGTCAGGCCATCTCCGTGGTCGAGAATCCGACCGACGGCTTCGATGCGACCGTGGATTACGACGCGCTGAAGGGCGAGACCATCAAGGTGGTCTGCACGCTGGATCCGCACTCCTACGTCCTGGAGGTCGCCAAGGGAATCCTGGCGGAAAAGGACATCACCCTGGAAGTGACCATCGTGGACGATTATGTGACTCCCAATACCGCTGTGAACGACGGAGACGCTTTCGCGAATTTCTTCGCCCATCAGCCCTACCAGGATGACTTCAACGCCCAGAACGGCACCAAGCTGGTGACAATCGCCGGCGTGCATGTAGAGCCCATGGGCCTCTATGCCGGACAGAAGGCGGATCTGGAAGCGCTCGGACTGAGCAAGTGATCTCTTCACGAACAGCATGACGGAGGGCATCCGGGACAACCCGGATGCCCTTTTCAGGGTCTGTTTTCACAAGAGCTGTTTTCATACCGAAACTATTGCGCTTTCGGAGGGATTCCCACTATAATAGAACGGATTTCGGGATGACGGAGGCTTTGGCATGATCGAACTGAAAAACCTCTCCAAGCAGTTTGAGACGCTGGACGGGTCGGTGGAGGCTTTGCGCCACATCAATCTGACCATTCAGGACGGAGATGTTTACGGCATCATCGGCATGAGCGGCGCGGGAAAGAGCACGCTGGTGCGCTGCATCAACATGCTCGAGCGGCCGACGGAAGGATCCGTGCTGGTGAACGGCCGGGATATGGGCTCCATGAGCCAGAAGGAACTGAGGGCGATGCGCCGGAAGATTACGATGATCTTCCAGGGGTTTAACCTGCTGATGCAGCGAACCTGCCTGAACAACGTCATGCTGCCCCTCCGGCTCGGAGACGCGGACAAGAAACAGGCGGAGGAGAAAGCGAAGGAGCTGCTGGAGCTGGTGGGCCTGCCGGACAAAGCTAACAGCTATCCGGCCCAGCTGTCCGGCGGACAGCAGCAGCGCGTCGCGATTGCCCGCGCACTCGTGACGGAGCCGGACGTGCTCCTGTGCGACGAGGCTACGTCCGCCCTGGATCCGAAGACGACCCATTCGATCCTGGAACTGATCCGGGACATCAATAAAAAACTGGGGATTACCGTGATCGTCATCACGCACCAGATGAGCGTCGTCCAGGAGGTCTGTAACCGGGTGGCAATCCTGGAGAACGGCGAGGTCGTGGAAGAAGGTGGCGTGGCGGAGGTGTTCTCCAATCCGCGGGCCAATGCGACCCGGAACCTGATCTATCCGGAAAGCGCGGACGGCGGTTCCGTGTTCCCGGAAGGCGGCCAGCGCGTGCGTGTGATCTTCAACGGCGCCGTGGCTTCCCGGGAACCGCTGATCGCGAAGATGGCGGTGGACTGCGGCATCATGGCGAGCATCCTCGGCGCTTCGACCCGCTCGGTCGGAGACCGGGCTTACGGCTATATGCTGCTGGATATTCCCGGAACGCCGGAGAACCTGGCCAAAGCAGTTTCCTACCTGAGCGAGACGCCTGACATCGCCGTTCAGGTGGAGGCGGAATACGCTGCGAAGGGGGTGAGGGAATGAACTTTGCCAATGCATTCACACCGGAAAGGCTGCAGGAAGCCTGGGAATGCCTGCTGAACGAATTCCCCTTCGCCGTCTGGGAGACGGTCTATTCCACACTCCTGGCCACACTCTTCGCGGTGATCATCGGCCTGCCGCTGGGGGTGCTGCTGGTCACGGGGGAGAAGAAGGGCATCCGCCCGCTCCCGGCTCCGCTGATGGGTTTCCTGAACGTCCTGATCAACCTGCTGCGTTCGATCCCGTTCATCATCCTGATGGTCATGATCATCCCGCTGACCCGCGTCATCGTCGGAACGTCCCTGGGCACGGTCGCGTCGATCGTTCCGCTGACAGTCGCGGCGTTTCCGTTCATCGCTCGCCTGGTGGAGAGCAGCCTGCGGGAAGTCAATCCCAACATCATCGAGACCGCCCAGTCCATGGGCGCCTCCCCGCTGCAGATCGTGATGCACGTGATGCTGCCGGAGAGCGTTCCCAGCCTGGTGACGAATATCACCCTGGCGATCACCACCATCATGGGCTATACGGCCATGTCCGGCGCGGTCGGCGGCGGCGGTCTCGGCAAGCTGGCGCTGGCCTACGGCTACCAGCGGTACCGCTATGCGGTGCTCTACCTGGCGGTGATCGTGCTGGTGCTGATTACGCAGATCATCCAGTCTTTCGGTACCTGGCTGGCGGCGCTGCTGGACAAGCGCCTGAAGAATAAATGAGCAGAAGCTCCGGCATTCGCCGGGGCTTTTTTCAACGCTCACTGAACAGTTTCTGAAAAATGTTATAATGAGTTGGACATTTCGGCGGGATGCCTCGTCTAATGATTGATGAAAGGAGGGAGCGCGATGGAAAGGGATCAGCGCCGGGAATGGCTGGAGCAGGCGATTGCCCGGTGGGAGAAGCCGATCCTTCATCTCTGCTTTGCCTACCTGGGCGATACCGCCCTGGCGGAAGACGCGGTGCAGGAAACATTTCTCAAGGCCTGGAGACACTATGACCGTTTCCGCGGCGAAGCAGGGGACAAGACATGGCTGATGCGCATTGCCATGAATACCTGCAAGGATCAGCTGAAGAGCGCCTGGTTCCGGAATACGGACCGGTCGGTCACCCCGGATCTCCTGCCGGAAGGCTCCGTTCCTTTCGTGGAGCGGGACGACACTGTTACGCGTGCGGTGATGTCCCTGCCTCCGAAACTGCGGGAAGTGACGCTGCTGCGCTGGTACCAGGGACTGTCCCTGGAGGAGATGGTGCAGGTGATGCGCGTTCCCCGCTCGACGGTCAATTATCGGCTGAAGAAAGCGAAGACGATGCTGCAGGGCAGCCTGGAGGAATGGTACGATGAAGAATAGGGAAATGATCCGGTCCGCCATGGACCGGCGGCTCTCCTTCCTGGACGATCTGCCGTCCTGCCGTACGGGCGTGCTGGAGCAGATCGCCCGGGAGGAGGTACCCGTAATGAAGAAAAAAGTATCTGTCGGATTGGTGTTTGCAATGGTTCTGGTCCTGCTGTCGGTGGCGGCACTGGCTGCCGGGATCCTGCTTTCCCGCGGAGCGGACGCTGCTCGCACCGCGGACAGGGCGCTGGAGGAGAAGTATGGGGTGACGCAGGAGATGCTGACCTACTTCTACCGGGAAGAGGAGGAACAGCCGGAAGGCGCCGTGCGCGTGACTTATACCGGAAAGGACGACCTGGAATACGTCCTCGGGACTTACACGGCGGATGTGAAGGACGGCCGGGCGGAAGTCACCTGGTCTCACGACGGGGAGGACACGGCCGGAGGGTATGAGGCGGAAGCCTGGGGCGCGGAGCAGCTGAAGGAGATGCTGGCCTGGAACTCCACAAAAGGCAATATGGACGCATTCCGGCCGCAGGCTGTGGCCATCGCTGAAAAGCACAATGCCGCGCGGGAGCAGGAAATCAGTACGGACGAGGAAAGAAAGGCGTACTTCGAACAGATGGAGAAGGAAAAGACCGCGGCGCTGGAGGCCCGGAAGATCCCTGAGGAGGAGATGAAGGCCGCCGCTCGGGAGGCCGTGATCCGGGTGTATGAGCTGACCGGGGAGCAGGCAGCCCTGCTGGAGCTCTACGTCCAGCCGCTGGCGGTGGAAAAGAACGCCTGGTACCGGATGTATGAAGGCAAGCCGTGCTTCGAGGTGCAGTATTTCCTGGATCAGGATCCGGAGCACCCGGAAACGCACGTGGATAAGGACGGCACGTATGCGGCCCTGGTCAATGTGGAAACAGGCGTGATCGAAAAGCTCGTCTATGAATCAGGAATGGGCGGGGAAGGCTGACCGGCAGAAGTGCCGGGAGATACCGGCAGCCGGACAAACGACAAAGATCTGCATCGGCAGGATGCAGATCTGTCGTCCGCCTTCGGAGGGATCTCCGAAGGCGGTTTTTCTATTTTCGGGATTTGTGATATTCAGGGGAATGCCGCTGTTCTTTTTACCGGGCATCCCAATATGCCGGAATATTACGGCTACTCTTCCGTGAAATCTGTGTCCATGGCAACCTGCAGCTCATAATCCGGGAATGCCTTTCTGACGTCTGCAATAACGTTCGCATAGACTTCCCGGCGGTCTTTTGCGTCAAAACTGATCACGATATCGAAACGCATGGCTTTCTGTTCTTTCAGCAGGTAAAAACCATGCATTTGAAGGACGTGTTCATGGGCAAAGACGATTTTGCGGACCTGTTCTCTTGTCCTGATGACTTCTTCATCCTGCGTGTTTACAGAGTATACACCGATGGCTGTCAGAAGAACATGGTGGTCGCTGAGCACCTTCATTGTGATCTCCCGGATCAACTGGTCAAGCTGGGATGCCGAGTATGTGTCCGGCACTTCGATGTGGATCGAACCGTTCCAGGTATCCGGTCCGTAGTTGTTCAGCACCAGATCATAGGCCCCCTGAACATTCGGGAAGCTCATGACTGTCGCATAAATGCTGCGGGCCAGCTCAGTGTCATTACGCTCACCGAGTATCTGGGAAACTGTATCCCGCAGCATCTGAACTCCGGATTTGATGATCACAAGGGAAATGATCGCGCCAAGCCAGGCTTCCAGGGATACGTGGAATATCAGGAAAATTCCTGCCGCGACAAGCGTTGACGCCGAAATAACGGCGTCCAGTGTGGCATCTTCACCGGAGTTGATCAGAGAATCCGAATGCACTTTTTCGCCCACGCCCTTGACATACCGGCCCAGCAAAATCTTAACCACAACTGCGACAGCCACGATAATCAGGGATACAGCACTATAGTCCGGTGTCTCCGGATGGATGATCTGCTTTACCGATTCGACAAAAGAAGTAATACCGGCATACAGGACGATCACGGAGATGATCATGGCGCTCAGGTATTCGATGCGCCCATAACCGAAGGGATGCTTTTTATCCGGTTCCTTCCCGGCCAGCTTTGTTCCGACGATCGTGATCAGCGAACTGCCTGCATCGGAGATGTTATTCACCGCGTCGAGCACGATGGCGATGGAATTGGACATCAGTCCGACCACCGCCTTGAATGCGGCCAGAAACACGTTGGCGATAATCCCGATCAGACTGGTTTTGATAATGATTTTTTCCCGTGTCTGCCCATTTACCGGATTCTGTTCCGGGTTGATTCTCTCTGACATACGACTACCTCGCGATTCTTCCGGCATTATTCCGATCTGCTTCAGTTTTACAGTGCGGTGGCAACAGCGGCTTTGACCTTTTCCATATCCTCTGTGGGCTCAAAGCGGGCAATGACTTTCCCTTCCCGGTCAATCAGGAATTTAGTAAAATTCCAGCCGATATATGTCTTTTCACCGTACTTCTTATTGTTCATGGCAGCGAACTTGTTCAGCGCCGCGTTCTTCAGCCCCTTGCCGAAGCCGTTGAACGGCTTCTCCGTGGCCAGCCAGGCGAACAGCGGATCAGCGTTTTCACCGTTGACATCAATCTTCGCAAACTGCGGGAATTCCGTTCCGAACTTCAGCGTGCAGAATTCATGGATCTCGTCTTCCGAACCGGGAGCCTGGTTTGCAAACTGATTGCAGGGGAAATCCAGAATTTCAAAGCCCTTATCCCGGAATTCCTTATACATTGCTTCCAGAGGTTCATAATGCGGCGTAAATCCGCATCCGGTCGCCGTGTTGACGATCAGCAGCACCTTTCCGGCGTACTCGTTTAAAGATACCTCGTTTCCTTTTCTGTCCTTTACCTTGAAATCATAAACCGTAGACATGTTCGACTCCTCCTTGTCAGTTTCTTTTTTCCATGTTACTCAGTGCCTTATAGGTCAGCGTATACAGTGTTCCGAATTCCTCCATGGTCAGGCCCATACATTCCGCGATTGCCGGGGGAATGCCGACAGCCTTCGTTTTCAGCTTCCGTCCTTCCTCCGTCAGTGTCAGTGTCAGAAGCCGCTCGTCCTCTGCAGCCCGCTCCCTTGACAGGTATCCTGCCTGGCACAGCCTTTTCAGCACCGGCGTCAGGGTTCCGTAATCCAGATGGAGACATTCAGCAAGTTCCCGGGAAGAAACAGTTTCCCTTTCCCAAAGCACCATCATGACAATGTATTGGGTATATGTAAGATTCAGTTCCTTCAGATAAGGCCCATACTGACGCACCAGCTCCTTTGAGCAGGCATACAGCGGAAAACACACCTGATTCTTCAATTTCAGCGCATCATAGTTTTCCGGTTTATGCGCCAACTTTTAATCACCTCCTTCGCTCGCTTGCGCAAAAATTACTTTTGCACAATTAATATAACAAAAACGACAGACTTCTGTCAAGATGTTTTTATCCGTTCCGATAAAGGATTGGCAAGCTCTTCTGTCCGGAATGATTCTGTGATACAATGGACCGGAAAAGACGGCAGGCAGATCTATGAGAAACCGTTCGGGAGGAAGACAAAAAGGCTATGCTGAATCAGTTTTCGAGGACACAGCTGCTGTTCGGGCCGGAATCGATGGAACGCCTCGCCCGCAGCCGGGTCGCCGTGTTCGGGATCGGCGGCGTGGGCGGCTACGCCGTGGAAGCCCTGGCCCGCTCGGGGATCGGCGCGCTGGACCTGATCGACGACGACAAAGTGTGCCTGACCAACCTGAACCGCCAGCTGCATGCCACCCGGAAGACCGTCGGAAAGTACAAGGTGGACGTGGCGGAGGAACGGATCCTGGAGATCAACCCGGACTGCCGGGTCAGGACGTACAAAACGTTTTACCTGCCGGAAACAAAGGATCAGTTTGACTTTTCGCAGTACGACTATGTGATCGACGCGATCGATACCGTGACAGGAAAACTGGCCCTGGTGCAGCAGGCGCAGGAAACGGGCACGCCGATCATCAGCGCCATGGGCGCGGGGAACAAAACGGATCCGACGGCATTTCGCGTGGCGGATATCTACAAAACCTCCGTCTGTCCCCTTGCCAGGGTGATGCGCAGCGAATGCCGGAAACGGGGCATCCGGCACCTGAAGGTGGTCTATTCCACGGAAGAGCCCAGGCGCCCGCTGGAGGATCCGACGATCAGCTGCAAGGCGCACTGCATTTGCCCGCCCGATACCCGGAAATGCACCGTCCGCAGGGATATCCCCGGTTCGACGGCGTTTGTTCCCTCGGTGGCCGGGCTGATCATAGCCGGGGAAGTGGTCAAAGACCTGTGCGGGTCGGAGAAAAACTGAAAACACCGGCAGGAACGGAACGAGAGGTGGGAAAGATGAAGATCAGGCCGGCGACGGTCGGCGACGCGGAAGCGATCCTTGCGATCTATACGCCGTATGTGCGGAACACCGCGATTACCTTCGAGTATGACGTTCCGGAGGCCGGCGCGTTCCGCTCCCGCATGGAGGAAACCCTGAAGCGCTATCCCTACCTGGTTGCGGAGGAAGAGGGAAGGATCGTCGGGTATGCCTATGCGGGTCCCTTCGGCAAACGCGCGGCCTATCAGCACTCCGCCGAGATGTCCATCTACCTGGAGGGGAACTGCCGGCAGCGCGGAATCGGCCGGCAGCTGTACCTGGAAATGGAGAAAAGGCTGCTGCGGCAGAATGTGTTCAACGTGTACGCCGGCGTGACGGCTTCCGACCGGAAGGATGACGCCTTCGTGACGGATGCCAGCATCCGGTTCCATGAACGGATGGGATATACGAAGGTTGGGGAATACCGTCTGTGCGGGTACAAGTTCGGCCAGTGGTACAGCGTGATCTGGCTGGGGAAGACCCTGGGAGACCGGCCGGAAAAGCCCGAACCGTTCATCCCGTTTCCCGCGCTGGAAGAATATGAAGAAAAATAAAGGAGGACAACCGAATGAAAACCGTATTAAGCGGCATCCTGTCCCTTACCCTGCTCCTGCTGGGCTGCGGCTCCGCCATGGCGGAAAGCGCGGCCTCCGGCCACCGGCTCCTGTACCAGGGTCACGGAAGCCTTCGCATCGTCACCGCGGAAGGAAAGGTCATCTACATCGATCCCTATGTCGGAGAGGGATACGATCTTCCCGCCGACCTGATCCTGATCACCCACGGGCACCAGGACCATAACAATGTCGACGTGATCAAACAGCGGAACGACGACTGCCGGGTTATCACCTGGAAGGAAGCCCTGGTCAAGGGCGACTACAAAACCTTCGACTTTGGTTATGCCACGGTGGAAGCCGTGCAGGCCGGGAACAACCGCAACCACGACATCAGGGAGTGCGTCGGCTGGCTGATCACGCTCAGCGGCGGCGTCTCCGTATATGCGAGCGGCGACACCTCCACCACGGAGCAGATGGAAGAGCTCGCCGGGCGGGATATTCATTATGCGTTTTTCTGCTGTGACGGGATCTACAATATGGATATGGAGGAGGCAGTCACCTGCGCGAAGCTGGTGAACGCGCGCAACAGCATTCCCTACCACATGAAACCGGGCTCTTTATACGACAAGCGGCTGGCGGAGACGTTCGACGCCCCGAACCGGCTGCTCATCGAAGCAGGTGAGGAGATCACCCTCGAATAACACCGGTCACGAAGATCTCGATACCGATCAGTATCAGGATAATCCCGCCGATGATCGGCGCTTTCCCGGCAAGCTTCGTTCCAATCTTCCCGCCCAGCCGGACACCGGCCAGGCAGATCCCATAGGTGACGATGCCGATGATCAGGGATTCGACCAGGGCAAAGACGAAGTCGTACCCGGCAATGGTGAACCCGACCGAGAGCGCGTCGATGGACGTGGCGATGCCCTGGACGAACAGTGCGCCGCCCTTCAGGGAGCTTTCCCCGCCCTGATCACGGAGCCCCTCGAGGATCATCTTCACGCCGATATAAACCAGCAGGGCCAGCGCGATCCATGGGATGAAGCGCTGGAAAGTCTGGAAAGCTTCCGCGATGGAGTGGACGCAGAACCAGCCCAGCAGGGGCATCAGCGTCTGGAAGACAGCGAAGGTTCCCGCGATGGTCAGGCTGCGGGAAACGGAGATATCCGGTTCGCGCAGGCCGTTGGCCAGTGAAACGGAGAACGCGTCCATCGCCAGGCCGACGCCGAAGAGGACGCTGTTGAGGACAAAGAGGAAATTGAACGTCATATGCAAGCCTCCCATAAAAAGATCAGGTACGGCGAAACCGTACCTGATCTTTTCGGACACGTCATGTACAGCTTCGCAGTTGTACATGAGTCTCGCATATTAAAGCAAGCCAGGCCGGAAAGCCAGTATGTTGACTTGCTGCGCTTCGCGCTTGCTACTCCCCCATGGAACAGGGTTCATTGTATGAACAGGTTCCCGGTTTGTCAACACAAACATTCGGAAGAGCCTCCCACTCGGAACGCGTGATGGCATAGGCATAGGAGATGGTGTTCTTCGGATCAGGGTATTCCTTGACCTTCTTCATGCCGTTGGCCATGGCGGTGGAGTATGATCCGATATTGGTATATTTCATATACGAGTAAACCGTATCGTAATCCGTGTTCCGGAACACCCAGTCCCGGACTGCGCGGGCGGCTTCTTTCGCATATCCTTTACGCCAGTGCTTTTTATGGATATGATAGCCGATCTCCGGGAGCATCTCTCCGTCGATATTCTGGATCGTGACGCCGCAGTCGCCGATGAACTCGCCCGTTTCCTTCAGGACGACGGCCCACAGCCCGAAACCGTACGTTTTGTAGTTCTCCAGATTCCAGGTGATCCATCTCCTGGTTCGCTCCTCCGTAAACGGAGCGGGATAGTGCTGCATGGTCTCCGGGTCGGACATGATCTCATACAGGGCGTCAAAATCATCCGGGGTATATTCCCGGAGGCCGAGCCGTTCCGTCTCGATTGTGTAAGTCATTTGCACTTCGTCCTCTTTCCGGGAACGTCGGGGACAGTCCTTAAGGGCCGCTTCAACGTTTCTTCAACCTTCATCCGCCTCTGGCGGCGGCTGGCGAAACGCCCGCTTGTTCCTCCATTGGTCAGTATAAAGGAGAATTGAAGAGAAGGGAAGATACTGCCAATACTGATTTGGTATAAAACTATCTGCTGGCGGTACGGGATTGGCACCCCTTGTTCCCGTGTCCGCGGCGTGGTATCATTTCCGTGTGATCCCGATCGGAGAAATGATCAGGGAATCGGATAAGGAGATACGCTTTGCTGTATATCATGAGACACGGCCGGACCGACTGGAACGACCGGCACAAGCTCCAGGGCCGGACGGATGTCCCGCTGAACGAAGAAGGCCGGCGCATGGCGGAGAAAGCCGCGGAGGAGTACCGCGATATTCCGCTGGACGTCTGCTGGTGCTCCCCGCTGATCCGGGCCAGGGAAACGGCGGAAATCGTGCTCCGCGGGCGGGACGTGCCGATCCTGACCGACGACCGGCTGCGGGAGATGAGCTTCGGGGATTATGAGGGACAGGAGAACAGCTTCGACATCCCGGACAGTCCGGTCAACGTGATCTTTTGGGCGCCGGAAAAATATACCGCCTCCGTGGGCGGGGCGGAAACGTTTGAAGAGCTGTTTGCCCGGACCGGATCCTTCCTCCGGGAAGTGATCGATCCCCTGATGGAACAGGGAAAGGATGTGCTCATCGTCGGCCACGGCGCGATGAATCTGAGCATCATCAGTCAGATCCGTCATCTGCCGAGGAAAGATTTCTGGAGTACCGGGATCGAAAACTGTAAAATGATGAGGTTGATATGATCAGAAGTCCTTCAGGTTTTCTCTGGAGGGTTTTCTTTTTCCGTCCTGGATCCCGTGGACGAGGGAGACGATCCGGTCGTTCACGGGTGTCGGGACACCTTTCTTTTTCCCCCAATCGCAGATGACGCCGTTGATCGCGTCGATCTCGCAGGGCTTGCCTTTCTTCAGGTCCTGCAGCATGGAAGGTTCGATGGCTGCGTGCTTTTTCATCGCGATGGGCAGGATGAGTTTCGCGACGGCCTTTTTCACGGGATTGGACCAGTAGAACAGGCTCACGATGTCCTTGCCCTGGACGGCGGCGAAAGTTACCCCGGCGGCGCGGCCGACGTCAATGACCTCCTTCATGCAGCGGACGGCGAGCTCCTTCGCCTGCGGGTTCTTCGTCACATCGCCGAAGGTGCCGCCCATGACGGTGCCCAGTCCGGAGAAGGTGGCGTTGATCAGGAGTTTGGACCAGCGGGCGCCGGGCAGGTTGCTCTCGATCTCCACGGGGCACATCTTTTCGAGCACGGACTTTACCTTTTCCAGGCTGCTCTCCGGGATGCCCGGCATACCGCCCATATGGAAGGACAGGCTGCCCGGATCGGATGTCAGGCGGCTCTCGCCGGGAGCGGTCATGGTGGCGCCCCATTCCACGGTACAGCCGATGGTCCTGTCCGCTCCGATAATCTTTGCGATCCCGTCTTCGGGGATGCCGTTCTGCAGGGTGACGATCAGGCCGTCTTCCGCCAGGTAGTCCTTCAGGAAGGTTACGGTCTCCCGGTTATTCAGCTGTTTGGTCATGAGGAAAATGATATCGTACCGGCCGCTCATCTCTTCTGGCAGCAGCGCGCTGACAGGCACCGTCATGTCCACGGTCCCGGTCACGCGGGCTCCGTTTTCCTTCAGGGCGGCCACATGGGCCTTGTTCCGGTTGATCAGGTCGATATTGACGCCGTTTTTGGTGAGGAAGGCGCCCATGACGGTTCCCAGGGAACCGGCTCCGTAGATTGCTGTTCTCATGGCATGTATCCTTTCCGCGTATCGCTGTCGCGTCCCGCGTACCGCGCGCATCAGCGCCCGGACCCTTTCGGCAACGGGAGTCATTATAGCATATCGGGGGATCAAGGCAAGCAGAAAAACATTTTGTTCGCCTTGCATTGCTCTTCTTTAGATTTTATAATGAAGGGCGACAGAAAACGACGATCGATACAGGACGGAGGGAGCCGGAAGGATGAACGTGACACAGCTTGCTGAGCAGCTCAGACGGGACAGTCAGTTCATGAAGGACGTGACCCGCTGGGAAGTGATCCCCGCCCGTCCGGCTAAGACCAGCCCTTTTCCGGAGAGCATGGATGCCCGGCTGATCCCCGTGCTGAACCAGCGGGGGATCTACAGCCTTTATACCCATCAGGCGCAGAGCCTGGAAGCGACCGCCCGCGGGGAGGACGTGACCGTGGTCACGCCGACAGCCTCCGGAAAGACCATGTGTTACAATCTGCCCGTGCTTTCCGCAATCCTGAAGGACCAGGACGCGCGCGCCCTCTATCTGTTCCCGACCAAGGCCCTGAGCGCGGACCAGGTCAGTGAGCTGTACGACATGATCGAGGGAATGGGCGTCGATATCAAGACCTATACCTACGATGGAGATACCCCCGCGGCTGCCCGCCGCGCGATCCGGCAGGCGGGGCACATCGTGGTGACCAATCCGGACATGCTGCATTCCGGGATCCTGCCGCACCATACCAAATGGGTCAAGCTGTTTGAGAACCTGCAGTATATCGTGATCGACGAGATCCATACCTACCGCGGCGTGTTCGGGAGCAACCTGGCCAACGTCCTGCGCCGGCTGATGCGCCTGTGCGAGTTCTACGGGAGCCACCCGCAGTTCATCCTCTGCAGCGCGACGATCGCCAACCCGAAGGAACTGGCTGAGACGCTGATCGGCCGGCCGGTGACCCTGGTGGACGAGAACGGCGCCCCGATGGGCGAGCGGCATTTCGTGTTTTACAATCCCCCGGTGGTGAACCGGCAGCTCGGGATCCGCAAGGGCGCCATCCCGATCACGCGGACGATCAGCGGCATGCTGCTGAAGAACGGGATCCAGTCCATCACCTTTGCGCGCTCCCGCCTGACGGTGGAAGTGCTGACCCGCTACCTGAAGGACATGGTCCGGGATCCGCTGGGCAACGCCGGGAAGGTGCGGGGCTACCGCGGAGGCTACCTGCCCGGGGAGCGGAGGGAGATCGAGCGCGGCCTGCGCAGCGGACAGGTGGACGCGGTGGTCTCCACCAACGCGCTGGAGCTGGGCATTGATATCGGCGCGCTGGACGCCTGCGTGATGTGCGGCTATCCCGGGACAATCGCCAGCGCCTGGCAGCAGGCCGGCCGCGCCGGCCGGCGGCAGGGAACGAGCATCGTCTTCTTCATCGCCTCTTCCGCGGCGATCGACCAGTATATCGTCAACCACCCGGACTACCTGCTGAAGCAGAGCCCGGAGAACGCGCTCCTGAACCCGGACAACCTGTATATCCTGCTGAGCCACTTCAAGTGCGCCGCCTTTGAGCTGCCCTTCTCCGACGGTGACCGGTTCGGCAACACGAGTTCCACGGAGGAACTGCTGGACTACCTGGACGAGCAGGGGATCCTCCACCATGTGGACGGGCGGTATCACTGGTCCGCGGAGGACTTCCCGGCCAGCGAGATCTCCCTGCGCTCCGCCGCGGCCGAGAACTTCCTGATCATCGATATCACGGAACCCGCCCATCACCGGGTGATCGGCGAGATGGATCGGTTCACTGCGCCGATGCTCCTGCATGAAAACGCCATCTACATGCATGAAGGCCGCCAGTTTCAGGTGGAAAAGCTGGACTTTGACGCCTGCAAGGCCTTTATCCGCAGCGTGGATGTGGGATACTACACGGACGCGGACCTGAACATCAACCTGAGCCTGCTGGACATCGAAAAGGAAGAGGAGACGAGCCGGGGCGGGATCGCGGGTCTCGGTGAGATCAAGGTGACCGCGCTGGTGACCATGTTCAAGAAGATCCGCTTCGATACGCATGAGACGCTGGGTTTCGGCCATGTCCAGCTGCCGGAGACGGATATGCACACCACCTCCATGTGGTGGACCCTGCCGGAAAGCCTGGCCTCCCGGGTGCCCAGCGACCGGCTGAAGAACGGGATGATGGGGATCGCGAACCTGCTGCGGATCGTCTGTCCCCTGTACCTGATGTGCGCGCCGCAGGACATCGCGGTGGTCTACCAGGTGAAGAGCCCGATCACGGACCAGCCGACCATTCTGCTCTACGACAACTGCCCCGGCGGTATCGGGCTGAGTCACAAGGCCTTTGGCATGAAGGAGCTGTTGCTTGAGAAGGCGCTGCAGGTGGCGGAGGACTGTTCCTGCACCTATGGCTGTCCCTCCTGCGTCGGTCCCGTGGGCGAGATCGGGGAGGACGGAAAGCGTACGGCGATCTGGCTGTTGAAGGAGCTGGTCCGGTGAACCTGCGGGACAAGCTGCGCGCGGTGGACGGCGGCGGTGCAAAAAGGCCGGCTCCGGCGGAACGCGCGGAGGCGGACTGCCGGCACTTTGCCGTTTACCGGCCGGCGGAGGAATTTCCCGGCGCGTGGGATCTGACCCGGGAGACTCTGGCCATGATGAGCGAAAAGGAGATGCCGGAGACTTTTGATCCCCGGCGGATCCTCTACCTGGATACGGAGACCACGGGCCTTGGCGGAAGCGGCACCGTGGCTTTTCTCGTAGGGATGGGCTTCCTGACCGACGAAGGGTTTGAGGTGCATCAGTTTCTGATGCGGGACTATCCCGAGGAACCGTACCTGCTGAAGCATGTGGCGAACGGGCTGGGGAAGTTCGACGTCCTGTGCACTTTCAATGGCACGACCTTTGATGTGCCGCTGCTGGAGAGCCGGTTCCTTATGAACCGGATGGACAGGGATTGCCTGGATCTGCCGCACCTGGACCTGCTGCACCTGTGCAGGCGGCTGTGGAAACTGCGGCTGGGGCGGTGCAACCTCGGGCGGCTGGAGGAGGTTGTGCTGGGAAAACCAAGGCACGACGACCTTCCCGGCAGCGAGGTGCCGCAGCGCTATTTCACCTATCTGAAGACGAAGCAGATGTCCCTGCTGGACGATATCCTGAAGCACAATGCCCAGGATATCGCTTCCCTCTGCGTGCTGCTTAACCATATGGCGGACCTGTACCTGCATCCGGAGAAGATCCGGTTCAGCGAGGACGTGTATTCGATGGGCCGGGCGCTGGAGCGGATCAACCTGACTGAGAACGCCCGGCGCTGCTACCGGCTGGCCCGGAAGGGGCGCATGGGGGATTCGGCCGGCACCGCCCTGGCGGTCAGCTACCGCCGCAGCGGGGACCGGGAGGAGGCCGCGAAGGTCTGGCGGGAGATGATCCATGAACGCCGGGGCGGCATCATGCCCTACGTGGAGCTGGCAAAGCACGAGGAGCATATCCGCAGGAATCCGGCAGCGGCTCTGCGGCTGACGGAACAGGCGCTCTTCCTGCTCAGCGAACCGGCCCTGCGGGAAAGCGGAACTGTACAAGAAGAGAAAAATGAGTTACAATACCGCCGTCAACGATTATTGCGCAAGCTGAAGGAGCAACAGATCGATGGGATTCATGACGGGACTGAAAGCGAATAAGGCATACCGCCTGCAGAGGAACGGGCAGACGGAAGAAGCCATCAAGATCTATGAGGAAGCGTTCGCGGAGGGGCTGAACGATCCGCGTTACGTTCTGGCCTATGCCCTGCTGATCATCCGCAAGGGCGAGTATCAGAAGGCGAAGGACTTCCTGGTGAAGCATCAGAAGGCGCCGGGCATGACGCCGGACCAGCGGGTCACGCTGCTGGTGGACTATGCCACCTGCTGTTTCCGCCTGGGCGACCTGGACAAGGGCATCAACACCCTGGAGCAGCAGTTCCGCAAGACGGAGACAGGCCTGCTCTACCAGACCCTGGGCTATCTCTACGTGGAGAAATACGACGCGGCCAACAAGCCGGAATTCCCGGAAGAGCCTGCCGGGACCGAAGAAACCGAAGAGGCCGAAGAAACTGCGGATGCAGACGACACTGCGGAAGATTCCGCTACGGGAGACGCGGAACCCGCACAGCAGCCCGAAGAGGCGAGCGAGCCGGCTGCTGCTGACGAAAAACAGCTTTCTCCCCGGGAGGCCTGGGACGCAGGCGTGGAGAAAGCGGAGGCCTTTATCCGGGACAGCCTGGACTACGACGATGCGGATCCGATCTGCCTGGATAATATGGGCCAGTTCCTCTACCGGGTCCGCGGGGACCGGGCCGGCGCGAAGAAATGGTTCAAGAAAGCGCTGGCCATCAAGGACAGCCAGATCGACACCCTGTATTTTCTGAGCCGCTACGACGAGGAAGAAGGGGACCGGCAGGCTGCCCTGGAGAAGCTGGAGAAGGCGGCGAAGGGCCGCTTCTCCCCACTGAACTACTGCAGCCGGGAAACCGTGCAGAAAGAGATTGAGCGACTGAAGGGAGCCGTATGATATGAGTGAGATTGAAAAGAAGACCGAAGCCGCGGCGGAAACCGCAGCGGAAGCCGTAACGGAAGATCCGGCCGGGAAAGGCAAAAAGAACAAAAAAGAAAAGGTGAAAAGATCCGTGGGTATGGAGATCCTCAGTTGGGTGCTCACGCTCCTGGTGGCCGTGGCAGCCGCGCTGGTGATCCGTTCCGTGATCTTTGAGCCGGTCCGGGTGGACGGGCATTCCATGGACGATACCCTGGCAGACCGGGAGATCATGCTTGTTTCCAAGTTCGATTATTCCACCACCTGGTTCAGCTTCCCCTGGCAGAGTGATGAAGCCAAGGAAAATGCGCCGCGCCTGACCCTTTTCGGGAATCCGCAGCGCTTCGACGTGGTCATCTGCCGCTATCCCAACCGGGGCGACACCAATTTTGTCAAGCGCGTGGTGGGCCTGCCCGGGGATACGGTGGAGCTCCGCGAAGGGTACCTGTATGTAAACGGCGAAAAGTACGATGAACCCTATATCAACGACGAATACCGTACAGGATACCTGAACTCCTTCGCCCCCTACGAGGTGCCGGAGGGGAAATACTTCGTGATGGGCGACCACCGGAACAATTCCAACGACAGCCGCAGCATCGGACCGATCGAGCGCAGCATGATCATCGGCCACGTGCGGCAGGTCGTCTTCCCCTTCAACCAGTGGAGGGGCGTTCCCAATGGACTTGACGTCAAGTAAACCCCATAAACAGAACGGCGCCGGAGAGCAGGAAAGCTTTCCGGCGTTTTTGCTGGTGAAATCGTTGACGGAGACGGGATTCCAATGTAAAATTATCTGAGCGATATACATTTCCCGATATGCTCATGGATGAAGGAGATTCAACCGATGCCAAAGCTTGTCATGGGATACTGGGACTGCCCGTTCTGCGGCTCCAGGGGGATCCGCGGGGACGTGGTCAACTGCCCCTCCTGCGGCCGGGCCAGGGGTGACGTCCAGTTCTATATGAAGGATTATACCGAGGGGGAAACCCGGGAAGAGAACGAGCGCGCGGACGTGGAGTATCTCGACGAAGAGCAGGCGAAATACGTCAGCAAGAATCCGGACTGGTACTGCTCTTTCTGCAACTCCCTGAACAGCGACAACGCGCAGTTCTGCGGAAACTGCGGTGCCAGCCGTGCGGATTCCGAGAGCAATTACTTCCAGATGCTGGAGAAGAAAAAGGCGCGTGAGGCAGCGGAAGCCGCCGCCCAGCAGGGCACACAGGCTCCGCAGAAACAGTCCCGCAAGCCGCTGATGGTCATCCTGGCGATCCTGCTGGTGATTGTCGGCCTGTTCATGTGGATGAACGGGAACAAGACGGCTTCGGATCTCCAGGTTTCCGCCCTGAACTGGGTCCGGAACATCAACATCGAAGAGAACCGGGCGTTCAGCGAATCCGGCTGGCAACTGCCCGCCGGTGCAGAAGAGACCGATGCCCGGAGGGAGATACACCACTACGACCAGGTGCTCGACCACTATGAGAACGTCGAGGTCCGGCGATCCCGCCAGGTGGTCGACCACTATGAGACATACTACACCTATTCCGACAACGGCAACGGCACCTTCTCTGAGGTGCCCCATGAGCGCCCCGTCTACAGTACAGAGTACTATACCGAGACGGTAAGGCAGCCGGTCTACCGGAGCGTGCCGCGCTACGCGACAAAGTATTACTACAACATCTGGCGCTGGACGCCGTCCCGGGACGTGACTGCCTCCGGCGACGACCATAACGCGGCCTGGCCGGAATATACGCTGGCCGAGAATGAGCGCGAAGGCCGGAAGACCGAGGTCTACCGCTTTACCGTGGAGCACACGAAGGGGAAGGAAGCGCCCGTGACCTACCGGCTGGCGGAAAGCGACTGGATGAACGTGAACGTCGGCGAATCGATCTATATCACGGCCAAACGCTCCGGAGCCAATCCCTATATTTCAGACGAAAAGGGCAACAAGATCGCAGACCTCGTCAGGGAAAAATAAAAAAGAGGGGGCGGGATCAGGATGAAGAATTACCTGCTGGTCCGCAACGGCGCGGGTGCAGCATCCGTGCCGCTCCCGCTGAACGGGACCGTTCGGGAAGTCCGCACGGCGGAGGAGGCGATTGCCGCCGTGGAAAACGGGGAGCTCCTGTCCGCTGTCCTGATTGACACGCCTTCCGCCCTTCCGGATGTCGGGAAGCTGATCCGCTGCGTAAACGACAGGAACAGTGACCTGCTGGCGTTTCCGATCCTGCTGCTGACTGACAGCGAACATATCGAACAGGACGAAGCGTTCCTGGGCGGCGTCGTGGTGGACTGCGTCGAACAGCCAGTCCGGGCAGCCGTGCTGAAGAACCGCCTGGCGAACGCTGAGGAGCTGGTTTCCTCCGTTTCTTTCAATGAGTTCTCCCGGATGCTCCAGTCGCTGCCCGCGAACATCTACCTGAAGGACAACCGGGCAAGATATGTTTTTTCCTCCCAGACCTGGCACCACCTGAAAACGGATAACGATGAGGACTGGACCATCCGCGGCAAGACGGACCTGGACATCCGCAAGGACAAGGAGAATGCCCGGAAGGCGCTGGAATCCGATCTGGAACTGATCCGGACGGGGAAAGGCACTTCCTACATCATCGAGGAGAACGACGGGGCGCAGGAATTTCTGCAGATCATCAAGGAACCGCTGTTCTATGACGACGGTCGGGTGCGGGGCATCATCGCCCTGATCAATATCGTGACCGAACAGGAGCAGATGCGTCGCAAGCTCCGGGAGCGCTACATCACCGACCAGCTGACCAGGGTCTACAACCGCAGCTATTATACGGAATATCTGGCGTCGATCGAATACGGCGCTCCCGATCCGCTGAGCATCATCATCGCGGACTGCGATTACCTGAAGCAGGTGAACGATACCTGCGGGCATACCGCCGGAGACGATTATATCCGAAGCTGTGCCGACCTGCTGCGCTTTATCCTTCCAAAGGAAGCGCTGATCTTCCGGACGGGCGGGGATGAGTTTGCCGCTTTCCTGCCGGGGATCGGTACAGGGGAAACGGAACGGCTGGTCGCCCAGCTCAGGGAAGCGCAGGACAAATACTGCATCGAAGGCAATTCCCTGTCCGTTTCCATCGGGT
This sequence comes from uncultured Eubacteriales bacterium, assembly GCA_902793605.1. Lineage (GTDB taxonomy): Bacteria > Bacillota > Clostridia > Christensenellales > Aristaeellaceae > Aristaeella. Next base: position 91,181 of record CADBEB010000002.1, read on the forward strand.
ACAGCACGATGCAGGGCAGCGGGGAGCTGAAGCGCCACATCAGCGAGGCGGACCATAACATGTATGCCGACAAAGAGCGGAAAAAGATCCGGCGGTAACGGAGGGCGGAGTATGCAGGAAGAACTGCTGATGGAGATCCGTGTCCGGTGTGACGGGCCGGTCAGCGTGAAAGGAACAGAAAAGCAGATCGTGATGATCCCCTTCACCGGCGAAGCTTCCGGGCCGTATTTCAACGGGCGTGTGGTCGGGACCGGGGTGGATACCCAGACCATCGGGAAGGACGGGAAAGCGTTCCTGTCCGCCCGATATATGCTGGAAGGAGACGACGCGGCCGGCAGTTCCTGCCGGATCTTCGTCGAGAACCAGGGCAGCTGGGAAACCGGCTTCACGCCGAAGGTCGTGACTGACAGCCCGCTGCTTGCCGACTGGGAAACAGCCGCACTGACGGCCGCCGTGGAAGGCATTCCGGAAGGCGTCATGATCCGGGTTCTCCGGAAAGCGGACTGAAAAAATCTGCCGGGACCGGCAGAAAAAAATGCCATCAGGCATGATCCGTGCGTATATACAAATGAGACCCCCAAAAGGAAAGGAGAGAAAAACATGGAAGAAATGAGATCCCTGAGCCTCGAAGATATGGAGAAGATCAGCGGAGGCGTCCAGAAGACGATTGTGACCGGGAGCGCGACGGTCCGCAGCGGAGCCGGCGCCAACTATCCGGTCTGCAGAACACTGGGCTACAATACCGTCGTGAACTTCACCGGCACGGTATTATACAACGAACAGGAAGGCAGGAGCTGGTACAAGATCAATTCCCCTGTCACCGGCTGGGTGCTGGGCAGGGAGATCGGTATCGACGTATGACAATCGGCCCGACCCAAGCGGCAGGAAGCCCCGGGATCATCAGTGGGATCCCGGGGCTTTTCTGTCTGCGCTTGCGGGATCGCTGTCCGGGTGATATGATGCAGCCAAAGACCGGAAGGCGAGGGGACTGCCATGATCGATCAGCTGAAGGATAAGAGAGTCATCTTCTTTGACGTGGGATATACGCTGGACAGGCCTGCTTCCGGGGACTGGATGTTTACAAACCGGTTTCTGCAGGAGGCGGGAGAAGGGTTGAAACGGTGCAGCCGGGAGGAGATCGGCAAAGCCCGGGAAGCCGGCCTGCGCTTCCTGGCGGAGAATCACCGGATTGTGACGGTGGAGGCGGAGATCAGCCAGTTCTGCCGGTATTACACCCTTATTTCTGACGAGCTGGGCCTCGGGCTTTCAGAAGGACAGCGGGAGGAGATTGCCCGGGACCGTGCCTGCAATATGGAGAATTACATTCCTTATCCCGGGATCGGGGAGGTCCTGGAAACGCTGGGCAGGACGCACCGGCTCGGTGTGATCTCCGACACCTGGCCCAGCATCGGGCGCCAGCTGGAGTATCTGGGGATTGCCAAGTACTTTTCTTTTGAGACATACAGCTGCTACGTGGGCGTGTTCAAGCCGGACCGCCGTATGTACCTGGACGCGCTGGAAAAGAGCGGTGTTTCCGCGGAGGAAACAGTCTTTATCGATGACAGCGTGCGCAATCTGGAGGGCGCGGCGGAGCTGGGCATTTACCCGATCCTCATCGCGGCCAATCCGGAGGCTGACGTGGACACATCCTGCCTGAAGATCCACGATCTGCGGGAGCTGCTCTGATCTCAGTTCATATCACAGCCGGATCAGCATATATCCGCAGGTGAACGGGAAAAAGTCAAACTTCTCCGTCCCGGTATGAACAGCTCCGTTCTGTTCATACCATTGTCGCAGCACGGTGTTTTCCTCCACGATGCTCAGGCGCATGACCTGGCAGCGCTGCTTCCGGGCGGTATCCATGGAATGCTTCAGCAGGTTTGTCCCGATGCCCTGATGCCTGTGCTTTGGCAGTACGGACAGATTGCCCAGCTCACATTCGCCGTTCTCTTTCAACAGCAGGGAATAGTACCCGCAGATCTCACCGTCTTCTTCATCCAGGAACATCAGGCGGTGCTCCTTTTCCCGTTGCCAAAGCAGGCGATTCTCATCGGTGGCAAAGGCGACAAACCGCGGCGCGTTTTCCGGCGTAAAACCGAATTCATCTGCCACGGTCTGAAAGCTTCGCTGGATGACCCGGACGCATTCGGGGATATCCTCCCGCCTGATTTCCCTGATCATGGATCCTCGCCCTTTCCGTCGATTTTGCGGCCTCATTAACGTTTTATCTGGTCCGATACGATTCAGGAGCGGTCTCCGCTTAACATGACGGTGAACGCGTTCCCGGTTCCTTCAGGGCTGTCGACCGTGATCCGGCCCTTATGCTTTTCCACGATTGACCGGGCGATCGCCAGGCCCAGGCCGTGACCGCCGGTATCCCGGCCGTGGGCGGGGTCCGCCCGCCAGAAACGGTCAAAAATCCGCTCCCGGTTGTCCGGCTCGATCGGTTCGCCGGTGTTGAACACGCGAATCTCCCGCTGTTTTCCCTTCGTTTTCAGGTTGACCTCGATGCGTCCGCCCGGATCGGAATATTTCAGGGCGTTGGACAGCAGAATCACGGTCAGCTGCTTGATCATCTCCTCGTTGCCGAGGCAGTCGATCCCGTCCGGTACGTCGATTTCCAGCGTCTTTCCCGCCTCATAGACCGTGCTCTCAAAGGGTAGCGTCACATCCAGAACGGCATGGCTGAGGTCGAAGCGCTTCATATCCGTCCCGGCGTCGTTCCGGTCCATACGGGCCAGGGCCAGGAGATTGCGTACCAGCGAGTCGGTCCGCCGGACCTCGGAACGGATATATTCCAGGTGCTCGTTTTTTCCGATCTCCTGCTCGAGGACTTCGGCGTTGGCGGAGATTACGGCGAGCGGGGTCTTCAGCTCGTGACTGGCATCCGAGATGAACTGCTTCTGGCGGGTGAAGGCGTCCTCGACCGGCTTGACCATCTCCCGGATCAGCAGCGCGGCCAGCAGGGAGAGCAGGAGGCAGGCGACTGCCGCCACCAGGATTGTGGAGCGCAGCGTGTTTGACGCAGCCAGGTAATCCAGCCGGGCGTCCAGGACGATCAGCAGAGTCCGGCCGTCTTTTACCGTTTTTCGGTAGAATTGGGATCCGATCCTTCCGGAGTCCGTTCCGGCCGCCTGAACGCCTTCCGCCATGGCGCTGATCTGGAGATCCGAATACAGGTCGGTCCGGTCGGAGGTCCAGGAAGCCACGGTCCCGTCGTCGTTCAGGGTGATGGTATAGGAATTGCTCAGTCCGGCCGCGACCGTCCGGTTGTCGCGGGCTTCGGGCGGTTGCCCGCGCATCCTCCGTTCGCCGTATCTGCGCGGGGAGAGATCGATTTCCCCCTCCGGTTTCGGCGGCGGGGTCTCATTCATGTCTGCGGGTGTGCTGCCGTCCGGCGGCAGGGAAGGGCGGGAACCGCTGTTCTCAGCCAGGACGGACAGGGTGGATTCCGCCTGGACGGCGATGCTGCGCTCATTGGCATAATGAATCGCCAGGACGATGCCCGCGGAGACAAGGATCAGGACGGCGATCACCATCAGGGTCATACGCCGGCGCAGCCGTTTGATCATTTCTCTTCCTCCAGGGCGTATCCGACGCCGCGGGTCGCCTTGATCTTCATGCGGGAGCCGATAAAGCTGAGCTTTTTCCGCAGGAAGGATACATAGACTTCCAGGTTGTTGTATTCCGCGTCGCTCTCCAGCCCCCAGATCCGCTCCTGGATGGTTTCCTTGACCAGGATCTGGGCCGGGTTGCGCAGGAAGAGCTCCATCAGCTGGTATTCCTTCGCACCGAGCTTGACCTCCTGCGTGTTTTCTGTATTCTTCAGTTTTCCGTCCTTCTGTTCCAGCGTGATATCCCCGTAATGCAGGCTCATCATCGGCGCGCGTGTCCCGCGGCGGGTAATCGCATGCAGGCAGCTGATCAATTCCGCGGACTCGAAAGGTTTGGACAGATAGTAATCCGCACCGCTGTCCAGGCCGGTCAGCCGGTCCTCCAGCTCCGTGCGGGCAGTCAGCATCAGGACCGGGGTCGGGACCTTTTCGTTCCGCAGCTTGCGCAGGACGGAAAAGCCGTCCATCCCGGGAAGCATCACGTCCAGGATGATCGCGTCATAGTCGCTGCTGAGGGCCCAGTCCAGGCCGTCGTTTCCGTTGTAAACCGGATCCGCGGTGATCCGTTCCTTTTCCAGCAGTTTACAGATCGTTGCTGAAAGGATCCGGTCGTCTTCCACCAGTAATACGCGCATAAACTCTTTTCCTCCGTACTTTGATGATACCACAGGCGGCGGGGACCAGCAACAAGGACTCCCGGAAAACCGGGAGTCCGACCGGACCTGTATTCAGATTCCGGATTCAGTTGTTTCGGAAGCTGCAGCAGCCTCGGTGTCGGCAACGGTGATCCGGGCGAGGAGCAGGTCATACTGTTCCTGGGTGATGATGCTGTTGTCCAGCAGGTCCTTCAGGAGTTGTTCTTCAAATCCGCCCTGCTGGCCCTGGACGCCTTCCGGCCGGGCTGGGGGCTGGCTGCCTTCGGCAGGAGTATTCCCGTCGGACTGGACCGGGGACTGGCTGCCTTCGGTGGGGACGCTGCCGCCGGGCTGACCCTGGGGCGCATGCTCTTTCATGTAGTTCAGGATCTTGTCACAGAGTTCTTGATCGATCACGCCGTCCTTGACCAGCTGTTCAAAATCAAGCCGCATACCGGGCTGACCGTTCTGGTTGCTGCCGTTCATGGCCGGGGGCTGCTGGCCGTTTATGCCGTTCCGGCCGTTTCTGCCCTTGCCGGGTTTGCCGGAAGGCTTCTGGCTGTTCCGGCTGTTTTGGCCGTTCTGGCCATTCTGGTCGTTTTGGCTGTTCTGGTCATTCCCGGGCATAGTCGGGAATTGCTGATTGTCCGGACCGTTCTGGTTGTTCTGGTCATTCCCGGGCATGGCCGGGAATTGCTGATTGTCCGGACCGTTCTGGTTGTTGTGGCCGTTGCCGGGTGCGGCCGGGGGCTGCTGATTGTTCTGACTGTTCTGGTTGTTCTGGTCATTCCCGGGCATGGCCGGGGGCTGCTGATTGTTCTGATCGTTCTGGTTGTTGCGGCCGTTGCCGTTCATGGCCGGGGGCTGCTGTCCTTTGCCGGGCATTCCGCCGCGGCCGCCCTTCGCGGTTGTCGTCGTTGCGGACGTGGCTGCATTGGCCGTTGCTTCGGTTTCCTCGGCCAGGGCCGGGAGGGCGAAGGCGCTGATCACCAGCGCGAGGGTCATCAGTATTGCGATCAACTTTTTCATGGTTTCAACCTCCATTCATCTTCATTGTCGTTATCTTCTGTTTCAGTCTGTCATCGGCGCCTTTTTCTTGATGACGGGGCCAGTATAGGCAATGAACCTTGAAGAAAGATTGAAGGTTGAATAAGTTTTCAGCGCGCCGTCAGCCAGGTGCGGATCGCCTCCTGCATCTGATCGGGATGCCGGTCGAAATGATGCGTTTCCCCTGCGATCACGGTCAGTTCGCAGTTACGGTACAGCTGCGCCATGCGGTGCGAATCCGCCAGGGGGACCGTGTCGTCCTCATCCCCGTGAAGGATCAGGACGGGATTCCGGAACCGGTCCGCGGCGTCCTCCACCCGGATCGTCTGCGCGACGCGGACGTAGTTCCCGTCCAGGGTGAGGCCTTTGATCGTGGGCAGGGAGTCCGGAATGTGATCCGGATCGATCCGCTGCCCCAGGAGGTTTCCGTCCCGGGCACACTGCGGGATCATGAAGGCCGGCGCGCGGAGAATGAGCCCGCGGATCCGGTCCGTCTCCATTCCGGCGACCAGCGCCGCCACCAGCCCGCCCTGCGAGTGCCCCGAGAGGTACACTTCGGTATACCCGAGCTCCAGGCAATGGTCGATCACCGCCATGGTATTGGAGATCCATTTCCAGATCGTGTGCTTCCGGAATTCCCCGCCGCTTGTTCCATGGCCGTATAAGTCAAAGCGCAGCGTGGCAAAACCGGCATCCCGTATGGCGGCTGCGGCCAGCAGGTTGTGCGGCCGGTCCATGGCGCTGGTGAACCCGTGCAGCAGGATCACCAGCGGGCAGAAGTCGACGCCTTCCGGCTTTTCCAGCACCGCGTTCAGTTGAATTCCGTCGTCATAGATCACCATAGTCGTTTTCCTTCCTGGTGTTCATCTGTCAGAAACACTTTTCCTTCCGCTCTTTCCTGCACTGCTCGATTTTCCCGCAGCGATAGCACAGCTCGTTGTCGCACATGCCGTCCCTGTCAAAGCAGGAGCGGATGTTCTTTACCGTCGTTTCCGCGATATTGTTCAGCGCCTCTTCCGTCAGGAAGGCCTGGTGTGAGGTGACGATTACGTTCGGCATGGAGATCAGGCGGGACAGGAGGTCGTCGTTCAGGATGTGACCGGAGCGATCTTCGAAGAACACGTCGGCTTCTTCCTCATATACATCGAGGCAGGCGGCGCCGACTTTTCGGGCCTTGATCCCCTCCAGCAACGCTTCGGCGTCGATCAGGCCGCCGCGGGAGGTGTTGACGATCACGACGCCTTTCTTCATCTTTTCAATGGCGGCCGCATTGATCAGGTGCCGTGTATCTTCTGTCAGCGGGCAGTGGAGGGAGATGATATCGCTCTTCTCCAGCAGCTCGTCCAGCGGAACGTAGGCGATCCCGCTGTCCTTTGCCGGGAACAGGTCATGGGCGATCACGTTCATCCCGAAACCGCGGCAGATATCGATGAAGATCCGGCCGATCTTGCCGGTGCCGATTACGCCGACGGTTTTGCCATGGAAATCGAATCCGGTCAGCCCGTTCAGGGAGAAGTTGAACTCGCGGGTCCGGTTATACGCCTTATGAATCCGCCTCACGGAAGTGAGCAGCAGCGCGATGGCATGCTCGGCAACCGCGTAGGGGGAATAAGCAGGGACATGGACGACGTGGATCTTTCCGAAGGCGGCAGGCAGGTCCACGTTATTGTAACCCGCCGAGCGCAGGGCGATCAGCCGGACGCCGTATTCATGCAGCCGGTCGATTACGGCGGCGTTCACCGTATCGTTCACGAACACGCAGATAGCGTCGCAGCCCTTTGCCAGATCCACGGTATCCTCGTTCAGTTTGGTTTCGAAATACTTGAACCGGAGATCATACAGGCTGCCGTACTGTTCAAAAGAAGGTTTGTCATAGGCTTTTGCATCGAAGAATGCCACTTTGATCATTGTGCTGTCCTCCAGGTAAAATATGGTCTGACCGGATTATAGCAGAATCCGGAGAAAGAGGAAACAGTCCCGGCGCTGCAGAGGAACCTTGACAGCAGGGCCCGGACGGGTACAATGGAAACCGCATGAAAGCAGATAAAGGAGAGGAAACCATGGCGGAAACCAGCCGAATCGTCCGGATCAGCGACCGGCAGGAAAAACAGGAGATCGCCCGGGCAGTGCTCGAAGCGCTTCCCGAATGGTTCGAGGTGGAAGCGAGCCGGGAAAAGTATATTGCCGATTGCGCAGGGTGGATCTTCCTGGCAGCAAAGGAAAACGACGAAACGGCCGGGTTCCTCTGCCTGAAGGAAACGGGGAAGGATACCGTCGAGCTGGCTGTGATGGGCGTGCTGAAAAAGTGTCACCGGAAAGGGATCGGACGGGCCCTGTTCGAACGCGCCAAAGCGATCGCGACGGAGGCCGGTTATTCCTTTCTGCAGGTGAAGACCGTCCGGATGGGCATGTATGAGGATTATGACATTACGAACCGGTTCTACCTCAGCTGCGGGTTCAAAGAGTTCGAGGTCATTCCCGAACTGTGGGGAGAGGATAACCCCTGCCAGATCTATGTGATGTCGCTTGCGAAGTGAAAATGCGGAGGGCAAGGAGAGAAGGCCATGTTAATCAGAAGGTTTCAGGAAAGCGATTCTGAAGCGGTGTCGCAGCTGATTCGGAGAACGATCGAGATCTCCAACAAAAAGGATTATCCCGAAGACCTGATGGATGACCTGATCAGGACGGAAACGCCGGAGTATGTGCTCGGGCGCGCGGGGTGGACCCATATGTATGTGGTGCTGGATGGGGAGAAGACCGTCGGCTGCGGCGCGATCGGACCTTACTGGGGCAAGGAGGATGAAAGCTGCCTCTTCACGATCTTTGTGCTGCCGGAATACCAGGGCAAAGGAGTGGGCCGGCAGATCATGGAGACCCTGGAGCGGGATGAGTACTTCCTCCGCGCGAAGCGGATCGAGATTCCGGCATCCATCACCGGTGTCCCGTTTTATCTCCGGATGGGGTACCATTACAAGAACGGGATCAGTGAACCGGACGAGGAACATCTGATCCGGATGGAGAAGAACCGCTGACCTGTGGACGAAAGCGAAAGACTGTACTGAGTTTGCCGGCGGATGCGAACCGGACAATCCTGACAGCCTGAAATCTCACAGGGCGCCGTGATTTGAAGAGGCCAACCGGATTATATGCTTCAAAAAGGAATTATCCTGGATTATCTCCGGACCAATCCGGAGAAAACGAAGGAGTCGTATGAAACAGGAAAATGAGGAACGGAATGGATGGAGATTGAATTCAGGAAAGCTGTCAGGGAGGATGCCGAAACACTGATCGGAATCTACAATGCTTCATTCTACAGCGATTATGTGAAATACGGCGAATGCCCTGCATACGGGAGAACCAGGGAGATGATGGAGCAGTCGATCCTGGAATACCCCAAGTTCCTGATCCTGTGTCAGGACCGGCCGGTCGGCTGTGTTTCCTGCAAAGAGACAGGAAGCGGGACCTATGAAGTCGGATGCCTGTGCGTGATCCCGGAGTTCCAGGGGAAAGGCATCGGAACATCCGCCATGGAATTCGTGAAATCCTGTTATCCGGACTGGAAACGGTTTACATTGATCACTCCTGTGGACAAACAGGAAAACGTCCGGTTCTATACGGAAAAGTGCGGCTTTGGGATCCGGTCGGTTGAAATGGACGGACATGTGCAAGTGGTCCGGCTCGTCCTGGAAAGAGAAAACCCGGACAGTGTTTTCACAGGAGGAACGAAATGACACAGTTACCCTACCGGGCGGTGATTGTCGATCTGGACAGGACATTGCTGCGAACGGACAAAAGCATATCCGGTTACGCCCGGCAGGTGCTGTGCGAATGGGAAGCCCGCGGCTCCCACCTCTATGCGGCGACTGCCCGGCCGGAAAGGGCGATTGGTGAATATCGCCGGATCATTCCGTTCCGCTCGGTAGTCACCCTGAACGGCGCCAGGATCATCACGCCTGCCGGCGTAGCTGAAAACCCGGTCAGTCCGGACAGTGCCGCTTTTCTCCTGGAGCAGCTGTGCCGCATCGAAGGAGCCGTCATCTCGGTAGAGACCGGGAACGGAATTTATGCGAACACGGATATTCCGGACTGGCAGCCAAAGGTCATGGAGGATGTGCGGATCCTGCCGGAGAGCGAAAAGATTTATAAGATCCTGGCTAGCCATCCGTCGATGAAGACGGATGTGCTGACGATCGAAGCGCCGGAAGACGTTTATTCAACGGTCGCGGAGCAGACGCTGATCCAGTATATGAGCCGGAACGCCACCAAATGGAACGGCATTCGGCTGGCCCTGCAGGAAGACCGGATCTCGGCCGAGCAGGCCATCTGCTTCGGCGATGACAACGATGACATCGAACCGATCCGGATGTGCGGCTGCGGCGTAGCTGTCAGCAACGCGCTGGAGGAGGTCAAAAGAATCGCGGATGCCGTCGCCGACAGCAATGACAGCGACGGCGTCGCGAAATACCTGGCAGGGCTGCTGCAATATGAAAAAAGGTGTCCTGCCGAAAAAGGCATCGAAGCAATGAAAAAATGAGTGAACAGAAATACGCGAGCTGGAATCCCTGGCACGGTTGTACGAAGTATTCCGAAGGATGCCGTTACTGCTATGTTTATCGGCAGGACGAAGCATACGGCAGTACGGTTTCGTCGGAACAATGCCGAAAAACACAGAATTTCAATCTGCCGATCAAAAAGAAGCGCGACGGAACGATGAAGATCGTGCCCGGCTCGATCGTCATGACGTGCTTCACCTCAGACTTTCTGCTGAGAGACGCGGATGAATGGCGTGATGAATGCTGGGATATGATCAGATGCCGCGATGACTGCATGTTTTACTTTTTCACAAAGCGCATCGAACGCTTTCCGGAATGCGTGCCGGCGGACTGGGGAGACGGTTACGACAATGTGATCGTAGGCTGCACCTGTGAAAACCAGGACCGGGCGGATTTCCGGCTTCCGATCTTCGTGGAGCTTCCGATCAAACACAAGACGGTGATCCTCGGTCCGATGCTTGGTCCGGTCAATCTGGAAAAGTACCTTGACGGCGGGATCTGCGAGGTGGCTTGCTCGGGAGAATCGGGCATCGACGTGCGGCCGCTGGATTTTGAATGGGTGCTGGATGTTCGCCGCCAGTGTATGAACAAAGGTGTTCCTTTCCAGTTTCATCAAACGGGAGCTTACTTTATAAAGAATGGCAGAATGTACCGGATCCCCCGCCGTTTCCAGACATCGCAGGCGCGAAAAGCGGGTATCGACTACAGAATTGTGGATGGTTTTCTGCCGGATTTTCGGCCCTGAATATCTGATAACAAAAAGGAAGTGTTGAAATGAGCAGAATCATTGCAGCATGCGGGAACGATTGTTCTGCATGCCCGAGGTATGTGGCGCATCCGTATGAAAAAACAGAAGAGGAGCTGCGGCATACGGCGGAACTCTGGATGAAGATCGGATACAGGGATCATATTGTGACGAATGAAGAAATCTCCTGCAGGGGATGCAAGCCGGAAAACTGGTGCAGATATCATGTCATCAGATGCTGCAGGGATAGAAATATTTACAATTGTTCACAATGTGAAAGCTATCCCTGCGACAACATGACGGAATGCTTCGAAGTCACGAAATCATTTGAACCGAAATGCCGGCAGGTCTGCACAGAGGAAGAATACAACCGGATGAAGAAAGCATTCTTTGAAAAAGAACAGAATCTGAAGGAGCTGCGGAAAGATGGATAAATCGATCGTATCATTCCTGATCAGGGCAAAGCAGGCAACATATGCCGGAAAAGGAGCTGAAACGGCTCCTTCCAGAACCGGGTCGCATGATCTGGTGTACCGGGAAAACAATCTGATGTACTATGACACCTACCTTGGCGGTGACCGATTTGCCGGCGAAGAGGCGCTGTGGATCTCTGATGTGCCGTACTGGAGCATGAACTATGTCGGCAGGGTGACCGGCAGTCCGTTCAGCGGGGATTTCCTGAAAGAAGCGCTGCTTCATGTACCGGAGGATCAGCCATACCGCGGGCCGGAGAAGTATGAGAACGGTGATTATACTTATTCCTGCTCCGTGGAGGGTGATTTTGACTGGTTCCAGGGGAAGGAAACGATCAGCTGGCGCGGAAAGCAAATCTATGAATGCTGTTATCACGGTGGCCTGATCAGGTAGTTGAACGGTAAAAAACTCTTGATATCAATTGCCGCGGAGGAACGATGCAGATGCTTGGATTAAGACCGTATAAAAGGGAAGATGCAGACACGATTCTTTCGTGGAGCACAGACGAAAAGGGTTTTTTATCAGTGGAGCGCCGGGATTATGGGGAAATACCCGATTGCCCGGGAGGAATTCAGCTTTGTGGATTCACTGATGGCCTTTACGGCATTTGATGAAAACGGAATCGTCGGTTTCTTTACCCTCAGAAATCCGGAAGGAAAGACAGATGAACTCCGGATTGGATTTGTGATTATTGATCCAAAGCGGAGGGGAAGCGGAACAGGAAAAGGAATGCTTTTGCTGGCACTCAGGTATGCATTCGATATATACGGTGCAAAGAAAGTATCCCTGGGAGTATTCGAAAACAATCAGCCGGCCTATTATTGCTATAAAGCAGCCGGATTCAGAGATGGAGAACCTGACGGGGCTGAGGCTTATCCTGTCATGGGAGAAGTATGGAAAAGCAGGGAAATGTTCATAGAACGGTAATGCAAAGGCGCTTGCTCCGGCTGCCTGGTGGCTGTACTGACCAGATAATAACAGACAAACCTCAAACCTCCGGGAACACGGGTTTGCTTTCCTGTATAGTAACAATAGTCAATATTAGACACGTCTAATCGCTAAAAACATACACAAAATCACTTTCATTTAAAAATAAAAGTGTTATACTGTTCTACGTGTTAGTTATATCTAACATCCGTAAGTGTGCCTGATTTATAAGAACGTAGTGGGAGGATCACAAGGATATGGGCATTGTGGAACTGCAGGATGTGTCACGTGTATATAAGAACGGGGACCATGAACAGCGCGCTTTGGATCACGTAGATCTGTCTCTGGAAGAAGGGAAGTTCATTGTAGTGCTGGGACCCAGCGGGGCCGGAAAGAGCACGCTCCTGAACATGCTGGGCGGTCTCGACAGTCCGACAGAAGGAACGATCGTTGTGGATGGAAAGGATATCTCCACCCTGACGGAAAACGAACTGGCGGATTATCGCGCGGAAACGGTGGGTTTTGTGTTCCAAAGCTATAACCTGATCCCGACGCTGACTGTCATCGAAAATGTGGCACTGGTTAAGGAAATCGCAAAGAACCCGCTGAGCAGCCATGACATGCTGCGGGAAGTCGGCCTTTCCGACCATATCCATCAGTTCCCCTCGGAGCTGTCCGGCGGCGAACAGCAGCGGGTATCCATTGCCCGGGCGCTGGCCAAGAATCCCCGGATCCTGCTGTGCGATGAGCCAACCGGCGCGCTGGATTCCGAGACCGGTGTCATGGTGCTGAGGCTTCTGCTCTCCATGGCTCGGGATATGCATAAGACGATCATCATCGTGACGCATAATCAGAATATCGCGAAGATGGCGGATGTCGTGATCAGGGTGAAGAACGGCCGGATCCAGTCCTGTGAAGAACAGGCGGCGCCCCTTTCTGTGGAAGAGGTGGATTGGTAATGCTGCTGAAGAAACTGTTTCGGACACTGTGGCATTATAAAGCGCAATTCATATCCATGGTGCTGATGATCGCCCTCGGCGTCGGCGTTTTCCTGGGATTTAACATTGAATGGTACAGCCTGGAGAAAAACCTGACGGAAATATACGAAGCAACGGATTTTGCTGATTACCGAATCTATGCGGAGCAAGCTTTCAGCGAAAAAGACCTGCAGGCAGTGCTGGCCGTTGAAGGTGTGGAAGATGCGACCCGGTATCTGTCCGTCATCACTTCAGTAAAGGATTCGGAGGATACGCTGGCTCTGACTGTGGTGGAGAATCCGAAGGTGTCAGGGATGCTGGTCACTTCCGGACAAGCATACGACCCGGAAAGTCCGGACGGCATCTGGCTGTCGGACAGCTATGCTGTGGCAAACGGGATCTCAGTCGGCGACAGCGTGACCATGATCTATAAAATGATTACCGTGACAGGAACGGTAAAGGGGATGGTCAAGAGCAGCGAGTACCTGATTTGTTTGCCGGACGAGACCCGGATGATGCCGGACTATTCTTCCCATGGATATGCGTTTATCTCCCCGAAGATGCTGGACGCATCGATCCCGGCAATGTATAAGCTGATCATCGGCGACTCCCTGTATATGCAGTTGAATGTAAAGTCTTCCCTGGAGAAAGCGGACTTTGTGGAGAAAATGGACCGGGCGCTGGGGCGGACACTGCTGGTGCTGTCAAAGGATGAAACGATCTCCTGGGCGGAAGCGCAGGGCGAAGTGGATGAGGGAAAAACCATGGGGTCCATCCTGCCCGTCCTGTTCCTGGCAATCGCGATCCTGACCATGGTGACAACCATGCACCGGATTACAGTCAGCGAAAAGACGCAAATCGGCACGCTGAAAGCGCTTGGTTTCCGGGACGACCGGATCCTGCGGCACTACACTTCCTATGCGCTGATCATCGGTATCCTTGGAAGCATCCTTGGCATTGCCATCGGCTACGGTCTGGGCTGGTTTATCCTGAACCCGGACAGCGCGATGGCGACTTATCTCGATATGCTTTCATGGACGCTTTACGCTCCGGCTTTCTGCTGGATTGTGATCATCCTGATTAATACTTTCCTGACGCTGATCGGTTTCCTGTCTGTGCGAAAGATGCTGAAGGGCACCGCCGCGGATGCGCTCCGGCCCTATACGCCGAAGCGGATGAAGCATATGGCAGTGGAAGAAACAAAACGTTTTAAGGCGCTGGGTTTCGGTACCAAGTGGAACCTGCGGGATTTGCTGCGGCATAAGTCCCGGTCCTGGATGACGTTGTTTGGCATTGTCGGCTGCATGGTATTGCTGGTAGGCGGCATGGGTATGAAGGACACACTGGATTCCTTTATGGACGTGTTCTTTGACCGGGCTTACAACTATACGACAAAGATCAATCTGGACACAGAGAGCGTGACAAACGAGGAAGCCATGAAGATCGCGGACGCCTATGCCGGTGACTGGGTTGCTCAACGGAGTGTGCAGGTCGGCGATCAGGGAATCTCACTGGAAATCTATAACATCACACATGACAAAATACGCTTTGCGGACAGGAACATGAATGTCATTCCGCTGGGTGACGACGGTGTATATATCAGCGAGCGGGTCGCGAAAGCGCATCATCTTTCGGAAGGAGACAGTCTGGCTTTCTCCCCCTACGGAACGGATGAACAGTATACCGTCCGGATTGTCGGTATCTGCAAATGTCTGGCAAAGTGCATCATGATGACCCGGTCTTACGCCGATCAGGCAGGGATTGGTTATACCATCAGCGCGGTGTTTACAGATGAGACGGAGATCACCGCTAATGCCCATATCCTGAACACCCAGAACAAGCAGGCGATCATGGATTCCTTCGTCACGTTTATTGACCTGATGAACAAGATGATCTGGCTGCTGGTGATTGCGGCGGTGGCGCTGGGGATTGTAGTGCTGTACAACCTGGGCGTGATGAGCTACACGGAACGGTATCGGGAGATGGCAACGCTGAAAGTGGTCGGGTTTAAAAACAGTAAAATCGGCAAACTGTTGATCAGCCAGAACCTGTGGCTGACGGTGCTCGGCATCCTGATCGGTCTTCCCGCGGGCGCAGGCGTCCTGCAGTATCTGCTGACCGCCCTTGCTTCAGAGTATGAGATGAAACTGACGCTCGGTCCCGGGACGTATCTGGTCTCGATCCTGCTGACCTTTGGGGTTTCCCTGATTGTAGGTTTGATGATCGCGCGGAAGAACCGCTCCATCGATATGGTGGCTGCACTGAAAACAGAAGAATAAGAAGAGTCTTTTAAAGGATTCTGCTGTTTTTTTGACCAGAACATTACATAGTTTCCGGAGAAGTTTCAAAAAAACGTTGACAAAAGCAAAGCGAACAGTGTATTCTTTGTTTGCTGGTTAACACTGTTCGCTTTGTGGAAAGGAGGCAGATCTGTGATTCGTGATAAATCCAGCCATCATGAAAAGATCATTGCGGCAGCCTGGGATGAATTCCTGACTTACGGTTTCGCAGATGCCTCCATGCGGCGTATTGCCGCTGCTGCCGGAATGAGCGCCGCCGGGCTTTATAAGCATTTTCCCTCGAAAGAGGACATGTTTGCTGCCCTGGTGGAGCCTGCCTGTCAGGGATTGATGGCGCTTTACCGGCAGGAGGAAACCCTGGAGACAGAATCCCTGCAACGCGGGGAGATTACACAGAAATGGGAATCCGGCGGAGAGGCAAAGATAGCCTTATCCTATATTTATGACCACCTGGACGCTTTCCGGCTGCTGATCTGTAAATCCGCGGGCACACGGTATGAAACCTTCCTGCACGATCTGGCTGTTGAGGAAGAAAAAACGACCATCGCTATCATGAATATGCTGAAAGCGCAGGGCAAGCAGATCAACAATATTCGCCCGGAGGAGTTTCACTTGCTGGTTACGGCAAACGTGAACGCTGTTTTTCAGGCTGTGGAGCATGGCTTCACCCGGGAGGAGGCCATGCATTACGCCGATACTCTGGACGCCTTTTTCCCTAAAGCCTGGCAGGCTTTTTTCGGCTACTGAGTCCTCTCATGACCGTAATATAAGGGCGTTTTTTTGCGCCGTTATGTTAGCCAAAACTAACTTCAGGAGGTCGATTATTCCATGGACAAACAGACACCCAGACGCGGCCGGGGTACCCTGGGCTGGATCGTCAGATTCGCGGGTAAGCGTAAAGGAAGCTACATCGCCAGTGTAGTCCTGGCGATCCTGAACGTGGTATGCGGATTTATCCCTTTCATTTATCTGGCACACATCACCAAAGGGCTGCTGGAAAAAACAGCCGATTTCCGTTACTGCCTGGCGCAGTGCCTGTGGATGGCTGTATTCTTCATACTGAGCCGGCTTTTTCATGCTTTTTCCACGACCCTGTCACACCGGGCGACCTTTGAGGTGCTGGCTAACGTGCGCAGGCAATTGACCCGGAAACTGGCCAGGATGCCGCTGGGTGATGTGCTGGACGAGTCTTCGGGCACCTACAAGAACATCATCGTAGAGCGGGTGGATTCCATTGAGACTACGCTGGCCCACATGATTCCGGAATTGACCTCAAACATTATCATCCCTTTCGTGATCTTCGGCTATATGCTGAGCATTGACTGGCGGCTGTCGCTGCTTTCCCTGATTACGGTACCGGTCGGCCTTGTTTGCTTTAGCCTGATGATGCGCGGGAGTAACGAGAGCTACCAGAACACCGTGGTCAAGACGAAGGCGCTGAACGATACCGCAGTGGAATATATCAACGGTATCGAAGTCATCAAGGCTTTCGGCAAATCGAAAACCAGCTATGAGAGGTTCATTGTCGCGGCCCGTGAAGGCGCCGACTGCTTCATTGAATGGATGCGGCGCTGCAATGTGTACCAGAACCTGGCCCTGGCGATCCTGCCTGCGACGCTCCTGCCGCTCCTGCCTTTCGGTGTTTCCTATTTCATGAACGGCGCGGTCACCGCACCGGACCTGCTGATGCTTATCGTGCTGTCTATGGGCCTGATCACACCCTTCGTGATGGCAACAAGCTATATGGATGAGATCTCCAAGGCCGGAACGATCATCGGGGAAGCAACATCAATCCTGGAAAAACGGGAGCTGGTTCGTCCGGACAGGCTGGAACAGAAACCGAACGGAAGCACCATCTGTCTGAAGGATGTACATTTCGCCTATAAGGAAGAAGAAGTCCTGCACGGTATAAACCTGACGATCCGTGAAGGTACGGTCAACGCGCTGGTGGGACCTTCCGGTTCCGGCAAGAGCACCATCGCCAAGCTGATTGCGTCCTTCTGGGACGTGGGCAGCGGCAGTATAACCTATGGCGGCGTCGATATACGGAAGATCCCGCTGGACGATTACCAGAAAGAAATCGCGTTTGTATCGCAGGACAATTACCTGTTTGACATGAGCGTCATGGAAAACATCCGTCTGGGCAATCCCAAAGCGACAGACACCCAGGTAATCGAAGCGGCGAAGGACTGCGGCTGCCATGATTTCATCCTGCAGCTGGAAAACGGCTATCAGACCATCTGCGGCGGCGCGGGCGGACATCTTTCCGGCGGTGAGCGCCAGCGCATATCCATCGCGCGGGCTATGCTGAAAAACGCACCGGTCATCATCCTGGACGAGGCGACTGCCTATACCGACCCGGAGAATGAAGCACTGGTGCAGCACAGCGTGGCAAAGCTGGTACAGGACCGGACGCTGATCGTGATTGCTCACCGGCTGTCAACGATTGTCTCCGCTGATCAGATTATCCTGATCAATGACGGCCGGATTGAAGCAACCGGTACGCAGGAGGAACTGCTTCAGAGCAGCGACCTGTACCGGAGCATGTGGCAGGCACATATCGCTGCAAAGGAAGATGAGGACAATGCTTAAAACGCTGAAGAAATACTTTGATTTCTGCAACCGGGAAGACCGGAACAAGCTGTACCTGGCTGTTGTGCTCGGCGTAGTCAGGGCAATTTTCGCCGCCCTGCGTATTACGGCGATCGCGGTTGTGGTACAGGGACTGATCGAAGGCAAGCTGACATCCCGGCACCTCTGGCTGTCGCTGGGTATTATGGCGCTGTCTGTTCTCGGACAGTTCTGTATCAACCTGAAAACCACCATGCTCCAGTGTGAGGCAGGCTATCATTCCTGCGCGGACAAGCGCATTGAGATCGCAGAGCACCTGCGCTACCTGCCTATGGGGTTTTTTAACCGCAATTCCCTGGGCGCTATCACCAATGTGACGACCAATACGCTGGAAGCGCTCGGCGATATTGCCACCCGCATCGTTATGGTCACGACCCAGGGTATCCTGACCACGGCCGTGATCGCGGTATTTGTCCTGTGCTTTGACTGGCGGATCGGGCTGATCCTGGTAGCCGGCATTGCGATCTATACCCTGTTCAACACGGTGATGCAGCATATGGTTCGCCCTGTTGCGCCCCGGAAGCACAGGGCTGATGAGGACCTTGTCACTCAGGTCATCGAATATGTACAGGGAATCGCGGAAGTCAAGAATTATTCGCTGACTGATGACACCGCGAAGAAACTGGACGCAGCCATTACAGAGAAGCAGATTGCTGACACCAAGCTGGAATATGCTGCGATCCCCGGGGTCACATTACAGAACATTGCCACCAAGCTTACCGGCGTAGTCATGTCCGTCATGTCCCTGAAATTCTATTTTGACGGCACCATGGAACTGCTGTACTGCATCATGAAGATGGTATCGGCTTTCCTGATCTATGAAAGCCTGGACTCCATGAGCGCGTTCACCGCCCTGCTGCGGAACATTAACATCGCCGTGACGAAAACCAAAGAGATTATGGATATGCCGCCAATGGATATCGACGGCGCGGAGATTACACCCGCGAAACGTGATATCGAACTGAAGAATGTTGATTTCTCCTATGACCGGCGTAAAATCATTGACAATGTAAGCCTGACGATTCCGGAGAAAACCACCACAGCTTTTGTCGGCCCCTCCGGCGGCGGCAAGACAACCTTGTGCCACCTGATGGCACGGTTCTGGGATGTGCAGGCAGGGCAGGTATTGCTGGGCGGCCGGGACGTGAAGGACTACAGTTTTGATTCGCTGATGAAAAACTTCAGTTTTGTTTTCCAGAGCGTCTATCTTTTTGAGGATACAATCGCCAACAACATCCGTTTCGGCGAGCCGGAGGCTTCCATGGACAAGGTCATTGAGGCTGCAAAGAAGGCCCGCTGCCATGATTTCATCATGGCGCTGCCGGATGGTTACCAGACTATCATCGGAGAAGGCGGAGCAAGCCTTTCCGGCGGGGAAAAGCAACGGATTTCCATTGCCCGTGCCATTATGAAGGACGCCCCGATCATCATACTGGATGAGGCCACAGCCAATGTGGACCCGGAAAGTGAAGCGGAACTGACCGCTGCAATCGAGGAACTGACGAAGGAAAAGACGATCATCATGATTGCCCACAGACTGAAGACCGTTCGCCATGCCAATCAGATTTTTGTAATCGATAATGGAAAGATTGTTCAGCAGGGCACGCACCGGGAACTGATCAGGGAGAACGGCATCTATAAGACCTTTGTGGAAGGCCGGCAGGAAGCCGCCTCCTGGAAAATCGCGTAAGAATAAAACGGTATCAATCGATTTCTGTCGAAATCAATTGATACAGCCATCGTAACGCCGGCCCGCCTCGTCTTCGTGCCGGCGTTACTTGCATTCTGACAGCCGGCATTAATTGCCCTTCGACTACCCTCTTGATTTACGCCTTATTTGGGATATAATAGTTTTACTATTGTTAGCATTCGCTAACATACAAATTCGGGGACTTTTCCTGGAGGGCAAAGCATGAAGGGTTATCTGTCAGTGCGGGAGACAGCCAATAAACGTGGCTTGTATACAGGGGTGAAGGACATATTCCCGGATGTGAACACCCGGAGCTGTGTATGGATTGTTCCCGAGAATCGTATGAAGCCAAAGAAATTGAAGCCGGGTGAAAACATGAATATGAAAAACAGGATATCCATTTTCTTGACGACAAGAGTTAGCTGATACTAACAATCTCCAAAAAGAGGAATTGCGATATGTCCGGATAGGCGTCACAGCATCAGAAAAAGGTTATGAGCATGCTCTGCCGGGGCAAGGAAATCTTCAAACCCCTGAATACGGGCTGGGTCGATGATCATGTAGGCTGTATCCGGGAATAGACAGTCAGTGTATTCCTGAAATGCGGCCAGAGGAGAACAACAAATGAATGCTGATGTATTAACTGGTGTAATGATCCCGTTTGCAGGTACAGCTGCCGGTGCTGCCTGTGTTTTCTTCATGAAGAAGAATCTGTCACGCAACGTTCAGCGTGCCCTGACAGGTTTTGCTAGCGGCGTCATGGTGGCAGCTTCCGTCTGGAGCCTGATTATTCCGGCGATGGAGCAGTCTGATTCAATGGGAAAGCTGTCTTTTCTGCCGGCTGTCATTGGCTTCTGGCTCGGGATCCTGTTCCTGCTGCTGCTGGATTCTGTTATTCCTCATCTTCACATGAATGCGGAAAAAGCGGAAGGTCCGAAGAGCAGGCTTGCGAGAACGACAATGATGGTATTGGCTGTCACACTCCACAATATTCCGGAGGGAATGGCCGTGGGCGTAGTCTATGCCGGCTTTCTGTCCGGATCCGCGGAGATTACCTCGGGAGGAGCGCTGGCGCTCTCTTTGGGTATAGCCATTCAGAACTTTCCGGAGGGAGCAATCATCTCTATGCCGCTGCACGCGGAGGGAAAAAGCAAAAGGAAAGCGTTCTTTGACGGTGTGCTTTCCGGTGTGGTGGAACCGGCAGCCGCTGTGCTGACAATTCTTCTGTCATCCGTGATTGTTCCTGCCATGCCGTATCTGCTGAGCTTTGCGGCCGGTGCGATGATGTATGTGGTGGTGGAGGAACTGATCCCGGAAATGAGTGAGGGAGAACACTCCAACATCGGCGTCATCATGTTTGCGGCAGGCTTTACCCTGATGATGGCGCTGGATGTTGCATTGGGATAAAGGAGGAATGCCTTATGAAAAAGAAGATCTGGGATCTTTACGCACCGGTATACAAGCGGGCTATGAAATCAGATCAGCAGATCTATGATTTTATGTATTCCCGTATTCCCGAAAGAATACAGGACAAAGAAGTTCTGGAAATCGCCACCGGTCCCGGATTGCTGGCGAAACATGTTGCTCCTGCGTCAAAACAGATGATTGCAACAGATTATTCTGACGGAATGATTGCGGAAGCAAAGAAGGGCGATTGCCCCGAAAACCTGGTCTTTGAGGTGGCTGATGCCATGAACCTGCCCTATGCCGACGATTCCTTCGACGCGGTATTGATTGCCAATGCGCTGCATATCGTTCCCGATCCGGACAAGGCGCTCCGTGAGATAGATCGCGTACTGCGTCCGGGAGGTATCCTGATTGCGCCGAACTTCGTGGAGCATAAAGGAACGCTGAGGAGCCGTGTCTGGTCCGGAATCCTTCGGATTGCAGGTATTCGTTTTGAACACCAGTGGACAGCGCAGGAATATCTCGTTTTTCTGGAAGAGCATGGCTGGAAGGTTGTTTTCAGCAGGGAAATGGCAGTGAGAATCGCCATGATGTATACGGAATGCGTAAGAAAGGAAGAGATGAAGTAAAGTATCTGATTTCAAAGGAACAGGAGGGATGAACATCGGTCATTGTTTCAAAGTATCAGAGGACAAAGCGGAATATCATGATCATCAACTTTGAAACTGTCAGGAATTATCCCTCAATTCCCATCTGTTTACGTATGGCGGTAAAAGATTTTTCCGACAGATCGTGCTCAACTTTGCATGCGTCTTTTCGGGCAGTTGCCTCGTCTACACCAATAGAAACGAAAAACTTTGTCAAAGTCAGATGGCGGTCATAAATACGACGAGCAATGGGATAACCTTTGTCTGTCAGCGAGATAAGTCCGCCTTTTTCCATGGAAATATAACCATTCTCCCTGAGTTTCTTCATCGCAACACTGACAGAAGGCTTTGTGTATCCAAGCGATTCGGCAATATCTGTTGAACGTGCATAACCCTTGTTTTCCAGCAGAACCAGAATCTGTTCGAGATAATCCTCTGCTGATTCGTAGATATTCATATCAATCCTTCCTTCCGGTAGTATCACTTCACTCATCTGTCAAAGAATGTATCATATCAGCCGACTGAAATCAATCGGATCTTCAGCGGGTGATGATTCTGCTGACTGAATCCGCCAGTCGCTGGGTGAAAGACCGACGTATTTTTTGAACTGATGAGAAAAATGAGCCGGGGAAACGTATCCGACGGCAGTACCGATTTCAGCCACGGAGAGATTTGTTTCCATCAGTAATTTTTTTGCATTTTCACAGCGAACCGCGTTATGATACCACAACAGGGTATGACCCGTCTCATGTTTAAAAACACGGGCAAGATAATTGCTGTTCACATAGAGCATTCCCGCAATTTCTGACAGGGAAAACTTTTGCTCGCTGTGCTCCCAAATGTAATTCGCCGCTTGCAGAGCAAGGCGTTTTCCTGCCGGCGTCTTATCTTCATTCAGCATTCCCGTATCCTCCGATAAGGCTTAGTTCATCATGATATTAGCATAGGCTAATAATAGAATCAAATATTTCAGATCCAGAGATGATATTTTTATATTAGTAATTTGAAAATGGTCAATATCAGACATGGAAAATTAATTAGCTTATGCTAATATACTTTCTGTTGTTAGAATAAACTAACGACGGAATAACCACGGAAAGAGGCTCGCACTGTGAAGAAGGTATTACGACTGGGAACAGGTTTGATACTGGGCTTATTTTTGATTCTGCAGTGTCTTCCTGTCTTCAGTGAGACAGTCAGTACGCGTTGGGCGGACGCGGCGGATGAAATCGATCGGTACCTGGATACTGCTTTTGAGGAGTTTCTGGCCGGAAATGCGGACGCTGCCTACAGCAATGTGAATGATGCTTATTTCCGGGTGTACGAAACGACCGGATTTGAACGTCAGACCATGAGTTATATTTCCGGGGTCCGCAAAAATGCGGTGGAAATGCAGTTTTCTTCCTGTAAAGCGGCTGTAAAAAAAGACAATACTGATCAGGAGACAATTGTTTCTGTACGCAGTTCCCTGTTTAAGCTGAAAAGCATGATCCGTGAGGACGGAAACAAGCTGGCTGCGCAGCAGGGCGGAGCGCAAAGCGAAAACAAATTCTATAAGTCCGGAGAATTGGTCACATCGGATCCCTATCCCGAATACTCTCCGGATCCGAACGCTGCAGCAAAATATGCCAGCTGGTACGAGGCGGCCAGCCTGACAAAAGAACTGCTGGATACAGCATATCTCGCCTATTTGGATAAGGATTTCGAAGCGGCGGAGGATAATCTGAATACGGCTTATTACAGCGTATATGAGGAGTCGGGATTGGCGCACAGGATCTACTCGGATCTGGGATTAAAAGACCGACGGGAAACCGAAAGCCAGTTTTCTGCGCTTCGCGGCCTGGTCAGCAGCGGAAGCGAAAAGTATCAGAAAAACAAATACCGTACTACCAGTGATAAAGCCAAGCAGATCCTGCTGAAAAAAGCAAAAGCGCTGGATGAAAAAAATGCCGCGGAAAAAGAAACCGCGGAACCGGCCGGGACGGAATCTGCACAACCCGAACCCGCGGAACAGGCCAGCCCGCAGTGGCTCACCTTCCTGGGCGCCTTCGGGATCATTGTCCGGGAAGGTCTTGAGGCAATCCTGGTGATTGCCGCGATCATTGCCTATCTGATCAAGAGCGGGAACGGGAAGAGCCTGAAGAGTGTCTACCTCGGTGCTTTGGCGGGGATACTGGCAAGTTTTGCCGCAGCGGCTGTACTGCACTTTGTCAAGCAAGCCGTAGCCGGTGCCGGGATGGCGCAGGAGCTGATCGAGGGGATCACCGCCCTGATAGCTGTCTGTGTGCTGTTCTATGTCTCCAACTGGATGATCTCCAAGGCGGAAGCGGCGTCCTGGACGGGTTATATCGACAGCAAGGTGCGCTCCGGCGTGGAAAAACGTTCTGCTTTCACGCTGGCGTTCACAGCGTTCCTGTCCGTGTTCAGGGAAGGCGCGGAAGTCGTGCTCTTCTACCAGCCGATGCTGCAGGAAGGGAATGCCGGCATGGTCTGGGCCGGCTTCGGAGCAGGCGTCGTGATTCTGGTGTTTGTTTACCTGGCGATCACAAAGCTTTCCATAAAACTGCCGATCAAGGTGTTCTTCACGGCAACCTCGATCCTGATGGCCGTGATGTGCGTCAGTTTCCTCGGCAGCGGTATCAAGGAACTGGCGGAGGGCAATCTGTTTGATCTGACGCTCCGGGTGCCTGGCATTCCGGAAAACGACGTGCTCCAGATCTTCGGGATCTATCCGTATCTGGAAACCCTCGTACCCCAGCTGATCCTGGCGATCATTCTGCTGATCACCTTTATGATTGCCCATTTCCGCGGCAAGCTGGAAGCGCAGAGAAGGGAGCTGACAGCCGCGCAACCATGAGATTTTTCGCATGGTGCCCCCCGCGTACCGTGCTGAAGAATACCATCCCCGGAAAAATCCCAATCGTACTGTAAATGAAGGAGGATCCTACACATGAAAAAACTGCTCTCTCTGGTACTGGCCGCAATGATGCTGTTCAGCCTTTCCGCCGTTGCGATGGCTGAGGACGAAGCTGGTTTTGATGAATTTGAGCTTGGCGTTGAAGGCGAACAGGATGTTGGTTTCATGACCATGAGCATGGTGTACTTCCAGCCCGTGGATATGGCGCCCGTTGATCAGGCAACCGCCAAGGAAAACACGGACCTGCATATCGAAGTGGACCTGACGGCCAAAGAGAACGGCTATGCCTTCCCGGTGGATCAGTGGGTACCCTATCTGACCATTGATTTCGTGATCAAAGA
The DNA here is from genome assembly GCA_902793605.1 of uncultured Eubacteriales bacterium. Classification (GTDB taxonomy): domain Bacteria; phylum Bacillota; class Clostridia; order Christensenellales; family Aristaeellaceae; genus Aristaeella. The sequence continues at coordinate 116,086 of CADBEB010000002.1, forward strand.
TACCGAAGGCAAAGAAGTATGCACCGGTTCCATGATGCCCATGGCGGCCTCCGACGGTCCCCACTACGGCAACAACATCAAACTGGCGGACGGCGAATACTCCATCACGCTGTACATTAAGAGCCCGGCTGAAAACGGATATCTGCTGCATGTGGACTCCGAAACCGGTGTTGATGCCAAGGATGGTTTCTGGACCGAGCCTCTGGAAGCGACCTGGACCGGCTGGAAATTCGTCAAGCAGTGGTAATCCATTACTGATTTGAAGGTGCTCTGATCTGCCGGCGCGGCATCCGCGGGGGATGCCGTGCCGGCTGGTTTCATCTGCTGATTCTGTTTGGGGGAAGGCATTTTGCTGTATTATCTCTGGACTGTTATAGAAGATCTTTTCTTTACGGTAACAATGGTGACGCTGATGCACGCGGTGCTGGTCCTTTTATGCGGACGAACGGGACGCAGGGGACATATTGCAGGCATTTGCGCCGGTGTTGCGGCAGGCACAGCGCTGGCCGCGGTAAAGCAAACAACAAAGCTGGTCATATCCAGTCACTGGAATCATTGGACATATGTTTTTCTGATGGTTTCCATTGCTGCATTCATTGTGTGCTCCCTGATAAGGGGAAGCAAAACAGGAAAGACCGGTAAAAGCGGTTTTTCTCTTGTCCTGTGCGGAACGGCAGTTTCTGCAGGGATGATCTTCTTCAGGCTGCCTGTGGTTCTGCTCTATCCTTTCAGCTTCAACACCATGGGAAACGGTTTCTTTTCCGGCTATTATATGGAGCGGCTCGGCGGTTGGGCGCTCGCTCTTCTGTTACTGTTTGTCTATTCGCGCATCCTCTATGGCTGCGCTGTTCATATCAGGAAAACAGGTACCCTGCGCGGTATCCTTCGCGCGGGTCTGCTTACTTGTTTTATCTTTTATCTCGGTCGTTTCTTTGTTCCCTGGATCAGCCGCGCGAAATGGCTGAAGTGGCCGGTGAAATACACGGAAGCGGAGTATGGCTGGATCGGTTCCTTCAGCATGTGGACTGCGACAAACGCTATGGTATTTGTCTGGATCTGTGCAGCTTTGGCGGCGCTGCTTGCTGTCCTTTTTCTGCTGGAAAACACGCGGGTGACAGAACCATACGAACACGCGGCACAGCTGCGCAAACTAAAGGCCGGCAATCGACGCCGGAGACGGATGGCGATCATGACTCTGGCAATGATCCTCCTGTTTGTTTTGATTCTGACGGCCGTCAAGGCATACGATACAAGAGAGGTGGAACTGTCAGCCCCAGAGGTTTACTCCATCGAGGGAGATACAATCCTGATCCCGGCAGAGTCGGTAAATGACGGCCATCTGCATCGCTTCGAGTATACAACGGAACGGAATGTAACAATCCGGTGGATTGTGGTGAAAAAGCCGAATTCGGCAAGCTTTGGCGTTGGTTTTGATGCCTGCGAGGTCTGCGGGAATGCCGGTTATTACGAACGTGGCAGCCAGGTGGTTTGTAAACGCTGCGATGTGGTCATGAACATCAACACCATCGGCTTCAAAGGCGGATGCAATCCGATCCCGTTGGCTTATGAAGTGACCGGCGGAAACCTGGTGTTCCGGCTGGAAGACCTGCTGGCCGGTGAAAAGGAATTCAGATAAGGAGGGCGCGTACAGATGCTGTTCAGAATGATCCGCGGCGTACTGTTTCATCAGAAGGGCAAAATGCTGCTGATCGCGTTTACGATTGCGCTCGGAGCCAGCCTGGCCACAGGCATGCTGAATGTAATGATGGATGTAGGAGACAAGGTAAATCAGGAACTCAAAAACTATGGCGCGAACATTGTGGTGAAACCAAAGGATTCTTCCCTTCTGGCTGATATCTATGATGTAGGCGAAAGCGGAGAAGAACTGAACACAGCCTGGTTGAATGAATCCGACCTGGGGAAGATCAAAACCATTTTCTGGGCGTTCAATATTGTGGATTTCGCCCCGCTTCTGGATACGCAGATTGCTCTTCCGGACGGCAGTGCCGTAAAGCTGAACGGAAGCTGGTTCAATCATCATCTTTCGCTTCCTACCGGGGAAGAACTTGATGCCGGCGTAGTGGGCATGCGCTCCTGGTGGGATATCACAGAAGGCCGCTGGCTGGATGAGAAGGATGAGAATGCCGGTGAGGAGATTATGGCAGGAGCCACAATTGCTCAGGAGCAAGGCTGGAAATCCGGTGACCGTGTCGTACTGAAGGCTTCGAGAGGCGAGAAAACCGTTACCGTGGTCGGCATTTATGACGCGGGCGGCGATGAAGACTCTCAGATCTTCGGAACTCTGGCGTTGGTACAGGAACTGACGGGCCGAGAGGGAAAGGTTGCCTCGGTGGAAGTATCCGCCATTACCACGCCGGATAATGAACTGGCACGCCGGGCAGCAAAAAATCCCGCGGCCCTTTCGGGGCGGGATTATGAAACCTGGTACTGCACGGCATATGTAAGCGCCATCTGTTATCAGATCCAGGAAGCGATCCCCGGCTCTGTGGCCTCTGCAGTGCGGAAAGTTGCGGAAGGCGAAGGGGCCATACTGGAGAAAACGCAGCTGCTCATGATCCTGATCACCGTGCTGAGCCTGATCGGTTCCGCATTGGGCATCAGCAATCTGGTGACGGCCAGTGTGATGGAACGGGCGAAGGAAATCGGTTTGCTCAAGGCCATCGGTGCGCGCGACCATTCGATCACCGGGGTCATTATGACAGAAATCATGGTAACAGCACTGCTGGGCGGAGTTGCCGGGTATTTTCTGGGATTTGGGTTTGCCCAGCTGATCGGTCGCAGTGTGTTTGGCGCTGCAGTTGAAATGAAACCTGCAGTGATACCCATCGTAGCAGGCCTTGTTGCTGCAGTGACGCTTGCCGGCAGCCTGCCTGCAATCCGGACGGTACTTAGACTTCGTCCGGCCGAAGTGTTGCATGGGGGTCATTGAAATGACAAAAAGAAGAATGTTCCTGCGAATGATTACCGCATCGTTGCTCAGGCGGCGGAGCCGGATGCTGATTGCCCTGTTGTCGATCGGAATTGGTGCGACCATCCTGGCGGGGCTGGTAACAATCTATGTGGATGTGCCCCGGCAAATGGGCGCTCAATTCAGATCCTTTGGCGCAAACATGCTGATACTGTCTGATGGTGAAAAAGGCATGTCCAAAGCACAGCTGGATAAAGCACTGGAAAACATTCCGGCTGGTCAGTTGGTTGGTGCTGCACCGTACCGTTATGTCCGGGTTGACATGACTACCCGACAGCAATCCTTCACCGCTGCCGGAACCGATTTTGATCAGATTACAAAAACCAGCCCTTATTTCAGCATAGAAGGCCGGTATCCGGAGAATCCCAGAGAGGTTCTGGTTGGGAAAGAAATCGCCGAAACCATCGGGATACGGGAGGGTTCCGGTATGGAACTGACCTGGCAACCGGCAGCAGGTGAAACAGCAGGAGATCCCTCAGGGGACAGACAGCCCGGAGCAATACTCAGCGGAAGCGCAGAAGGCTGGAGCGGCGGAACAGTCTATGTCACTGTAAAGCTGGACGATTCATCAAGGATCGCTTCTTTGACCATTGATGCGGGCACTCAGACTCCGGAAATCGGCGGACTGACGCAAACAGACGATTCTTTCAACAGTCAGTTTGTTGGAAAGTCCCTTCCGCTGACTCTGGGAGAAGATGTGGATGCGCTGAGCGGCGCGACGATTACCTCCACAGCCGTGGTGGAAGCCCTGAATACCGCGCGCAATACCCAAAGCGCCGGGACAGCAATGACGATAAAGTATACAGTGACCGGGATTCTGGCAACCGGCGGTGAAGAGGAATCCTATGTGTTTATGAGCCTGGAGGATATGGCTGGTTTGACGGGAAGTGATGCCGTGGACGTGGCAGAGCTGAGCGTCAGCGCATCCGCGGAAGAGCTTGAAACCTACGCGGAACAAATTACTGAAAACACAGACGGCGTCCGGGCGCGTCTGGTGAAACGGGTCACCCGCTCGGAGACGGCGGTGCTCGGAAAACTGCAGAGTCTTGTGTTTCTTGTAACGGCTGTCGTACTGATTCTGACAATGATCTGTGTTTCCACGACCATGATGGCAGTGGTCTCTGAACGGCGGAGGGAAATCGGGCTGCGAAAAGCGCTTGGGGCCTCCGATGGGAGCATCCGGACGGAATTCCTGGGTGAGGGCATGTTCCTCGGCTTGCTGGGCGGTGTTTTGGGAGCAGTCCTGGGTTTTGCGTTTGCGCAGGTGGTCAGTGTCAATGTGTTTGGCTCCTCGATCACTTTCCAGCCATTGCTGCTGCCGACAGCAGTGATTGTATCCATGGGGGTGGCAGCGCTCAGTTGTTTGCAGCCGATCAAGCGCGCGGTCGCGATTGATCCTGCGATCGTACTCAAAGACGAGTAATAATACCGGAGGATATAAAAAATGAGTCTGCTCGAATTGAAGAACGTGTCGAAGATCTATGGGGATCTGAAGGCCCTGGACAGCGTGAATGTACACGTGGATAAAGGTGAATGGGTCGCGATCATGGGGCCGTCCGGCTCCGGCAAGAGTACCATGATGAATATCATTGGCTGTATGGACAGGCCGACGTATGGTGAAGTTTTACTGGATGGCGTGGATATCGCAAAAGAGAGCAGCAAAAAACTGACTGATATCCGCCGGGATAAAATCGGTCTTATCTTCCAGCAGTTTCATATGGTGAACTATCTCACCGCTGTTGAAAATGTCATGGTCAGCCAGTATTACCATTCCATGCCGGATGAACAGGAAGCGCTGGAGGCGCTTGGGCGGGTTGGCCTTCGGGAACGGGCGCATCATTTACCCAGCCAGCTTTCCGGCGGCGAACAGCAGCGCGTCTGTGTCGCGCGCGCTTTGATTAATCATCCTGAACTGATCCTGGCGGACGAGCCCACAGGAAACCTGGATGAGGCAAATGAGAATATTGTCCTGGATCTGTTCGCTCAGCTGCATGCGGAGGGCACAACGCTGATTGTGGTAACTCATGACCCGGAGGTTGCGGATGCTGCACAAAGGACGATCGTTCTGGAACACGGTAAAGTTGCCCGGGAAGTGATCAATGAGCATTTTGACGAGCAGCAGAAGGAATGGCTTGCCCGGTTGAAAACTGAGAACAAGAGGGTAATGCCGGTATGAAGAAAAATGTTTTCTGCGGTATCCTGCTGGCTTTGGCAGCGGTCATTGCCATTGGTTCTGTCACTGTGCTTGGTCCATGTGTTCATGAAGACGGAAGTGAAGCACTTTGCAGCAGTGCAGGCAGGGCCGTCCTTTTCGACGGATGTACGCTGGCTGTGCTTGCGGCGCTGATCCTGTTTATGCGCAAACCTTCCATCCGGATCGTCCTGTTCTTCATCTCGCTGTGTGTCGCTGCTGTGGGGATTGCTCTTCCCGGAACATTTTTCCCGCTTTGCAGGATGGACACCATGCACTGCCGTGCAGTGATGAAACCGGCGATGATTATTCTTTTTGCATCTGAACTGATCGTTTCTGTGTGTGGAATTATTGTTGAACGGAACCGAATCAGGAGAGAAAGGGCATGAAGCATTTTTCGCTGATGATCCGGAATCTGACCCGGAGACCGGGAAGAACAACGGCTCTGATTCTTCTGACAGCTTTCCTGGCGATTTCCGTTTTCTGCGGGACGATTGTTGTTTCTTCCTTGCGGCACGGGCTGGACAGCATGGAAAACCGCCTTGGAGCGGATATTATTGTCGTTCCGGCCGAGGCGGAATCGAAGGTCAGCATGAAAAACCTTCTTTTGCAGGGAACGATCGGAACCTTTTATATGGATGCTTCAGCGTTGAAGAAGGTTCAGGAGACGGAAGGTGTCGGAAGGGCCTCTGCTCAGGTTTTTCTGTCTTCCATGAAAGCAGATTGCTGTTCCGTTAAAGTTCAAATCATCGGTTTTGATCCGGAAAATGATTTTGTGGTGCAGCCATGGATCTCCGAAAGCCTGAACCGGCCTCTGAGTGATATGGAGGTCGTGGTTGGCTGCCGGGTTGAAACGGATGTGGGAAACAACTTCCGTATATATGACCGCAGCTGCCGGGTTGCGGCTAAACTGGCGTCAACCGGTACCGGCCTGGATACCGCCGTTTACTGCAACATGAACACAATCCACATATTGCTCCAGGCAGCGGAAGAGAAAGGAATCTCCCATAAAATCGATACAGGAAATGATTCGGATGTGGTTTCCGCCATCTATGTCAAAGTCCTTCCCGGTGCAGATCCCGGAGTAGTCAATAACCGACTGAACGGACATATACGAAAAGCAACCGCAATCCGTACTGCCGGAATGATAACGGAAGTGGCTGACAGCCTGAGTGGCGTATCCCGGACAATCGCTGTTCTGATCATTGCAGTATGGGTATTGGCGCTGATCATTCTGTTGATTGTTTTTTCGATGATGGTCAATGAGCGGCGGCGGGAGCTGGCGGTATATCGTTTGCTGGGGATGAGCCGGAAGATGCTGTCCGGCATGATCCTGAAGGAAGCCGCACTGTGCAGTCTCACCGGTGCGCTTTGCGGCACGGCGGTGGGTGCGGTTCTGGTATTCCCCTTTACTACGCTGATTGAAACCAGCTTAAAACTGCCTTATCTGACCCCTGATGGAGGAAACGTTATTCTGTATGCGTGCATTGCGATTGCGGTTACCATTTTGGCTGGCTGTGTGGCAAGCGCCAGGACCGCGTCCGCACTGAGCCGGGTAGATCCGGGAACAACGTTGAGGGAGGGCGCATGAGATGCAGTTGAGAGCAGAGGGTATTTCCCGGCGCTACTTCCGGAAACATGGAGAAGCCAATTACTTTGAGGCGGTCCGTTCGGTTTCGCTGACATTGGAAAGCGGAACGTTCACCGTCCTGAATGGAAAAAGCGGGTCCGGAAAGACGACTTTACTGAATATGCTTGCCGGGTTGCTCATCCCGTCTGAAGGCAGGGTATATCTGGATAAAACAGATCTCTATGCGCTGGAGGATAAGGATTTATCCGGGCTGCGCAATAAAAGGATCAGCGTTATTCCCCAGGGACGGAGTTCTGTTGATACGCTGTCTGTATATGAAAATATCCTTCTGCCGGGGATTTTGTATGGGGGAGCACCGCAGACGGAAGAAGCGGAAAACTGGATGGAAGTGCTTGGTATTTCCGGTTTAAGGAATGCTCTGCCGGCAGAACTCTCCGGAGGAGAGCTTCGGCGGATGGCGATCGCCCGTACGCTGACCGCAAGCCCAGAAGTGATCCTGGCGGACGAACCAACAGGAGATCTGGATGATGACAATACAACAGTTGTTCTGACTGCGTTTCAGCAGGCCGCAAAAGCAGGAAAAACCGTGCTGGTGGTCAGCCATGAAACAGATGCGGAGGCATATGCGGATCGGATATATCATATGAATAACGGAACGCTGGAATAAGGAGTGCATGGAAGATGGGAGAATGTGAAGCTTTGGAGAACTATCTGAAACAAATACTCATTCTTCTTGAAACAAAAGGATATGCACGCTCAAAGGATATTGCCGACAGCATGGGAGTATCAAAGCCTTCCGTTTCCATTGCAATGAAAAAGCTGAAGCAGAACGGCTGCATCATGATGAACAATCGAAGTCCTGTCTATCTGACAGACAAGGGCTTTTCGATTGCCAGGCAGTTCTATGACCGGTATAAAATACTCAAAGGCTTTCTTGTTCAGCTGGGAGTGGATGAAAAAATAGCCGCGAAAGACGCCTGCAAGATGGAGCATGATCTGTCTGATGAAAGTCTGGCTGCTATCTCGGGTCTGCTCATAAGATAAAACCAAACAGAAAACGGAATGCCTGTACGCATAGGCATTCCGCTTCTTTGGAGGTAAGGTGTCTTGTATATCATTCGGGATGGCTTGTCCCGATTGATATCGGTTCAAGTGTTAGTATCAACTAACCATAGACAGTATATCAGACGGCTCTCCTGCCGTCAATATGAAATCCTGTTTTTCATCTGTTTTTTGTGAGTGCCATGCACATTTGATATGGAGTATAGCTGTTGTCAAGGAAAAGGATGTCTGTTTTTGACCGAAATAACCATTTGCTTGACAGCGATTTCTGCCCCTGTTATTATTCGTTAGTAATAACTAACCGCCGTTGAGGCTGACCTTTGGTTTTGGAATGTACCGGAGTGCGGCTGATTTGAAAAACGGCACGACAGAAAGGATGAATGGCAATATGAAGAAAACACTTGCCCTGGTACTGACCCTTTGTCTCCTGATGATGACCGCCGCGTTCGGCATGGCGGAAACTGCGGATGATTCCGCGGAGGCGGCTGCCTTTATGGACAGCATCAAAGGAACGTATGAACCCCTGTTCCCGGTGATCACGAAACCGGAATATGACCAGATCTGGCTTGACCCGTGCATTGCGGCATTGGGAGAGGAAGCGGCGCCTGCGGCCGCCGAAATGCTGAAGAGCGCCTGCAACGGAACGATCTATGGTCAGGAAGCCATTGACGCATTTGGCGATGGATCCAACGGCGCACAGTTTGACTGCCTGTTCATTAACGGCGTTTACCGGATCACCTTTGACGGAATGACCATCAGCGGCGTTAATGAAAAGGGTGAAACGGTATTCAGCCATGAATATACGTATACCGGCCACTTGTCCCTGGCCGGTATGATGGACGGGTACCTGTTTGAGACGGCGGATGAAGATGCCGGGGAATTCAGGTATTTCTATATGATGGCCGATACTCCTGCGACCACTTATCACCTGGAGTTCCGCTATGGCAGCGACAAGGAAAACCTTGCCAAGTATAATGAGGGACCCTATGCTTACTGGCTGGCTGCCGGGTTCCCGACTGATGCCGGCGAAGAAATGATCAGGAACGTCATTACGTTGTTCTGTGAGGAAAACCTGACGAAAGAGCAGGCGGAGGACGCTGCGTAACAGACGGTTATTTTACTTGCGGCACGGTGCGGATGCACCGTGCCGTTTTCATTGCGGATTGTTTCCCATCATTCGGGTTTCTGTTATAATGAACCGGATAACAACAAAACACTTTGAAAAAGTTCCTGGGAGTGTAACGGGATATGGACAGGAAAGAGATTGAAAGGTTTATCAGCAGACAAAAGGTCAGTTTTGTCTGCTCTGTGGATCAGGATGGTTTCCCGAATGTCAAGGCAATGCTGAAGCCACGGAAGAGAAACGGGTTGAAAGAATTCTGGTTTTCAACCAATACGTCATCCATGAGAGTGTGCCAATACCTGGAGAATCCAAAGGCCAGTATCTATTTCTGCCACAAGGGTTTGATCCGGTATGAAGGGGTTATGCTGAAAGGAATCATGGAGGTCCTGACAGACCGGGAAACCAGGAACATGATCTGGCGAAAGGGCGATACGATCTTCTATAAGCAGGGCATCACTGATCCGGATTACTGTGTTCTGAAGTTTACCGCCGAAAAGGGACGGTATTACCGTGATCTGAAGACCGAGGATTTTTCTGTCGACTTTTGAGTTTTGAGATCTGCTGATCATTCGGAAGGGAGTATCTGAATCATGCGAGTTTTGGTTTTGAACGGAAGTCCGAAAAAGAAAAGCGATACATTCCGCCTGACGGAACGGTTCCTGAAGGGCCTGAACAAAGACGGCAAACACGAGATCTCTGTCGTCAATGTGATTGACAAGCATATATCTCCCTGCCGGGGATGCTTCGGATGCTGGTCAAAAATGGACGGACATTGTGTGATTAAGGATGATCAGAATGAAATCCTGGATCTGTACCGGAATGCAGACCTGGTGATATGGAGTTTCCCGCTTTACTGTTATGCAATGCCGTCACATCTGAAAGCTGTACTGGACAGGACGATACCGCTTGTCAAAATGAAAATGGTTCAGGAAGATGACGGAACGGTTCACCATGAGGCGCTGGCAGATTTTTCAAAACTGCATACACTGATCATCTGCGGTTGCGGCTTCCCGGACTGGGAAGGCAACTTCGACGGATTGAAGGCGATGTGTAATGTGTGTTTTCATGGCCCGGATATGGTTTGCATTCCCGAAACGCCTTTGCTGAACATTCCTGCCGCGTCCGTCGTTGAGGATCCGCTGCTTGACAGGTTTGAAAAGGCCGGTGAAGAATACGCGTTATCTCTTGCGTTGTCACCGGAAACAATCGCGGGTCTGGAAAGCCCGATGATTCCAAAGGAAGATTACATACGCGGCGTTAATGGTGACTGAAGCATGATCCCCCTTGTCAGGCAACGGTTGGCCGGAATACTCGGAAACATTACCCATGCACAACGCTGATTCAAACCGGATCAGCGTTTTTTTGCTGAAGTCAGGGAAATCCGATCCCGGTCAGATGAATCCACAGGAATGCATCTTGGTCGCGCCTGAGTGCATCCTGGTCGCGGAGATATTGAGTTTTATGCCGGTTTATGGATAATTTGATCTGCGATCACCGAAGGACTGAAAGGAAGGCTGCACCATGAAAACGGTTATCCATGATCTTGGAAAAGAGCAGAATGAAAAGATTCTTGCTTCCACGGACCGGGTTGTCTGTGCGGACGGCCGGTACGCGCCCTGCCAGGGATGCTTCAAATGCTGGACAAAGCATCCTGCCTCCTGCGCCATGAAGGACGTCCTTCACCAGGCCTGCAGGGTACTCGGAACAAGCGATGACCTGACCATCATCACCGAAAACCGGTACGGTTCATACAGCCAGGCGGTAAAAAACATCCTGGACAGGAGCATCGCGACTTCCACTCCTTTCAGCACCTACCGGAAAGGACAGATGCACCACACGCTCCGCTACGGAAAGCGAAACCGTCTTCATCTCATTGTTTACGGCAGCCTGACCGACGCTGAAAAAAATACCTGGCAGCTGATGGCAGAGCGGAATGCGATCAATATGGGATTCAGGGAATACAGCATCACATTCTGCGCGGACGCGGAAGAAGCAGGGAGGACGGCATGATGGAAAAGACAGTGCTGATTAATTGCAGCCCGAAGCAGAAACTGAGCGTATCGGGTTTTCTGATGAAATGTGCCGGTGTGCTGATCCGGGGAAAGAAAGAATACTTTCATCTGCGGACGCCCGCGGATTATCCGGCCATCCTGCAGGCCCTGAAGGGTGCCGGAAAAGTGGTCTTTGTCACTCCGCTTTATGTTGACAGCATTCCTTCGCATATGCTGCCTTTTATGCAGGAAATGGAAGAGCTCTGCAGGGGAAACGGCCTCCGGCTGAAGGTTTACGTGATCGCCAATAACGGCTTTATTGAGGGGAAACAGAATGAACCCCTGATGCAGGTGATGGAGAATTTCTGCGCGCGCAGCGGATTGACATGGTGTGGTGGGATCGGCATCGGCGGAGGGGTCATGCTGAATGTGGAGCGGATCATGATCACGGTCATGTTCGGACTGATGCTGCTGAATGTGCTGCTTAGTGCCGTTCAGGGCGGGGATGTCCTGGATGCGGTCCTTTCTTTCGGGAAAAGCCTGCTCGGGCTGGTAATTCTCGCATGCGGGATCATCGCGTTCGGCATCCGCCTGGCGGTTCACATCAACAGGGGGACAGACGCCGGGAAAAAGTATACGAGGATTATGCTGCCATCCTTTGTCTTTATTGCCTTTGCCGATATCTTCTTCATCATCGTCTCCGTGCTTCAGGGCGGCATTTTCCGCGGGTGGCTTTCAAGGTTCCAACCGGATGCGGGTTGTAGTATAATCACTGAAAACGGCAAATGATACACGGCAAAGGGGAAGAATGTCATGCGGGTCCGGTTTGAACAGGTGGAATCGAAGGAGCAGGAAAGCGCGCTGATCCGTGCAACCGAAAAAACGACGGATATCCTTAACGCGATTGATCTGCTTGAAAATGGTTCCGGCGGGATCACGGTCACGAAGGACCGGAGCACCTATTTCTGCAAACTGACACAAATCTACTATGCCGAATCTGTGGACAAGCATACATATATCTACACAAAAGGTAACTGTTACGAGAGCCGGGACCGTCTGTACGAACTGGAGGAAAAACTGGGAATCTATTATGTCCGGATCTCCAAATCCATGATTGTCAACCTGCGGAAGGTCCGGAACGTCAGTGCGGAACCGGGCGGGCGGATGGTGGCTGTTCTCCTGAACGATGAGCGCGTCATCATCTCCAGAAGCTATGTGAAGGAAATCAAAAGGAGGCTCGGAATACAGTGAATATCGTCAAAAAGCTGTTTGTCCAGAGCATGATTATCTCAACCTCCATCCTGTTCCTGAACGGGATCAACATGGTCATTCAGCACTTCGCGGGGAACGATCTTACCCTTCAGTGGTTTCATCCTGTTTCAATTATCCTGACAGCGGTTCTCTGCTCGCTTCCGACCATCCTGCTGCGCGACAGCGATCAGTGGGACCGGAAGACTTTCTGGCGCAGGGTTCCGCTGCACTGCCTGTCGCTGTATACGGTCGTGGCCGGCGCGGGCTGGTTGTTCGGGTGGTATGATAGCGTGGAAAGCTGGATCAGTGTCACCATAATCTTTTTCATTATCTATGTCTTTGTCTGGCTGTCGTGCCACTGGCTGGACAAACAGGATGAAAAGAAGATCAATCACGCGCTGGACACCATCCGCGATCCGGAATAGCGGCAGGACCTGATGGTTCGTTTTATCAGATTTTCTTATGGTTTTCTGTTCAGGCCGGCGGGCAGGTATTTAAGGCTTTGTCCGGAAGATCTGTCCCTTTCAGGGGTGAGTCAGCAGGTTTTTCCCTTTTTCATAGGCGGTCTTCAGATGCTGCTCCCAGTTCTTTTCACGCAGTTCATATTCCCGTGATGTATTGTCGAACACAACGAACTCCGCCTGTTTTACACGGCCAAACAACCGGTCTCCCAGCATCACTTTTTTCATGCTGTCAAGGATGCCGAATTCTTCCAGCCTCTCTCTGGGATTGCCGGCGGAGCACAGGATCAGTCCTTTCTCCAGGGTCTTCATGGTCTTTTCACCATAGGCAAAACCATAGGTCCACACCCGGTCAAACCATCCGACCAGTTTGGCGGGAGCTTCTGACCAGAACACCGGGTAAATAAATACGATCACGTCTGATGCGTTGATTTTCGCCTGTTCGGCAAGCACGTCATCCGCCGGGGCCGGGGTATTCCGGTAATAGGTGTCCCTGAGGTATTCTGCTTCGGTCATGTCTGTTTTGAAATCCATTTTATACAGATCCGAAACAATGTATTCATGTCCCGCGTCTTTGAGTCCGCTGATAAACGCATCCCGGACACAACTGGTAAAGGAATCCTCTGAGGGGTGGCAGTATACGATAAAGACTTTCATTGTGATTCCTTTCCCGGTCAGGTCCTCGCCCCGGTGTTATCTGGTCTTATCTGATGACGGAGGAATGACTGTAGATATAGAATTCCTCCTGGCTTGGCATCCATTTCTTTTCCTTTGGCGGGAAACCTGCGTCAAATGCTTCGACCGCGGCGGTATCCTCGCAGCAGTCGGCGGCTGTGCTGGGGATATACATCCATTTTTTGCCGTCCAGAGCATTTGGCACCAGTTCGCAGACCAGCAGCGCTGTCGGATAGTTTCCCTCCACGGCGAAGCTGACGTTTTTCTTTTTGCAGCTGACGAATCCGCGCCTGACATAGTTGCCAGGATTGCCGAAATTGATGTTGACGTCATATCCCATCCCGCGGGCTATCCCGAAGGAGTGTTCAATCAGGGCACTGCCAACCTTATGCCTTTGGTATTCACGGGCAACGCAGAGCGGTCCGAAGGAAAGGATCTCTTTTCGCGTGCCGGTCTCATCTTCAAGCCACGCTTTGGTATACATGATGTTGCCGATGATTCTGCCGTCCAGTTCTGCCACAAAGGCAAGTTCCGGAATAAAGTCAGGATGGTTTCGCATCTGATGGATAAAATAATGCTCGTCTGCTCCCGGCTTATAGACGTTCCAGAACGCTTCGCGAGTCAGTTCTTCCACGGCCCGGTAGTCCTCAGGCGTTTCCCGCCTGATTGAATATTCGCTCATTTTCTTCTTCTCCGCTTCTGATTGATATGCATGTTCTCATCCGCTTTCATCCCATGCATGAAGGGCCGTTTCCCGGACATGCCGGCGCGTACCACTTTCCGTCTGCCGCGGAATGCCGGAGGAAGCGGTCGGCTTCCTCTGCCAGTTCCTCTGTCAGATCTGTGTCAATGTTATGCCCGCAGTTGGAATAAAGAATCATTTTGCAGCGGGGCAGGCATTTTGCCGTCCGCATCATCAGATCCGGCGTGCTGATCGGGTCCTCCATCCCGCCGAGAAGCAATACGGGGACAGAAATGCCGCGAAGGGCTTCCTGCAGTTTTTCCTCGTTACCCAGGCGCATCAGCGGCCGTCCGTAATCGATCTTTTTCTCCCGCGGATCCGCTTCCGGCAGGCTGCGCAGCCATTCCTCCCGCTTTGCGCGGCGCTGTTCCCGGGCCGGATCTGAATCGATCGGAGGATCGAAGGGCGGCGGCGCTTTGATCAATCCCTGCATCAGCATCTGACGGTAGGACATGAACCCTTCTGCCAGGCTGTGCGGTCCGGGGACGACGGCGACAAACGCCCTGACCCTTTCCGGATGGAGGAGTATCAGATGCCATCCGATCCCTGCGCCATGGGAGGCTCCCAGATAGCTGAAGGTTTCTGCCCCGACGGCGTCCGCCAGACAGAGGACGTCTTCCGCAAAGCGATCGTACCAGCTTTCTCCGTAGTCATACGTCACATAATCGGACGGAGCGAATCCCCGGATCGTCAGGCAGTAAAATGATATTCCTTCCCGGCCAGAGCCTGCTGCATCCCGCAGGGAGCGAACCCCGCCTGGGCGGACAGGATGACCTGAGCCCCTTCGCCGTACTCGTCATAATGGAGGCGGATTCCGTCCTTTGTCCGGACGGATCCGCTGTTTTGTCTGATCATCAAGACGCTTTCTCCTCCAAATCCTGATCGATCGTTATGGTCCATTTCGAATCATAACGGATTGTTGAACCGCAGATTGCAAATCCTGGATGCTGGGCGTCCGAAAATACGATTTCACGGGCTCATGACGATCAGGAACGTCGGGAATACGTGAATTCTGCTTCCGCGGTTCCGATACCATCCGCAGTGACTGACAGGCTGCATTTTCCTTCATCATATCCCGAACGAAGAATCACCATGGCACGTCCCCTGTACGTGACAGCAGAGGAATCCGTATAGTCTTCTTCTGTGACAGGATTGCCGGAACCAAATCCGGCAAGTGTGCATGCACCGGTTACTTTTGCGTGCAGCGCCACCTCCGCGTCCGGAACCACATGTCCGTCCCGGTCAACGATCTCGACCGCAACATAAATCAGATCGTGTCCGTCCGCAAGTGCGTCAGAACGTTCCGGGATCAACCGGACGCCCGACGGGGCTCCTGTCGTTTCGAGCGTATCCCGGCTGATTTCCTTTCCGTCCTGATAGCTTATTGCGACAACGCAGCCCGGCTGGTAAACCGTATCGAAACGGACGCTGCGGGGCAACGGTTTTTCTGTTGAAACCCTTTTTCTGCCGATGCTTTTCCCATTGACCAGCACTTCCACTTCTTCTGCTCCTGAAAACACGACCAGTTCCACAGGCGCGCCCTCAGCTCCCTGATAGTTCCAGCAGGGAAGGACCGCAGGAAACCCCCACATGCTGACAAGCTCGGTTTTCCCATACGTGTCGGGGTGCATGGAATACAGATATGTCTTCCTGCTTCCCCATACAACGCTTCTGTATGCTCCCTGCGGCAGCATCCGTCCTGTGATATCAAAATCAGCGTCATTCGCTGTCCGCCAGGGATAGGGCGAGGTCTCCTGAGGCATCAGATCCCACGGATGCTTCGGAGCCTCCGGGTCATCCGCATCAAAAAACGCGGCTTTTCCGATCCCCGCCTCTCCGAGGTAATCCCATGCTGTCCATGTGAAATCACCGATCACGTAAGGCAGGCGCTCAACCAGCGGCCAGCGGTAGCCGATCTCCTTCGGGAAGTTTTCCGATCCAAGGATCACCCGTTCCGGAAACATCTCATGATCCCGTTCATAAAGATCTTCCATATAGTTATATCCGACCACGTCCAGTCCGTTTGTAAAAGGTTCCGTGCCTTTTTCCCAAAGAGTTTCAGCTTCGTCTTCACCGCTGTTCTGCGCCTGGTTGCGTCCCTTTGCGAGTGCGTCATCGAGCCCGCTCCAGAACGAACAGATCCCGTTGCTGACAGGCCTTGTCCCATCCAGCGACCGAATGGTTTCAGCAAGCCTTGTTGCTCTTGCATATCCGCCGCCCAAGCCTCCGCGCTCGGGAATCTCATTGCCCGTTGACCACATGATCACAGAGGGATGCGTCCTGTCCCTTTTGACGAATGAACTCAGATCGCGTTCCCAGTCAGACGCGAAAAACTGATTGTAATCCCCGGCGCGTTTTCCCATGGACCAGGCGTCAAAAGCCTCATCAAAGACATACATCCCGATCCTGTCGCATGCCTCGATCAGCGCTGCTGAAGGCGGATTGTGCGCAGTACGGATCGCGTTGAATCCAACCTCTTTAAGTTTTCTGATTTTTCTCTCCTCGATCTTTGTCATTGTGACCGCGCCCAGCAGACCGTTATCATGATGCAGGCATCCGCCTTTCAGCTTGACACTCTTCCCGTTGATCCGGAGTCCGCGTATGGGATCCGCCGTAACCGTACGGATGCCGAACAGCACCTCCGCTTCATCTGTCGTCGGGCTTTCTTCCCTGACAAAATGCGTCCTGTAGGCGCCGAGATCCTTCACCGCGGCCCTGATACGATACAGATTTGGATGGTCTGCATCCCAAAGCAGGGGATCCTTTATACTGAATGCCATCCTGGCCGTCTCCGTCACACCGGGGCATACCTGTATAACGCGCTTTGTTTCCGCTACCAGTATATCCGTCCCTTCTCTAAAAAGGGATACCGTAACTTCCGCGAGCCTGTTGCCTAATCCCGCGTTTTTCACCTCGACCAGGGTTTCCAGGAAAGCATAATGGTCTGATATTTCCTTTGTATATGCATAGATCCCGTCAGGAATGATATGCACTCTTGGACCATGCAGGAGCTTTACGCCCCGGTACAGGCCGGAACCCGTGTACCATCTCGAATTAGGCTGCATGCTCGTATTGACGTTTACAGTAATCCTGTTTTCTTCGCCAAAGGTCACGCAGTCTGTCAGATCACAGTAGAACGGGGCATAGCCGTTATGGCAAAGAGCAGCTTTGCTTCCGTTAATCTCCACCGTCGCGTTCATCATCGCTCCGTCAAACAGGAGCCCCACGCACTCATTCTCCCATTCTTTCGGGAAAAGAACGAATTTTATATAGTTCGAAAGTCCGCCGGAAAAATATCCCATGTCCACTCCGGCGGGGGCGTCTGCGGACACCGGTGTTCCGATCATTCCGTCATGAGGCAGGTTTACAGGAATCCCCGGTGTGTTTTCAAGCATTGTTAAGCTGTCCAGCCAGCCCCTGCGAAACATCCATTCCCTGTCCAGATCAACCGCTTTCATATACTGTCCCCTATATTATTGCTCTTTTCTCTGCTGTTATCAGTGGATTACAGATGCTGTATACTACGATGAAATTGTCAGGGCGAGTTCGATTTCGTCTTCGTCCTCATTGCCGGTTGCGGAAAAACCCTTGCTTTCATAGAGCTTTCTCGCGGCCGGATTCTTTTTGTTGCAGGTCAGCGCTACCCGGTCCGAGCTGCCGAAGGGCTTCGTGCGGATGTATTCGATGACCCGGTCCATGGCGTCGCTGCCGTAGCCGCGCCCCTGGACGGATTCGTCAATCATCATATGCCAGATGTCATACTCGGGGATATCCCGGTCATAGATGACCATGACATACCCGATCATTTTTCCTTCCGCGTAGATCCCGAAGGGCTGGCACTGGTCCCGGTAGACATAGGCCTGCGCGAGGCTCCGGATCGGGTGGGAAACAAAATCCTCCTGCCCCGGCGCCAGCCGGAGGCGGAAGGCATCCAGGAAGTTCTTCTCCGTGATTGCCCTGAGTTCTGTCATGAAATTCTGTCCTCTCCTGTTTGTCCGTATACTATCACGAAATGCCGGCTGAAGGCTTCCGCCTGCCCCGGCGTTTTCCCGCTTCCTGTGCAAAATACATGACTGTCAGTTCATATTCTACCGCGACCGATCGGCTGCTTCAAGTGATTTTTCGCTTGCCAGTCATTGCGGGATCTGGGATAATGAGGGATAACGGGAGGGAAGCATATGATTCAATACACAGACCGGATCACCCCGGAAGAGTATATGGAACTGCGCAGGAAAGTCGGCTGGATGGAATTTCCGATCGAGGAAGCAAAAGCCTGCGTGGAGAACGCGTATTTCGTGATCTGTGTCCGGGAGGATGAAAAGGCGATCGGCGTTGTCCGCCTGCTCTGGGATGGCGGATATGTTGCGTTTCTCTCTGACCTGGTCGTGGATCCCGCGTATCAGGGGCAGGGGATCGGCCGGAAGCTGGTGGAGACCGTCATCCAGAGGATCAGGGATACCATGAAGCCCGGATATAAAGTGAAACTGACACTCAATTCCTCCAGGGGGAAGGAACCCTTCTACGAGAAATTCGGATTCAGGGAGCGCCCGAATGAGGACGCGGGGGCAGCCATGGACCAGTGGCTGATCCGGCCATAAAGGAGGACCATCGTGGAAAAGACGAAGAGAAGATCGGTTAATCCGGTCTTTTCAATGTGCGTACAGCCGTCTTTTATCATCGGGACCAGCAATGAAGACGGTTCTGAGAATTTCGCGCCGATCACCTGGGTCAGCGTCACCCATGAGGAAGGGGACGGATACCTGCTGGTGATCAGCATGTTCGGGTCCAAGATGACAAAGCAGAATGTCCTGCGGACGGGCATATTCAGCGCGAACCTGGTCAGCACGGATATGCTGCCTTTAATGGACTATTTTGGTTCGCACCATGCCAAAGACGGAAAAAAGGACGGCATTTCCTATGCCGTCAGCCGCGGAGAAGTCCTGGATGTGCCGGTGCTGGATGAAAGCAGGTGGGTCTATGAATGCGAAGTGGAAAAGACGGTGGAAACCGGTGATTCCACGACGTTTTTCTGCCGCATCCGGAACATCCAGATGGACGAACGGCTTGTGTGCCGGGATACGTTTGACGTCGACCTGACCGTCCTGGATCCGGTCATCTATTCAGGCAAATACCACAGCATCGGGAAACTGCTCGGAGATATCGGCGATTTCCTGAAAGACTGATCTTTCAGCAAAACAAAAAAGGCCTTGACTCTGACGTTACGTCATACTTTATGATAAGATGACCACGAGGGAAGGAGGCAGGCGCCATGATGACGGTCCATGAGGTGAGCCGGCTGACAGGGGTGAGTATACGCACCCTGCAGTACTATGACAGGATCGGCCTTTTGCATCCGGCGGAATATACCGATGCAGGCTACAGGCTGTATGACGATGCAGCCCTGGAGACCCTTCAGCAGATCCTCCTGTTCCGGGAACTGGAATTCCCGCTGAAAGATATCCGGCGGATCATCCAGAGTCCTTCCTTTGACCGGCGGAAAGCGCTGGATCAGCAGATCACGCTGCTTGAAATGAAAAAGGAGCACCTGGACAACCTGATTTGCCTTGCCCGTGAGATCAAAACAACAGGAGCGAAAGCGAATATGGATTTCTCGGCCTTTGACTCAAAGAAGATGGATGAATATGCCGCGAAGGCAAAAGAGACCTGGGGGGAGACCCCGGCGTATCAGGAATTTGAACAGAAAACCAAAGGAAAATCCAAAGCGGAAATGATGGAAGTGAACAGGCAGATGATGGACATTTTTGCCGAATTCGGCGCGATCCGGAACGGGGACCCCGCCTCGGCGGAAGCCCGGGCGCTGGTCCGGAAACTGCAGGATTTCATCTCAGCCCACTACTATACCTGCACCGACCGGATCCTTTCCGGACTCGGGCAGATGTATGCTGCCGGAGGCGAGATGACGGACAACATCGACCGCTGTGGCGGGGAAGGGACGGCAGTGTTTGCCAGCCGGGCGATCAGGGTATTCTGTGACCGGCCATGAAGCAAACAAATGAGGCGCAGCGATCACATGCTGCGTCTTCATTTTTTATCCGGCAACCGGAATGGTATGCCCACTGTTGATCGTTCGTATCTTCTCCGTTTTCAGTTCAATTCATCAAGCAGAATGTAGTACCTGAGTTTTTCTTCATCTTTCGGTATTCCGGCTGCCAGGAACAGGTCGTCCGGATGAATGTTCGGATAAATTTTTCCGTAGTGCCCGTCGCTGTTGTGTTTCAGGCTCCGCCAGCCCAGCGCCAGATCCATCCAGCGGTCACCGGCGCCGGCATTGCCCACGTCAATAAATCCCGTAAATTTTTTCCCGTCTGTGAAGAGGTTCGGCAGGCAGAAATCCCCATGTGTTACCACACGGTCCTGCGTTGGCTGATGGCTTTTCAGCCAGTCCAGGAGAGCCTGCGGGTTTTCAAACCCGCCCGGGCCGAAGGTTTCCGGTTCGCAGTCGGAAGGATCAAAATGTCCTGTCCTGATTGCCTTTTCGGCATGGGAGAGGTTGCCGGCCACCGTCCTCTCAAACGGGCAGTCACAAACGGGAATCGACCACAGAATATGCAGCGCTTCAGCCATACAGTCAAGCAACAGGGCAGGTTGATTCATAATATCGGGTTTGCACAGTTCCTTTCCCTGAATGCGCGTCATAAGCAGCCAGTCCCGGCCATTCCACACCTCATGGGCAGCCACCTGCGGAACAGGTGCTTTTCCGGCAAACCACTGCAGGATCTGAACATCCGCGATATCCCGGCCTTCCGCGGGACGGATTTTCAGCACATAATCATCAAAAAGCAATACCCGGGCTCCTGATTTTCCAAGTCCGTCCGTTTTCCCGTTCTGCCTGCCAAGGATGGCTTCTATCGAAGGCGGCAGGATCCCGTCGTGGTCATTTATTTTGAAGGAATTATCATTCATGGCTCATTATTCCTTCCCGGATCTGTAATACCTGATCTCGCAGTCTCCTGCCTCCGTGAACGTTTCGATTTCATACGTCAGGCTGCCGTCCTCATAAATCTGATTATAAATCCGGCTCAGCTCAGCGGTCTTTCCGCAGACGGTTATCCAGTCGTCATCAGGCAGTTCAACCTCACAATTTGCCTGATCAATGATCCCGTCTTTCAGCCCGATCACATACTCGATGCTGTTATCTGTCCAGTTATACCCGAGCCCTCTCAGATTCTCCAGCCCGTATTTTTCTGACATCCCGTCCCAGAATGCCCCGATTGTTTCATACTGAGCCCCATTTTCTGTTGAAAATACTTTGGATACGCCTGTGAATACCATATTGCCGGTCTCTCCCTTCTGTCTTTTGCCATACAGCATACGGGCATTCGCTACAGAATTCCATGCTTATTCCGTATCAATATGGTTCTGTATCGAATCCTTGCAGACATCCACCCAATTACACATAGGTATCCTTCCGGATCGGGTTTCCCTGTTCATCCCGCCGGAAGAATACGTTCTGCCGCAGGTACGCTTTATGCAGTCAAGGAAAACATGCTTTCCGTGCTTCAAACCATCTTCCCTGAATGCGCATATATCTGTACACTGACGAATTTCCTCCATCGACGTTCACTCAGAGCTTTTTCATCATCCAGTAGGCATCCGCATAGCTTCCGTCTTTGTATTTCATATTGTCAGGGAAAGTGCCGTATTTCCTGAATCCCAGTTTTTCATACAGGGCAATGGCCTGATCGTTTCCTGCGATGACTTCAAGCTCTGCCTGCTCATACCCCAGTTTCCGGGCCACTTCAAGGATGGTTTCGAGCATCACTTTCCCGATCCCCCTGCCGCAGTACTCCTGGTACAATGCGATCCCCAAATCACATCTGTGCCGGTACCTGCTGAGTCCCCCCACACGCATCAGCGAACAGTTTCCGGCATGTTTGCCGTCAACAATTGCCACCAGCATGAGTTCTCTTTCCGCGTCAATCCTGCCCTGCAGGAATTCCCGTTCCTGCTCTTCCGTCAATGAAACCTCCTCCGGTTCGCGAATCATCCAGGGGGTTTCTTCAGCAACGACTTTCAGGTATCTGATCAGATCGGAAGCATCACTTAACTCAGCATTCCGGAGAATAAACGGGTTTCCGTTTTTATCCGTGTAACTCTTTGCCTCGAATCTCATAAATATCCTCCTCGGTAATGAATATCGAAAACAGTCTTTCGATAAATCGCATCAAATATCCTGTAAAGGATACCATGGAGCTGCGGCGCGCGGATGCCGGGCGCGGCGTTCCGCTTCAGTTCTCTGCGGCCTTCATCTCCCGCCAGATCAGCATATACATCGTGATAAAGCAGAGGGAGGCGCCGGTCACCTGGCTGATCAGTTCCGCCCAGAACACCCCGTTCACACCCAGGCCTGCTCCCGGGAGCAGCAGCGTCAGCGGCGCTACCAGCACCACCTTGCGCAGCATGGAAAAAATGAGCGCCTGTTTCGGCCGGTTCAGTGCCACAAAGGTGGTCTGCCCCGTCTGCTGGAGCGCCATAAAGGGGAACGCGCCGAAATAGATCCGGGCGCATTCAACCGTTTTTCCGATCAGTTCCCCGTCCGTTGTGAACAGGCTGATCACCAGGCGCGGAGCGAACATGATCAGCGCCCACATCGCGATATTGACGAAGAGTCCGCACAGGAAGATAAAGCGGATACATTCCGCTACCCGGCGGTACTGTTTCGCGCCGTAATTGTAGCTCATTACGCTTTGCCCGCCGGCAACCACCCCGCCGTTGGGCAGGCTGATGATTTCGCGGATGGAGTTGATCAGGCTCATGGCACCGATATACAGCGTGCTCGCTGCGCCGCCCCATGCTTTCAGCATAATGTTGACGAGCGCCTGGGTCAGGCTGTTGGTCACCCTGAACGTGAAACCGGTCAGCCCCAGTTTCACAATACTGCGCAGCTGCGCGCGGTCAATCAGCAGGCGCCTGAGCCGCAGCGGCGCGTGCCGGCTCCGCAGGAACGCCAGCACCCAGACCGCGCTCACGGTCTGGGAAACCACCGTTGCAAGTGCTGCGCCGGCAATTCCCATATGGAAGGTATAAATCATCAGATAATCCAGAACGATATTCAGCGCCGCGCCGATGATCACCGTCACCATCCCGGTCCGCGGAAAGCCTTGGGCGTTGATAAACGGATTCATCCCCAGGCTGATCAGGACCGGTACCGTACCGAGCACATAAATCCGGAAATACGCGAGTGCGGAAGGAAGCGTTTCATCATCTCCGCCAAGCAGCCGCAGGATTCCCGGCGCTGCCGCATAGAGCACCACCGAAAGAAACACACCGATGATCAGCAGCATCGTGAAAGCCGTGCCCATGATCCGCTCGGCTTTATCATCACAGTTCTCGCCCCGGGCAATGGTCGCCAGCGTTGCGCCGCCGGTGCTGCAGAGGTTTGCAAACGCTCCGATCAGCGTGATCAGCGGAAAACAGACCCCCAGGCCTGTCAGTGCAATCGTTCCGCCCCCCGGCATACGGCCGATATACATCCTGTCCACAATGCTGTAAAGCACGTGGACAAGCTCGGCCAGCATCATCGGCAGGCCGAGCCTGAGAATATTCCCGGACACCTTTCCCCGGGAGAAGTCGCCCTTGCGAAGCGTCATCCGCAACACCTTTCAGCCGTCTCCGCGGCCGGAATCCTTTCCGGGCAGTCTGCACACGGCAGATTGCTTTTCTGATGCATTATATCCAATTGACCGGCGAATTGTCCACCGGGATTGATACGGAAACACAGTCTGTCGTATGGAATGGGAAATCCCCGCCGAAAACCGGCGGGGAGGATGGGAACTCAAGATTTTGTTTCGGGTCAGCCATGATCAATGACTCCTTGTCATCCACGATCATATGACTGCCTACAGAACCGCTTCCAGTTTATCCAGAAATGCCTGTTCCCCGAATGTGTTGATTTTGAAGAACATGGCTTGGGAACCGCCTGAAGTGATTGCGCTGAGATGGATCGTTCCGTCCGCCGCTTCAAACAGGGTCACGCTCAGGGAAACGCGGTTTGATCCAAGCGCGCTGTAGCGTTCAAACACACGAACTGAGCAGCGGGATGAACCGCTCACGAAATCACTGCTGTCCTCCAGCGAAGCAGATAAACTGCCGCGTATGATCCCTTGTTCGATCCTGTCCAGGATTTCATTGAAATTACCCTGGAGAATCCTTTCCATCTTTGCCATCGTCTTTACCCCCTGTTCCGGATTGCCCTGTAGACCCGTTCTTTTCGTTTTTGCTCACCAATTACAGCACCTTATTCCTGCACATAGGAATACACCGGTTTTCCGTCCACGGAGGCATGAACCTTCTTTACCGGGGGTTCGATCCCCTCTGTGGCAGCTGCTGCCGGCAGGGGCTTCCCCCTGAGCACCAGCGATCCGATCACCAGTCCGATCATGATTGCAATCACCAGCATATCCGCCACCTCCGTCTCCGCGTTTTATTGCACATACCCGTATTTCCCGGAGGAATCGTACTTCCCGTCCCCTTCGGGGAAATCAATGGTCGGAACATCGGCTGCTATCGCGGCTGTACGGGCGTCACGTTCCAGGTCTTCCGTCAGTTCACGGATGACCTTTGCCTCATTTGTTCCGGAAACCGGCAACGCATAGATCTGCTTCGCGATCTGTTCACTCCCGGCCTTCCGGACTTCTTCCCTCCGGGCTTTCCGGGCTTCAATCTCCGCGCGAATGGCATCCAGGCGTTCCTCGCGCTCCGCTCTCCGGGCATCGGCTTTCTCATGAATCTCGGCAGTTCGCCGGTCGAGTTCTGCTTTCCGGATCTCACGCTTCGCGGCTTTCACCGCATCCCGGGCTGTTCTTTTCGCTTTTCTTGCCTTTTCCCGGATATCTTCAGCCACACGGTCCGCGTCAAAATCCCTGTTCGCCAGGTATCCGAGCAGGGCACCGAACAACAGCCCCCTGCCCAGCGCACGGCGATGATGCCGTCCTCCGAACAGCAGATTCCCCAGCGTAAGGATTCCCAGCAGGCGAAGCATTGGCTTTCTCTCCCTTTCAACAATTCCGGTGAGCTTCTCACCGTGAACAAAGCATATCATCCGTAAATAACGAAATACAGAATCGCTTTCGAAAGATACTGTCTGTTATTCCCTTTCAGATAGAAAAATATGGAATTGTAAACGGAGAGTTGTTTCAGAAGAGTCCGTCACTTCTTTTTCTTCGGCTCCGGCAGCTCGTCGTACATGGCTGTCAGCAGTTCCGTCAGGAATTCCCGGTTATCCACATTATCCACGAGCAGCATTTCCTTCGCGCCTTCATAGGGGATCTCCCGGTCTGCATCCGGCATCATCTTCATGGCGGATTTCGTGGGCTTGACCAGGAAACGGTCATCATAAATACCGCCGATAATCCTGCCGCGGTAATAGAGGATGAATTCACCCATCATCGTCCGACAGGCAATGTTCTCCAGACCGGAAAGCTGCTCCAGGATGAAATCCAGGTATTCTCTGCTTGATGCCATATTGCGTATTCCTCCCTGACTGTAAAACTGAAGATCATGCCTGAACGAGGAATGGCTCGTCCTGTCATGACAGACATTGCAGCTGTTTGTAAAAATACAGGATCAGATCGTCATCCACGGTGCAGACCGTTTCATACTGGATACACTGTTTGCCCCGGTACCAGACGCCGGAACCGTCCGGAATATATCCACGCCTGACATACATCCGCTGTGCGGTACCATAGCTGTCGCATACACCGACGCCAAGACAGACCGTATCCGCATACTGAACCGCAACCTGTTCCGCAACATCCATCAGTCTGTTCCCGATGCCTTTTCTCTGATATTTCTTCAGCACGTTAAAATCAATGATGATCGGCCAGCCCTTTTCTTTAAACGGGCCGTCATCCGCATGCAGATAGACATATACATACCCCGCGGGACATCCCTCATATACTGCCGTCAGGGCAGTGCATTTTTCTTCAGACTGATCATTCAGCCTTGACATATAGCCGGCCGGATCCGGATGCCATCCCTGGGCAGTCAATTCTTTTACAAAAACCGGCCCGTCCGTTTCTTCCATATTGCGGATGACCAGTTTTTCATCTTCGTAATAAACCATGGCGCTGCTTTCCTCCTCGCCGGTCAATCGTTGCTTTACGATACACCCCGCCCATAGTCATGTGTCTCAGCAGTCTTTCCGTGACTGAAGCCAGGAGATCAACCGGCGGACGGCCTTTGCTCTGTGGGAATAGGTTTCCTTGAACGAGAGCGGCAGGCTGGCCGTTGTTTTGCCGTTTCCGTCCTCCGAAATGAAGATCGGATCATAGCCGAAGCCGTTTGTACCTTCTTCTCTGAGGGCGATCTCTCCGTTCCAGACGCCGGTGAAAAGATGCTCCTCCCCGGTTTCGTCGATAAAACAGATGCAGGTGACAAAACGGGCCCTTCGGTTATCCGAACCTTCCAGCCCTTTCAGAACGGCGAGCCTTCGTTCATGCTCTGTTTCAAGGCCCTTGTAACGCGCGGAATAGAGACCCGGTTCTCCGCCCAGGGCTTCCACTTCCAGGCCGCTGTCATCCGAAACAACACAGCAATGGGCCAGTTCATAGATGGCCCGCGCTTTCAGGATGGCGTTCTGCTCGAAGGTGGATCCGGTTTCCTCCACCTCAAGGCGGATGTTCTCCTCGCTCTGGGAGAAAACCCGGAAACCGAGGGGTTCAAAAATGTCCTTGTATTCCCGGATCTTCCCTTTGTTATTGCTTGCAATAATCAGTTTCATAACAGCCCTCCGTGAAAAGAATCGGCGTTCCTGCCGGCGGCGGTTTCTTCCGGTTCAAACAGCATGCTCATGACTCCGGATTTCGGATTCTGACGGTTCATTGAAGGAAAGATGACTGTTTTCCAGAATTTCCAGACTGTTTTCCGAATCCAGAAAATCCTGTACGGTCAGGGTCTGGGCTTTCTCTGCCTGCTGGTCAGCGGTGGACAGCTGCTGCCTGTATTGCCTGGGAGTACAGCCGTATTGCCGCCGGAAATCGCGATTGAAGTATTTCGGATCGGAAAAACCGCAGCCGATACAGATATCCAGCAGAGAAAGATCTGTCAGGATCAGTTGCTTTCGCGCTTTTTCACAGCGGACTCTGGAAAGATATTCCTGAAAGGGCATGCCGAAACTGTTTTTGAATAGGTGTGACAGATAGTACAGATTTATATTTTCGTTTTCTGCGATATCTGAGAGAAGCAGTTTCTCGCTGCTGTGAGTATCAATATAATCCACGATTTTCACCATGAGATCACCTTTTTTTCTGGATTGAAGCAGCTCTTTGTTCGTTCTGCTGGAAAAGGGAAGATCTGAGAAGAGCCGATAGAAGAGCTGATTGATGGCAGAAGCGCATAACAGCTCATACATGGGCTCTTTTTTTACATAATTGATTGCGATCTGATAAAGCAGAGTCCTTACGGATGAAGCAGCCTCAGTCGAAAACCGATGATCCGGAAATACCAGGTGTTCGATTCCGCTGAAGAAAGGCATAAAGAAAGCCGGAGAAACCTGAAGCGAAAGGATCAGCGCGGGAGACACCGAATGCAGTTCATGGATATCATAAGGGTTTGCGATGAACAGATCGTTCTTCTTCAGTATAAGTTTTTCCGGGCCGAAGCTGACCTCCGTCTCTCCGTCCAGGATCCAGCTCAGCTCAAAGTCCCGGTGCATATGAGGAGTTCTGTACAACAATTCCACCAGAAAAAGGTGATACTCTCCATAGTCATGAGGGATTAACTCATACTCATATTGCATACGCTGTCACCGCCCGTATGTTCATCTGGGGTCAGTATAATGCAGAAAAGCAAATTTGTCATGGTGTTTTGGACAAAATGATCCGAGATTATTGTTCCGGATAATGCTATTCTATATATAAAGGGAGAGAATCCCGGAATAAAAAACGGAGGATCAATCAAATGAGCAAATTCAAGTTTTCAGTAGGCCCCTGGAACGTTCATACCGGAACGGATTCCTATGGTCCGGAAACCCGTCAGCCAATCGACCTGGAGACAAAATTCGCGAAATTTGCCGAACTGGGATTCTCCGCGGTTCAGTTCCATGATGACGATGCGGTTCCGGATATGAATAACATGACGGAAGAGGAAATCAAAGAATATGCCCGCGGCGTGAAAAAGCTGCTGGATAAATATGGCCTGGCTGCTGAATTCGTGGCTCCCCGCCTGTGGATGGATCCCCATACAAAGGACGGCGGTTTCATGAGCACCCGGAAGGAAGATCGGGAGTTTGCCCTGTGGCGCGCCTGTCGATCCATTGACATCGCGAACGAACTGGGTACCGACCTGATCGTTCTCTGGCTGGCCCGGGAAGGAACCCTCTGCGCCGAGAGCAAAAGCCCTGTCTGGGCGACCAGACAGCTGGTGGACGCCATCAATAAAATGCTGGAATACGATCCGAAGATCCGTGTCTGTATCGAGCCCAAGCCCAACGAGCCCATTGACCGCTCGATCTGCGGCACCATGGGGCATGTGATGGCCATTTCTGCCGCCACGATCGATCCCAAACGGGTCGGCGGAAACCTGGAATCCGCGCACGCAATCCTTGCGGGACTGGATCCTGCCAATGAAATCGGATTTGCCCTTGCTTTTGATAAGCTGTTTACTGTTCACCTGAACGACCAGAACGGAATCCGTTACGACCAGGACAAGACATTCGGTGTGGAAAACCTGCGCCAGGCCTTTAACCAGGTAAAAGTGCTGGTGGAGAACAATTACGGTTCCAGGGGCGAATATGTGGGCCTCGATGTAAAAGCAATGCGCACCACCTCTGATGAAGACGGTTATGAGCATCTGAAGAACAGCCTGGCAGTTTTCCGTGCGCTGGAAGATAAGGTTGCCCGGTATGATTATGACTATGCGAACAAGCTGATTGCCGATCTGAAATTTGAGCAGCTTGAAATGTACACCATGAATCTGCTTATGGGAATCCAGTAACAGGATGATTGCTTTGGCGGCTGCCCGGTCCGGACGGCCGCCAATCTTGCAGAAAGCGTGAGGTGCACATGAAGAAAGTCATTTCCGCCGGGCATATCTGTCTGGACATCACACCGGTTTTCCCGGCAGAAAAACAGTATGATCAGCTGTCCTCGCTGCTGGTTCCGGGAAAACTGATCCAGACGGAGGCGGCGGACGTTCATACCGGCGGAAGCGTAGCGAACACCGGCCTGGCGCTGAAACTGCTCGGATGTGACGTGAAACTGATGGGCAAGGTAGGCGACGATGCCTTCGGTATGATGATCCGGAATATTCTGGCCCGGTATGGCGCCGGAGGTCTGCTTGTGGATCCGGAAAGCTCCACTTCCTATTCAGTGGTATTGGCTGTGCCCGGAGTGGACCGGGTTTTCCTGCATAATCCCGGCGCGAACGATACTTTCACCGGTGACGATATTCCGGAGAGCGCCCTGGAAGACGCGGCACTGTTCCATTTCGGCTATCCGACGCTGATGAGGCGTACCTGGGAGAATGACGGGGCGGAACTGATTTCCATGTTCCGGCGGATGAAAGAGAAAGGGATTGCGACAAGCCTTGATCTGGCGGCGGTGGATCCCCAGTCCCCCGCGGGTCACGCAGACTGGGAAAAGATCCTCACCGGCGTTTTGCCTTATGTGGATTTCTTCGTCCCCAGCTTTGAGGAACTCTGCTGGATGCTGGACCGGGAACGGTATGACCGCCTGGCTGCGGACAACCGGGATATCACCGAGGGGCTCGACATGGAAGCGGAGGCGCTGCCTCTGGCAGACAAAACGCTTTCCATGGGCTGCCGGGTCGTGATGATCAAATGCGGAACCAGCGGAATGCTGCTGCGCACAGCCGGAAAGGAAGCCGCCGCCGGTGTTGGTTCCAGGCTGGAACTGAATGCGGACAAGTGGAGCGATCAGCTTGTGTTCCAGCCGTGCTTTAAAGCAGACGTTGTCCGCAGCGGGACCGGGGCGGGGGATACGAGCATTGCTGCCTTCCTGGCTGCGGTGCTGAACGGCAGGGAACCGTCCTCCTGTATCGCGCTGGCCAGCGCGGAAGGGGCCTGCTGTGTGACGGCTTACGATGCGCTCAGCGGACTGAAACCGCTGGATGAACTGGAAAATAGAATCCGCAAAGGATGGTAAGGAGGGGAAACCATATGCTGGTCAATATGAATGACGTACTCCTGCCCGCAAAGAAGGGGCACTATGGGATCGGGTTTTTTAACGCGGTCAATGTGGAAATGGCCCGGGCCATTATTGAAACAGCAGAAGAACTGCGTGCTCCGGTGATGGTCGGCACAGCTGAAGTCCTGCTGCCCGCCATGTCCCTGGAACGCGTCGCGGAATACCTGATTCCCATGGCCCAAAAGGCCGCTGTGCCGGTCTGTGTCCATTACGATCACGGTCTGACCTTTGACAAGTGCATGGAAGCTCTGAAGCTCGGGTTTACCTCTGTCATGTACGATTGTTCCACAGAGGATTATGAGAGCAACACGGCCAAGGTGACTGAAATGGTTCGGATCTGCCATGGCAGGGGTGTTACGGTAGAAGGCGAACTGGGCCATGTGGGCGATAATGAAGGCACGGGAAAACTGGAGAATCCGTCGGACTACTATACGGATCCGGAAATCGCTGCGGACTTTGTAAAGCGCACAGGGATTGACTCCCTGGCGGTGGCGGTGGGCAATGCCCACGGGGATTATAAATTCCCGCCGAAGCTGGACTTTGAGCGCATTGAAACGATCTCAGGACGTACAGGCCTGCCGCTGGTGCTGCATGGCGGAAGCGGTTTGTCTGATTCGGATTTCCGGACAGCCGTGCAGAAGGGCGTATGCAAGGTCAATATTTTCACGGATATCGACAAAGCGGGAAAAGCAGGCATCGAAAAAGGCCTCGCCGCAGGCGCGTCTTCCATGACGGCGCTGATCCCTTACGAAATTGAAGCAATGAAACGCGTTGTATGCAACAAGCTGGAGTTGTTCGGCTCCGTCGGCCGCGCTGAATGAGCGTTCGCGAAGAAGATCAGCTTCTTTTCCGCAGGCGTTGCCTTTGATGACGCGATCAGAAAACAGCAATATCATTCCCGATGGATCTTCATCGTGAGCTTCCGCCTGCAAAGGTCTTCCTCCGCGCTCATCTGGAAGTAAGGCGTACCGTCCTTCCGGAAGTGGACCCGGCGGATGCCGTCACAGCGCAGGTGCTCATGAATCCCCGTTTCCGCATGGTAGGCGATCATGGTTTCACCCAGGTCATTGACAAAAAACGAGTTGTGCCCGGGACCGTATTCTCCCGCCACGGAACGGAATGTCAGTACCGGCGCGATGCTTTTTATCCAGACTCCCGGATCCGTCAGGTCATCTTCGCCGTCGGCGGTCAGCAGCCCCAGCGCATAGGTATAAGCGTTGGCCGACCCCCCGGAATAGGTGAGATATACTTTTCCGCCGCGGACAAGTGCATACGGGCCTTCGTTATTGATGGTGCCCGCTACGTTCTCCCATCCGTACAGGGGGCGGGACAGCAGGACGGGCTCGCTGGTCAGCCGCCACGGCTCTGCCTCGCCGACCGACGCGATATACAGCATAGAACCGGTGTCCCGGGGCGTACCGATATGCCTGCGATAGGACCAGACCATATAGGAACCGCTGGCGACCCGGATGTATGTCATGTCCAGCGTGATGCCGTCCGCGGTAAGCGGTGTCCCGTCCATCCGGACAACCGGGACCGGGTTTTCCCAGTCCTCCGCGCAGATGATCCTGCCGCCTTTTTTCAGTTTCATCATGTGGCATTGCGGTCCCCAGACGTGGCCGCTGACTGCAAAAAGGATGTAAGCGTCTCCGCCGATCCGGTGAAATTCCGGAGCCCAGAAGGTTTGCTCAAAGCCTCGTTCCGGGTCGTAAGGCAGGATCAGGTGTTCCACGATCTCCGGGGAGAACAGTCCTTCCACGCTGTCCGCCTCCCGGACATACATGCCGATGTCATCCAGGTTATCGTTTGTTCCCAGGAAGTACCATTTCCCGTCCCACGGGAAGATCACCGGATCACCGTAGCCCCTGGCCAGGGGAAACGGAAACTTCTGCTGCCGTATCGTGCCTTCCACCGGATAGGTTCCGGACCGGTCAAAGTCAACGCCGTCCGTATTCCAGTCGACTTTCCGGACCGCACGGGAGCCGTCACTGTAAACCACAGTGGCCTGAATCTGCTCCAGCTCCTTTTCTGACGTGACTGTCACCTGTTCCGGAAGCAGCACATTCTCCTGCCGGACGGGAGTCCACCAGCGAATGGCTTCTTCAGCGATGTCGGGGCTGACTGCCAGGGTATCAGAAACGGTGTATCCGGAAAGCTCCGCTTCGTTCACCGGGCCGACTTCTTCAAAACGGATCAGGTCCCGGGTTTTCCAGAGGAAAACATTTCCCTTCTCACAGGCGAACGGCTCACCGTCCTCAGTGATCATTTTTCCGCAGATTCCGATCCGGCCGTCTTCCAGGATGAACAGCCCCGGATCGCGGATACCGACGGGAATAATGGTATCTTCCCGGGATACCGTTCCCTTTGCGAACAGAATCCCATAATCCCGGTTCAGCGGCTGTGCTTCCTGTCCCGGACGCCGGAAGGAAAAATGAACGGAACAGGCCAGGCCGGCAGGGTACTCCACCGGATCAATCGGCTTTGTGTAAACAGTAAACAAAACGCGGCCTTCGCTGCCCGGCCGGCGCAATTCCATCTCGCCGGTCATTGCGGAGAAGCCGTACTTTTCATAAAGAGGCCGCCCGGCGGCGGTTGCTTCCAGTGAAATGAAAGTTACGCCCTTTTCCCCGGCATCCTGAACCAGCAGGTCCAGCATATGGTGAGCGATCCCCATTCGTCTGTATTCCGGCCGGGTATACATATTCATGATATATCCTTTCCGGCCGGTCGGATTGTGACAGGTCGGCATGACCTGATAATAGCTGATCCCGCCTGCGCCGACAAACTGATCCGCGTCAAAGGCCAGGAAAGCGGTATGCGTACCGCCGGGGATGGCTTGCTCATAATAGGCGCGCGACTGCTTTTCCACTTCACTCATATCGGTGTCGTCCGGCAGGCTGTTGGCAGCGAGCAGCACTTCGACTCTCGTTTTTGTCAGCAGATCGATATCCGCTGCCTTAGCTTTCCGGTATACCAGGTTCTGAATCTGTTCCCGCATGGATAATCTCCCTTTGCCGATGATTTCAAAGACAACACCCGGATTAGCGTGGTCTGTCCCATCAGAAATTCGCCAAAAAGAGAAAAAGCCCTGCTCGCAGCAGCAGGGCAGGATCCTGCCGGCCCGAGGGGAACGGAAAAGGCCGTCGCCATCGTTCCCCTGATTTGCCTGCTATGCGGGTTTGGGGTATGATGGGGGGGAGAAATCTGATGAATGAAGCGGCGACGTTTCTGCCTGCGGGGTGAGAGAGAATGAAAACGATCGGGCTGATCGGCGGAATGAGCTGGCCGAGTACGATTACCTATTACCGGATCATCAATGAAAAGATGAATGAAAGACTCGGAGGGGCACATTCGGCCCGGATTATCCTTTACTCTGTGGAATTCTCCGAAATTGCGGAATGTCAGGAAAACGGGCGGTGGGACAAGTGCGCGGAGATCCTGGGGGACGCGGCGGAAAAGCTGGAGGCAGCAGGGGCCGGCATGATCCTGATCTGCGCCAATACGATGCACAAAGTGGCGGACGAGGTCCGGGTGAGAATCCATGTGCCGATGATCCATATTGCGGACGCCACGGCGGACGCACTGGAGAAAGCAGGCGTCCGGAAGGTAGCCCTGCTGGGGACAAAATATACCATGACGCAGGACTTCTATACATCCAGGCTCGCCGCCCGGGGGTTTGACATACTGATCCCGGAAGGCGCAGACCTGGAGGCGGTCAACGACGTGATTTACGGGGAACTGGACCGGGGAGAGATCCGGGAGGAATCCAGGGAACGGTTCAGCGGGATCATCTCCGGGCTGAAGGATCGGGGAGCGGAAGCAGTCATCCTCGGATGCACAGAGATCGGGCTGCTGGTGAAGCAGGAAGATTCGGTCCTTCCGGTTTTCGATACCGCAGAGATCCATGCGGTCCGGGCTGCGGAGCTGGCCCTGACAGGAGCTTCGGCAGATGACTGATCAAACGGGAGCGGAGGAAAGATGTAAAAGATCTGCCCCGAAAAAAGGAGTAAAACGATGAATCTGAGTTTATTTCAGTGGACAAGGGAACCGAAAGCCTGCGAAATCCGGAACGGGATCATCCGGGTTACGACTCTGCCGCATACGGATCTCTGGCAGCGTACGTATTACCATTTCAGAAATGACAATGCTCCGGTTTTTCAGATGGAGACGGATGAGCGATACTTCAGTTTTGTTGTGAAAACCAGCTTTGAAGAAAGCCACCACCGTTTCGATCAGTGCGGGATTGTCATGTACCTGGACAGTGAGAACTGGCTGAAGGGCTCCATCGAGTACGAGAACGAGGCATTTCAGCATCTGGGAAGTGTTGTGACGAATCACGGATACTCCGACTGGGCCACCACAGAAATCCCGGCTGATGTGAAATCAATGTGGTATCGTTTCAGCCGCAGGGAGGACGATTACTGTATAGAGTGTTCAGAAGACGGCGGCACCTGGAAACAGATGAGGGTTTGCCACATGGCTGAAGGAGACGGCAAAATCCGATTTGGGATTTATGCATGCTCTCCTGAAGAATCATCATTTGCAGCAGTTTTCAGCGACATGCAGCTGACAGAATGCGCATGGAAGGCGCATGACGGGCAGCAGCCGGATTGATGAAAGACAGTCCTGTATCCGCGATCTGTTCAATTGATACAGCCGGACTATTCCAGCACCGTCGCCCGGAAGGCCCGGATCTGCTCCTCAGTGATCCCGAGCCTGTCCGTGATATAGGCGTCGCCCATTGCGTCCCAGGCGGCCTGCAGGTAGCTTTCATCCGCGATATATCCCTGATAGACCCGGTCTGCGTATTCTTTACCGCAGGTCAGGATGAACCGGTCACGCAGGGAGATGGCCTTGGGCATGCTCACGAGGTTGGTCTTCAGGTAATCCGCGAGGATCGCGTCCCGATTCACACCCAGGATCTCGAGGACCAGCGCGGATGTCAGCCCGCATCGGTCTTTCCCCTCCGTGCAGTGCCACAGGACAGCCCCGGTGGAAAAGTCATGCCCCATGATCTTCAGCAGGATCTCCCGGAAGGATCCCGCACACTCCCGGATCAGCCATCCGTATAGTTCGGCAAACTCCGGGAGCATCCATTCCGCCGACATCTGCTCGCGGCTGATGCCCGCCTGGGCTTCGTCAAAAACAGACAGCGGAAGGTACTGACGCTGCCACGTCCGGTCCGGTTCCTTCTCCCGCTCGCCGGGCGTCCGGAGATCGATGACCGCGGAGACACCCTTCAGGTCCCGCTCCTCCGCCAGGGCCAGAAGTGCCGAGCGGACCAGGCAGCCCCTCCGGATCCGCCTTCCGTCCCGCGTTCCGATTCCTCCGAGGTCGCGCAGATTGGCAATCATTCTTTTTTCCCTCCTGTGGTTCGATCAACAGCTGTTCACCGTCAGGATAAACTGCATTTTCCCTTCCATTTTATCTGTTCTGTCAAATCCTTTTTTATACTTTGCGGTTCTTTTCCGTTGCTGTCATTTTTCCAGACCTGTGGTTGGTTTGCGGGCGCATGAAACAGACCGGGAACGAAAAGTGTGATATAATGGCATCGAAAGCTGTTCTGCGCGGAGAATAACGATGGATTACATTCATGACCTGCGGAAGGAGATCGGTCCGCGGAAGATCATCCTGAACTGTGCCGGAGCCCTGATCATCAGGGACGGCCGGATCCTGTTCCAGCGGCGGACGGATAACGGCCGGTGGGGCCTGATCGGCGGGCTGCTGGAAATGAACGAAACCTACCAGCAGGCCGCCCTGCGGGAGATCCGGGAAGAGACCGGACTGGAAGTCCGGCTGGACCATTTCCTGGGGATCTTCCACAATCACAATATGGTCTGGAGCAACGGGGACGCGGCGCATGTAATTTCCGCCATGTTCACGGCCACCATCGTCAGCGGGGAACCGAGGATCGACGAGGAATCCTATGAACTGCGGTTCTTTGGGAAGGAGGAGATCCCGGAGCTCTTTGCGGTGGACCATATCGCGGCGCTGGAAGCTTATTTCAGGGGCGTGCGCCGGCCGATGCTGCAGGAGAATGTGTACAAAGCGAACGACTGACGGAGGAACGAAAAGGGTTGTCCCCATCGTTCCCGGTCCCCATCGTTCCCGAAAGGAGAGAAAAGCGATGCCTGTATCCTTTGAAAGCGATTATATTGCGGGAGCTCATCCGGAGATCCTCCGGAGGCTGGCGGAGACGAACCTTGAGAGCCTGCCCGGTTACGGGGCGGATCCGTACTGCGAAAGCGCGAAGAAGAAGATCCTGGAAGCCTGCGGCCTGGAACAGGGAGAAGTGGAGTTCCTGACCGGCGGGACTCAGGCCAATGCCGTCGTGATCTCCACGATGCTCGCGGACCATGAAGGCGTGGTCGCGGCCGCGACCGGGCATATCAGCTCGCATGAGGCCGGGGCGATCGAATACACCGGGCACGAGGTGCTGGAGCTGCCCCAGGAGAACGGGAAGATCCGGCCGGAGACACTGCGCCGGTTCCTTTCGGATTTCTTTGCGGACGGCAACCATGATCACATGACGTTCCCGGGGATGGTCTACCTTTCCTGGCCGACGGAGTACGGGACCCTCTACACGAAGGAAGAGCTGGAAGCGGTCTCCGGGATCTGCCGGGAATACGGGATCCCGCTGTTCCTCGACGGCGCGCGGCTCGCCTACGGCCTGATGAGCCGCAGCGCGGACCTGACCCTGCCGGACATCGCCCGGCTGTGCGACGTGTTCTATATCGGCGGGACTAAGGTCGGCGCGCTGTGCGGGGAGGCTGTGGTGTTCACGAAAGGCAACAAACCGAAGCATTTCCTGACGTCCGTGAAGAAGCGGGGGGCGCTGCTGGCCAAGGGGCGGCTCCTGGGTGTTCAGTTTGACGCGCTGTTCACGGACGACCTGTATTTCCGGATCGGCCGCCACGCGATCGACATGGCGGAGCGGATGAAGGAAATCTTCCGCGCCTGCAGGCTTACCCTGTATCTGGAATCCCCGACGAACCAGCAGTTCGTGATCCTGGAGAACGAACGGATGCAGGCGATGCGTGAGCAGATCGCCTTCAGCTTCTGGGAGAAGTACGACGAGACGCATACTGTGGTCCGGTTCGCCACGGGCTGGTCCACGACGGAGGAGGACCTGGCTGCGCTGGAAAGAGTTTGTGCCATTCAGGAGGAATCAAGAGAATGAAGAAACGTAACGCGATGATCATGGGCTGCCTGGCCCTGGTCCTGTGCCTGATCCTGAATGCCGCTCCCGGCAGCGCCCGGGCGGAAAGCCGGTATGCCGGGCTGACCGCGGAGGAGATTGTTTCCCGGCTGACGCTGGAGCAAAAGGCTTCCCAGATGGTCCAGCCGGCCTGCTATAATATCAACGCCGACGAGATGGCGGTATACTGCTACGGCAGCATTCTGTCCCAGGGGGCGAACCTGAATGCGGCGGAATGGCGGGATTACACAGCCTGGTTCCAGCAGGCCGCCCTGAAATCCGATGCCGGAATCCCCTACATCTACGGCCAGGACGATGTACACGGCGTGAACTACTGCCTCGGTGCGGTTTACTTCCCCCAGAATATCGGCCTGGGAGCTGCGGGGGACGAGGAGCTGATGGTCCGGATCGGACAGATCACCGCGGATGAGGCGAAGCTCTGCCATATGCTGTGGAACTTTGCGCCGGTGGTTGCCCAGTCCGCGGACCCGCGCTGGGGCCGGACCTATGAAAGCTACGGCGCGGATATTGAAAAGATCAGGAAGCTCAGCGTCGCCTATACCAGGGGACTGGTGGAAAGCGGCATGGTGGTATGCCCGAAGCACTTCTTCGGGGACGGAAACGTGGCCTTCGGGACCGGTGAGAGCCGGGACCAGCCCCGGCTGATGGACCGCGGGGACGCGCGGCTCACGGAGGAGCAGATCACGGAGCTGCTTTCGGTTTACCAGGCACAGATCGACGCCGGCGCGCAGACCGTCATGGTCAGTTTTTCCTCCATCAACGGCGTGAAGATGCATGAGAACCGGCAGTATATCGACCTGCTGAAGAATGAGATGGGCTTCAGCGGTTTTGTGGTCAGCGACTGGGAGGGCGTGAGCCAGACGTCTCCGGAGGATTATAACAGCCAGGTGGCCGCTGTGGTGAACGCCGGCGTGGATATGCTCATGGAAGCGGATCATTTCCGCGAAGCCCGGGCTGCCATCATCAGCGGGGTAGAGACCGGCCGGATCCCGGAGGAACGGGTGGACGACGCCGTCCGGCGCATTATCCAGGTCAAGATGGATGCCGGCGTCCTGGACGATCCGCTGTGCGAAGAGCTGGAAACCGTCCGGACAGAGACCGGCTCTGCGGAATATCGCGCCGTCGCCGAGGAGGCAGTGGAAAAGAGCCTGGTGCTCCTGAAGAACGAAGGAGGCGTACTTCCGCTGAAGAGCGGCACCGCCGTTTATATTACCGGGCCCGCGGCGGATCACGACCAGGCGCAGTGCGGCGGCTGGACCGTCGGCTGGACCGGCAGCCCGGAAAAGGAGATCCCGGGCGTAACCTCTATCCTGGAGGGCTTCCGGCAGAAGGCGGACGAATACGGTATCCGTGTGATCACGAAGGAATCCGAGGCGGATCAGGCTGACGTGGTCCTGCTGGTCCTCGGAGAGGAAAGCTACGCGGAATGGCTGGGGGATACCGCAGACCTGGACCTGTGCGGCGCGCTGGGCCTGATGGGCAACGAGACCGCCATCCGGAAGGCGGAGAAGCTCGGCAAACCCGTGATTGCCTGTATTGTAGCCGGGCGCCAGGTGCTCATCAGCCGGTATGCGGACAAGTGGGACGCGGCGGTCATGTGCTACTTGCCCGGATCGGAGGGCCAGGGCGTGGCAAACGTCCTGTGCGGGAAAAAGCCCTTCACCGGAAAGCTTCCCAGCCCCTGGTACGCTTCCCTGGATCAGATCGGTACGGAGGAATGCTGGCTGCCGATGGGATACGGACTGAGTGCGGAGTGATCTTCCGGAACGAAAAGGGTCATCCCCTGTTCCCGGGTAACAGTCACCTGTACCGGCGCTTTGGTCCCCCTCGTTGAGGGGGCATTTTTACGTTGCAAAACAGGCGCAGATTTGATACAATCATTTGAGGTTGCAGTTTTGTGAAAAGGGGGCCGATGACGGCATGGATCCTGCGGTTAAAAAGGAAACAGGGTACATCGTCGTCTGGGTCGTGCTGCTCAGCCTGGTGATGGAAGGCGTCTTCCTGATCATCGGGCAGTGGGACTTGTCCGTGCTGTTCGGGAACCTGGGCGGCGCGGCGGTCGCAGTCGGGAACTTCTTCCTGATGGCCCTGATCGCCACGCGCGCGGTGAACCGGGCAGTGGAAAAGGGAAAGCCGGAGGAAGCGGCGGCCCGGGTCAAGGCTACGGCAACCGTGCGGCTGCTGGGATGCCTCGCGATCTGCGTGCTCCTGATCGCAGTGTTTAAAACCAATCTGTTTGCAACGGTAATCCCGCTGCTTTTCCCCCGGATCGGGATTGCGTTCCGGCCGCTGATCGACCGGAAGCGCGGGGTGGAACCCCCGGGGACGGAAGGAAGTGATCTGATTGACTGAAGAAAGGGTGCCGGACATCAGGAGCACCTGGTTCAGGATGGTCGACTATGCCCTGATCGCGATGATGATTCTGCCGATTCTGGCGTGCGTGGTGCTGAAAGTGCTGTTCACGCCCCAGTCCGAAGGCGTCGCCATCGCGGGCGCGCTGGTGTTCTGGAAGAGCACGGCGGAGCTGACCCCGACCACCTTCTACATCTCCGAGAGCCAGGTGAACACCTGGGCCGTGATGATCTCCATCCTCGGCCTGTGCCTGTACCTGACCCACGGGCTGACGACGAAGGCGATGTGCAAGAGGCAGCTGGTGGCGGAATGGATTGTGGAGAAGAGCGAGAAGCTCGTGAAGGACAACATGGGCGGGTTCTTCGCCCAGTGGGGGCCCTTCATCACGGCGATCATGGCGCTGAGCGCGTTCTCGTCGCTGATCTGCCTGGTCGGTCTGTTCAGCCCGACGGGGGACGTGAACGTCACCTTCGGGTGGGCGATCCTGGTGTTCTTCCTGATCATGTACTTCAAGTTCCGCGGCGGATTCTGGAAGTACTTTATCGGGCTGTTCAAGCCGATCCCGGTGTTCGCGCCGATGAACCTGATCGGCGAGTTCGCGACGCCGGTAAGCATGGCCTTCCGTCATTACGGCAACATCCTGTCAGGCGCGGTCATCGCCGCGCTGATCGGAAGCGCGCTGACGGGGCTGAGCAACAGCCTGCTTGGCTGGCTGCCCGGAGTGTTCGCGCAGATGCCGCTGCTGCGGGTCGGCCTGCCGGCCGTGCTGAGCGTATACTTCGACGTGTTCAGCGGCGTGATGCAGGCGTTCATCTTCGCGATGCTGACGATGCTGAACATCGCGGGCGGGGTCCCCTGGGAAGACTGGAACGCGCGGCGGGTGAAACACAACAAGCCCGCGCTGACCAACGATTGATCTTAAATCAAGATAAAGAATCAACAGAAAACGGAGGAGAAACACAATGTTGGAGCTTGCAATGGGTATCATGCTGGGACTGCTGGGACTGGGCGCCGGATGCGCGATGATCGCCGGTATCGGCCCCGGCATCGGCGAAGGTAACGCCGTGGCGAAGGCCTGCGAAGCGATCGGCCGTCAGCCGGAGTGCAAGAGCGACGTCACCTCGACCATGATCATGGGCTGCGCCATCGCGGAGACCACCGGTCTGTACGGCCTGATCGTGGCGATCTTGCTGATCTTTGTGGCCCCGGGTACCTTCACGGGCATTCTGAAAGAAGCGATTAAGTAAGGAACTGAGAGGGAAAACATGCAGAACTTAGATGTTATTTCCGTCAACATCTGGGCGATCCTGGCCTCGCTGGCCAATCTGCTGATCCTGACGCTGATCATCAAGCGGTTCCTGTACAAGCCGGTGAAGAAGATCCTGGACACCCGGCGCGCAGCGATCGACGAGGATTATGCCCAGGCGAAGGCGGCCCGGGACGAGGCGGAAGAGAGCCGGCTGAACTACGAGGCTGCCATGGCTGCCGCGAAGCAGACATCGGACCAGATCATTGCCGAAGCGTCCCGCACGGCGGAATACCGGAGCAATGAGATCGTTGCGGAAGCCCGGCAGAAGGCGACGGATATCCGCAGGCAGGCGGAAGCCGACGCGGTGCTGGAGCGGAAGAAGGCCGAGGACGATATGAAGCGGGAAATCGTGGACGTTTCGGCCCAGTTGACGGGTAAATTGCTGCAAAGAGAGATCAATGAGGAAGATCATAAGAAGCTCATTGATTCTTTCCTGAGTGATCTGGGAGACTGAAGATGACAACGACGAGCAGGGAATATGCCGAGGCGCTGTTTGAACTGGCGGTTCAGGGGGACCTGATCCGGGAGACGACGGACGGCGTGGTGACGGTGGAGAGCGCGCTGCTGCAAATGCCAGAATACCGGGCTTTGCTGGCGAGCCCCGCCATCGGCAAGGAGGAACGCCTGGCCGCGCTGGACCAGGCCTTCCGCGGAAAGATCCCGGATATTCTGCTGGCGATCCTGCGGATGATGGTATCCCGCGGGCAGGTATCGGCTTTCAGCGGGATGGTCCGGGACTACGAGGAGCTGGCCCGGGAATACCGAGGCGAAGCCGTCGCGGTGGTGACGTCCGCCGTGCCGCTGAGCGAGGCGCAGACGGTGGCGCTCCGCCAGAAGCTGGCAAAGAAACTCGGACAGAAGATCACGATCCAGTGCCGCGAGGATCCGAGCCTGATCGGCGGCCTCCGCGTGGAGGTCGACGGACGCGTGATCGACGGCAGTATACGGAACAAGCTTGAAGAGATCAAGGAAGTGATGAACTCATGAGCTCCAAGGCAGGAGAGATCAGCAGCATTATCAAGGAACAGATCAAACAGTACGAATCCAAGATCGAAATGAAGGAGAACGGGACGGTCATCACCGTCGGCGACGGCATCGCCACGGTGTACGGCCTGCGCTCCTGTATGGCCAACGAGCTGCTCCGGTTTGAGGACGGGAGCTTCGGCGTGGCGCAGAATCTGGAGGAGGAGACGGTGTCCGTCGCCATTCTGAGCGACAAGGACAGCATCCAGGAGGGCAGCCTGGTCTACCGCACGGGCGAAGCGCTGAGCGTGCCGGTGGGCGAGGGACTGCTGGGCCGCGTGGTGAACGCCCTGGGCGAGCCTATCGACGGCAAGGGCCCGGTGGAGACCGACGGGATCCGCCCGATCGAAGCGATCGCCGCCGGCATCATCCAGCGGCAGAGCGTCAGCGTTCCGCTGCAGACCGGTATCAAGGCCATCGACAGCATGATCCCGATCGGCCGCGGCCAGCGTGAGCTGATCATCGGCGACCGGCAGACCGGCAAGACGACGATCGCCATCGATACGATCATCAACCAGAAGGGCAAGGACGAGATCTGTATCTACGTCGCCATCGGCCAGAAGAAGTCGAGCGTGGTGCAGATTGCGCAGGAGCTCGAAAAGGCCGGGGCCATGCCCTATACGATCATCGTATGCGCGAGCGCCTCGGAGAGCGCGCCGCTGCAGTACATCTCCCCCTACTCCGGTTGCGCGATGGCGGAATACTTCCGCGAGAAGGGCAAGGACGTGCTGATCGTCTACGACGACCTTTCCAAGCACGCGGTGGCCTACCGCGCCCTGAGCCTGCTGATCCGCCGGCCTCCGGGACGTGAAGCCTACCCGGGCGACGTGTTCTACCTGCACAGCCGCCTGCTGGAGCGCGCGGTCTGCATCGCACCGGAATACGGCGGAGGCTCCATTACCGCGCTGCCGATCATCGAGACCCAGGCCGGCGACGTTTCCGCCTATATTCCGACGAACGTGATCTCCATCACGGACGGCCAGATCTTCCTGGAGACGGAGCTGTTCCACAGCGGTATCCGGCCCGCCATCAACCCCGGTATCTCGGTCAGCCGCGTCGGCGGTTCCGCCCAGATCAAGGGCATGAAGAAGGTGGCCGGCGAGCTGAAGCTGCTGTACGCCCAGTACCGCGAGCTGCAGGCATTCGCCCAGTTCGGCAGCGACCTGGACGCGGACACCAAGGCCCGACTCGCCCTGGGCGAACGCATCGTGGAAGTGCTGAAGCAGAAGCGGAGCGCGCCGGTGGAAGTGGGCTGCCAGATCGCGATCGTCTACGCGGTCATCAACGGCTACCTGAACGACGTGGAGCCGAAGGATGTGGCCGCGTACGAAGAAAAGCTGTTCGACTACCTGCACGACCGGCACGGCCAGCTGCTGGACCGGATCGA
Organism: uncultured Eubacteriales bacterium; assembly: GCA_902793605.1. Classification (GTDB taxonomy): domain Bacteria; phylum Bacillota; class Clostridia; order Christensenellales; family Aristaeellaceae; genus Aristaeella. The sequence goes on from CADBEB010000002.1 coordinate 159,618, forward strand.
AGCGGGCAGCTGGGAAGACAGTGATATCGAAGAGATGAAGAAAGCTCTCACAGACTTCAGGGGGTAACGGATGGGCGCTGATATCAAATCCCTGCGGATCCGCATCCGGAGCGTTGACTCCACCCTGCACCTGACCAAGGCCATGGGCCTGGTGGCGGCCTCCAAGATCCGCCGCGCGACCCGGACCATGAACCAGAGCAGGCAGTACGCTTCCGCCATGGAGGATGTGGTCTCCGTGCTCCGCTCCTCACCGGAGTGTGAGCGCACGCCGTACATGCAGCCCGCCGGGGAGGGAACCCGGCTGGTCGTGATCGCCGGCGACCGCGGACTGGCAGGCGGCTACAACGCGAACGTGTTCCGCCTGGCGGCGACTGAACCGGACGCCGAGGTGATTCCGATCGGCAAGCGCGCCTGCGAACGGTGGGACAAGCCGGTGGTCTCCTCCGAGAAGTTTCCGGCGGCGGACGCAAAGAAGCTGGCGGACGAACTGTGCCGGGATTTCCTGGACGGGGAATTTGCCCGGCTCGGCATCCTGTATACCCGGTACCGCTCGATGATGAGCCAGGAGGCGACCCTGCTGTGGGTGCTGCCGCTGGAGAAGCCGGAAAAGAGCGGGGACGGGGACAAGGAAGCCGCGCCGCTTTTCGAGCCGGACGAGCAGACGGTACTGAGCGCGGCGGTGCCTACGTATGTGAGCGGCCTGCTGGCCGCCTGCGTACGAGAGAGCTTCGCCTGCGAGGTGGCGGCGCGCCGGATGGCGATGGACTCCGCCGGCAAGAACGCGCAGGAGATGATCGACAACCTGCAGCTGCAGTACAACCGGGCACGGCAGAACTCCATCACGCAGGAGATCACGGAGATCGTCGCCGGATCGGGATTATAAGATTCTTCGCTTTCAGCTCAGAATGACACTGCAAAACTACGACTGAAAAGGAGACAGGAACTGTGGAGAAAGTTAACACGGGAATCGTTGCCCAGGTCATGGGACCTGTGGTGGACGTTCACTTCGGGGAGGGCGAGCTGCCTGCCATCTATAACGCGCTGACGCTGCCGATCGGCGACCGCACGCTGACGGTGGAAGTGGCCCAGCATATCGGCGACAACACGGTGCGCTGCATTGCCATGGGCTCCACGGACGGACTGCAGCGCGGTGTGACCGTGACGGATACCGGCAAGGGCATCTCTGTTCCCGTTGGCCGGGAAACGCTGGGCCGGATTTTCAACGTGCTGGGCGACGTCGTGGACGATGGCCCCGCCGTTGAGACGAAGGAACGGTGGGACATCCACCGTCCGGCGCCGGCCTTTGAAGAGCTGTCCACCTCCACGGAAATCCTGGAGACGGGCATCAAGGTCATCGACCTGATCTGTCCCTACGCCAAGGGCGGCAAGATCGGCATGTTCGGCGGCGCGGGCGTCGGCAAGACGGTCATGATCATGGAACTGATCAACAATATCGCCAAGCAGCACGGCGGCCTTTCCGTGTTTACCGGCGTCGGTGAGCGTACCCGCGAGGGCAACGACCTGTATTATGAAATGAAGGAAAGCGGCGTGCTGAAGAACACGGCGCTGGTCTACGGCCAGATGAATGAGCCGCCGGGAGCCCGTATGCGCGTCGGCCTGAGCGGTCTGACCGTGGCGGAATACTTCCGCGACGTGGAGAACCAGGACGTGCTGCTGTTCATCGACAACATCTTCCGTTTCACCCAGGCCGGTTCTGAGGTGTCTGCCCTGCTGGGCCGCGTGCCTTCCGCCGTCGGCTACCAGCCGACGCTGGCAACGGAGATGGGCCTGCTGCAGGAACGCATCACCTCGACCCACAAGGGTTCCATCACCTCTGTCCAGGCCGTTTATGTGCCGGCGGACGACCTGACGGACCCGGCGCCTGCCACGACTTTCGCGCACCTGGACGCGACGACGGTGCTTTCGCGCTCCATCGCCAGCCAGGGCATCTATCCCGCGGTGGACCCGCTGGATTCCACGAGCCGGATTCTGAGCGCGGATATCCTGGGCGAAGAGCACTACCGGATCGCGCGCGAAGTGCAGCGGATCCTGCAGCGCTACAATGAGCTGATGGACATCATCGCGATCATGGGTATGGACGAACTGGCGGAGGAAGACAAACTGCTGGTTACCCGCGCCCGGAAGATCCAGCGGTTCCTGAGCCAGCCGTTCTTTGTCAGCGAGAAGTTCACCGGCCTGCCCGGCGTGTATGTGCCGCTGAGCGAAACCCTGCGCGGTTTCAGGGAGATCATCGAAGGCAAGCATGACGACCTGCCGGAAAGCGCCTTCCTCTTTGTCGGCACGATCGACGAAGCGGTCGAAAAGGCGAAGAAAGGCGGCAAAGCGTGAAAACCTTCCCATTGATCATTTCGTCCCCGGACGGGGATCTGTTCCAAGGGGACGCGGAGATCCTGATCCTGCGGGGAACCGAGGGCGACCTGGCCATTCTGGCCGGGCACATCCCCTTCGTGACCGCGGTGGTGAAGAGCCGCTGCGTCGTGGAGACCGCGGAAGGGGAGCGCAAGGAAGGCGAGATTGAAGAAGGCCTTCTCACGGTGGATGAGGAGAAGGTTACCGTCCTGACTTCGGGTTTAAATTGGAAAGAATAACAATCAGCGGATGAGAGATCTCATCCGCTATATTTTCAGGCCGAATTCGGAGGGGAGGAAGCGGGGGCAGGTGTTTTCCAGGGAGCAGATGACCGAGGAAGCGAGCCGGGTGCCGATGGAGCAGGCTTCCGGGAGCGGCTTGCCGTAGGTCAGGCCGGCGGCCACGCCGGCAAAGAAGGCATCCCCGGCACCGGTGGTATCCGCCACGGGCACCTGCTGGGGCGGGCAGACGCCGAAGTCGCCGTCCTTCTCTGCCCAGACGGCTCCGTCCGCGCCGAGGGTGACGACCATGGAGGGGATGCTCCCGTCCTTGACGCACTCCGCCAGCCGGGCTGCGAGGGCTTCCGGATCCTCCTGCTCAAAGTCCATGGAGAAGAGGATCCCAGCCTCCTGCCGGTTGCAGACGAAACAGTCGGTCTGCCGGAGGTATTCCCGGCGGTCCAGGGCGATATTGATATTGGAGACGGCCGCGTAGACAGGCGTGCCGTATTTTTCTTTCAGGCGGTAGATCTCCTCGACCACGGGCTGGTCCATGTCCAGCTCGAGCAGGACACTGTCCGCCGAGGAAAAGACGAGGTTCCCCTTCTCCTGCAGGACGGTGAGGAGGGGACCCAGCTCCGGGCGGCGGGAGATGGAAGCGCAGACGTCGTTATTGTTGTCGAAGACGGCGAGCCAGGTGCCCATGCCGTCGGGAACCCGGCGGACGAGGCTGGTGTCCACTCCGTGCTCCTGCAGGCGGACGAGCACATCCTCCCCGGAGCCGGAAAGATCCGTCAGGGAGATGAACTGCGGGGCCAGGCCGAGGTTGCCCAGGTCTTCCGCAACGTTCCGGCAGACGCCGCCGTGGACATAGCGGACATTCCCGGCGTTGCGGCCGCCGGGGATGTAGGAGGCGGATGGATAACCCTTGATATCCACGAAAATACAACCGATGACTGCGATGCTCATATTCGTCCGCTTCTTTCGCTTTTTTCGCTTTTTTCGTATTAATATATTATCATATGGGACAGATGAAAAACAACCGTAAAACAGCATAAAAGAACAGGGTATGTTAGAATAAGAAAGATAATGGGGGTGATTGGCGATGTTCGGCGGAGCGGGCGGAGAGAAGCAGCGGATCCGGATGGAAACGAAGCAGGTGTCCATGAACCTAGATCCGGCTTATCGGGCGGAGGCCAGCCGGTCCATTACGAAACAGGTGCTGGACCTGCCTGAATGGCGGAACGCGGAGACCGTCATGGCTTACGTGAGCATGGCGGAGGAGCCGGACACGAAGGAAATCATCCGGGCGGCGCTGGACGAAGGGAAAACTCTGCTGCTGCCCCGGTGCGTGGACCGGAACACCATGGTGGCGCTGCCGGTCAGCGACCCGGATACGCTGGAGAAGGGAATCCTGGGCATTCCGGAGCCGCCGGCCGCGGAAGGCACGGAGGTGCCGGCACCGGATCTGATCCTGGTGCCCTGTATGTGCGCGACCCCGAACGGGATCCGTCTGGGCCATGGCGCCGGGTACTACGACCGCTTCCTGACCGGACAGAAGGGGATGACGGTATGCCTCTGCTTCAGCCGGCTGCTGCGATCCGACCTGCCGGCGGAGGAAACGGACATCCCCGTGGATCTGGTGATCACCGACGAGGGGGATTGACGCTGGTTTTCTCCTGCGGTACACTGCAAATTGGATCAATCATTCCGGAGGTGTTCAGAAAATGAAGAACACGATCTTTACAGGCGTCGCGACCGCGATCATTACGCCCTTCACCGAAACGGGTGTGGACTGGGACGCTTTCGGCCGCCTGATCGAATACCAGCTGGCCGGCGGGATCAACGCCATCGTCGCGGCCGGAACGACCGGCGAGGGCAGCACCCTGACCGACCGGGAGCATGAGGACGTGATCGCCTTCTGCGTGAAGCAGGTGGCCGGCCGGGTGCCGGTGATCGCCGGGACCGGGTCCAACAACACAGCCCACGCCATCGAGCGGACGCAGACGGCCTGCCGGGCCGGGGCGGACGCGGTGCTGCTGGTGACCCCTTACTATAACAAGACGACGCAGAAAGGCTTGATCGCCAGTTTCTCGGCGATCGCTGACGCGAGCAGCGTACCCTGTGTGCTGTACAACGTGCCTTCCCGCACGGGGTTGAACATGCTGCCCGAGACGCTGGCGGTGCTGGCGAAGCACGAGCGGATCGCGGCCGTGAAGGAAGCCTGCGGGAATATCAGCCAGGTCGCGAAGGAGCGGCTGTTGTGCGGTGATGACCTGGACGTATATTCCGGCTGTGACGACCAGACCGTGCCGACCCTGAGTCTGGGCGGCAAGGGACTCGTTTCCGTGGTCGCCAACATCCTGCCGAAGGAAACGGCGGAGATCTGCACCCGCTTCTTCAGCGGGGATGTGCAGGGTGCCGCGGCGCTGCAGCTGAAGCTGCTGCCGCTGATGAACCAGCTGATGATCGAGACCAATCCCATCCCGGCGAAGGCGGCCTGCGCGGCGATCGGTTTCGGACAGAACCTGCTGCGGCTGCCCCTGGTCCCGATGGAAGATGACAACCGGCAGAAGCTGCTGACGCTCATGCGGGAAGCCGGACTGGAGGTTAAGGAATGAGGATCATCCTTTGCGGATATGGTGGACACATGGGACGGGAAGTGCGGACCTGCGCGGAGCGGGATGCGCACAGCGAGATCGTCGCGGGCGTGGACCCGATGATCCCGGCGGAGGGGATCTGTGTTTCCTCCTTCGCGGAATGCGAGGCAGAGGCGGACGTGATCATCGACTTCAGCCACCACAGCATGACCGGTGCGCTGCTGGACTTTGCGGAGGCTAAAAACCTGCCGGTGGTCCTGGCGACGACGGGGCAGACGGACGAAGAGAAGGCCCGCATCCGGCAGGCGGCCGGGAAGATCCCGGTGTTCCTGGCGGCCAACTACTCTCTGGGCATCGCGACGCTGACGGACCTGGTGAAGCGTGCGGCGGCCCTGTATCCGGACGGGGAGATCGAGATCGTCGAGCAGCACCATGACCGGAAACTGGACGCACCGAGCGGAACGGCGCTGGCGCTGTTCAGCGCCGTGAAGGAAGTCCGGCCTGCGGCGGAGGCAAACTGCGGACGCAGCGGCCAGGGCAAGCGGACGAAAGACGAGGTCGGCATCCATGCGATCCGGATGGGCAACATCGTGGGTGTGCATGAGGTGATGATCGGCACGCAGAACGAGCGGATCACGCTGAAGCACGAGGCGTTCAGCCGCGGGGTGTTTGCGGAAGGCAGCATCAGGGCGGCGGCTTTCCTGGTCGGAAAGCCGGCGGGGATGTATGATATGAAAGACCTTCTGGAGGGATGACTATGAAGATTGGCATTTATGGGTACGGGAACCTGGGAAAGGGTGTGGAGCTGGCGATCCGGCAGAATCCGGATATGGAGCTGTTCGGGATCTTTACCCGCCGCAACCCGAAGACGGTGAAGACCCTGACCGGCGCGCCGGTCTATGCGGCGGAGGAAGCCGAGGACTATGCCGGGGAGATCGACGCGATGATCATCTGCGGCGGCAGCGCCTCGGACCTGCCGGAGATGACGCCCATGCTGGCGCAGCATTTCAATGTGGTCGATTCCTTTGACACCCACGCGAAGGTGCCGGAGCACTTCGCCAACGTGGACAGGGCGGCCTTCACCCATGCGCATACGGCGATCATCAGCGCGGGATGGGATCCCGGCCTGTTCTCCCTGGCGCGGCTCTACATGAACATCGTCCTGCCGGACGGGAAGGACTACACCTTCTGGGGCCGCGGCGTCAGCCAGGGCCACAGCGACGCGATCCGCCGCATCCCGGGCGTGAAGGACGCACGGCAGTATACCGTGCCCGTGCCGGAAGCGCTGGAACGGGTCCGCAGGGGCGAGAACCCGGAACTGACCACGCGGCAGAAGCATACCCGCGAGTGCTACGTGGTGGCGGAAGAAGGCGCGGACAAGGCGCTGATCGAGAAGCAGATCAAGGAAATGCCGAACTACTTCGCGGACTACGACGTGACCGTGAATTTCATCACCGAAGAGGAGATGAAGCGGGATCATATGGAACTGCCGCACGGCGGGCAGGTGATCCGCTGCGGCTCTACCGGGGACGGGGAGCACAAGCACGTGATGGAGTTTTCGCTGAAGCTGGATTCCAATCCGGAGTTCACGGCCTCGGTGCTGGTGGCCTGCGCGAGGGCGGTCGTCCGGATGAACGGGCGGGAGATCTTCGGCTGCAAGACGCTGTTTGATGTGCCGCCGGCGGATCTGGCGTTTATGGATGCGGATGTCATGAGAAAGAAATTACTATAAGCGCGCTTTCCACAAGGAAACGCACGCGCACCGCGCGCGTCAGCGCCCGGACCTTTTCGGTCATTTCTGGTTATTTGGATACAATGAGGTATTTTAAGGAAATACCTCATTTTTTGTTGCGCAAAATATGACGGTCTGTAACAATTACACGTGAAAAACGTTGAAAATAAAGGATGTAGCTGAGAAAGACCTGCGCAACAGCTGATCAGGGTTGGCAAACGTTTGCATACTGAATGGACAACGATTGAACATAATCATGGCAAAAAATGACAATAATTGACCAAATGTGCCATTGCGAAGGTACGTACAATTTGACACAATAAATGCAGATGGCATTATATGCCAAAACGTAAAAAAAATGGAGGAAAAGACTATGAGGAAAATCCTGGCTGCCCTGTTGGTGCTGGCGATGGTTCTCGCGCTCGTTCCCGCCGTGATGGCTGAAGGTGAAGCGCTCGAGCCCATTACCCTGACTGTGTTCCGCGGCGATCCCGGCGATCAGCCCACGGACGACAACAAGATCTACAAGAAGATCGAAGAGAAATTCGGCGTGACCTTCAAGTTCGAGTTCCTCGCGGGCGATCTGGATGAGAAGCTGGGCATGATGATTGCTGCAGAAGACTATCCGGATCTGTTCGATGGCGGCAACAGCGCTGACAAGATCATCGAAGCCGGCGCCCTGATCAACCTGCTGGACTATGTCTCCCCCGAGAAGACCCCCCGCCTCTGGGCACACATCGAGCCCCAGAAGGCCCGCCTGATCGACAAGGTGGACGGCGTGGATACCCTCTACATCATCCCGAACTACGGCCTTGCTGACGGCGAGCAGATCGCCCTGAGCGTCGGCGGCCCCGCCTTCTTCCTCCAGAAGCAGGTTCTGGCGGATGCCGGATATCCCGCTGTGAAGGACATCACCCTGGACGGTTACTTCGACCTGATCGAGGGCTTCCTGGCCAAGCATCCCGAGAATGACAAGGGCCAGCCCTACACCGGTTTCGCCATCCTGTGCGAAGACTGGCGTCATTTCTGCCTGATCAACCCCGTGCAGCACCTGATGGGCCGCCCGAACGACGGTGAAGTGCTGATCGACGTGAACGATCCCGACTTCCATACCGAAACATTCATCGACAAGCCCTATGCCAAGGCCTACTACAAGAAGCTGAACGAAGAATTCCACAAGGGCCTGATCAACAAGGACACCTTCGTCATGAACTATGACCAGTACATCGCTGCGATCTCCAGCGGCACCATCCTGGGCATGTTCGACCAGGCCTGGGACTTCGGTACTGCCACCTCCGCCCTGCTCGATGCCAAGATGTTCGAGAACACCTATGTGGCTCTCGGCCCGGTCTACAGCGAGAAGGATATCGAAGGCGTTGCGCTGCCCTCCGAAAACTGGAAGATCGAAGAGCATTACCTGAACGGTTCTCTGCCGAACGTCCGCCGCGGCTTCGGTATCTCCACCAAGTGCACCTGCCCCGAGCGCATTGTCGCGATGTGGGAAGAAATGATGAGCGACGAATGGCAGCTGCTCTTCAACTGGGGTGTTGAAGGCGAAGACTACAGCATCACCGACGAAGGCCGCCTGTCCATGACCGAAGAACAGTACTACAACACCCAGGATGCCAACTGGAAGCTGGCCAACAAGGCCGAAGCCTTCACCCAGAGCAGCCCCAAGAAGCAGGGCTGGATCATGAACGACATCCAGGTTGGTGACAAGGTCGTCAAGGCCGGCAACTGCTGGGAGCCCGGCAACCAGGATGAAATCGTCCTCGGCCTGATGAACGACTACGACAAGGAATTCCTGGGCCACTACGGCTACTCCAAGTGGGCTGACTTCGTCAATCCTCCGATCGAACTGGCTCCCTTCGGAGAAGCCTGGCAGATCGACTACAGCCCCGTGGATGTTGAGCACACCGACTTCTGCGCGATCCAGGATAAGGATCTGCCGGAACTGATCATGTGCGATCCCGCCGAGTTCGATGCCAAGTGGGATGCCTTTGTTGAGGAAATCACTCCCTCCGCCAAGGTGTTCCAGGATTACATGCAGGAGCATGTCGTCATCGAAGCGCACAAGGTGCTGGATAACAAATAATCCATAACAATCGAATCATGGGGAGAGCTCTGCCTCTCCCCATGATCTTTTCGGAAAGGGGCTAGCAAACCATGACCAGTATCGCGCGGAGCGCCCGGAAGGAAATGAAGCCTGTACGGAAACGGGGTTTCTTCGCTACCCTGGGATCCCAGTGGCAGCTGATGATCATGTCTGTACCGATGTTCCTGTACGTCCTTTTCTTCAACTATTATCCGATGTATTTCTGGATCACGGCATTCCAGGATTACAAACCCAAACTGGGCGTCGCCGGCAGCAAATTTGTCGGACTGAAGAACTTCGAATGGCTGTTCGGCCGTGCGGACTTCATCAACAGCATCCGGAACACGCTGGCCATGAGCGTGATCAACCTGGTCTTCGGCACGGTGGCAGCCGTGCTGCTGGCTGTGCTCCTGAACGAGGTGCGCAACCGGAAATTCAAGCGCACGGTGCAGACCGTGACCTATCTGCCCCACTTCCTGTCGATGGTCATCGTCGTGGGTATGGCGCAGAATCTGTTCGCCAGCACCGGCTCCATCAATGAACTGCTGATGGGTCTGGGCCTGGTGAAGGAACCCGTCTTCTTCCTTGGAGAAGGCAAATATTTCTGGTGGATGGTCGGCGTGATCAACGTATGGAAGGAAGTCGGCTGGGGCACCATCATCTATATCTCCGCCATGACGGCGATCGATCCCTGCCTGTATGAGGCAGCTTCCATTGACGGCGCAGGCCGCTTCCAGCGGATCCTGCACGTGACCCTCCCCGGGATCAAATCCACCTTCGTGATCCTGCTGATCATGAACATCGGCCACCTGATGGAGGCCGGGTTCGAGATCCAGTACCTGCTCGGAAATGCCCAGGTGCTCGACTATTCGCAGACGATCGACGTGTTCGTGCTGAAGTACGGTATCTCCAAGCAGCAGTACGGCGTGGCGACGGCAGCCGGTATGTTCAAGAGCATTGTGGCGATCATCCTGCTGATGGTGGCGAACTTCACCGCCAAGAAGCTGGACGAAGATACGCTGATCTGAGGAGGGGACGAAAATGACAACGGCAACGGTCAATGCACCCAGAAAAAGAAAAAACCGGGACCTTGCGTTCCCGATCGTCAATACAATCATCCTCATTCTGCTGATGTTCATCACCCTGTATCCCGTCATCAACACCGTGGCATACTCCTTCAACGACGGCACGGACGCGCTGCGCGGCGGGATCGGTCTGTGGCCCCGGGTGTTCAGCACGAAGAGCTATACCTCGATCCTTTCGGACAGCGACGTTTACCAGGCGGCGTTCATCTCCGCGGCCAAGACGGTCCTGACCACGCTGCTGAACCTGTTCTGGACCGGGATGCTGGCCTACGCTCTCTCCCGGAAGGAATATGTGCTGCGTAAGGTGATCACCACGGTGCTGGTGCTGACGATGTACGTCAACGCCGGCATGATTCCGAACTACCTGCTGATCTCCAAGACGCTGGGCCTCCGGAACACCTTCCTGGTGTACATCATCCCGACGATGTTCTCCTGTTTCAACATGATCGTGATCCGGACCTACATCGGCGGCCTGCCGGACGCGCTGGTGGAATCCGCGCGCATCGACGGCGCCGGCGACCTCCGGGCTTACTGGCAGATCATCTTCCCGCTGTGCACCCCGGTGCTGGCAACGGTCGCCCTGTTCGTGGCCGTCGGCGCGTGGAACAGCTGGTTTGACACCTATCTGTACTGCGGCAGCGAGAAAGACCTGTATACGCTGCAGTATATCCTGAAGATGAAACTGGCAACGACGCAGAACAGCGCCAACGCGGCGCAGACGTCGGTGGAGGCGCTGAAGAATACGACGCTGACCACGCCGGTCACGATCCGGTGCTCGATCACGGTAATCTCCACCGTGCCGATCCTGATCGTCTATCCGTTCCTGCAGAAGTATTTTGTGACAGGCATGGCGCTGGGCGCTGTCAAGGGATAATCCAAAGAAAATGAACTTGAAGGGAGGGTAGTCCGGTGGCAGAGGTCAGGATAAGGGAAAACACCGTTCGGGCTGCCCGCTATGAAGACGGTTTCCGCGTGCTGCAGGGCAGGCGGGAATACGTCACCTATCCGGACGACTCTTCCGTCCGGGTCTGGTTCTCGGATGTGCCGTGGCGGTATGAGATGCACGACCATTCCGCGGTGGAGATCCTGCTGACGCTGGAAGGATCGGTCACCTATACCGTGGAGGATACGGTCTACCAGGTCCGGAAGGGCGAGGTTCTCCTCATCCCGCCGGACATGCAGCACTCGCTCACCATGGGCGAGGGGAGCAGCCGTTATCTCTACCTGCTCGAGCCGGAAGGCCTTCTGAGCATGCGCGACATCAAGGCGCTGAACCCCCACTTCCACCGCCCCTTTCACCTTCACGACGGATCCGATGCGCACGTCCGGATCCGGGAGACGCTTCTGCGAATGCAGGACGCCTATGAGAAGCGGGAGATGATGTGGAACACCGTGTGCTACAGTTATCTGCTGCGGATCTACGCGATCCTCGGGCAGCGGTACCTGAATGGCGTGCGCGCGCGAACGGCTGACGGCGGGCGCCTCGTGGAATCCGAAGTGATCACCGCGGCTATGACCTATATCAACAACCACTACCAGCAGGACCTGTCTCTGGAGGACGTGGCGGGGTTTGCCGGCTTCAGCCGGTATTACTTCTCCCGCTCGTTCAAGAAGCAGACGGGCTATTCCTTCAAGGATTACCTGTGCCAGAAGCGGCTGCAGGTGGCAGTGGACCTGCTGATCCGGACGGACAAGTCCATGAAGGACGTGGCGCTGGAGAGCGGCTTCGGCAGCGTGGCGACGTTCAACCGGGTGTTCCGGGAGAAGAAGGGATGCACGCCCACGCAATTCCGCGCGATTTACGGAATGTACTAAGGGATAAGGACAGGGGCTTTAGCTCCTGCCCTTTTTGGCGCGTTGTCAGCAGGGCGGTAAATATGGTATCATACGATCGCCGAAGGCGAAAAAGAATGGTTGCCTCGCGGATGAAAAATGCGGCGGCCTTCGTTTGATTATTGAAGACGTGCTTCGGGAGAAGCATCAGAAAGCAAAAAAGGATGATCCGGATGTTCAGAAAGATGAAAAAATTCGTGACCCTGCTGCTGGCCCTGGCCCTGCTGGCGGTCTCCCTGCCCGCCCTGGCGGACGGCGGCATCGCGCCGGCGATCACCCAGGCACCGGCGGTGACCCCGGCCCCGGAGACGAGGCAGCTGATGGCGGTGGTGAAATATACCAACTTCGGGCGGATCAACATGCGGGCCGAGCCGAATGAGTTTTCGGCCCGGATCGGCGTCCTCAGCGGCGGCACCCCGGTGAAGGTGCTCGAAAAGAGCGCGGCGACCCGGTGGGTCCTCGTCGAAGGGGAAGGGAAGACGGGCTATATGAGCTCCAATTTCCTTGAATTCTACTACGAGGGAGAAACGCCGCCGATCCCGCTCAAGCCGGAACAACCGGTCGTCGTGACCGCCGCGCCTTCTACGTCCTCTTCCTATTACTATACGGAACCGGTGGCGGTGGCAAGCTGGCCGGTCACGGAAAACACGCTGGTGTATGTTGATACGGCAAACAGAAAGAGCCTGAACCTGCGGGCCGGCCCTTCCACGAGCTATGCGGCGATCCGTTCCTACGCGGTCGGCACGGAGGTGCACATCCTGGCCCGCCGGGGCGAGTGGGCCTATGTGCAGGTCGGCAACCGCCTGGGATTCATGATGCTGGAATTCCTTTCCTATTCCAGGCCGGCTCCCGTTCCCACGGGTACCGTCCTGCCTCCCATCGCCATCGTGACCGTGATGCATCCGTGGGGGAGCTTCGTGTACCTGCGCTCCAGCCGGACGACGGATACGAACAGGAACATCCTCGCCGAGATCCCCCACGGGACCCAGGTGGAACTCCTGGTCTGGGATTACTGGTACAGCACGATCCGCTACAACGGCATCACCGGTTATATCGTTACCAGCTACCTGAAATTTGACTGAGGAGATAGGATTCTCAGAATGACACGGTCGCTGCGGCGGGGAGATCCCCCGACTATGCTCGGGATGACACGGTTATACATAGATCAGCAGGCTCAGCAGCGGGATTGTCACGATGCTGAGCAGCGTGGATAACAAAGCGCAATTGGCGGCCAGATCCTGGCCGCTGTTGTGCATTTCGGCGAGATTCAGCACGATGCTGGCGCAGGGCGTGGCGGCGAGCATCAGCATGCAGCCCTTGAAGACCGGATCCAGCGGGAGCGCCAGCACCAGCAGCCAGCAGAAGAGCGGGAAGACCAGGAGCTTGCCGGCGGAGATCAGCCAGACGATCGGCGTGGTGAACAGTTTCCGGAAGTTCAGCGTGGCGAGGCGGATGCCCAGGATCAGCATGCACAGCGGGGTGGACATGTTTCCGACCGTGCGCATCCCGGACTGCAGCATCTCCGGCAGCCAGGCCTTCGCGTTCAGGAGGTACAGGAGGAAACCGACGGCGGCCGAGACCAGGGAAGGATTGAGGAGGGCGGCCTTCAGGGACATGTGCTTCCGCTCCCCGGTCAGGTGGAAGACGCAGACCGTCCACGCGACGATATTCAGCGAAATATTGAACATGCAGGAATAGACGCCGGCTTCCGCTGCCTCCGGGAACAGGGCCCGGACCACCGGCAGGCCAAAGAAACCGACGTTGCCCATGACTGAAGCCACGGAGAACATCCGCATGCCGAAATCCTGCTTTTTCCTGCGGCAGAGGAAGCGGAGGATCAGCATCATCGCGATCTCCGCGGCCAGGGAGATCAGGATGAACAGACCCATCTTTCCGGGCAGATCCGGGGAAAGATCCGGCCGGATCAGCGCGTCGATAAACATGCACGGGCTGCAGACATAGAGGAGAAGGACGCTGGTGGTGCTCAGGTGCGCCGGGCGGACCTTTTTCAGTTTGCACAGCACAAAACCGGGCAGCATATACAGCAAGGCAAGCAGCACATTGCTGAACGTGACTGAAAAGCTGGTCATCCGGCATCCCTCCCGTTGCATCAGTATACACTGACAGGACAGGAGGGACAAGGGGAAAAGATCCTTCGCTGTGTTCAGGATGACACGGGAGAAGGATCAGGATGATGCGCGGGGAACGTTCGGGACGGCATGAAAGCGCGGGGCAGCGGAAACGCTGTAACCACAAGATATAGTTTAAATTTGTTTTTTCTATTACAACATATTGACTTTTGTCTTTGACCCATGCTATATTATCAAGGCACGCCGAGGGGGTGGATTGCGCCTTTTCGGACACAAAAAAACAATAACGGGAGCGCGGAAACATGTATCAGGTTGTCAAAAGAGACGGGAAAGTAACAGAGTTCGAGATCAGCAAGATCTCCAAGGCGATCACCAAGGCCTTTGAAGCGCTGGAGAAGCAGTATCACCCCAGCGTGATCGACATGCTGGCCCTGCGGGTGACCGCGGAATATGAGCCCCTGATCCGGGACGGAAAGATCACGGTCGAGACCATTCAGGACTGCGTCGAAAAGGTGCTGTCCGAGGCCGGCTATTCCGACGTGGCCAAGGCTTACATCCTCTATCGCAAGCAGAGGGAGAAAGTCCGCAATGTCAATTCCGCGCTGCTGAACTATAAAGACCTGGTGGATAACTATCTGCGCATCAACGACTGGCGGGTGAAGGAGAATTCTACCGTTACCTATTCCGTGGGCGGCCTGATCCTGTCCAATTCCGGCGCCATTACAGCCAACTACTGGCTGAGCGAAATCTACGACAACGAGATCGCCGAAGCGCACCGCAGCGCGGCGATCCATATCCACGACCTGAGCATGCTGACCGGCTACTGCGCAGGCTGGAGCCTGAAGCAGCTGATCAAGGAAGGCCTCGGCGGCGTGCCCGGCAAGATCACGAGCTCCCCGGCCGGTCACCTGTCCACCCTGTGCAACCAGATGGTGAACTTCCTGGGCATCATGCAGAACGAGTGGGCCGGCGCCCAGGCGTTCTCCAGCTTCGATACTTACCTGGCGCCCTTTGTCCGCATCGACAACCTGAGCCAGAAGGAAGTCAAGCAGTGCATCCAGAGCTTCATCTACGGCGTGAACACGCCCAGCCGCTGGGGCACGCAGGCGCCCTTCTCCAACATCACGCTGGACTGGGTCTGCCCGAAGGACCTGGAGAACCTGCCGGCCATCGTCGGCGGCAAAGAGGTGGACTTTACCTACGGCGAGTGCCAGAAGGAAATGGACATGGTCAACAAAGCCTTCATCGAGATCATGATCGAAGGCGACGCCAACGGCCGCGGCTTCCAGTACCCGATCCCGACCTATTCCATCACCCGGGACTTTGACTGGTCTGAGACCGAGAACAACCGCCTGCTGTTCGAAATGACCGCCAAGTACGGCACGCCCTACTTCAGCAACTACATCAACAGCGACATGGAGCCCAGCGACGTGCGCAGCATGTGCTGCCGCCTGCGGCTGGACCTGCGCGAGCTGCGTAAAAAGAGCGGCGGCTTCTTCGGCAGCGGCGAATCCACCGGTTCCATCGGCGTCGTGACGATCAACATGCCGCGCCTGGCCTATGAAGCTTCAGACGAGAAGGACTTCTACCGCCAGCTGGACCGTCTGATGGACATCTCGGCCCGCAGCCTGAAGACCAAGCGCACGGTCATCACCAAGCTCCTCGAGGGCGGTCTCTATCCCTACACCAAGCGGTACCTGGGCACCTTCGCGAACCACTTCAGCACCATCGGCCTGGTGGGCATGAATGAGGCAGCCCTGAACGCCAACTGGCTGAAGAAGGACCTGACCCATCCGGAAGCCCAGAAGTTCGCGCAGGATGTGCTGAACCACATGCGGGAGCGCCTGAGCGACTACCAGGAGCAGTACGGCGACCTGTACAACCTGGAGGCGACCCCGGCCGAGAGCACGACCTACCGCTTCGCCAAGCACGACAAGGAGCAGTATCCGGACATCGTGACCGCGAACATGAACGGCACGCCCTACTATACCAATTCCAGCCACCTGCCCGTGGGCTACAGCGAGGATATCTTCTCCGCCCTGGACGTGCAGGACGAGCTGCAGACCCTCTACACCTCCGGCACTGTGTTCCACGCCTTCCTGGGCGAAAAGCTGCCGGACTGGAAGGCAGCGGCGAACCTGGTCCGCAAGATCGCGGAGAACTACAAGTTGCCCTACTACACCATGAGCCCCACCTACTCGGTCTGCAAGGATCACGGCTATCTGACCGGCGAGCAGTACACCTGCCCGCACTGCGGCGCGAAGACCGAGGTCTACAGCCGGATCACCGGCTACTACCGCCCGGTGCAGAACTGGAACGACGGCAAGGCCCAGGAATTCCGTGACCGTAAGGTTTACGACATCGGCCACAGCCGCCTGACCCATTCCGGTCCCGTGATGGTTGCCCCGCAGGAGCCCGCGAAAGCGGAAGAACCTGCCGCGCAGCCGGAGAAGGAAGAGAAGGCCTGCAGCGCCCGCGCGCTCCTCTTTGTCAGCGCGACCTGCCCGAACTGCAAGCTGGCGATCAGCATGCTGGAGAAGGCCGGCTTCCTGTTCAAGAAGGTGCTGGCGACGGAGAACGTGGAGCTGACCAACCAGTATGGCGTCAAGCAGGCGCCTACGCTGGTGGTGCTCGGGCCGGCGAACGGCGAGTTCACCAAGTATAAGGGAGTTTCCGAGATCAAAGGCATGCTGACGGCCCGCCAGGTCGGCTGAGACAGCGCATTCAATTCCGGGGACGCAGCTGCGTCCCTTTTTTTCGGAGGAAGGATATGACGGATATCATCATCGTCGGCGGCGGCCCGGCAGGTATGACGGCTGCCCTGTACGCCCAGCGGAACGGCAAAACGGCGCTTGTGCTGGAAAAGCACGGCTTCGGCGGTCAGATCACCTACAGTCCCAAGGTGGAGAACTGGCCCGGCACGGCCCAGATGAGCGGGAACGAATACGCGGAGGCCCTGCTGGACCAGATCATGAACCAGGGCGCCGAGGTGGACCTGGCCGAGGTCACGAAGATCGAGGACCACGGGGACTGCAAGCGCGTTTATACGGACGACGGGCAGGTGCGGGACGCGAAGGCCGTGGTGATCGCCACGGGTGTGAAGCACCGGATGCTCGGCCTGCCGGGGGAGAATGAACTGGTGGGCGAGGGGATCAGCTTCTGCGCCGTGTGCGACGGGGATTTCTATTCCGGGAAGACCGTGTGCGTGGCCGGCGGCGGCAATTCCGCCCTGCAGGAGGCGATCCTGCTGGCCGGGAAATGCGAAAAGGTGATCATGCTGCAGGATCTGCCGGAATTCACCGGGGAGAAAAAGCTGCAGGACATCCTCTTTGCCCGGCCCAATGTGGAGAAGCATACCGGCGTGAAGATCACGGCGCTGAACGCTGAGGAGGGCCTCCTTCGCAGCGTGACCGTGGAGCCGCGGGAGGGCGGCGAACCCCGGAACGTGGCCTGCGACGGCCTGTTTGTGGCGATCGGCCTGATTCCGGAGAACGAGGCCTTCGCGGAGCTGGCGGACCTGAATGCCTGGGGATATTTCGACAGCGATGAGAACTGCATCACCCGGACGCCGGGGATCTATGCGGCCGGCGACTGCCGGAGCAAGAAGGTGCGGCAGCTGACGACCGCCGTGGCGGACGGGGCAGCGGCTGCGCTGGCGGCCTGCAGATATATTGATGCTTGTGTAACGGAATAAAAAACGCGGACTCCTTTTTCAGGAGTCCGCGTTGGACTGTGGATCGGGTTATCCGATCAGGATCTGTTTCTTTTCGGGAACCTTGCGGGCTTCCTTTTTGGGCAGATCGACCCGGAGGACGCCGTCCTCATACTTCGCGTGGATGTCTTCCTCGGTGAGGCTGTCGCCCACGTAGAAGCTGCGCTGCATGGTGCCGGCATAGCGCTCCTGGCGGAGCAGTTTACCTTCCTTCTCTTCCTTATTCTCCAGATTCTTCTCCGTGGAGATGGTCAGGTAGCCGTTCTGCAGCTCGAGGTGGATCTCTTCCTTCTTGAAGCCGGGCAGGTCGACCGCCAGTTCATAGCCGTCAGCGGTTTCCTTCACGTCGGTCTTCATCATCCGGGCAGCGTTCTTGCCGTAGAGCATCCGCTCCGGTCGGGCCATGCCGCGGAAGAAATCACGGTCAAAATCATCAAACAGGTCCATCATATTCTCACCGAAAACAGCAGGCAGGAAACTCATACAAAACCCTCCATTCATCCGGTTCCAGCTTCCGGCCGGTCCGGGGAAATTCATACTGTGGTCTTCAGCCACCCCGTTCTCCTGAACGCTGATTACAGTATACTAAATAGTCAAAGAAAGTCAAAGTAATAAAAGGTCAAAAAACGGCGGGATTATGTGAAAATCTGGGAGAAACCCGTTTTTTCTCCGAAAATCGAAAAGAATCGTGGATTTTTGAAATGGAAGAGATGCCGGGTTTATCGACGGAGAAGGTTTCCTGCTCTGCCGGCGGCGTGGACAAATCCGGCCGCGCATGGTAAAATCAGAAACCGAAAGACAATCTGAAACAATGATTTCCCGGCCCGCAGACAAGCAGGAGGAAATATGTTCGGTAAAAGATTCCAGTTGAATGAACAGAGCATTCCGGTCGTGCAGGAGATCGGAAAGCACATGCCCGGCGGCTTCTTCATTTACAGGGTGGAGCAGCCGGAGGAGCTGATCTATGCGAACGAGGCGGTTTTCCATATCTTCGGGTGCGACGACCTGGAGGATTTCAAAAAGCTGACCGGCTATACTTTCCGGGGCATGCTGCATCCGGACGATTACGAAAAGGTCTCCGAGGCGATCAGCCAGCAGATCGCCAGCAGCGAGGAGAAGATGGATTGCGCCGAGTATCGCATCATCCGGAAGGACGGCACGGTCCGCTGGGTGGATGACTACGGCCATTTCACCGAGACGGAGGCTTACGGCGGGATTTATTACGTCTTTATCTCCGACATCACGGAGAAGAAGCTGCAGCAGGAATCCGACCGGAAGAAGCATAGCCGGGAGCTTGACAACATGATCACCGCCATGGCGTCGGATTACCGCAGCGTCTACCACGTGGACCTGGACGCTGATGACGCGGTCTGCTACCGGGCGGATCCGGGGGATTCGGAACAGTATGCCGAGGGCGTGCACTTCCCCTTCCACGAGCATTTCGCCGACTACTGCGAGCGCCACGTGGACGAGAAGTACCGGGACGACTTCCTGCAGTACATCGACCCGGTGAACATCCGGAAGGCCCTGGCGACGGAGAACATCATCGCTTACCGTTACCTTGCGCACCGCGGCGGCACCGAGTATTACGAGATGCTCCGCATGGCAGGCGTCCGTCATCCGGCGGACCGCGAGGACCACATCGTCCACGCGGTCGGCCTCGGCTTTACCGTGATCGATTCGGAGATGCGCAAGAATCTGGAGCAGCAGAACGCGCTTGCCGACGCGCTGGTCGCGGCGGAGCAGGCTAACCGGGCTAAAACGGCTTTCCTCTCCAACATGAGTCATGAGATCCGGACCCCCATGAACGCGATCATCGGACTGAACAGCCTGGCCCTGCGCAATGAGAATCTTCCTGCCGAGACCCGGGAATACCTGGAAAAGATCGGCGGCAGCGCGCGGCATCTGCTCGGTCTGATCAACGACATCCTGGATATGAGCCGTATCGAGTCCGGGCGGATCGTTCTCCGCCGGGAGGAGTTTTCCTTCCGCGGCATGCTGGAGCAGATCAACACCATGGTCATGTCCCAGTGTGCGGAAAAGGGCCTGAAGTATGAGTGCCAGGTGCTTGGCGGCGTCAGCGATTACTATATCGGTGACGATATGAAGCTCAAGCAGATCCTTATCAACATCCTTTCCAACGCCATCAAGTTCACTGACGCGTCGGGCAGCGTTTCCCTTACGGTCGAACGGACCGGTACCTTCCAGGATCACAGCACGATCCGTTTCACTGTCCGGGATACCGGCATCGGCATTGACAGTGCCTTTCTGCCCAAGGTGTTTGATTCCTTCACGCAGGAGGACAGCACCCGCTCAAGCAAGTATGGCAGTACCGGCCTCGGCATGGCGATCACCAAGAGCATCGTGGAGCTGATGAACGGCAGCATCTCCGTGGAATCCAAAAAAGGCGAGGGGTCTGCCTTCACCGTATATATCTCCCTGAAGAACAGCGCGCATCAGGGCCCCGCTACGCACTATGTCAAACCGGAAGATATGAGAGTCCTTATCGTGGACGACGAGGAGATCGCCGCGGAGCACGCGCGCCTGGTGCTTGACGAGGTCGGGATCAAGGCGGATACCTGCCTCTCCGGCGAGGATGCCCTGCATATGCTGGAAGTGCAGCATGCCAAGCATAATCCCTACAATCTGGTCCTGCTGGACTGGAAAATGCCGGAGATGGACGGGCTGGAGGTCGCCCGGGAGATCCGCAAGCGCCACGATAATGAGACCACCGTCATTATCCTGACTTCCTTCAACTGGGATGACATCATGGATGAGGCGCTGCATGTCGGCGTGGACAGCTTCCTGGCCAAACCGCTCTTCGCGTCCAACGTTATCGACGAATTTGAACGGCTGGCGCGGAAGAACAACATGAGCCTCTTCAGGGAACGAAGACGGGCGGAGCTGAAGGGACGGCGCATCCTGCTGGCGGAGGATATACTCATCAATGCGGAGATCATGAAAGAGCTGATGGCCATGAAGGAAGCGGAGGTCGAGCATGCGGAGAACGGCAGGCTGGCTGTGGAGATGTTTGAGAGCAGTGCAACGGACTATTACGACGCGATCCTGATGGATGTGCGCATGCCGGAGATGGACGGCCTGGAAGCCACGCAGGCGATCCGTGCGCTGGATCGGGCGGACGCGAAGCGGATCCCGATCATCGCGATGACTGCCAATGCCTTTGATGAGGATGTGCAGCGCAGCCTTCAGGTCGGCATGAACGCGCACCTGTCCAAGCCGGTGGAGCCGGACCATCTGTATCAGACGCTTGAGGAGCTGATCTGGGAAACGGACCGGGACCGGCAGAAGAAAAACGCGTAGGACCGGACCCGTAACAGGCTTGATAGGGGTGACGATCATGGAAGGGAAAAACAGGAACCGCAGCTTGCGGGCAGCTGTTATCGGCAGCATCATCCTCGCCGCTGTAATGATCGGCGGAACTGTCTGGATGGGACAAAGCGCGCACAGGGACACCTCGGAGGTTGCGCGCTCCGTGAGCCTGCTCTATATGGATGAGCTGGCAGGCCGCCGGGGACAGGTCGTTGAGGATAAATTGAAGGATAATATTAACGTCATTCAGGTGGCACTCAGCCTGTTGGAGGAAGACGACCTGAGAGACCTGGACCATCTGCGGGCTTATCAGCGCCAGATCAAGCAGCTGTTCAAACTGGAGCGTTTCGCCTTTGTGGACGAAGATGGACTCGTCTACACGGCGGATGACGGCATCCGGGATGAGATGGATCAGTATTCCTTCGACCAGCAGACCCTCAGCGCGCCGGAGATCTCCCTGAAGAATGCGGCCGGTACGGAGAAGAAGGTTGTCATCGCCGTTCCGACCCGGGACCGGGAGATCCGCGTTGACGGAAAGCGCCTGGTCGCCTGCTTCATGGAAATCGACATGGATGTTATGCTTTCCGGCGTATCCATGAAATCGCAGGATTCGCAAACGACCTTCTGCAATATCTATACGGCTGACGGCATCGCCCTGAGCAACATGGTTCTCGGCGGCCTTGCCGCTGAGGACAATCTGCTCGACGCGCTTTCACATGCCGACTACGAGGAAGGCTACTCATACGAACAGGTCCGCCATGAATTCAGCGAAGGGAAACGCGGCGTCACCGCCTTTACCTATAACGGTGTCCGGGAGACCCTCAGCTATGTGCCCGTGGGCGGTACGAACTGGCTGCTGACCTACCTTGTCCGCGAGACGGTCATCAATGACCGGATCAGTTCCGTTTCGAACGGGATCGTCACCCGCAGCGTGATCCAATCGATCCTGATCGCGCTTGTGTTCTTCGGGATGTTTGCCTATATCATCGTGCAGAACAGGAAGAACGCGCGCCTCATGCTGGAGAAGGAAACCGCCGAGGTCAAGCATCAGGAGATGGAACAGCGCCTGGAACTGCAGGAGCAGCTGCTGGAACGGAAACAGGAGCTCAGCGAGGCGCTGGCCGCAGCGGAACAGGCAAGCCGGGCAAAGACTGTTTTCCTCTCCAACATGAGCCATGAGATCCGGACGCCGATGAACGCGATCATCGGCCTGGACAATATTGCTCTGAACGAGCCCGATGTCCCGGAAAAAGTCCGCGGGTATCTGGAAAAGATCGGTGCTTCCGCCCGGCATCTGCTCGGCATCATCAACGATATCCTGGATATGTCCCGGATCGAGTCGGGCAGGATGATTATCAAGAATGATGAGTTTTCCTTCTCCGGTATGCTGGAGCAGATCAACACCATTATCAGCGGCCAGTGCCGGGAGAAAGGCCTGAAATATGACTGCTGGACAACCGGGAAGATTGACGATTATTATATCGGTGACGAGACGAAGCTCCGCCAGGTGATGATCAATATCCTGGGCAATGCCGTCAAGTTCACGCCGGAAGGCGGCACCGTCACCCTCCTGATCGAGGAAGGAAAGCGCTATGACCGTAAAGCCGTGCTGAAGATGACCTTCCGGGATACGGGTATCGGCATGAGCAAGGAATACCTTCCGCACCTCTTTGACGCGTTCAGCCAGGAGGATGCCTCCTCGACCAGCAAGTACGGGAGCACCGGCCTGGGCATGCCGATCACCCGCAGCATTGTGGAGCTGATGAACGGCCATATCGAGGTGGAGAGCGAGAAGGGGAAAGGGACGACTTTCACGGTCACGGTCACGCTCGGTGAATCGGACCGGACCGGCAATGAGTCCGACGGTGTCATCAATCCCGGGGAACTGAGCGTTCTGGCTATCGACGACGATCCGATCGCCCTGGAGCATGCGCAGATCGTACTGGGCCAGACGGGTATGACCTGCGACATCGCCGCCACCGGTGAGGAAGGCCTGGAAAAGGTAAAACTGCGCCATGCGCGTATGGACGATTATGATCTTGTGCTCATTGACTGGAAGATGCCGGAGCTGGACGGGGTGGAGACTACCCGCCGGATCCGCGAGGCTGTCGGCAGCCATATGCCGATTATCATCCTCACTTCCTATAACTGGGATGAGATCGCGGAGGAGGCCCGGCGCGCCGGCGTGGATACCTTTGTGGCCAAGCCACTTTTTGCCGGAAGCGTCATGGATCAGTTCAGGGAGGCCTTCCGCCGCAAGACGGAAACGAAGTCCGCCCAGCGCGCCGACCTGAACGGCCGCCGCGTGCTGCTGGCGGAGGACGTGGCGGTCAACGCCGAGATCATGGTCATGCTGCTGGAGATGCGCGGGATCGAAGCGGATGTGGCGGAGAACGGGCGGATCGCCGTGGACAGATACTTGGCGCAGCCTGACGGCTGGTACGACGCGATCCTCATGGACATGCGCATGCCGGAGATGGACGGCCTCGAGGCTACGCGGGCGATCCGGACCTCCGGCCGGGAGGACGCCGGGACCATCCCGGTCATCGCGCTCACGGCCAACGCCTTTGATGAGGACGTGCAGCGCAGCATGCAGGCCGGCCTGAACGCCCACCTGTCCAAGCCGGTGGAACCCGACCTGCTCTTTGAGACGCTGGAGTCGCTGATCCGGCGCGAAGAATAACCCCTTCGAAAGGAGATGCCCTATGAACAGCCAGACCACTATGAGCGGCATGCCGGACCTGTATGCCGGGGACCGGAAACGCCAGGTCCTGATTGTTGAGGATGAGTTCGTCAACCGGGAGTTGCTCAACGCCTACCTGGAGAATGACTACGAGCTCCTCTTCGCGGAGACCGGCGCCGAAGCGCTGGAGACCATCCACGCCCGCAGTGAGACACTGAGCCTGGTGCTGCTTGACCTGATCCTGCCGGACATCAACGGGCTGGATATCCTCCGCAGGATCAAGCAGGACGCGGACCTCACCCGCATCCCGATCATCGTGCTGACCTCGGACACCGAATCCGAGGTGGAAAGCCTGAACACCGGCGCCAGCGACTTTATCTCCAAGCCCTATCCCCGCCATGAGGTCATCATGGCGCGCATCCGCCGGTCCATCGAGCTTTCTGAGAACCGGGACCTGATCCGCTGGACGGAGCGGGACCATCTGACAGGGCTGTTCAACCGGGATTATTTCTACCGCTACGCGGAGCAGTACGACCTCTTCCACGCCGAGGAACCCACCGACGCCCTGGTGCTGGATATCAGCCATTTCCATATGATCAACGAGCGCTTCGGCAAGGCCTACGGGGACGAGATACTCCGGAGAATCGGCGCGGAGCTGCTGCGGATGGCCCGCCTGTACGGCGGCATCGTCTGCCGGCGGGAGGCGGACACCTTCCAGGTCTACTGCCCCCACCGGACCGATTATGAAGCCCTTGTCCGGCAGATTGCCGACACGGTCAACGCGGACATGCTCGGGCATATCCGGCTTCGCGTCGGCGTATATGCCGAGGTGGACAAGCGGCTGGAGATGGAGCGGCGCTTTGACCACGCGAAGGATGCTGCGAACTCCATCCGGAACAGCTACTCCGCGTCGGTCGCTGTCTACGACGACCGGCTGCACGAGCAGGAGGTCTTCGCGGAGCGCCTGCTGGACGATTTCCACAGCGCCCTGGAGCAGAAGCAGTTCATCGTTTTCTTCCAGCCGAAGTTCGATGTCCGGCCCGACACGCCGGTCCTGTGCGGGGCGGAGGCACTGGTGCGCTGGAAGCACCCGGAGCTGGGCATGGTCAGCCCCGGCGTGTTCGTCCCGCTGTTCGAGGGCCACGGCCTGATCCGGGACCTGGACAACTATGTCTGGCGCGAGACCGCGGCGCAGATCCGTATCTGGAAGGAACGGTTCGGTCGCTCGGTACCGGTTTCGGTCAATGTTTCCCGGATCGACATGATGGATCCCGAACTGGCGGATACACTCTGCGGCATCGTCCGGGAGAACGGGATTGACTTCAGCGACCTCCACCTGGAGATCACCGAGTCTGCCTATACCGAGGATGCGAAGCAGATCGTGGAGGTCGTCTCCGGCTTGCGGGATAAGGGTTTCCGGATCGAGATGGACGACTTCGGATCCGGCTATTCCTCCCTGAACATGCTTTCCGCCCTGCCAATCGACGTACTGAAGCTGGACATGATGTTCATCCGCACCGCGTTCAGCGGGGCCGGGAATACCCGCATGATCGAGATCATCCTGGATATTTCCCATTCCCTGTCCGTTCCGATGATCGCTGAGGGTGTCGAGACGGAAGAGCAGATGCTGACGCTGAAAAAGCTCGGCTGTGATATCGTCCAGGGCTACTACTTCGCCAAACCCATGCCCGCCGGCGAATTCGAATCATTCCTGACACGCTGAAATTCCGAAAGGAGAGATACTGCCATGATCACCCTTGAACAACTCCGCGCCTGGGGCGCAGACGTCGACGAAGCGATGCCCCGCTGTCTCAACAATGAAGCGTTCTATTCCCGGTTGGTCGGAAAAGCCGTGGAGGAACCGACCTTCGACCGCCTCCGGGAGGCACTGGAGGCCGGCGATCTGGACAAAGCCTTCGAGTATGCCCACGCGCTCAAGGGCGTGACGGGCAATCTGGCCCTGACGCCGATCGACCGGCCCGTCCGGGAAATCACGGAACTCCTCCGCAGCCGGACCGACATGGACTACGGGCCGCTGCTCGCGGAGATCCTGTCGCAGCGGGACGCCCTGCGGGAGCTCTGCAAATGATTTTCCCGTAAAAAAGGACCGGCTTCGCACGGAAGCCGGTCCTTGCCGATCCGGAGTCAGCAGCGGATCAGTTCATAATCCCGGGTTCCCAGGCCGATCTTTTCGCTGTGAGCGAGGGTCTCCTTCCAGCTGATGTTCGGGTTGCTGTCCTTGAAGTGGTCGTGATGGTGCTGCCAGCCGGGTTTCGCCAGGTTGTCCGAAAGCTGGCTGTTGGGGAGGGGATCCGCGGCAAGACAGAGATCCGCGCAGGCCTGGTCCAGCGCTACCGGGTCGAAGGAGGCCAGCATGCCGAGATTCGGAAGGATCGGGGCGTCGTTCTCCCCGTGGCAGTCGCAGTTGGGGGAGACGTCCATGATCAGGCTGATATGGAAGCATGGTTTCCCGGCACAGATGGCGGCGGTATATTCCGCCATCTTCCGCCCGAGCATGTCGGCGGCGGTGCCGTTGGTTGCGTGGATGGCGTCAAAGGCGCAGGCGCCGATGCACCGGCCGCAGCCCTTGCAGAGATCCTGATGGATGACGGCTTTCCCGCTCTCGTAGGAGATGGCGTCGGAACCGCATTCCCGGGCGCACAGCCTGCAGCAGCGGCAGAGGTCCGGCTCCACGACCGGTTTGCCGTCGTTGTGCTGGTGCATCTTGCCGGCCCGGCTTCCGCCGCCCATGCCGAGGTTCTTGATGGCGCCGCCGAAGCCGGTCATCTCATGGCCCTTGAAGTGGTTCAGGGAGATGATGACATCCGCGTCGTACAGGGCGCGGCCGATATAGGCTTCCCTGCAGTATTCCCCGCCGGGCACCGGGACCACGATGTCGTCCGTGCCCTTCAGACCGTCGGCGATGATCACGTAGCAGCCGGTGGTGACGCTGTTGAAGCCGTTCACCTCGGCATTGTAGAGGTGATCCACGGCGTTCTTCCGGCTGCCGGGATAGAGAGTGTTGCAGTCGGTCAGGAAGGGCTTGCCGCCCAGCTCCTTGATGAGATCGGCCACGGCCCTGACATAGTTGGGTCGGAGATAGGCGAAGTTGCCCAACTCGCCGAAGTGCATCTTGATGGCGGTGAACTTCTCCGTAAAATCGATTTGTCCGATGCCGGCGCGGCGGCAGAGGTTCTGCAGCTTGACGCCCAGGCTGACGTCCAGTTTGGTCCGGAAGTCGGTAAAGTATACGGACGCTTTCGTGTTCGTCATGGGGTTTCCTCCTTGTCAGGTATTGAACCGATTGGTTTTCTTTGCTGTAACCGCATTGTAGCGGAAGCAGAGCTCTTTTGTCAATGAAAAAAGCCCGCCGGAGCGGGCCGGAAAGGCTTAATCCCGGAGAAACGGCTGTTTCCGGTTCAGGCGGATGGTCAGGCCGATGCAGAGCAGGTCCACAGCCATGCTGGCGTAGAGGATCGCGAAGCGGATCATGTCCAGCTCGGGGGTGATCTCGATCTCGTTCCAGTCTTTGCTCGCATAGGCGATCAGCAGGGCTGCTGTAGCGGCGCAGACCAGAACGGCCGGCAGGATTCCATGCTTCTTTTTCTGCGTCAGCATCAGCGCGGCGAACGCGGCGGCCGCCAGCGGCATGCTGAGATACAGGTACGGCGCGTACTCGAACTTGTCGAAGACGAACTCTGAAGCCATGTCCGCCAGCCCGGCCAGTACCAGGACTGCCAGGCTCAGGATGACGGCGGTCTTCCCCGGCCTGTACCGGATGAGCAACACCGCCAGCACGATGATCAGGGTGATCAGGGCGGCCAGCTGGTTGACCCGCACGAAGATGATGAGGCGCAGGTAGTTGTCCCGGCGCATCTGCTCCAGCAGGATCTGCGTCGTGCCGAGCACGGTGAGGAAGACGGCGGTCCGGTGCCCGCGGGGCGCTTTCCGCTCCATACGGAGCAGCACGATCAGCAGGATCAGGGCAACCAGCGCCTCCCAGAACCAGACGAGATAGCGCCATTCCTCATAGAAGTCGTCGTGGTAGGTGCAGATGGACAGGGGGAAGAAATGGGTCCAGTCCATCTCCGCCCAGCGACCGATGCCCTCACCGGTGAACAACTCGCCGATGCGGGCGAAGACGATCACGGCGCAGGCGCCGGGTGCCAGCGCGTCCAGGGCGTCCAGCCATTTCACCCTGGCGGCTTTCCCGGCGATCAGGGCGCCGAGGGCGCCGCCCAGCAGTGCGCCGTAGAGCGTGTAACCGCCCTGCCACGGGCGCAGCATCATGAAAAAGATGCCTTCCGCAGCCTCCAGGTCCGGCGGGCAGAAGAGGCACCAGCAGATATGTCCCAGCAGCAGCGCGCCGAGGATGACCGCGGGCAGCAGCGGCCGGACGGCCTTGTTCCGCCAGACCAGAAGAAGGCCGGCGAGAACGCCGGCCAGGATGGTCAGACTGTAGGGGGTCACATACAGCGGCCCCAGGGTGAGTAAAGGTGTCATTTCCATAAAATCAAAAACTTACGGTTCAGCGGTAATGAAGTAGATCATATCGGTGATTTCGCGGATGCCGCCCTTGCCAAAGCGGTTCATCTTCACGCCGTTCACCACGAGGCAGGCGGAGTTTCCGCCGTCCAGGTTATAGGCCTGCTTCGCGCCGACGTCGTAGGCCAGCTGGGCCAGCTGCGGCGCGGAGAAACCATGCTCCTTGTCCGACTTGTTTTCCGGGCCTTCTGTGGTGATGATCAGGTAGCTGAGCGTGTCCATCTGGCAGATGCACTGCCGCTGGGTGTTGTTCAGCAGGCCCATCCCGGGGCCGGAACCGTATTTGTTGTCCGTGATCTCGACTTTCTGCCCGTCGACCACCAGCGCGGGACCGAACATGAAGCTGTGCATGATGTTCCCGACATAAGGCGCGAACTCCTGGTCCTCCGGCTTGCAGAGGATGTGGAAGTTGCCCTCGTCATCAATGATCAGGGTGTCGTAGTTGCCGAAGGGTTTCTCCGGGCGGATCAGCACGCCGTTGCGGTAGATCACGCCTTCGCGGCGGCCGGAATACCAGTCCCCGTTGATGGCGACGACAGCCTTGACGTTGATCGCCTTCTTGACCGGGCTGGTCTCGCCGGTGACGAGGGTTCGCAGCTGGCTGGGATCGGCGATCTGGACCCAGGTGAAATATACCCTGGTGTTGTTGACAATCCGGCTCTCGATCTTCACATAGAGGGTGCTGTCCCGGTACTCGACGGGAGCGCCGGTGGCCTCGTCCGTCACGAAGTTTTCCGCTTTCGCGTCATAGGGCGTGGGGAAGGCTTCCTTCGGGCTCGGCAGGGGCAGCAGCGGTTCCGGGTTCGGGTTCTCCAGCTCTACCGGCGTATAGACGGGCAGGTCGGTGCTTTCCGCGCCGGCATAGGGCAGGGCGGACGGAACGATGAACGGGACAAGCAGCAGCGGAGTGTTGATTACTTGTTCTCGGCGATCTTTTCGTTGATGGCGTCGATCACCTGTTCCGCGGGGATGCCGTGCACCATGCAGGCTTCCTCGAGGGATTCGCTGCGGGATGCCGGGCAGCCCAGGCAGTGCATTCCGATGGAGAGAAGGATCTCGATTGCTTCCGGGTACCGGGTCACGATCTCGCCGATCAGCGTTTTGCCGTTGACATATTGTTCAGCCATAGCTCTGATACCTCCGAAAAAATATTACGAATTATGATACTATATTTGGAACTAAAAAACAAGGGAGAGCCGCAGGCTCTCCCTTGCGGAAAAACGGTCAGTATGCTTTTCGGATCAGGGCCAGGAGGTCGTCGTAGGACTCGCAGGCGGGCAGTTCCGGATGGTCCTTCCTGATCTGCTCGGTGCTGCGGAAGAGGATGCCGGCCTTGCTCGCCTGGATCATCCCGAGGTCGTTGTAGCTGTCTCCGGCGGCGATGGTCTCGAAGCCGATGCCCTGCAGGGCCTTCACCGTGGTCAGCTTGCTCTTCTCCACGCGGATGCGGTAGTTGTTGATCATCCCGTCTTCCCCGACCTCCAGCTCGTTGCAGAAGATCGTCGGCCAGCCGAGCTTCTTCATCAGGGGCGAAGCGAACTGCGTGAAGGTATCGGAGAGGATGAGCGCCTGGGTCTCGCTGCGCAGGGTGTCCAGGAACTCTTTCGCGCCGGGCATGGGATCGATCGTGGCGATCGTGGCCTGGATGTCCTTCAGGCCCAGGCCATGCTCCCGCAGGATGCCGAGGCGCCACTTCATCAGCTTGTCATAGTCCGGCTCGTCCCGTGTGGTGCGCTTCAGCTCCGGGATGCCGCTGGCCTGGGAAAAAGCGATCCAGATCTCCGGAACCAGGACGCCTTCAAGATCCAGACATACAATATTCATAGATTTTTTGGAGGGCTTTCCGCAAGAAATCGAACGTTGATTTGCTCGCGCGCCGCGCGGCAGCGCCCCCTTACCTCCTTCGGTTACAATGTGTTTACTAACATATCACAGCCGAAAAAGCGGCGTCAAGAAAAAATCCCCGCTGAAGCGGGGATTCGTCGGGTCATTCGTTTCAGGCAGGAGTGAACGCGTCCTTGCCCAGACCGCAGACGGGACATACCCAGTCATCCGGGATGTCTTCCCAGGCCGTGCCGGGGGCGATGCCGCTGTCGGGATCGCCGGTTTCCGGATCATAGATATAGCCGCAGGGACATTCGTACTTCATGAAAGTGAGCCTCCTTATTTCTGTTTTGCTGCTATTTCAGCTTTAAGGACATCATAAGCAATGCCTCCTGTTTCGTCAAGGGGAGTTTTCCGATCGCCACCCCCGGACTTCTTCGGGCATGCCGCTGTCTGACGGATGCCTGCCGATAGACAAAACAACCGGTTCCTGTTATAACTGAAGCAAAGAAGAAAAAGGAGGATCGGCGATGGGCGGAAAACTGACGGTCGGGCTGGCGGCGCACGTGGATGCCGGCAAGACCACCCTGTCGGAAGCCATGCTGTTCCTCAGCGGGACAGTGCGCCGGCAGGGCCGGGTGGACCATGGGGACGCCTTCCTGGATACCGACCGGATTGAGAAGGAGCGGGGGATCACCATCTTCTCGAAGGAGGCGCGGCTGGCCTGGAACAAGGCGGACATCACCCTTGTGGATACGCCCGGGCATACGGATTTTGCGGGAGAGACGGAGCGGGCCATCGGTATCCTGGACGCGGCGGTGCTGGTAATCAGCGCGCCGGACGGCATCCAGTCCCATACGCGTACGCTCTGGAAGCTTCTGGAAAAGCATGGCGTTCCGGTCGTCCTTTTTGTGAACAAGATGGACCGGTATACCGGGGACCGGGAAGACCTGGTCCGCTCCTTGTCTGCCCTGTCCGACCGGATCACGGATTTCACCGGGGATCCGGCGGAGAAGATTGCCCTGTGCGACGAGGCCTGCCTGGATCTTTATCTGCGGGAGGGGTCGATCCCGGAGGGCCGGATTCATGCCATGGTGCGGGAAAGAAAGCTCTTTCCCTGCTTTTTCGGCGCTGCCCTGCGCAACGAGGGGATCGCGCCGCTGCTGGACTTCCTGGACGCCTTTGCCGGCGGGATCGAACGGCCGAAGGAGTTCGGCGCAAAAGTGTATAAAATCGCGCGGGATCCGCAGGGCGGCCGTCTGACTTTCCTGAAAGTGACCGGCGGCGTGCTGAAGGCCCGGGATCCGCTCAGCGGCGGATCAGGAGATGCCGCCTGGACCGAGAAGACCTCCGGGATCCGCCTGTATTCCGGGGCGCGCTTTGCAGCCGTGCCGAAGGCGGAGGCGGGCGAGGTCTGCTGCGTGACCGGCCTGACGAAGGCGATGCCGGGCGACGGTCTCGGCTTCGAGTCCGCCGGCGGCGGACCGACCCAGCGCCCCTGCTTTGCCTGCCGGGTCGTGCCCGAAGGCGGCGCGGACCTTCATAAGGTGCTGGACTGCCTGCGGATGCTCGAGGAGGAGGAACCCCTCCTGCAGACGGAATTCATCGAGGCCCGGCGGGAGATCCGGGTGCACTCCATGGGCGACGTCTACCTGGAGGTGCTGCAGCGGCAGATGCGGGACCGCTTCGGTCTGGAGATCTCCTTCGGCGACAGCAGCGTCCTCTACCGCGAGACGATCGCGGGGGCCGTGGAGGGCGTCGGCCACTATGAGCCCCTGCGCCATTACGCGGAGGTGCACCTCTGGCTGGAACCGCTCCCGGCGGGCAGCGGGCTGGAGTTTGCCTCGGATGTTTCCACGGACGACCTGGCGCTGAACTGGCAGCGGCTGATCCTGACCCACCTGCAGGAAAAGGTGCACCGGGGTGTGCTGACCGGTTCCCCGGTCACGGATATGCGGATTACGCTGATCGGCGGGAAGGCGCATCTCAAGCATACCGAAGGCGGAGACTTCCGCCAGGCGACCTACCGGGCCGTGCGCCAGGGGCTGATGAAGGCGGAAAACGTGCTGCTGGAGCCGTACCTGATGCTGGAGATCACCGCGCCGGCGGAGAGTCTCGGGCGGATCATGAACGACCTGTCCCTCATGGAGGGGAAGCCGGAGGCGCCGGAGGACGCGGAGGACGGGAACCGCAGGATCCGGGCAGTCGTCCCGGCGTCCGCCTGCCGGAACTACGGGCGGGACCTGAGCGCCCAGACCCGGGGACAGGGCCGGGTGACCGCTTCCTTCCATGCCTACCTGCCCTGCGCGAATGCGGGAAAGGTGATCGCGGAGCGCGGCTATGATCCGCTCCGGGATGTGATGAACTCCCCGGATTCCGTGTTCTGTTCCCACGGCGCGGGGGTAGCGGTCCCCTGGGACCGGGTGGAGCAGTTCATGCACCTGCCGCTGCGCGGGGACCGGAAAAGCACGGTCTCCGGAACGGGCGGAACGGCTCCGGCGGTGCGTCCGGCGGCCGCGGGATACCGGGGCACCGCGGAGGAGGACGAGGCCCTGCGGATCATTTTCGAGAAGACTTACGGCCCGGCGAAGTCCAGGCAGCTGCTGGCCCCGGTGCCGAAGGAGGTACCGGCGGAGAGCGCACCGGCGGAAAAGCGGGAGCCGCTGCCGGAGCGGGAGATCCTGCTCATCGACGGATACAACGTCCTCTTTGCCTGGGAGGAGTTCAGACCCTTGCTCCCGGATCACTTTGACGCGGCCCGGACTCAGTTGACGGACCTGATGTGCGACTATGCCGGGATGACGGGAAAGGACGTGATCCTGGTCTTTGACGCCTACAAGGTGAAGGGCAATCCCGGATCCGCGGAGCGGTTCCGGAACATCTGGGTGGTCTATACCCGGGAGGCGCAGACCGCGGACGCGTTCATCGAGAAGACGACCCTGCTCGCCCGGCAGAAGGCGCGGGTGCGCGTGGTGACCTCCGACCGGCCGGAGCAGCTGATCGCCCTGGGGAACGAGGCGATGCGGACCTCCGCCCGGGAGTTCCGCAGGGAAGTGGAACAGGTGCAGGGAAGCATCGCGGAGTTCATCGAAAAAAACAACCGCCCCGGATCGGAGCGGTCGTTTGAGAGACTCTATAAAGAAGCCTGGAAGGAAAAGCGGGGGGCTGTCAAATCTTAGGCAGGCGCGCACGGAAGGCGGTCAGCTCCTCGTCGGTGGGGATGTAGTCGTCCATCTTGCCGTCGTGGTACTTCTCATACGCAACCAGATCGAAATAGCCGGTACCGGTGAGGCCGAAGAGGATCGTCTTCTCCTCGCCGGTTTCCTTGCACTTCAGGGCCTCGTCGATCGCGGCACGGATCGCGTGGCTGCTTTCCGGCGCGGGCAGGATGCCCTCGGTGCGGGCGAAGGTCTCCGCGGCTTCGAAAACGCTGGTCTGGGGCACGGATATGGCCTCCATCAACCCGTCGTCGTACAGCTGGGACAGGATGGGGCTCATGCCGTGGTACCGCAGGCCGCCGGCGTGGTTCGGGGCGGGGATGAAATCGGAGCCCAGGGTGTACATCTTCGACAGCGGGCAGACCATGCCGGTGTCGCAGAAGTCGTAGGCGTAGATGCCGCGGGTGAGGCTCGGGCAGGAGGCGGGCTCGACGGCGATGATCCGGTAGTCCGCTTCGCCGCGGAGCTTCTCGCCCATGAACGGGGCGATCAGGCCGCCCAGGTTGCTGCCGCCGCCGGCGCAGCCGATGATGATATCCGGCTTGATGCCGTACTTGTCCATGGCGATTTTGGTCTCCATGCCGATGACCGACTGGTGCAGCAGTACCTGGTTCAGCACACTGCCCAGAACGTAGCGGTATCCGGGATTGCTGACGGCCACTTCCACGGCCTCGGAGATCGCGCAGCCGAGGGAGCCGGTGGTCCCGGGATGCTCGGCGAGGATCTTCTGGCCGACCTGGGTGGTCATGGACGGAGAGGGCGTCACGGAAGCGCCGTAGACCCGCATGACCTCGCGGCGGAAGGGCTTCTGCTCATAGGATACCTTGACCATGTAGACCTTGCAGTCCAGCTCGAAGTATGCGCAGGCCATCGAGAGGGCGGTGCCCCACTGGCCAGCGCCTGTCTCGGTCGTCACGCCTTTGAGGCCCTGCTTTTTGGCGTAGTATGCCTGGGCGATGGCGGAGTTCAGCTTGTGGCTGCCGCTGGTGTTGTTGCCTTCAAACTTGTAGTAGATCTTTGCCGGGGTACCCAGCTTCTTCTCGAGGCAGTAGGCCCGGACCAGGGGAGAGGGCCGGTACATCTTGTAGAAGTCGAGGATCTCCCGGGGGATCGGGTACTCGCGGGTGTCGTTGTCCAGTTCCTGCTTCACCAGGTCTTCGCAGAAGACGCCGGAAAGCTCCTCGGCGGTCATGGGCTGGTGCGTGCCGGGGTTGAGCAGGGGGGCGGGCTTGTTCTTCATGTCGGCCCGCAGGTTGTACCAGTAAGCGGGCATCTCGTTTTCGTTCAGGTAGATCTTGTAGGGGATTTCGTTCTTGGACATGGTGCAGGCTCCTTTCTTTTTTCGGGACAATAAAACCTGTCCCGGCATTGTTCGCTGGGACAGGTCTGAAATTCAGCCTGCGGTGCCACCCGGCTTGGCGCTTTCGCGCCCACTCATGCGTACGCCTGAACGGATCATTGATACGCGGACCTTTGATGACGGAGGGTCGTCTCCGTCTTACATACTCGGGCTTCTGCCCTTTCTGTTCGCCCTCGGAAGTCCATTCCTTTTCCCGGTTCCTGCCGCATTTCCACCGCCGGCGGCTCTCTGAAAAGAACGAAGGGGAAAGTACTCACTCTTCTTCAACGGTTTATCAGAGCATAGCATACCCGGATCCGGATGGCAAGGGCACGGATTGTTTTTCGAATGTTTTTAGCGTGATAAAGCGGTAAACCCCGTTGACAACGGTCCGGCAGATAGGATAAAATCCCCGCAAACAGAGGAAAGGCGGTGGGAGCGTGATGAAGCAGGATCCGGGTATCCGTTCCATGTCTTCCCGCCGTACAGCAGAACAGACCAGCACCATGAGCCGCGCTGCGCGTTTCTTTTCCGCGCTGCGCGTTTTCTTTTTTGGCTGGTGGTCCTGGCGTACCGGTCTGCCCGTCTGTGAAGACTGCTGAATCCATGAAAAGGATCATTGAGGCGGCTCTTCCGGACGGAAGGGCCGATTTTTAAATGGAAATAAGCCGCTTTATTCTGAATGAGGAGATTGAAAGAACGTGCAGATGGAGTTTATCCGGCGGATGCCGCAGCCGCAGGAGCTGATGCGGGACTATCCTGTATCGCCTGAACTGAAGCAGCGGAAGGCGGACCGCGACCGGGAGATCCGGGAGATCCTGACAGGGAAGGACGACCGCTTCCTGCTGATCGTCGGCCCGTGCTCGGCGGACCGGGAGGACGCGGTCCTGGACTACATGCACCGCCTGGCGGAGCTGGCCGGGCAGGTGCAGGAACGGCTGATGATCATCCCGCGGGTCTATACCAACAAGCCGCGGACCCGGGGCGTCGGCTACAAGGGAATGCTGCATCAGCCGGACGTGCACAGGGAAGAGGACCTGCTGGCGGGCATCATCGCCATCCGGCAGATGCATACGCGGATCCTGCGGGAGACCAGATTCAGCTGCGCGGACGAGATGCTTTATCCCTCCAACTACAGCTACCTCTCGGACCTGCTGGGCTATGTGGCGGTCGGCGCGCGGAGCGTGGAGAACCAGGAGCACCGGCTGGTGGCGAGCGGGCTGGGTGTTCCGGTCGGGATGAAGAACCCGAGCGCCGGGGACATCAGTGTGATGATGAACTCGATTGCCGCGGCCCAGAGCCCGCAGGAGTTCATCTTCCGCACATGGGAGGTGCATACGCCCGGGAACCCGCTGGCGCACGCGATCCTGCGGGGGTATGTGGACAACTTCGGCCGGAGCCATGCGAACTACCATTATGAAAACCTGCGGGAGCTGCTCGCTCTTTACGGGGAGAGCGGGCTGGCGAACCCGGCTGTGATCGTGGACGCGAACCACAACAACTCCGGCAAGCAGTATCTGGAGCAGATCCGGATCTGCAAGGACGTGATGCACAGCCGCTCCCTGGACGGAGAGATCCGGAAGCTGGTCAGGGGCCTGATGGTCGAGAGCTACCTGGAGGACGGCTGCCAGGAGGTCGGCGGAGGCGTCTACGGGAAGTCCATTACCGACCCCTGCCTGGGCTGGGAGAAGACGAGGGAGCTGGTCCTGAAGCTGGCAGACCTGGTATAACGGGAAAGGAAGGAACAGTCATCATGATCCGGCAATTATCGATCTTTGCGGAAAACCGGCGGGGCGCCATGAACGCGATTACGAAGGTGCTGACCGAAAAACAGATCAACATGAATACGCTCGTGACCAACGACAGCGCGGAGTTCGGCATCATCCGCATGCTGGTCTCGGATACGGACAAGGCCTTCAGCAGCCTGAAGGAAGCCGGCTACCTGTGCCACTGCGATACGGTCGCGGCGGCGGAGATCGGTGACGAGTGCGGCAGCCTGAACGCGCTGCTGGAGATCCTGGACCGGGGGAACATTAATCTGGACTACCTGTATGTGACCTATTCGGGCCTGAGCCGGAAGCCGGTGGCGATCCTGCGCTCCGTGGACATCATGGAGGTGGAGGAGTTCCTGAAAGCCAAGGGGTACCATATGCTGGAGCGGCTTGAGTAAAGGGAATGTCCGGACAGCGGGAGCATCTGATTCATAATTCACGATACATCATGATGAAGTGAGCGCAGAAGGAGGGAAAGCGATGAAAATCACGCCGGATCAGGAAACGCTCAGGGCGCTGGCGAAGGAAGGAAAGTATGACGTGGCGCCGGTGCGCTGCGAGCTGCTCAGCGACATCCGCACGCCCATCGAGGCGCTGAAGATCCTCAAAAACGTATCGACCCACTGCTTCCTGCTGGAGTCCGTGACGGAGCGGGAAAAGTGGGGGCGCTATACCTTCCTGGGCTTTGATCCGAAGATGAGCATCACCTGCACGGACGGCCGCCTGCAGGCCGGCAGCATCACCATGGAGACCGATGATCCTTCCGCCTGCCTGCGGCAGGTCCTGTCCGGCTACCGGAGCCCGCGGCTGGAGGGTATGCCGCCGTTCACCGGCGGGCTGGTCGGCTACTTCGCCTACGACTACCTGGCTTACAGCGAGCCGACGGTGAAACGCGAGGTCCTGGACAGCGAGGAGTTCAAGGACGTCGACCTGATGCTGTTCGACAAGGTGATCTGCTTTGACAGTTTCCGCCAGAAGATCCTGCTGATCGCGAACGTCCCGCTGAAGGACGTGGAAACCGGCTGGAACCGGGCGAAGATGGAGCTGGAGAACCTGGCAAAGCTGATGCTGACGGGGGAAGCGAAGGAGGAGCCGGCCGGGCGGATGACGGGGGACGTGAAGGCCCTGTTTGACCGGGAGAGCTACTGCGCCATGGTGGAGAAGGCGAAGAACCACATCCGCGAAGGCGATATCTTCCAGATCGTGCTCTCCAACCGCCTGGAGGCGCCCTTTGAGGGCAGCCTGCTGGACACCTACCGGGTGCTGCGGACGATCAATCCCTCGCCCTACATGTTCTACTTCTCCGGGACGGACGTGGAGGTCGCCGGCGCGAGCCCGGAAACGCTCGTGAAGCTTGAAAACGGCGTGCTCCATACTTTCCCGCTGGCCGGTACCCGGCCCCGGGGGAAGACTGAGGAGGAGGACAGGGCGCTGGAGGAGGAGCTGCTGGCGGATGAAAAGGAGCTGGCGGAGCACAACATGCTGGTCGACCTCGGGCGCAACGATCTGGGACGGATCTCCCGCTTCGGCACGGTGGAGGTGGAGAAGCTGCATTCGGTCGAACGGTATTCCCACGTGATGCATATCGGCTCCACGGTCCGCGGCGAGATCCGGGAGGATTGCGACGCGCTGGACGCGATCGAGGCGGTGCTGCCGGCGGGTACGCTCAGCGGTGCACCGAAGATCCGGGCCTGCCAGCTGATCGGCGAGCTGGAGAACAACAAGCGCGGGATCTACGGCGGGGCGATCGGCTATATCGATTTCGCCGGGAATATGGATACCTGCATCGCGATCCGGATCGCCTACAAAAAGAACGGGAAAGTCTTCGTCCGCAGCGGGGCGGGCATCGTGGCCGACTCGGTGCCGGAGAAGGAATACGAGGAATGCCTGAACAAGGCCCGGGCGTCGCTCCGGGCGCTGGAGGAGGCGATGACGATATGATCCTGCTGATCGACAATTACGACAGCTTTTCCTACAACCTCTACCAGCTCATCGGCGCCCTGAACCCGGACATCCGGGTGATCCGCAACGACGCGATGACCGTCGGGGAGATCCGGGACCTCCGGCCGGACCATATCATCCTGTCTCCCGGGCCGGGGCGGCCGGAGAACGCGGGGATCATCGTGGAGGCGGCGGCCACGGTCTGCCGGGAGATCCCGACTCTGGGCGTCTGCCTCGGACACCAGGCGATCTGCCTGGCCTACGGCGGCAAGGTAACCTACGCCTCCCGACTGATGCACGGCAAGCAGTCCGTGACGCGGTTCGATCCGGACTGCCCGCTGTTCCGGGGCGTACCGGAGGAGGCGCCGGTGGCCCGGTATCATTCCCTGGCTGCGGAGGAAAGCTCCCTGCCGGCCTGCCTGAAGGTCACTGCCCGGACGCTGGAGGGCGAGATCATGGGTGTGCAGCATACGGAGGCGCCGGTTTTCGGTGTGCAGTTCCATCCTGAGAGCATTCTTACCCCGGACGGGAAAAGAATGCTTGAGAATTTTCTGAAACTGTGAGGAGGATAAGACAATGATCAAGGAAGCCATCGTGAAGATCGTGAACAAGGAAGACCTGACCTACGACGAAGCCTACGCCGTGATGAACGAGATCATGAGCGGGGAGACTTCCGCCACCCAGAACGCTGCCTTCCTGGCGGCCCTGTCGACCAAGAGCGCGCGGGCGGAGACCCGGGACGAGATCGCGGGCTGCGCGGCGGCGATGCGGGACCACGCCACGAAGGTCGAGACCGGCATGGACGTGCTGGAGATCGTCGGCACCGGCGGCGACAACGCGCACAGCTTCAATATCTCCACGACCTCTGCGCTGGTCGCGGCGGCGGCCGGGATCAAAGTGGCCAAGCACGGCAACCGGGCGGCCTCCTCGAAGTGCGGCACGGCGGACTGCCTCGAAACGCTGGGCGTGAACATCGACCAGAGCCCGGAGAAGTGTGTGGAGATGCTGAAGGAGGCCGGGATGTGTTTCTTCTTCGCGCAGAAGTACCACACCTCCATGAAGTATGTCGGCGCGATCCGGAAGGAGCTGGGCTTCCGTACGGTGTTCAACATCCTCGGGCCGCTGACAAACCCGGCCAGCCCGTCGATGCAGCTGCTGGGCGTGTATGACGAATACCTGGTGGAGCCCCTGGCGCAGGTGTTGATCAGCCTGGGCGTGAAAAAAGGCATGGTGGTTTACGGGCGGGATAAGCTGGATGAGATCTCCGCGAGTGCCCCAACGGCCGTGTGCGAGTTCAGGGATGGCTGGTGCCGCAAGAGCGTGATCGCGCCGGAGGACTTCGGCCTGGCCCGCTGTGCGAAGGCGGACCTGGTCGGCGGAACCCCGGCGGAGAACGCGGCGATCACCCGGGCGATCCTGTCCGGGGAGGAGCGCGGACCGAAGCGGATCGCGGTGTTGCTGAACGCCGGCGCGGCCCTTGTGATCGGCGGAAAAGCGGAGGGCATGGAGGCCGGCATCCGGCTGGCCGGCGAGCTGCTGGACAGCGGCGCTGCGACAAGGACCCTGGAGAAAGTGATCGAGGTCAGCAACCGATGAACATTCTGGATCAACTGGCGGCTCACGCCCGGGAACGGGTGGGGGCGGACCGGCGCCGGGTGCCGGAGGAGGCACTGCGGGACCAGTGTGCCGCCCTCGGCCCCGGGAACGGGGAAGCCTTTGTGCAGGCGCTGGAAAAGCCTGGCCTGTCCTTCATCTGCGAAGTCAAGAAAGCCTCGCCTTCAAAGGGCGTCATCGCGGAAGATTTCCCGTATGTGGAGATTGCGCGGGCCTATGAGACGGCCGGGGCGGATGCGGTCTCCTGCCTGACGGAGCCGAAGTGGTTCCTCGGCTCGGATGATATCTTCCGGGAAATCCGGAAGACGGTCGCGACGCCGATGCTGCGCAAGGACTTCACCGTCAGCGCGTACCAGATCCGCCAGGCGCGGGTGATGGGCGCCGACGCGGTGCTGCTCATCTGCGCGATCCTGGGCGACCGGGAGCTGGAAGAGTACCTGGCACTTTGCCGGGAGCTCGGCCTCGCGGCACTGACCGAGGCGCACGACGAGGAGGAGATTCGGCGGGCGGTCGCCTGCGGGGCAGGGATCATCGGCGTGAACAACCGGAACCTGAAGGATTTCTCCGTAAACGTCGGGAACGCCGCGCGCCTGCGGGACAAGGTGCCGGCCGGCTGCCTGTTCGTCGCGGAGAGCGGCGTGGCGACTCCGGAGGATGCGGACCGGATCCGCCGGTCCGGTGCGGACGCCGCGCTGGTCGGCGAGGCGCTGATGCGCGCCGGGGACAAGGCCGCGATGCTCGCGGCGCTGAGGAGGCCTTTATGACAAAAGTAAAGCTCTGCGGACTGCGCAGGGAGGAAGACATTGAAGCTGCGAACGGGCTGCAGCCGGACTATATCGGCTTTGTGTTCGCGGAGAAGAGCCGGCGCGCGGTCACGCGGGAAACGGCAGCCCGGCTGAAGTCGCTGCTGGCGCCCGGGATCCCGGCGGTCGGTGTGTTCGTCAACGCGCAGCCGGAGACCGTTGCGTATCTCCTGGAGGACGGGATCATTGACCTGGCCCAGCTGCACGGGCAGGAGGACGCGGACTATATCGCCCGGCTCCGGGCGCTGACAGACCGGCCGCTCATCCAGGCTTTCCGGGTTCGGACCGCGGAGGACGTGAAGCGGGCGGAACAGAGCCCCGCGGACTATATCCTCCTGGACGCGGGCGCGGGGGACGGGAAAACCTTTGAATGGGAGCTGGCAGGGAGCGTCTTGCGGCCGTACTTCCTGGCCGGCGGGCTGACGCCGGAAAACGCGGGGGAAGCGGTCGCACGACTGCACCCTTTCGCGCTGGATGTTTCCAGCGGCATCGAGACGGACGGGGGAAAGGACCCGGAAAAGATGCGCGCCTTCATGTGCGCGGTGAAAGGAAGGATGGACAGATGACCAATCCGAGGGGACGCTTCGGGATCCACGGCGGGCAGTATATCCCGGAAACGCTGATGAACGCCGTGATCGAGCTGGAGGAGGCTTATGACCGCTACCGGGACGATCCGGACTTCAACCGGGAGCTGGAGACGCTGTTCAATGAATATGCCGGCCGGCCCTCCCTCCTGTATTACGCGGAGAAGATGACCCGGGACCTGGGCGGGGCGAAGATCTACCTGAAGCGGGAGGACCTGAACCATACCGGCGCGCACAAGATCAACAACGTGCTCGGGCAGGCCCTGCTGGCGAAGAAGATGGGCAAGACCCGCCTCATCGCCGAGACCGGCGCAGGCCAGCACGGCGTGGCGACCGCCACGGCCGCGGCCCTGATGGGCATGGAGTGCGTCGTGTTCATGGGGGAGGAGGACACGAAGCGCCAGGCCCTGAACGTTTACCGCATGCGGCTGCTCGGGGCGGAGGTGATCCCGGTGACCACCGGCACCGCGACCCTGAAGGACGCCGTGTCCGAGGCGATGCGGGAGTGGACCAGGCGCATCAGCGATACGCATTACTGCCTGGGCTCGGTGATGGGTCCGCATCCTTTCCCGACGATCGTGCGGGATTTCCAGGCCGTCATCTCCCGGGAGATCAGGGAACAGATGCTGGAGAAGGAGGGCCGGCTGCCGGACGCGGTGATTGCCTGCGTGGGCGGCGGCTCCAACGCCATCGGGAGTTTCTATCACTTTATCGAAGACAGGGACGTGCGCCTGATCGGCTGCGAGGCGGCCGGGCGGGGTATCGATACCTTTGAGACCGCGGCGACTGTGAACACGGGCCGGGTCGGCATCTTCCACGGGATGAAGAGTTACTTCTGCCAGGATGAGTACGGCCAGATCGCGCCGGTTTATTCCATCTCCGCCGGCCTGGACTATCCGGGCATCGGACCGGAGCATGCGTGGCTCCACGATATCGGCCGGGCGGAATATGTGCCGGTGACGGACGAGGAGGCGGTCTGCGCCTTTGAGTACCTGGCAAGGACGGAGGGCATCATTCCTGCGGTCGAATCGGCGCATGCCGTGGCTTACGCGCAGAAGCTGGCCCCGCAGATGGGGAAGGACCGGATCGTTGTGATCACGATCTCCGGCCGGGGCGACAAGGACTGCGCCGCGATCGCGCGCTACAGGGGGGAGGATCTGCATGAATAAGATACGGCAGGCATTCGAAAACGGAAAGGCCTTTATCCCGTTTATCACCTGCGGGGATCCGGATGTGGAAACGACCATGGCCTGCGTGCGGGAGATGGTGAAGAGCGGGGCAGACCTCATCGAGCTCGGCATTCCCTTCTCGGATCCGACGGCTGAGGGTCCGGTGATCCAGGGGGCGAACCTGCGCGCCCTGACCGGCGGCGTAACGACGGACCGGATCTTTGAGATGGTGCGGGAGCTGCGCGGGGACGTGGCGGTCCCGATGGTCTTCATGACCTACACGAACGTCGTTTTCTCCTACGGGGCGGAGCGGTTTATTTCCACTTGCGCCGGGATCGGCATCGATGGGCTGATCCTGCCGGACCTGCCCTTCGAGGAGAAGGAGGAGTTCCTGGCCGTGTGCCGGGCGCACGGGGTCGCGCTGATCAGCCTGATCGCCCCGACCTCAGCCAACCGGGTCGCGATGATCGCGAAGGAGGCGGAGGGATTTATCTACCTGGTTTCCAGTCTCGGCGTGACGGGTGTGCGCAGCAGCATTACGACCGACCTGGGCCCGATTATCCGCACGATCCGGGAGAACACGGACGTTCCCTGCGCCGTCGGTTTCGGCATCTCGAACCCGGAGCAGGCGAAAACCATGGCAAAGGAAGCCGACGGGGTCATCGTCGGCTCGGCCATCGTAAAGCTGATCGCGCAGTACGGGAAGGACGCGGCGGCTCCGGTCGGCGCGTTTGTGAAAGAGATGAAGGATGCGGTCAGATGACCTCGGAATAGCTGCCGAGATAGGTAAACCGGTCTAGGGTCACGTCCAGCTCCTCGATGAAGCGGGCGAAGGACGGGGAATTGACGGACACATCCAGGTCAAAATAAAACATGAATTCGAAATCCCTTCCGGGAAGGGGCCGGCTTTCCAGCTTGGTCAGGTTGATCCCGCAGGCGTTGAAGCGGCTCAGCAGCTGGTACAGCGCGCCCGGACGGTTCGGCAGCACCAGCATCAGGGAGGTGTGGTCCGCGCCCGGGTAGATCTCCGGCTTCTTGGAGATGCAGATGAAGCGGGTGTGGTTGTTGCTGTTGTTCTGGATTTCATTCTCGAGAACCTCCAGGCCGTACAGCGGCGCGCAGTTCGCGGAGGAGATGGCGGCGGCGTCCGTGCGGCCGCTGTCCCGGACCATCCGGGCCGCGGCTGCGGTATTTGAGCAGACGTTCACATGCCATTCCTTATGCTGCGCCAGGAAGGCGGAGCACTGCTGGATGGCCTGCTCGTGGGAC
The DNA here is from genome assembly GCA_902793605.1 of uncultured Eubacteriales bacterium. Lineage (GTDB taxonomy): Bacteria > Bacillota > Clostridia > Christensenellales > Aristaeellaceae > Aristaeella. Next base: position 203,444 of record CADBEB010000002.1, read on the forward strand.
CAGACCTCGCGGATCTGTTCTTCCTTTACGCCCGGCAGGGCCAGCAGGGTATGGTCGATTTTGATCCGCGTGGAGCGGACGATAAAGCAGTTGTGCCGGATCATCTGGTCGTACACGCTGTTGACGGAGCCGGCCAGACTGTTCTCGATGGGCAGGATGCCGTAACGGCACAGGCCGCTCTCGATGGCGCTGAAGACGTTGCCGAAGGTGCGGCAGTAGGTGATCGAGGGATAGCGGAAGATCTTCTCGCAGGCGAGCTGGGAATAGGCGCCTTCCACGCCCTGGCAGGCGACGACCGCCTTTTCCGGGAAGAGGGCGGGTGTTTCGGCGACCGTCTCGCGGATCAGCCGGCCGAGCTCACTTTCCGGATGTTCGTCCATCAGCTGCCGGAGCCGGCTGTGGTCCAGCAGCATCTGGTACAGGGCGCGGATACCCTGCTCGTTCTCTTCTCCTGCCAGTTCCGCCACTTTGTTCAGCAGCTCCCGCTCCCGTTCGGTGTCCCGGACGGGCAGGCCGTTCTCCCGTTTGTACTTTCCGATGGCGCGGGAAGTCTCCATTCGCCGGCAGTACAGGGCGGTGAGTTCGCGGTCGATGGCGTCGATCTGCTGTCGGAGTTCCTGAATATCCATCGTCTGACCTCCTGGAAATGATGGGTCATTCTACCACATTGTGCTGCCGGCAGCAACATGGTATGATAACAATCGGGGGCTTTCCGTAAGGAATCGCACGCGCACCGTACGCGACATCGCCCACCTTTTCGGCCTGATATTTGTATGGTCCATGGAAAACGGGAGAGACGTATGAAGGCATTTATCTGGGATCTGGACGGAACGCTGCTGGATTCCTACGGGGTGATCACCTCCAGCGCCGTGGACACGCTGAAGGAACACGGCATCGCCGCCGACACGGACGAGCTGCTCCGCTATATGAAGAACAGGTCCCTTTCCTCCTGGCTCCGCAAGGCGTCCGCGGAATACGGTATCCCCTTTGAGCGGCTGCTCGGCCGCTACGGGGAGATCACCCACGGCCGGGATGACCTGATCACCCTGGCCCCCGGGGCGGCGGAGACCCTGCGCGGTATCCGTGAGGCCGGCGGGACGAACTATGTTTATACCCACCGGGGCGATTCCACCTTCCGGATTCTGGAGCGCCTGGGAATCCTGGGGGAGTTTGCCGATCTGGTCACCAGCCGGGACGGCTTCGCGCCGAAGCCCTCCGGAGACGGCGTGCGCGAGCTGATCCGCCGGCATGGGCTGGATCCGCGGGAGACCTGCTATATCGGTGACCGGCCGATGGATATCTTCTGCGCCCGGGACGCGGGCGTGACGGCGGTCCTGTACCTCCCGGAGGGCGGGTGCGTCGAGCCGACCGGACAGGAGGATCGGATCGTATCGGAACTGACACAGCTCCGGGTCCTCTGACGGGACCGGGAATCGAAGATACGGGAGAATGAAGAACATGCTGAAGATCACCCGCGAAGAGCGGGAGATGTCCGGCCGGATCCTGAAGCTGACCGGTCCGATCATCCTGCAGAATCTGCTGGCTGCGTTCGTCACCTCGGCGGATGTGATCATGCTGAACTTTGTCGGCCAGGAGCATATCTCGGCCGTGTCGCTGGCGGCGCAGTATGCCTCTGTGCTGTTCATGGTGCTTTACGGTCTCAGCACCGGCGTGACCATGCTGAGTGCCCAGTATTTCGGCAAGGGAGACATGCGCGCGATCGACGCGGTGGAGGGCATCGCCCTGCGCTTTTCCGTGGGCGTTTCGCTGCTGTTCAGCCTGGCGGCGCTGGCTGTACCGCGTCTGATGATGCGCGTCTTTACCCCGGATCCGCAGCTGATCGAAATCGGCGCGGAATACCTGCGGAACGTCTCGTTCGCCTATCTCTGCTGGGGCCTGACCGAAGTCTACCTGGCGGCGCTCCGCTCCGTGGGGCGCGTGGGGATCAGCACCGCGCTGAACACCGTGGCCTTTACCCTGAACATCCTGCTGAACGCTGTGTTCATCTTCGGCCTCTTCGGCGCGCCGAAGCTCGGTGCCGCGGGCGTCGCCCTGGCGACCTCGATCTCCCGCGGGGTCGAGCTGGTGCTGGCGCTGGTAGTCTCCGCACGGAGCAAAGACATCAAGCTGAAGCTTTCATATATGTTTATGCGGAGCAAACTGCTCTTCCGGGACTTCCTGAAGATGGCGATGCCCGCGACCCTGAACGACGTTTCCTGGGGCCTGGCCTTCTCGATGTATTCGGTGATCATCGGCCAGTTCCTCGGCACGGACATGGTGGCGGCCAATTCTTTCACCTCGCTCGTGCGGACCTTCGGCACGGTGCTGTGCTTCTCCGTGGCCAGCGGCGGCGGGATCCGGCTCGGGCAGATCATGGGCAAAGGAAGGATGGCGGAGGCGGAGAAGTGCGCCTCGATCCTGATGAAGCTGACCGTCCTCTCCGGGATCATCGGCGGGCTGATCGTCCTCGCGTCGATGCCCTTCGTGCTGCGCTTCGCGAATCTGACGGAGACGGGCAGGGGCTTCCTGAAGGGGATGCTCCTGATCAACACCTACTACGTCATGGGCCAGGCAGTCAACACCACCCTGATCGCCGGCGTTTTCCGGGCAGGCGGAGACAGCCGCTTCGGCTTTATCTGCGATACGATCGACATGTGGCTCTACGCTGTGCCGCTGGGCTTCCTGGCTGCGGCGGTGCTGAAGCTGCCGCCCATGTGGGTCTATTTCCTGCTGTGTACAGACGAGTTTGTCAAATGGCCGTGGGTCATCGGCCATTACCGGAGCAAAAAATGGCTGCGGAACATCACCCGGGAGAACGCGGTGTGACCGGGGCCGGCGACGGACCTGCCCCGGAGCCGGTCAGGCTCTCGTAGGTCACGCCGTATTTCTCGGCAATGTCCCGGGCAAAGGACTGCCCCTCCGGAGGCGCGATCCTCACGCGGAAGGAATGCTTTCCCTCTTTCGTTTCGGCGACGAGGGAGACGGCTTTTCCTTCCGTTTCTTTTGTGTTGATCACGGTGTCCAGGTCCTGTGCAAGCTTGTGCATGTGCGTGTTGTAGATCGTGCGCGTACCCAGGCGGAGGATTGCCCGGACTGCGTCGGCCGCGATGAAGTAACCCTCCTCGAAGGATGTGGTGGAGAAAGTTTCGTTCAGCAGCAGCAGGCTTTCCGGCGTGCAGCGGGTATAAAGCTCCCGGAACCGCCGGCATTCCTCGCCCAGCCGGCCGAGGTCGAGGGTCTTGTCCTCGTCTGCGGGAAAGTGCGTCAGAACCTGGTCCGCCGGGTCAAAGCGGAAGCGTGTGCCGGGGACAAAGATGCCGCTCTGTGCCAGCAGGAACAGCTGGCCGACAGCCTGGGTGACGGTGGTCTTTCCGCCGCGGTTGGCGCCGGTCAGGACGTAGACGCGCTTTTCCCGGTCGAAAGCCAGGTCGTTCGGCACGACGTTCTCCGGTTTCTCTGTGGCGATCAGCTTCAGATTGTAGATGCCTTCGGCATCCATGGCAGGCGGACTGCCGCTCCCGGCTTCCGGCTTGCAGAAGGTCCAGCCTTCCGCGCGCCGCTTCTCGATGTATTCCGCCCAGCGGGTGTAGAACACCAGTTCCGGGATCAGGTCCGCCATTTCCTTGACGCTGATGTTCAGGTAGCGTCCGAGAGTATCCTTCAGCCGCCGGGCGATGCGGGAGGTCAGCATCGAGGCCGCACTGTCCATCTGCCGGGGCACGTTGCCGCTGCCGTCCGCTTCGGGGATCCGCGCGAGCGACATCGCTGCCAGCGGGTTCCGGAGGATGACCGAGGTTTCGACGAACTGCTCCGCCGAGGCGAGCAGGCCGATTTCCGAGTTCGCCGGATAATAGCTGTAGCTCCCGTCCCAGTCTGCCTCTTTCCGGATCTCGTCCCGCGGGATCACGGCGGACAGGAAGTTCTTCAGCAGACCCGAGCCTTTGAACGGCTTCGCGTTCACGGACACCAGCCCCATGCTGACCGCCTCGAAGCGATCATTGAGGTTGATGCCGACTGTCAGGCTGCGGATTTCCGAGGCGGCGACGCGCATCTCCTCCACGTCTTTGCGCAGGGCCTCAAAGCCCTTTTCCTCATAGATCCGGTTCACCGCGTCCCGCAGGCCGGTCAGCCCTTCCGATGCCAGGTCCTTCTCCGACAGGCACTCGCGGATCGCTTCCACGGTCAGGATATAGTCGTGGTATTCCTCCAGGCGGTGCATCAGGTCCCAGATGCCGGCCTCGTCGCCCTCGTGGCGGTTGACTACTCCGTAGTCGTAGAACATACGGACTTTGTCCAGCAGCGCCATCAGCTTTTCCCGGATCTCCGGGTGGCGCAGGATATCGTCGAACACGTCAATCCGGAACGCAGCGACCTGCGGGTCCGCGGTCAGGTTCATCATCACCCGGCGGATCAGCGGGATCTCCTGCGGCTTCGCGGCGATCCGCTCTGTGATCGCGTCCAGCCCGAGGTCGTGCCAGCTCTCCTCCGGGATCTCCCGATAGGTCACCTCGTCCTGCCGGGGGAACAGAATGCTCAGTTTTTCCTGCTTCATCGTCTGCGTCCTTTCGGGTATCCTGACGGGTTTCGTATGCCTGTATTATAACAAAAAACAGTCTGCGCAGACAGACTGTTTTTACTTCTCCGTATTCTTTACTTCCGGTTTTTTCGTTGCATAAGCGGCGGACGTAACGATCACGGCTTCGGCTGCCGGTACGATAAACACGCCATTTGGATCCTCCCCTGCTTTTTTGCTTTTGCAGCATAAACATTATCTTTTGCGCAATCTGTTTCTCCGGATTCTTGCATTCCCCGGGGCTTTCTGATAGAGTGGATGACGAAATGACAGGTAAAGGAGAATACTGATATGACTTCTCTGCGGACCCGGAAACTGACTTATTCGGCGATGCTCCTCGCCCTGGCGGCGCTGATGCCCCGGGTCGCGGGCCTGATCCCGGAGATCGGGAAGACGCTGAACCTGATGCATATCCCGGTGTTGCTCTGCGGCTTCCTTTGCGGCTGGCCCTGGGGCATGGCGGTTGGATTTGCCGCGCCGCTGCTCAGCTCGCTCGTCAACAGCATGCCGAAGATCTTTCCCGACGCGACAGTCATGGCGTTCGAACTCGCGGCATACGGCGCGGTCGCGGGGCTGATGTACGCGCTGCTTCCCCGGAAGTGGCGCGCCGGAAGGGTATATGCCGCGCTGCTGATCGCGATGATTGCCGGCCGTGTCGTCTACGCGGTCGTGTACTTCCTCCTGCTGAAGACGGGGCTTGTCGCGGTCGACCAGGCTTTCCTGCTCTTTGTCTGGACCCGGGCGGTGGTCAAGCCGATCCTCGGGATCGTGCTGCAGATCCTGCTGGTGCCGGTGCTGGTGCTGGCTCTGGAGCGGGCCGGTTTAACCCTCAATAAAGGGAGAAAGACTGAATGAAGACGTTGTATCTGGAATGCACGATGGGCGCCGCGGGCGATATGCTGACCGCGGCCCTGCTGGAGCTGACGGAAGACCGGCAGGCTTTTATTGATAAAATGAATGCTCTGGGCCTCCCGGGTGTCACGGTCGCCGCGGAGCCCGCGGTGAAGTGCGGTATCACCGGGACGCATATGAAGGTCACGGTAAACGGTGCTGAGGAGGAGTCGGAGGACGTCTATGACGGGCATCATCACGATCATCACCATGACCATGACCACGGTCACGAGCCTCACCATGACCACGATCATGAGCATCACCATGACCACGATCACGATCATCACCATGATCACGAACATCACCACCATCACGCGTCCGTGGCGGATATCGAAGCCCTGATCGACGGGCTGAAGGTTTCAGACAAGGTAAAAGCCGACGCGAAGGCGGTCTATGCCCTGATCGCGGATGCAGAGAGCCGGGTTCACGGCCGTCCGGTCAGCGAGATCCATTTCCACGAGGTCGGTACGATGGACGCGGCAGCCGACGTGATCGGCGTCTGCCTGCTGATGGAACAGCTGGCCCCGGAGCAGGTGATCGCCTCCCCGGTGCAAACGGGCAGTGGCCATGTCCACTGTGCTCACGGGATCCTGCCGGTGCCCGCGCCTGCGACGGCGCTGCTCCTCGAAGGCATCCCCAGCTACGGCGGACAGGTGAAGGGCGAGCTGTGCACGCCCACCGGCGCCGCCCTGCTGAGATACTTTGCTTCCCGCTTCGGCGACCGGCCGGTGATGGCGACAGCGGCTGTGGGTTACGGCATGGGAAAGAAGGACTTTGAACAGGCCAACTGCCTGCGCGCTTTCCTCGGCGAAAGCGAAGGGCAGCGGGAGCAGATCACGAAGCTGGAATGCAACCTGGATGACATGACCGGCGAGGAGATCGGCTTCGCCCTGGAGCAGCTCTTTAAAGCCGGCGCGCGGGACGCCTGGACCCAGGCGGTCGGCATGAAAAAAAGCCGGCCCGGTGTCCTGCTCTCGGTGGTCTGTCTGCCGGAAGACGCGGACGGGCTGGCTGCCGTGATGATGAAATATACCTCGACCCTGGGCATTCGCCGCCAGGACCTGAGTCGCTATACGCTCCGGCGCGGCATTGAAACGGTTGGGACACCCTACGGGGAGGTCCGGGTCAAGCGTGCGTCGGGTATGGGTGTGGAGCGGGCCAAGCCGGAGTATGACGACCTGGCGGCGCTGGCGGAGAAGCATGGCGTTCCGCTGGAAACAATCCGGAAGGAAATCCGTCAGGGCTTCTGAATCCGGGCGATGGCAGGATTGGTGAATTCCTCCTCGCCGGTGACCTCGCGGATCACCTCGATCCCCTCGGGGAAGGGGACATCCTCGTCGCTTTCGTACAGTTCGATCTCCATCAGGGCCCGGTCGTTCCACTGGGGATAGATATCGATATTATAGTATAATCCGTTCTCGCTCAGGCAGTAGCGCTGTTTGCGGATCGGCCGGTACTGCGGGTCGGCCTGCATCAGCAGCTCCAGATATTCGTTCCGGCTGAGGCGCTCCTCCATCTCGATGCGCTTCTTGCCTTCGATCATGCGTTTGCGCGTCTTGAAATAGATATAGTTCCCGTCCCGTCCCCGCTGCCGGATCCGGATCATCTCGCCGGGAACCTCGCTGTGCAGGTAGGCCTGGAGGATCTCGACCCGCTGGCAGTTCGGCCGGCTTTCGAGCGCCTGCACGTCCGGGTACCGGATCAGGTACTTCCGCCGCGTGTCCAGCGGCTGCGGCTCGCCCAGGAAGGAAGAGATCTCCGTGATCAGCGTCAGCATCTTCCGGTCGAAATCCCAGCGGTTGTCGATGATACGCAGGTGCGGGTGGCCGGTCCACGCGGCGATCAGCCGGTCGTCCGCGATGATCGCTTCCTCGGGAGTTTCGTACCGGCAGGCGTTGTTCGCGTAGGTATAGAACTCCTCGGCTCCTTTGGCGGCGGTCACCAGATGAAAGACCGCGTCGTAGTGGTCCCGGAGTTCGACCTCGTTGGTGTCCAGCTTGTCCAGCACATAGCGGAATTCCTCGTCGGTCATGTAGGCGCGGTTGTCCAGCGTGCCGCGGTCGCAGACGATGAGCACCTTCTCATCCTCGAAGGTCTTCGCGATGTCGGTGAAGGCCTGCTCCTTGGCCAGCATCAGCCGCGTGACGCAGAACTGGTATTCCTTGTTGTTCCGGTTGTACTTCCACAGCGCCCCGCCGGTCATCAGCTGGGTGGCTGTCTCGTCGACGAAAAGCACCAGGTAGCCCTTCTTCGTGAAGGCGTTCTGGATCCAGCTCATGGCCGTCGTCTTTCCGGCACACGGCCCGCCCGTGATCACGATCCGCGTGATCTTCTGCTCCCGGTTCAGCGCTCCGTCCATTCGGCTGTCCTCCCGTTCAGGTCTGTTTTTTCCGGTGATTCGGTTGCCTCATCAGGACTCCGGGCCTTCCGGATAGGAGGAATGGTCGATCCGGACCGGCAGGCCGTTCTCCATCCTGACATTGGTGTTGTAAGGATTGAAGCTGCCGTAGGTCGTCACGTCCTCCAGGAAAGTCTCAACCGGCAGGGGGCCGTTCTCTTCCCCGGCGGAAAAATAATAATAGGCGAAGCTGTCCGGCAGCGGAAGCCGGACCTCTGTCGTCCCGACCACGGTGAAGAGGGTACAGTCGTTGATCACGGCATGGCAGCCGGCGTCCTTGTCAACGAGGAAGCTCAGCGAATCGTATTCACCCTTCGCGCAGACTTCATAGGTATACGGAACGATCTCCCTGTCCGGATCCTCTGTGATATCGAGCTCGAGCCGGTCGATGATGTCCCTGTATTTTTCAGCGTCGCGGACGGTCGTGGTGGAGCCGTCGTATTCGCCGTCGCCGTCCTCGTCGTATTCGCCGTGGATGACGACCAGTTCGACGGTGTATTCCTTCCCGCCGGCGACGACGGTGTCCCCGGGCTCCAGGCCGGCGATCTCCTCCGCGGCGTACCAGTCCTCCAGCGCAAGGGTCAGGGTAAAGTGCCCTTCAGGGATCGTCGACGGATCCTCCACACCGGCGCAGAATTCACCGTTGGCCAGGTCGTAGCTGTCCGGGACATGCTCCAGCGGTCCGACTGTTTTTGCCTCGGCACAAAGCACGCAGCAGAGGCTGAGGATACATGCTGCCAGAACGCAGAATGCCTTTTTCATATCGGTCTGATCTCCTTGTCCGTATTCCGTTTTTCGTCCGTCCGGTTCTTCCGGTGTCATAAGCAGTATTATCATACCATACCCGGCCGGAAAAGTACAGGATTGGACATCCGGAAAGCTTCAGAGTTGCGCATGCTGGCTGGAAGCAGGCGCATGAAAAAGGAATCTCCCCGTTCGGGAAGATTCCCTGTCACCTTCTTTTGGCTTACTTGAAATACCGCTCCAGCAGGCCCTTGAAGGCTTTGCCGTGACGGGCTTCGTCGCGCGCCATTTCATGCACGGTGTCATGGATGGCATCCAGGCCCAGCTCCTTGGCTTTCTTGGCCAGGTCGGTCTTGCCCTGGGTGGCGCCGTTCTCGGCATCCACGCGGACGCGCAGGTTTTCCTTCGTGCTGGGGGAGACGACCTCGCCCAGCAGTTCCGCGAACTTGGCGGCGTGCTCGGCTTCCTCGAACGCGGCGGTCTTCCAGTACTCCGCGATCTCCGGATAGCCTTCACGGGCGGCGGCGCGGCCCATGGCCAGATACATGCCGACTTCGGTGCACTCGCCTTCAAAATTGGCGCGCAGACCGGCCTTGATCTCTTCCGGCACATCCTTGGCGATGCCGATCACATGCTCGGCTGCCCAGGACATTTCGCCGTCCTGCTTGATGAACTTCGCGCCCGGGACCTTGCAGACAGGGCACTTTTCGGGCGGTTCGGGCCCCTCATGAACATAGCCGCATACAGGACATACCCACTTCATAATGATTACCTCCATCAATTAAATTTGTTGTTTCCGGTCAGTGACTGGATGAATTATAACATCATCCGGCAGGAAAAGCAAGGAAGGAAAAAATTGACTTTGGCCCGGATATCCATATAATCGTTGATGCGGGACCTGCCGTCTCTACATGGCGGCCGAAAGGAGAATACAGCCGATGAGCATGATCAGGGATATCAGCCTGGCACCGTCCGGGGAGAACAAGATCGAATGGGTGCGGCGGAACTGTCCGCTGCTGCGGAGCCTGGAGGAGGACTTTTCCGCGGCAAAGCCTTTTGCCGGGAAACGGATTGCCCTGTCCATCCACCTGGAAGCAAAAACGGCCTATCTGTGCAAAGTGCTGGCAGCCGGCGGGGCGGAGATGTTCGTGACCGGCTCGAACCCCCTGTCCACCCAGGATGATGTGGCGGCGGCGCTGGTGAAGGCCGGGCTGAACGTGTATGCCTGGCACGGATCCACGGAAGAGGAATACAATGCCCATATCCGGGAGACACTGAGCCATCATGCGAACATTATCATTGACGACGGCGGCGACCTGGTGCATATGCTGCACACCGAACTGAAAAACGAATTGCAGTATGTCATCGGCGGCTGCGAGGAGACGACCACCGGCATCGTGCGCCTGACCGCCATGAACAACGCCGGGCAGCTCCGCTTCCCGATGGTCAAGGTGAACAATGCCGACTGCAAGCACCTGTTCGACAACCGCTACGGGACCGGCCAGTCGGTCTGGGACGGGATCAACCGGACGACAAACCTGATCGTTGCCGGGAAAAACGTCGTGGTCGCGGGCTACGGCTGGTGCGGCAAGGGCGTGGCGATGCGGGCCAAGGGCCTGGGCGCGCAGGTGTACGTGACGGAGATCGACCCGGTCAAGGCGATCGAGGCCTATATGGACGGGTTCACGGTCCTGCCGATGAACGAAGCAGCAGCGATCGGCGATTTCTTTGTAACGGTGACCGGCTGCGCCTGGGTCATCACGGAGAAGGACTTCCTGAAGATGAAGGAAGGCGCCGTTCTGTGCAACGCCGGTCACTTCGACGTGGAAGTGGACATGAAGGGGCTGCGGGAGCTCGCGCCGGAAGCCAGGGAGATGCGGAACAACATCATGGGTTATACGCTGCCGAACGGGAAGCATATCTATGTCCTGGCGGAAGGCCGCCTGGTGAACCTGGCCGCGGGAGACGGGCATCCGGCGGAGATCATGGACATGAGTTTCGCGATCCAGGCGCTGAGCGCGAAGTACCTGGTGGAGAACGAAGGCAAACTGACGGAGAAGCTGATCGACGTGCCGCGGGAGGTTGACCTGGAGGTCGCGAACCGGAAGCTGAAGTTCCTGGGGATTACGATCGACAGGCTGACGCCGGAACAGGAAGATTACCTGAATAAATCTGCGATCTGAGGAGAAACGATGAGTACACTGATCAGAAACGGACTGGTGCTGCTGGTTGACGGGGCTGGCTGGAAAACGGAAAAGAAGGACATCCGGATCGAGGGAAACCGGATCGCGCGCGTCGGGGAGGACCTGCCTGCCGAAGGCTGCACGGTCATCGACGCGACAGACCGGCTGGTCATACCGGGCCTGATCAACGCGCACACCCATGCCTATATGACCATGCACCGCAACTATGCGGACGACCTCGCTTTCTTCGACTGGCTGGACAAGGTGCAGCAGGTCGAGGACGGCATGACCGAGGAGGATATCTACTGGGCGACGCTGCTGGCCATCATTGAGATGATCAGGAGCGGGACGACCTGCTTTGTGGACATGACGATCAAGTCCGCGAAGGAGAAGACGGGTCCGCTTTCGGCGGCGGCCGGAGCGGTCGCGGATTCCGGCTTCCGCGCGGTGATCTCCCGCGGGCTGGCCGGCGTGTCCGATTCGGAGGAGTCCCTCATGAAGTTCGGCCAGGTCGTGCACGAGATGGAGCTGTTCAAAGGCGAAAGCCGCCTGCAGTTCCTTCACGGGCCGCACGCGCCCTACAGCTGCATGGCGGATTACCTGCAGAAGCTGACGCAGTCCTGCAAAGACCGGGGGATCGGCCAGACGATCCACCTGTCCGAGAGCCTGGCGGAGATGGACGGGATCGCGAAGGAGCACGGGACCACGCCCATTCAGTATGTTGACAGCCAGGGCGTCTTTGACGTGCCCTGCATCGTGGCGCATGCGGTTTTCGCGACGGAGGAAGACATCCGGATTATGGCGGAAAAGCACGTCTCCGTGGCGATCAACCCCAAGAGCAACATGAAACTGGGGAACGGGTTTGCACCGGCGAAGGCCTTCCTGGATGCAGGGATCAACGTATGCCTGGGCACGGACGGCTGCGGGAGCAACAACAGCCTGAACATGTTCCAGGAGATGAACGCGGCGGCGCTGGCCTATAAGGGAGCGAACCGGCAGGCCCGGTGTATCGGTGCGGCGGACGTGCTGAAAATGGCGACGCTGAACGGGGCGAAGGCGATCGGCCGCGAAGGGGAACTGGGAGAGATCCGGGAAGGCGCGCTGGCCGACCTGGTCCTGCTCCGCCTGAACGAGCCGCAGTTCATCCCGGCGAACAACCTCGTGTCCGGCCTGGTGTATTCCGCCAAAGGCAGTGAAGTGGACACCGTGCTCGTGGACGGCCGGGTGCTCCTGCGGGACGGGAAGCTGACGACGATCGACGAAAACCGGGTCTATGGCGAGATCCGGAAGATCACGGCGCGGCTGGGAATGGCCGGATAAACGTGAACCGGACGGAATATTCAAAGGAAACGTGAAGTGCAAAGGTAAGTTCCAGTTCTAAAGGCGAAGAAAAGGACTGGAACTTTGTCTTACAAAAAGCGGCAGATCGGGGGTGCGGACGTTTTTTTA
>CADBEB010000003.1 GCA_902793605.1 uncultured Eubacteriales bacterium
TAAAAAAACGTCCGCACCCCCGATCTGCCGCTTTTTGTAAGACAAAGTTCCAGTCCTTTTCTTCGCCTTTAGAACTGGAACTTACCTTTGCACTTCACGAAACTGTTCTTCAGATTCCCCTGAACGAGAACTCAAAGCTCAGCGGCTTCGACACATCGATCAGGTATTCCGGATGCGTCCGGGCGCCCCAGCTGTCGTCCCCGCCGACGCCCATCTGCCGCAGGCTCATCTTCAGGACTGTATAGGCAACCGGGGGCAGCTCATATCCGTGGGCAGCGTTCTCGATCTCATGCGGCGTCCAGGGCAGGGCGGAAAATTCCCCGCCGTTCAGCCACAGCTTCAGGCCTTGTCCCCGGGCATTGGTGATCTCTGCCCAGCGAACGCCGGTGCGGTTGCCGCATTCCTGGGGCAGAAGGTAAGGGGTCAGGTTGTCCGCGGCGCGATAATCCCAGATACCGAGGCGTGCGCCTTCCCGCCGGTCGATATAGTTTTCCGCCGGCCCGAGGCCATAGAAGCGCACGCGGTCACAGTCCGCGTCCAGCTTCGCGATCATGCCGAACTCCGGCATGTCTCCGAGCTCCTTCACCGGGTCATAGTCCAGGCGGATGGTGACCTTTCCGCAGGGGCAAACCCGGTATGTCACGACGCAGGAAGCCGCGGGGGTTGTCGGAAGGTCGTAGGTGAGGCTGAAGACGACGTTGCCGTCCTCCTCCCGGACGGGACGGGCTTCGGCGTTCTTCTTCATCGTTTCCGGATCAAAGGCAGTGGTCGCGTAGAGCGAGGCGATCTTCCACTGAGCATAGCGCTGGGGCATTTTGCTGCCGTAGTCGTTGTTGACCGGAGCACGCCAGAAGTTCGGCACCAGCGGCGTTTTCAGCAGCTCCGTACCGCCCCAGCAGTAGGAGGTCAGCGCACCGGTGAGCCGGGAAGCCTGGACGCTGAAATGCTCCCCGCGAACGGAGATGTTCCACGGGCTGGACATGCAGAAGAGGTCTCCGTTCAGGCAGGGGCAGGCCTTTTTTGCTTCGACAGACCAGACGCCCTGGCCGAAGGCGACTTCATAGCCCGCGGGCGCCCAGGGGGTATCCTCCTTCAGGCGGAAGGAGACCGTGACCGCGTATTCACCGGGCTCGACCTGCGGGCCGAAGGGCAGGGGGATCTCCGCGGAGGAGAGCGGCGGCACATCGGTCGCCACTTCGTGCCGGGCGATCTCCTTCCCGCCCTTCTCCAGCACCGCCACGCAGCGGCAGGCGGAGGTGGAGGTGAACATGTGGCGGTTGACGACCTTCATCTTTTCTGCGTCCGGACAGACGACGATATCCTGGTAGTTGTACTTCACTTCCTGCAGTTTCGGGGTCTCCCGGCCATCCGCGAAGACGATGCCGTTTCCGCAGAAGATACCGTCCGTCGGCCGGTCGTCCCAGTCGCCGCCGTAGGTCAGGGTCTCCCTGCCGAAGCGGTCCCGCATGACCAGAGCCTGGTCGATGAAATCCCAGATAAAGCCGCCCTGGTACAGCTCTTCTTCATATGCCAGCTCCGTATACTTGTGCATGGCGCCGTTGGAGTTGCCCATGGAGTGGGTGTATTCGCAGAGGATGAAGGGCTTTTCCCGGTGCTCCTTCAGGTATTTGCGGACCTGGTCCGCCGGGGTGTACATCTCGGTCTCGATATCCGTGATCTCCCGCAGGCGCAGGTCCGGATACAGGGCGTCCACCTGGTGGTCCCCTTCGTAATGCACGGGGCGGGTGGGATCGAGGCGCTTAAACTCCCGGCTCATCGCCAGGATCACGGTGCCGGTCAGGCTCTCGTTGCCGCAGGACCAGATCACGACGGAGGGATGGTTCCGGTCCCGGCCGACGACGGAGCGGATCCGGTCAAGAAGGAGGGGCTCCCATTCCTTCCGGCAGCCGGGGAACATCTCTTCTTTGGCGATATATCCCTGCCAGAGCATATCCCACATGCCGTGGCTTTCCATGTTGTTCTCATCGATGACGTACAGGCCCAGTTCATCGCAGAGGCGGTAGAGGATGCCGGAGTTCGGATAATGGCTGGTTCGGATCGCGTTGATGTTGTTCCGCTTCATGAGGAGCAGGTCCCGGCGGATCTTCTCCTCCGTGACAGCGCGGCCGGTCTCCCCGCAGAAATCATGCCGGTTGACGCCCTTGAAGACCACGCGGACGCCGTTGACGCGGATGACGCTGTCCCGGATCACGATCTTCCGGAAGCCGACGCGCTGGAGGGAGGTCTCCTCCGTTCCGTCCGGCGCGGCCAGGACGACTTCCAGGCTGTAGAGATACGGATCCTCTGCGGACCAGAGGCGGGGGCCTTCCACCGTGAGGGTGCCCGAAGCTTCGGCTTCACCGGAGACGGTCTCCTCCGCCTCCGCGAGGACCTTTCCGCCGTCCTTCAGGCGGAGCCGAAGGACGGTGTCCTCCGGCGCGGAGACCTTCACCTTCCACTGCAGGATGCCCTTTGTGAAGGAATCATCCGGCTCGGCGGTGACGTTCAGGTCCCAGAGATGGGCGGCGGGAACGGCATAGAGATACACCTCCCGGTACAGGCCGGAAAAGCGAAGGAAGTCCTGATCCTCCAGCCAGCTGCCGGCGCACCAGCGGTAGACGCGGCAGGCCAGCTTGTTCTCCCCGTCCGTCAGGGCGTCTGTCAGCTCAAATTCATGGGGCGTAAAGCTGTCCGAGGAGAAACCGATATAGGTCCCGTTCAGCCAGACGGCGACGCAGCTCTCGGCACCCTGGAAGGAGATGAAGACGCGTTTCCCCTTCATCTCTTCCGGCAGGCGGAAATGCTTTACATAGCAGGCGACCGGGTTAAAGTGTTCCGGCAGCTGGCCGGGGCGAAGATCCTCCAGCCCGTCCCAGGGATACTCGGTATTGGCATACTGGGGATGGCCCCAGCCTTCCAGCTGGATGTGCGCGGGGACATGGATATCGTCCCAGCCATGGCAGTCGAAGCCCGGCTGCTCAAAGCCCGGTACAACCTGCGCCGGGTCCTTCGCGTGGGCAAATTTCCACAGCCCGTTCAGGGACAGACGGTACGACGGCCGGCATTCGTGATCGGAATGGGGATCCAGCCGGTTCTCACGGAAATAACCCGGGTCCTTCAGTCGGTTTACATCAAACATGGTCAACCCGCCTTTATTTGTATTTTTGTATTCATACTATATCACAGAATGGAAGGGATTGCCTATCTTTATTTCTTCCTGAATTTCTTCACGCCTGCGGCGACGGCCAGAGGCACCAAGGCGATCAGCACGAAGGGCCAGACCTCGAGCAGGAAATCACCCATGTCCGCGAAGAAGCCGCCGATGCCGGTCCGCTCCGGCATTCCGGCCGCGGGGGCTTCCGTCACGGGTGCTTCGGTCACAGGTGCTTCGGTCACAGGTGCTTTCGTCACGGGCGCTGCGGAGACGGCCTCTTCTTCGGCCTCCTCCGCCGCTTCCATGAAGTAAGCCGGCACGGAAGCGTCTTCAGCCGCGGTCTCTTCCTCCGTCATCGCTTCCGCGGCATAACTGACTTCGGCGGACTTGGCGCCCAGGTCCTTCCGGTTGCCCGATCCGGCGGCAGGCACTGCAGCCGCGTCCGTTTCGCCTGCGGAAGCGGCTGCTTCGTATACCGCATCCATGGCGTTCTCCACTGTCGCGGCGTTTTCGGCTGCCGCTTCCTCCGCCGCTGCTTCTTCGTTTACGGCGCCTTCCGTTACGGCCATCGTGCTGACGGCTTCATTGGCTGGCAGGAGCGGTTTCCGGGCGGAGCGATAGATCAGGGTTCCCCCGATCAGGAACACAAACACAGCGGCCACGCTGAGGATCTTCGGCCACTGGGAAACAGGGGCCGGCGCGGGCTTCTCCGCCTGCTTTGCTTCTTCGCGCACCGCATTCATCCACTGGTCATGGAAGCCGGCGGGCATCGGGGGCACGTCTTCCGCCATGCCTGCCAGCAGCTGATCCAGGTTCAGTTCTGCCTGACTCATGTCCGCGACCTCCTTTCACCCTTTTTGACGTCCGCCGGGGAGGAAAGTTCCCCTTCCGGCGTTAAGATCTCCTTCAGCCGTGCCTTCGCCCGGTTGACCCGGCTCTTGACCGTGCCTTCCGAGATGTCCAGCATCCGCGCCGCCTCTTCATAGGATACGCGCTCCAACTGGGTCAGCACGAGGGCCTCCCGCTGGTCTTCCGGCAGGAGGGCGATCGCCTCCCGCAGGCGGCGGCGCTCATCCTTTGCGATCACCTGGGCCTCCGTGCCGGGGGAGGTGTCCGCCGGATCAAAACCCTGGTCTTTCATCGGTTCTATCGAAACGCTCCTGTCCCTCTTTTTCTTCCGCAGCCAGTCCATACAGCAGTTGGCGGCGATCCGGTAGACCCAGCTTTCAAAAGCGCAGTCCCCACGGTAGTTGTCCAGCGCGCGCCAGATCCGGATCATCGCCTCCTGGCCGCAGTCCGACGAAGCCTCGCGGTCGCCGGTGTAGTGCCAGCAGACGCGCCAGACCAGCTGCTCCAGCGGTTCCATCAGCCGGCCGAACGCCTCGGGATCCCCGCGCTGCGCTTTGCGCAGCAGCAATTCATCCATGCGCATTCCTCCTCAGGAAGGGGTTCTTTCTTGCAATCCGCTTTTACATATGATAGCATAGCTTTGGCTTTTTGACCAATCATCCGCGCGCGGCCTTTCCGGCTGCGGACCCGGGAGAAGACATGATCCAGACAGAGAACACCGCCATCGTGCTGCGGCACGTGAATTACCGGGACAACGATCGGATGGTCACGCTGCTGTCTCCGTCCCGGGGGCGAATCGACGCGATCATCCGCAACTGCCGGAAGCCGAAGTCGCACAACCTCAACTCAGGCGAGCTTTTTGCCCTGGGCGACTATATGATGCACGAGAACGGCGGACACATCACCGTGACCTCCGTCCGGCTGATCGAGACCTTCTACCCCCTGCGGAACGATTACGACCGGCTGACCTGCGGGACTTACCTGCTGAACCTGACCGAGGCGGTGATCGAGCCGGAGCAGCCGGAGCAGGAACTGTTCATGCTGCTGCTGCACACTCTGTCCCGGCTGACGTTCTCGGACCAGGAATGGAAACCGCTGCTGGCCGGGTTCCTGCTGCACTTCTCCGCCTGCCAGGGGTTCAAGCCCCGGCTGAACCATTGCGTGTTCTGCGGGAAGCGCCTGGAGGCGGGCGAACCGGCGTTCTTCGACAGCGAGGAGGGCGGCGTGCTGTGCGGGGCCTGCCGCCGGAGGAAGGACCAGGTGCCGCTTTCCGCGGAACAGCTCCGCTGGATGCGCGGGGCGCTGGAGACCGGCTCCGCCGGGTGGGTCAACACGGAGGAAGCCTCCGCTCCCTTCACCCTGCTCCGGAAATATGTGGAGCAGCGTCTCGGCCGCCGGATCCGCAGCGCCTCCATGCTGCCGGAGTAGCCGGCTGCCGGCATTTACCGTGTCCGGGTTTCACTGACAATGCTTTTATTGTTCAGCGGTCTGATCAACAGACATACAAGAGGATTTGTGAAGGAGGAACGAAAGAATGAAGCGGAGTTTTCTTTTCCTGGTGACGGCGGTCCTGTTCCTGACGGCGGCCTTCGCCTCGGCGGACGGGGTGACGTTCAGCACGGCATATTTTACGCTGGAACTGCCGGACAACTGGGAAACGGATATGGGCGAACTGAAGAAGGAGGACAATACGGAAGAACTGGGCTTCTTCGGCGGAGAGACGGCGGGAGGGCTGCTCGCCGGAGGCGCCTATCTGGTTTACTATGAAAACCTGAAGGATATCTCCCTGTGGAATGCCAGCGCGGAGGAACTGAAGGATTACGAGGATGCCCTGCTGGAGGATTTTGAGAAAAACAAACCCAGGCTGGTCGATACGGTCATGGCCGGGCAGATCCCGCTGGTGATCATCCGGGGGAACGACGACGAGGGCGAATTCGTCTATGCGGATACGATCACCAACGGATACGCGATCGAATTCGAATTCTATGTCACGGACGACGACGGTGAAAAGCAGCTGCCGATCACGGATCAGGATATCGAACAGATCAAAACGATCCTGGCAACCTTCCGGCCCGCGACGGATGCCGGGAGGAGCTGACGTGATGCTGCGCCGGGGTGGGTCTGCCGCGAAAAACCCTTTTTGCCTGCTGCTGGCAGCTGTGCTGTTCGGCCTTGTGTTTGTGCTGCCCGCTCCGGCCGCCCGGGCGGAGGAGCAGGAAGTGACCATCCTGGTCTATATCTGCGGATCGGATCTGGAAAGCAAGGAAGGCGAGGCCAGCACCGATATCCGGGAGATGGTTTCCTCCGGTATCGGAAGCTCCGGCGAGGTCACGGTCCTGCTGGCAACCGGCGGGGCTTCCCGCTGGAGCGGGTATGATATTTCCGCCCGGAACGTCCAGTATTACCGGCTGGAGAAAAGCGGCCCCGTCCTGCTGAAGGACGCGGGAAGGATGAGCATGGGAGACGCAAAAACCCTGAGCTCATTCATCACTTTCGGCATTTCCGCCGCCCCTGCGAAACGCTATATCATGATCCTGTGGGATCACGGCGGCGGACCGGTCTACGGCCTGTGCAACGATGAGAACTACCGGGACGAAAGCCTTTCCCTGAAGGAACTGAAAACCGGCCTGACCGACGGCCTGAAGGGGAACAAACTGGATATCATCGGCTTTGACTGCTGTCTGATGAACTGCGTCGACCTGTGTTCGGACCTGTACGGGATCGCAGATTATTCCGTGCTGAGCCAGGAGCTTGTCAGCGGCACGGGGCTGGACTACGACGGCTGGATGCAGCCGGTCGCGGATGATCCGCAGCTTTCATCAGAGAAGATCGCCTCGCTGATCGCGGATACTTATGTGACGGACAACTCCAAAGGCCGGGAAGCGACAACGGCGACGATGACCGTCATCGCTTCCGAAAAAATGCCCGCGGTGATGCAGGCGGCCAATTCCTTCAGCGGCGCGCTTGCCTCCCTGGTGGAATCCAATCTGGCCGGCGTGGTCCGGCTGCGCGAACAGCTGACCTCCTTCGGCGAGTTCCTGGACGAGGACGCGTCCGACCTGGTGGACGTTTTTGACATGTGTGACGCTTTCTCGGCCCTGCTGCCGAAGGAAAGCGGAGAACTGAAGCAGGCCGCGCAGCAGGCCGTATGCTATAACTGCACGACCGGGGATATTGCCGCCTACGCGCACGGGCTTTCCTTTTTCCTGCCCTATAAAACCGTTTCCTCCGACAGGAAGGAGATCCTGGATCATTACACCGTGCAAGGCGATTCCTATTCCGCCATGGTATCGTCCATGACCACCCAGGTCGCCTCCTCCGGCTATGCGATGACAGCTTCCTCCTATTCACCCAGCAACTTTTACAGCAACACCAATGATTCCTGTTCCGGATCCTTCTGTGATATCTGGAACGGTTATTACGGGGACTCCTGCAGCTTTGACGACGCCTATGATGCCTGCGGAGGCAATATCTGGTCCGGACTGAACACGTCGTGCGGTTCGATCTGGGACGGCTTCTCCTCCTGCTCCGGCATCTGGAGTGGCCTGGACCAGCCGGCGCCGGCTGCGACGACCTCGGTCAGCGGCATCTGGAGCGGCCTGGAAGAAACGGGGAACGAGCCCGCGGCAACGGAACCGCCGGCCCAGACCGCGTCTGCCGCGCTGAACAATATCTGGGCAGGGCTGCTGAACCCGGGAAGCGATTATTACCAGCCAGGAGAGGAAAACCAGAACGTCCAGCCGGGCGTCAGCGAGGCTGCTACCGTGGACGACGTGCTGGAGACAGCGGACAGTTATTTCTCTTCCGCTTCCATGAACGCGCAGATGATCTATTCCATCCAGCTGAACAAGCAGGACCTGAACCACCTGGCCTCCGCCAGCGGCGTTCTGAGCAGGCAGGAAGGCGATGAAGTCATCCGCTTCGGAAACATGGGAGCGACCACCATCGACTGGTCGACGGGACTGATCCTCTCCATGTTTGACGGTTCCTGGCCGATGCTCGGGAACCAGATGGTCCGGGCGGAATACCTCTACGGCGAGGAGAACGGGGACGTGCGCTTCGTGATCCCCGCACGGATCAACGGCCTGAAGATGTACCTGCTGTGCAACCGAGCCGCGGACGGGAAAACGGAGCTGATCGGCGCGACCCAGGGATATGATGCGAACGGGTTCGCCATTCGCGGGTCGATCCCGCTGGAAGCGGGAACGACCGTCTATCCGCTGTTCACCGCGGTTTCCGCGGACGGGACCGAACGGGAGTATCAGGGGAACGAGATCGTGATCCCTGAAGAAGGACTGGAACTGACCTGGGAAAAGATTCCGGACGGGCATTATCAGTACTGCTTCGGCCTGACGGACCTGTCCGGCCGGGTGCACTATACCAACAGCGTGGAGCTGCAGTTTTAATTCCGGACCCGCCCCGTCTTGACGCTGTGCGGACCCGTATGCTACAATATTTCCCGAAATCTGAGGACGGAGGATAAGACCATGAAACATATTAAGACCCTGAACACCCGGAATCTCTGCGAGAGCGCCAAAAAGGGCGGCTGCGGCGAATGCCAGACCTCCTGCCAGTCCGCCTGCAAGACCAGCTGCGGCATTGCCAACCAGCAGTGCGAGAGCAAGAAGGAAAAGAGCAATAAGTAATTCAGTGTCATTTTGACCAAGGCCGAAGGCCGCGTGGAGAAATCTCCCTGTCGCAGATTTTTCCGGCAGCTTGTTGTCTTGTATTTCCTGCCGCCGCGTGGCGGCATTTTCTTATGAAGGGGAAACAGCATGATCCATCGCTATCACCTGGATGACTGGTTCATCGTTATCGATACCTGCTCGGGGAGCGTGCATGTGGTCGACGAGATCGCCTATGAGATCATCGGCTGCTACGAACAGAAGACCCGGGAGGAGATCCTGCCGGAGATGGCCCGCCGCTTCGGAGAGGATCCGGCAGAGATCGCCGAATGCTACGACCAGGTCACGGCCCTGAAAGAGCAGGGCACCCTGTTCTCGCCGGACGTGTTCGAACCGCTGGCCGGGGAGCTGAAAAAAAAGACTGCCGGCGTTGTGAAGGCCCTGTGCCTGCACGTCGCACACACCTGCAACCTGAACTGCGCCTACTGCTTTGCCAGCCAGGGCAAGTATCACGGGGAGCGGGCGGTGATGCCATTCGAGGTCGGGAAGCAGGCCCTGGACTTCCTCGTCGCGCATTCCGGCACCCGGCACAACCTGGAGGTGGATTTCTTCGGCGGCGAACCGCTGATGAACTTTGACGTGGTGAAGCAGCTGGTCGCCTATGCCCGGAGCATCGAGGCAGGGAGCGGGAAGCATTTCCGCTTCACGCTGACGACCAACGGCATGCTGATCGACGACGACGTGATCGATTTTGCCAACCGGGAGATGAGCAACGTCGTGCTCAGCCTGGACGGGCGCAAAGAAATCCACGACCGCTGCCGCGTAGACTACGCGGGGAACGGGAGCTGGGACAGGATCGTGCCGAAGTTCCGGAAGCTGGTCAAAGCCCGGGGCGGGAAGAACTACTACATGCGCGGGACATTTACCCACGCGAACCCGGACTTCCTTGAGGACATCAAAACCATGCTGGACCTGGGCTTCACGGAGCTGAGCATGGAGCCGGTGGTCTGTGCGGCGGGCGACCCCGCGGCGCTGACGGAGGAAGACCTGCCGGTCGTGCTGAAGCAGTACGAGGACCTGGCCCGCCTGATGCTTACCCGGAAGCAGGAAGGAAGGCCCTTCACCTTCTACCACTATATGCTGGACCTGTCTGGCGGCCCCTGCATCTACAAGCGGATCTCCGGCTGCGGCTCCGGGACGGAATACATGGCCGTAACCCCCTGGGGCGACCTGTATCCCTGCCATCAGTTCGTGGGGGAGGAGAAATTCCGCCTGGGCGACGTGTGGCAGGGGGTCACAAACACGGACGTGCAGGAGGAGTTCGCCGCCTGCAACGTGTATGCGCGGGAGGAGTGCCGGGACTGCTGGGCCCGGCTGTACTGCTCCGGCGGCTGCGCAGCGAACGCGTACCACGCGACCGGCTCGGTCCGGGGCGTGTACAAATACGGCTGCGAGCTGTTCCGCAAGCGGATGGAATGCGCGATCATGCTGCAGGCGGCCCTGCAGGCCGATGAGGAAGCGGAATGAACACACCGGTCTGTGATTTTGTAAAACGATATACGGCAGCGGCTCCGGTCCGGATGCACATGCCCGGGCACAAGGGGCAGGCGGCCTTTGGCCCGGAAGCCTTCGATATCACGGAGATCGAAGGAGCGGACGAGCTGTACCCTGCCCGGGGGATCATCCGGGAGAGCGAGGCGAACGCGGCGGTGCTGTTTGGCGCGGGGCGCACGCTCTACTCGGCGGAAGGCTCTTCTCTGTGTATTCGCGCGATGCTGTACCTGGCTGCGCTGACTGCCGGAGGGAAGGGCGTCCCGCAGCGCCTGCTCGCCGGGCGGAACGCGCACAAAACCCTGATGACCGCGGCGGCACTGCTGGACCTGGAGATCGACTGGCTCCTGCCCGGGAAGGGCGGGGATCTGCTGGGCTGCGCCGTGACGGCGGAAGCGCTGGAAGATAAGCTGAAGGGGCAGCCGTACATGGCGGTCTGGCTCACGTCGCCGGACTACCTCGGCCGCCGGGCGGACCTGCGCGCTGCCGCAGAAGTATGCCGCCGGTACGGCGTACCGCTGCTGGTGGACAACGCCCACGGCGCCTACCTGAGATTCCTGGAGCCGGACGCGCATCCGCTCACGCTCGGCGCGGACGCGTGCTGTGATTCCGCGCACAAGACGCTGTCCTGCCTGACGGGGGCGGCGTACCTGCACATCGCGCCGGGCGCGCCGGAAGGCTGGGCGGAGCAGGCGGAGCAGGCGATGGCTCTCTTCGCCTCGACGAGTCCTTCCTGGCTGATCCTGCAGTCGCTGGACCGGATGAACCCGGAACTGGCCGGGGGATATCCGGCGCGGCTGCGCGAAGCGGCCCGGAGAACGGCGGAAACAAAAAAAATCCTCGCAGACGAGGGCTGGACAACGATCGGGGATGAACCGATGAAGATCACCCTGGACGCCGCGGCTGCCGGCTATACCGGCAGAGAGCTGGCGCAGCTCCTGCGGCGGGACGGGATCGAATGCGAGTTTGCCGACCGGGAATTCCTGGTCCTGATGCCTTCGGCGGAAACGACGGAAGCGGAGTTCGGGCGGGTCGAGGCCGCGCTGCGGCGGATCCCGCGGCGGGACGCGGCTGCGGTTTGCGCGCCGCCGCTGCCCATACTGGAGCGGGTGATGCGGATCCGGGAGGCCATGCTGTCCCCGTCCCGGGAGGTGCCGGTGGAAGAGGCCATCGGGCAGGTGATGGCGGACGCGTCCGCCGGGTGCCCCCCGGCAGTGCCGACGGTGATTGCCGGCGAGCGGATCACGGCGGACGCCGCTGCCTGCTTGCGGTACTACGGGTTTGAAACCTGCCGGATCGTTATACACCCATAAGCGCTTTCAGCCCGATGAGCAGGGCCAGGTGCGCGGGATAGAGCGCATAGCCCAGCCATCGGGGCATCTTCAGGTCCTTCCGGAAGGGGATCAGGATCAGCGGCAGCGAGAGCAGCGCGTAGGTCTCCATCCGCAGGAAAGAGGAGAGCGGGCCGGACAGGAAGGCCGGGAGCGCATTCAGGTTGATGCTGATGCCGAAGAGGCTTCTGGTCACGCTGTAGGAAGCCCCCCAGAACAGGAAATAGGCCACCATGACCGCGGCGATACCCGCGCGGCTTTCCTGTACAGCGTAGAGGAGGATGAACAGCAGAACCCCCTTCCAGCCGTAGTTGGCGCCGAGAACCGTTGCCAGCGCGAGCGCGATGGCGGGAGCCCAGATCCGGCTCCCGTATTTATTTTCCCGGATGCCCCAGAGAGCACACAGGCCCAGCAGCAGGGTCAGGAAGATGTTCGGCTCGTTCCACTGATGATTGAGGGCGACGACGTAGAGCGGCTGGCTGACGAGGCCGGTGACCAGCACGCGGAGCATATACTTCCAGACGCAGCGGGTATAGAAGAACCCGACGATCATGCACCAGACATAGAGGGGGAAGGCGATCCGCCCGAGAACGCGCATCTCCTGCATGTTGCTGAAGAGCACCTTGCCCGCGTGGTCGATGAACATGAAGACCAGCGCCAGGACCTTCAGCCAGCCGGTGGCGGTGTTGCCGGCAGGCGTGCGGCGGGACGGAACGGGCATCTGCATGGCGGGATCCTCCTGTGCTTTGCGGTGTTTACTGTTTATCATTCGAAAAAGGGAGCGGGATTCCTTTTTTTTAACCAAAAAGCTTGCAAAGCTTTGGGCGCTCTGATATAATACCTTCCCGGCACATCCTTGCGCTGCAGGAAGCAGCGCCAATAGTCCGTGAGGAGGTGAAAGAATGATGAACAGGTATGAAATGATCTACATCATCGACGCCGATCTGGAGGAAACCGCCCGGAAGGAACTGATCGAGAAGGTTTCCGCGCTGATCGCCAACAACGGTGGTGAGATCGAGAAGGTCGATGAGACATGGGGAAAGCGTAAGCTGGCCTATGCGATCGACTACAAGACCGAAGGCTGGTACGTGCTGGTGACCTTTACGGCACCGGTCGATCTGCCCCGCGAGCTCGAGCGTAACCTGCAGATCAACGAGAACGTTCTCCGTTATCTCGTGATCAAGCTGGTCGAGAAGAAGCACTCTGTGAAGCCCCGCGCTGAACGCCCGGCTCCCGTTGCTGCTCCCGCCGAGGAAGCCGCTCCTGTCGAGGCCGCTCCTGCCGCCGTGGAAGCTCCCGCTGAGGAAGCTGCTCCCGCAGCAGAAGAAGCCCCCGCTGACGCAGAGTAACGTCTGAGAGGAGAGAGGATCATGAACAAGCTGACAATCATCGGGAATCTCACCCGTGATCCTGAACTGCGCACCACTTCAGCCGGTATCAACGTGTGTGACTTTACTGTTGCCGTGAACCGCAGGACGCGCAAGGATGCCCAGGGCGGCCAGCCGGAAGCGGATTTTTTCCGTGTTTCAGCCTGGCGTGAACGGGGCGAACTCTGCGCGAAGTATCTGGCTAAAGGCCGGAAGGTCTGTGTGATCGGGCCGGTCAGCGTCAGGACTTATCAGGCGAACGACGGGACGACCCGTGCGAGCCTGGAAGTGACCGCTGACGAAGTGGAATTCCTTTCTTCCCGCAATGATGCGGAAGCCGCCGGCGGCTACACCGCCCCCGCGGCCGAAGCTCCCTCTGCAGAAACCCCGGCAGCCGGTTTCACCGCTGTGGAAACCGACGAGCTGCCGTTCTAACGCTCAAGTGTAAGGAGGTTAAGCCCTATGTCTGAAGATCGTGGCGAAAGAAGGCCGCGCCCCCGCGGAGGACGCCGTCCCCGCCGGAAGGTTTGCAGCTTCTGCGTTGACAAGATCGAGTACATCGATTACAAGGATATCAATCGCCTGCGCCGCTTCACCAATGAACGCGGCAAGATCCTGCCCCGCCGGATGAGCGGCAACTGCGCCAAGCATCAGCGCCAGCTGAGCGAGGCCATCAAGCGCGCCCGTGCCATCGCCTTGATGCCCTATACGGTGGAATAAGACCAAAAGCAAAACTGCTCCGAGTAAGATCGGAGCAGTTTTTTTATCAGTCGTTGACCACGTTCCGCGCCCAGAAGTCCGAGCGGAGCATCAGCAGGCCGATGATGACCTTCAGGATGTCGATGAACTGCACGCAGAAGTAGACCTGCACGATGGGCATGTCTGTGAAGCGGGTGAGCAGGAAGGCCAGGACCACGGTGACGAGCCAGGTGTAGAGCGCGTCGAAGAAGAATGTGATGATCGTGCGCCCGCCCGAGCGGATCGTGAAATAGGCCACGTGAGCAAAGGAGTGAAGCGGCAGGGAGAGTCCTGCGACGATCAGCATCTGCCGGGTCAGCTCTTGCACCTCCGGGCCGACGTTGTACAGTTTCGGCACAAGGCCGGAGGCCAGGATCATGCACAGGCCGATGATCACGTGGATGACCTCGGTCAGGAAGATCAGCTTCTGGTCCACATCCCGGGCTTCGTCCATCTTTCCGGCGCCCAGGCGCTGCCCGACCATGATCGAGACAGCGCTGCCCATAGCGAACATGATCACGCAGAACAGGTTCCAGGCGGTGCCGGTGATGTTCAGGGCGGCCACGGCGTTCAGGCCGCGGGAGGAGTAGAACTGGTTGATAAAGGTCATGCCCAGGGACCAGAGGATCTCGTTGACCAGCAGCGGCGCGCCGGTCCGCATGATGCGGCCGGCAAGCTTTCCGGGCACGTGGAGGCTCCGGAACACGCCGGCGAAGAAGGGATAGCGGTCTTCATGCCGGTGGGCAAAGGCCGCGACAATAACCAGCTCGATCCAGCGGGAGACAACCGTGGAGATGGCCGCGCCTTCCACCCCAAGGGCCGGCGCGCCGAGGTGACCGAAGATCAGGACCCAGTTGCCGAAAAGGTTCGTGAGGATTGCGCAGATGCCCGCGAACATCGGCGCGCGGGTCTCCCCGGCTTCGCGCAGGGTGCCGGCATAGACCTGGACCAGCGCGAAGGGCGGCAGGCCCCAGAGCATGATGTCCAGGTAGGCGCAGCCGCTGCGCAGGGTGAGGTCCATGTCTCCGCCGTTGCTCTCGCCCTGCAGGAAGGACGCGATAAAGGATTCGCCGAAGACGATGTAGATCAGGATAGCCGCCGCGCTGCACAGGATCGCGAAGTACAGCTTGAAGCGGAGCGTGTGGCGCATACCGTCCATATCGCCCTTGCCGTAGAACTGCGCGCCGAAGATGCTCGCTCCGCTGAGCCCGCCGAAGATTGCCAGGCAGTAGACCATCATGATCTGGTTGGCGATGGAGGCGGCGGAGATGGCTTCCGTCCCGAGGCTGCCGACCATGACGTTGTCGAGCAGGGAGACGAAATTCGTGATGAACTGCTGGATGATGATCGGGATCAGGAGCACGAGTACGCTCCTGTAAAAGGCTTTGTCGCCGATAAACCGTGAGAGAAACCGTGAACGCATAAGAACCTCTTCCAACTAAATAGGATAGGCATTATTGTAGCGGGGAAACAGGGAAAGTCAACCGCTATTTTCCGCTGTTTTTTCCGTGTCGTGTCCGCTGTTTTTTCCGTGTCGGGAATTTGTGCCGCGCAGCCGTTCATGGTATAATAAACCGTTCATGCAATCGGCAGGGGAGCGCCTGCCGGAGAGGAGAGGCCATGCGTCTTAAGAAGCTGGAGCTGTACGGGTTCAAGTCATTTGCAGAGCGGACCGAGATCGTGCTGAAGGAAGGCATCACGGCGATCGTCGGGCCGAACGGATCCGGAAAGAGCAATATTGCCGACGCGGTGCGCTGGGTGCTCGGGGAACAGAACGCGCGGATCCTTCGCGGCGCCAGCATGCAGGACGTGATCTTCGGCGGGACCCAGCGGCGCAAACCCCTGGGCTACTGCGAGGTCTCCCTGGTCTTTGACAACGAGGACAAGAGCCTCCCGCTGGACTACTCGGAGGTGATGGTCACCCGCCGGGTGTATCGCAGCGGCGAGAGCGAGTATTACCTGAACCGTTCCTCCTGCCGCCTGAAGGACGTCGTGGACCTGTTCCGCGATACCGGCATCGGCAAGGAGGGCTATTCCATCATCGGCCAGGGCCGGATCGACGAGATCCTCTCCCGCAAGGGGGAGGATCGCCGCCAGGTGTTCGAGGAGGCGGCCGGTATCGTCAAGTTCCGCGCCCGCAAGGAAGAGGCGGACCGGAAGCTGGCCCGCACGCTGGAGAACATCGACCGGGTGGACGACCTGCTTGAGGAGATGAAGCGCCAGCTGGGCCCCCTGGAGGAGGACGCGAAGAACGCCCGGGAATATCTGGACCTGTCCGCACGGCTGAAGGTGCTGGATCTGAACCTGTTCCTCGTGCGGAGCGACAAGATGGAAGCGAAGCTCCGGGAATCGGATGCCGACCTGCAGGGGATCCGGGCGGTCCTCACGCAGACGGAGGACACGATCCGGGAGAAAACGGAGCAGCGGGATGCCCGCCAGGCCGAGATCGCGGATCTGGAGGAGAAGATCACCGCCGCGCACACCGCCCTGATGGAAGGGATGGAGGAGCTGCACCGGGCCGAGAACGCAGTCCGGGAGATCGAAGACCGACGCGGGCGTCGCGGAGAGGACCGCCTCCGGATCACGGAGGAGTTCAAAGCGGCGGAAGAGCGGATGGCCGAGCTTGACGCGATGGCCGCGGACTCCGACGGCGGAACTGAAGTGCGGAGCGAAACGCTGGAGAAGCTGACCGTCCAGCTGGATGCAGCGAATGAAGCCGAGGAGGCTGCCCGGGCGGAAGAGACGGAGCGGGAGACCGCCCTGGAAGAACACAAGAACGCCATGCTGGATGCGATGAACCGCCGCGCGGCGGCCCTGAGCGACCAGACCCGGCTGAATACCATGCTGGCGACGATGGAGACCCGGCTGGAGGAGCTGACGGTTTCCTGCGCGGAGATGCGCGAAACCGCGGAGGGCCTGGAGGCCGCCGTGAAGGACGCGCGGCAGCGCCTGGACGCGGAGACCGCCGGGCAGGACCGCCTGGCCGCCTCCCTGCAGGAGGAGCGGGCACGCCTGGAAGCGGCGGACGCGGAGGTCATCGAGGCCCGTGCCAGCTACGACCGGAAGCTGGCCGAGATGCGGGACATGGAATCCCGCCGGACGATCCTGGACGAGATGAGCCGGGAGATGGAAGGCTATTCCCACGCCGTAAGGACCGTGGTGAAGTATGCCCGGGAACGGAAGATGGGCCGGGTCCACGGCCCCCTGAGCCAACTGATCTCTGTGCCGGAAAAATATGAGACGGCCATGGATATGGTGCTGGGCGCTTCCATGCAGCATGTGGTGACCGAGGATGAGGAGACCGCGAAAGAACTGATCGAATTCCTGCGGGAAAACCACCTGGGCCGGGCGACCTTCCTGCCGATGACCTCGGTGAGGGCGCGGCTGCTGACGGACGAGGAACGCCGCGTGCTCGGGATGCGGGGATGCCTGGGCGTCGCCTCGGATCTGGTGCAGTGCGACGGGAAGTACCGCGGGATCGTGGAGAATCTGTTGGGCCGGACCGTGGTCGCGGAAGACCTGGACTGCGGCATCACGATCATGCGCAAAGGCGGCCACGCTTTCCGTCTCGTGACCCTGAAGGGGGACGTCATGCACTCCGGCGGCTCCATGACGGGCGGATCCGTTTCCTCCCGGTCGGTGAACCTGTTCACCCGGGAACGCGAACTGAAGGAACTGACGAAGAAGCTGGAAGACGGGCAGCAGGAGCTGGAAAACCTTCTGAAGCAAATGCAGGACGGGCAGAAGCGCAAGGACGAGCTGAAGGAAAGCTCCGCCGACGCCCTCGAACGGCTGCACCAGCAGGAGATCGCCGTCGCCCGGGAGACCGAGCGCGTGCAGAACGCAGAGGACGAGCAGCGGACCCACGCCATGCGGCTGAGCGAATCGGAAGCCGCGCGGGAACAGCTGATGGAATCCATGATGCAGATCCGGGAGCAGCTGTCCATGGCGACAGACAGCACCGAGCAGACCGATAAGGACCGCGAGGAGATGGAACAGCGGACCGCCGGGCTGCAGCAGGAGCTGGCAGAAGCGCGCCGGAAAGCCGAGCAGCAGTCGGAAGAGACGGTACGCCTGACGCTGGAAGTGAACGACCTGCGGCATGAACTCGAGACCCTGCAGCGCGACCGGGTCCGCTACGAGCAGGACCGGAAGCGCATGGAGCAGGAGCAGGACCGGCGGAAGAAACAGCTGGCGGATATGGAAACAGAGGAATCGAAGGACCTGGAAAAGGCCGCTTCCGCCGGCAGAGACCTGGAAACAGACCGGCTGGAGCAGGCCCGGCGGGAGCAGATCTCCCGCGCGCTGGAGGAGAACCGGAGCACCCGGCAGGAACAGCTGCGTGAGGTGCTCGCGGAGATCGAAGGTCTCCACCAGACCATGCAGCGGGACGGTGACAAGGCCCACCGGCTGGAGCTGAGCCGGGCCCGCACGGAGGGCGACCTGAAGGCTCTGCGCGACCGGATCTGGAACACATACGAGGTCACCTACGCCGGCGCCGAAGAGTTCCGGATGACGGAAAACTTCAGCCTGACCGAGGCGGACCGGGAGGCTGCCCAGCTGTCCGCGGAGATCCGCGCGCTGGGACCGGTGAACGTCCGCGCGGTGGAGGAATACGCGTCGACAAAGGCGCGCTTCGACGAGATGTCTGTCCAGCGGGAGGACCTGGAAAAGGCTGAAAAGGACCTGCGGGACCTGATCGCCCGCCTGCTCTCCCGGATGAAGGAGACCTTTGTGGAGCAGTTCGAGCTGCTGCAGGGTTACTTCTCGGAGACCTTCGAGCGCCTCTTCGGCGGCGGGCATGCGGAGCTGATCCTGATGGATCCGAACGATCCGCTGAACTGCGCGATCGAAGTCAACGCCCAGCCGCCGGGCAAGAAGCTGCAGCTGCTGAGCCTGCTCTCCGGCGGGGAGCGCACGCTGACGGCGATCGCGATCCTGTTCGCCACGCTGAAGCTGAAACCGACGCCCTTCTGCATCCTCGACGAGATCGAGGCGGCGCTGGACGACGCGAACATCGGATACTTTGCGGATTACCTGGCGGAATACTCCGCCGACACCCAGTTCGTGGTCATCACCCACCGGAAGGGAACCATGGAGCGGGCGAACGGCCTGTATGGCGTCGCCATGGAAGAACAGGGTGTCAGCCGGATGGTCTCCGTATCCCTGCAGGACTACAAGGAATGATCGAGGAGGGCCCATGAAGAAACTGTTCTGCCTGCTGGCGGCCTGCCTGCTGGCCCTTTCCTGCGCAGGCGCGGAAGAAGCCGGCGTTGCCGCGGAAACACCGGACACCCGGGAAGCGGACCTGCTGGATATCTACCGGACGGACGGCGGCGAAAGGATCTGGATCACCGCCGCGGTGCAGGCGATGGACGGGATGCTGATGACGTCCCCCGCGCTGCTGCCGGATTCGATCGACAGCCTGGTCGTCTCGGACGGAACGAATGAATGGAAGGTCGAAGCCATGATCCCGGACAGTGCCGGCGTGGTGGCGATGCTCTTCTACGAAGCGGAGAAGAATCCACCGCAGCGGAAGGCCTGGCCGCTGATGCCCTTCGGGGACAGCGTGAAAGCGTCAACCTGCCTGGTCCGGTCCGGAAGCGAAGGCGGCAGGCGGACCGACTGCGGGATCCGGAATGCCGGCGCCCTGGAATGGAAGGGCTGCCGCTGCCTGCTGCTGGACCTGGAAGGGGAGACGTCCCCGGGCGCTGCCGTGCTCAATGAACGGGGCGAACTGGCTGGCCTGGTGATCGCGGACTACGCCGAAGGGATGAACCGCGTCCTGGCCCTGCCGGCGGAGGAGATCGCCCGCGCGATCACGGAGGCGGGAACGGCCCTGACCAACCTGTACTCCTGGGGCGATCCCCTGGAAGGCTACCGCGTGACCGCGGTGAAGAACCTCGTGACGATCGACTGGTCCGCCGTGACCCTGCCGGAAAAAGCGGAAGGGGAGCAGCTTTATGTGGTAGTCACGGATATCGGGAACGATTACCTGAATTTCTATCCGGCGGAAAGAACCAACCGGACGATTCAGATGACGCTGGCCCCCGGGCGGATCTACCTTTCCGGGATCCTGGCATGCAGCGGTTCCCCGTCCGAGATCCCGGAGCACTATGAGGTGACGGTGATCCCGGAGGGACAGCGATTGACGGAGTACGGCTTCACCCCCACCCTGACTGCCGTTGCGGAGATGCCGGAGGATGCGAAGGAAGGAGAGGCGCCGGTGCCGGTGACCGAGGTTACCGAGGAGCTGCTGCGCAGCGGACGGGCCTGGTTCTATTCGGCATCCCGGTATAAGGTGACGGAAAAGATTCCGGACAAGACCCTGCTCGTGACCCTGACCGATCCGGAGGGGAACGTCTACCGCTATGAATCCTCCTGGATCTACGCCCCGGAATACATGAACGATGATGTCTGGTATATCTCCCTGGCCGGAATGGGGCTGACCTATTCCCTGGACCAAAACGGATATCCCCGCGGCGGGTATCGGATCGCCTACTATGTGGACGGCGACCTGGCCGACGCAATCACCTTTGAACTGAAATAAGAGGAGGCACATCCACCATGCCGAACTTCAGCCTGGACGACGAGATCTTTGAGCGGGCGGCGCAGCAGTTTCCGACACCCTTCCACCTGTACGACGAGGCGGGGCTGCGCGCGCGTGCCCGCCGCCTGAACGCGGCCTTTGCCTGGTGTCCTGATTTCCGGGAGTACTTCGCGGTGAAGGCGCTGCCGAATCCGGCGATCCTCCGGATCCTGAAGGAGGAAGGCTGCGGGCTGGACTGCTCCTCCTCGACAGAGCTGACGCTGGCGAAGGCCTGCGGCTTCAGCGGGGAGGAGGTCATCCTCAGCGCGAACGCGATGCCGCCGGAGGAGTTTGCCCAGGCGCGCGCGCTCGGCGCGTACATCAACCTGGATGACCTGTCCGACATCGAACTGCTGCGGACGCACGGAGGCATCCCGGAATGCGTCTGCCTGCGCTACAATCCCGGCGGAAGCTTCTCCATCGGCAACACGATCATGGGGAACCCGGGCGAGGCGAAGTACGGTTTTACCCTCGACCAGCTGAAGGAAGGCCTCCGTATCCTGAAGGCGCAGGGTGTAACGGCTTTCGGCCTGCACGCCTTCCTGTCCTCCAACACGACGGATTCGGCCTATTTTCCCCAGCTTGCGGAGCAGCTGATGACCCTGGGAAAGGAACTGGCGGCGGAGAACGGACTGCGCTTCACGTTCGTCGACCTCTCCGGCGGCATTGGAATCCCGTACCGCCCGGAGGAAAAGGAAACGGACATCGAAGCCGTAGGCGACGGTGTCCGCAGGGTTTATGAAAAGATCTTCCCGGAAGGAGGCGTCGGCATCAAGACCGAGCTGGGCCGCTGGATGACCGGCCCCGTCGGCTGGCTCGCGACGCATGCAGTGCACGAGAAGAAGATCTACCGGGACTATATCGGTGTGGATGCTTCGGCGGTCAACCTGATGCGTCCGGCAATGTACGGCGCATATCACCATATTACGGTATGCGGCAAGCGCGATCTGCCGGCGGACCATGTCTATGACGTGACCGGCAGCCTGTGCGAGAACAACGACAAGTTTGCCTGGGAGCGGCCGTTGCCGGAGATCCGGCTGGGCGACCTGCTGGTCATCCATGATACCGGCGCGCACGGCTCCGCCATGGGCTACAACTACAACGGGCGCCTGCGCGGCGCCGAGGTGCTCCATACCGCGGAGGACGGTTTCCGGCTGATCCGCCGCGCGGAGACCGCCGCGGATTATTTCGCGACGCTGGACGTGGACCCGGCTTACAGCACGATCTCCCCCGGGCGGTAACCCGCGGGCAGTTCCTCCTCCTCGGCGAAGACGAGGCTCTCGTCTTCGAGCGCGGGCAGGAACGCGCCGTAGGGGATGCCTTCCGTTTCCCGGCCGTAATCGCTCTGGCCGAACCATCCGCCCTCCCGGGCGGCCAGGTTCAGGTCGCGGGCGATTTTTGTTTTATTGGAGCAGTCGTGCACGGCGATCGGCCAGTGCTCCTCCGCGGCGGCCTTCAGGACCTGCAGGGTCAGGTCCCGGCTGAAGACGGGGCTGAGATAGCCCATGCGGCAGTAATACAGGCTCTCCCCGAGGTAGTTGCCGAGGTTGTTGTCGTTCAGGTGCAGCTCGGCGCAGTTCATGAAGTCGATCCCCGTGGCGAGGATGCGGTCCTTTTTCTTTTCCAGGGCACGGAAGAACTCGCGGGTCATCGGCGTTTCGATGCCGACCTGCGGGATGTGTTCCTTTGCCTCGGCCATGGCGTCGATGACGCGGTCGGCCGTTCCGGAAGCGCCGAGGTTGAAGCGCAGCTCGTCCAGCCCGGCCTCCCCCAGGGCTTTCAGGTTTTCCGGCGTGGCATTCAGGCCGTTGGTATAAAGGTGCTGGTGGACGCCGGCGTCGTGGAAGCGCCGGATGATCCCGTAATACTTTTCGATCTCCATGAAAGGTTCGAGATAGACATAGGAGATGCCGGTGGGGGTTCCCTGCAGGGCGAAGAGCAGGTCCAGGTCCTCCTCCCGGTAGCGGCCGCCGCCGATCTCCCAGAGCCCTTCGCCGATCGGCTCGATCTGGTCGAGCCGGCTGAAGTCGTAGCAGAAGGGGCAGGCGGCGTTGCAACGGTTCGTCTTCCGGACCGCAGACAGGCCGGTGCCCAGCAGGCAGGAGTGGCAACCCCGGGGGAAGCGTTCTTCCGGGCCGACGAAGAGGGTGCAGGCGGGACGGTCCGGCGACCAGGGAACGGCCTTTTCCGCCCCGGGAACGACCGCCATCAGCCCCGGGATGGTTCGGAGCATCTCCTGCCGGCGCGCCTCCACAGCTGTTTCGATCTGCGCGAAGACGGCCAGGGCGATCTCCTGCTGCCGGCAGCCCGGCGGTTCATCCTCCGGCAGTTCGGCGAAGAAACGGAACCAGATCAGGGCGTCCTTTTTGGAGATTTTCATGCGGAAGGATCCTCCTTGCAAATATTACAGAAAGATTGCGCTTTCTTGACAGATCCGGCCAAAACCGGTATCATAAACCTGTTATCATCCAAGGGCTGAACGGCTGCCCGGGCAGGCAGCGGAAGGGGAGGACGCGCGGTGAAGAAACACGGGAACCGGCCGGTATGGGCGGCACTGCTGTGCGTCCTTCTGTGCATCTGCGTCTGCGCGCTGGCCGATGTGGAGCAGGATTCCGAAGGCGGCACCTGGGACTGGGACCGCGGCATCTATACCGCGCCGGACGGGTCCATGCACCAGATCGATCAGCTGAACGACGAGGGCTCTTCCTCCGGCGGTTCCTCTTCCGGCGGTTCTTCGCAGGAGTCGTCCTCCGGCGGCGCGATGATCATCGACACCGGTGAGGAAGACCCCATGGCGGGGATCGAAAAGAACGAAGACGGCAGCATTACCATCGAGTCCGGCCAGGGCGGGGTAGACATCGAAATCGAGCCGACCCGCGCTCCGCTGACCCCGGAGGAGTGGCAGGAGCTGCTCAACCGGGCCGATGCCCGCAACGGCACCTATACGGCTACGTATTACCAGGATCCTGTGAGCGGAACGGTCTCGGAGGTGCAGGTCGTCTACATGGGTATCGGCCGCTCCATGATCATGCTGAACGGGCAGAAGGCGCTCGTCAATACGGTGAACCTGAACTGGGCGACGGAAGCGCCGCCGGACAAGGTTCTGGCTGTGATCAACACGCCGAAGAACGGCTATGCCTGGCTCCGGATGAAACCCAACAACAAGAAGACAACAGCCAAGCTCGAGCAGTGCCGCCTGGACAAGGTGGTCCGGGTACTCAGCACCGGTAAGAGCTGGACTTTTATCGACTACGATGGCCGGCGGGGATACGTCCAGACTTCCTCGCTGGAGTTCTTTGCCAACGACCATACGGATTTTGAAACCGGCCTGCTTTCCGTGAAGGGAAAGACAGCGGGGCGCGAGACCTGCAACGTCCGCTCGCGGGACGAGAAGCACCGGATCCTGGCGGAATATCCGCAGGGGACGCCCGTGACTGTTTTCGACGTGATCGAAGACTTTGCGCAGATCGATGTATGCGGCTGGCACTGTACGATCAACATGAAATTCCTGACGATGGAAAAGGAAACGGCCTCGGCGGACTGACGCCCGCCGGCGTCCTCAGACGATGTTCTCGAAGAAGTCGTCCTTTTCGACATCCGGGCCTACCAGTGTGCGGTACAACCCGAACAGGCTGTTGTCCCAGGGTCCCCAGTCTTCCACGTGGTAATCCGTTTTCTGCTGGGACACGTGGCACTTAAAGGCCTCCTCGGCGATGTCGAAGCCGGTTTTTCCGCCGAAGGCGTCCAGCGGCTGGCGCCAGTCCATATCGATCCCGTTTTCCCCATACAGGTGGAGATAGCATTTCGGAACATCCCAGGTCCCGTATTTTTCCGCGGATTTGGGATATTTTTCTGCTTTCGCGGCGAGCTCCACGCAGTGCATGGCAGCGTCAGCGCAGACCCGGTGCGCTCCGTGACCGTACTCGCCCTGGGTGTCGTGGGTCAGGAGCACGTCCGGTCTGAAGCGCCGGATCCATTCGGTGACTACGTCGTAGACGTGGTTTTTGTTCCATTGTTTATACTGCCGGGTCAGCGTGGCGGAGAAGGCGTCGCGGAAATTGCTCCAGGAGGGATAGTTGCGTACGCCGCAGTGCCACAGGCAGTCCAGCAGTTCCAGACGGCGGTACGGCATGGAAGGCACCATCATGCAGACCTGGCAGATCTTTCCTTCCTCGCCGGCGTAGCGGGGCAGCGCGCCGCCGAACCAGAGCACCTCGTCATCCGAATGGGCGACGAGCAGCATCAGGTCCGCTTTGTCCGCGCAGGGCTGCCACTGCTGCACTTCCGGTGAAAGGTCACCCTCGCCGTAGATCCGCAGTTCGACCAGGTTGAAGTGGCGCTTTTCCTCCGGGGCGTTGGTGACCCGGAAAAAGGTTGTCCCCTCAGGCAGGGGGAGGTAGTCCGTGAGGAAGAGCCCTTCCGTATGGCCGGCGTCTACCCATTCTCCGGCTGCGTCCTGCACCTGCAGGCCCCAGGCATGGGGGTGCTCGTACCACTGGACGGTCACGCCGGAGGCGGATTCCCCGTCAGGAACGGTCACCTCGATGCAGGCGCCCTTGCCATTGTCGGAGCGCCAGTAGGTATTGTAATTCCGGTCTGTGCAGCCGCGAAAGCTCTTCCTGCCGGATAAGGCCTTGAAATGGCATTTTGCAGTGATGTCTTCGGCGGTCTCCGCCCCCGCGACGGCGAGCAGCAGGACGAGCAGTACCGCCAGCAGCGCGGCGGCCGGGAACCGAGATTTGCGTAGGGTCATGGCTTCCTCCTCCATAATCTCCGCCTATTTTACCCTGCCGGGCAGGGAGCGTCAAGTTTCCGGACAGGGCGCCGAACGGATTGAAAAACGGCTGGGGATGAGGTAGAATAGGGGCAGTTCAACAGCGGATGCGTTATCCGAAAACAACAAAAGGGGCGGATCATCCTTGGCAAAGAAGGAAAAGCGGTTTACCAAACCGGAGTGGTCCTGGATCTTCTACGACTGGGCCAACTCCATCTATGCCACCAACATCATGGCGGCCATTTTCCCGATCCTGTATTCCCAGGTCGCGGGGAAGGGGACAGTCGGGGATCATGTCTACGGCTATGCGGTCTCCTTCGCCAACCTGCTGGTGGCCGTGCTGGCGCCGTACCTGGGCGCCATTGCGGACTTCCGCGGCATGAAGAAAAAGCTCTGGTTCGCCTTTATGATCACGGGCGTGGTCTTTACGGCGGTGATGGGCATCGTTGGCAGCTGGAAGCTGATGCTCATCGGCTTCATCCTCAGCCGGATCGGTTTCAGCGGCTCCTGTATGTTCTATGATTCGTTCCTGACAGACGTGACCAAGCCGGAGAGGATGGACGAGGTCAGCACCTGGGGCTTCGCCATGGGCTATATCGGCGGGTCCACGATCCCGTTCCTGATCTCCATCGCGATCATGATCCTGATGAATATGAGCGAGCTGAGCATGCGCATCGCGGTACTGATCGTTCCCGTCTGGTGGCTGGTGTTCTCGATCCCCTTCATGAAGAACGTACACCAGGTAGCCTATGTGGACACGCCCCCGTCCAGCCTCGGAAAGGCCGCGTGGAAGAACACGATCGGGACATTCAGGAGCATCCTGAAGACGAAGGCGATCTTCTTCTTCCTCCTGGCTTACTTCTTCTATATCGACGGTGTGGACACCATCATCTCCATGGCCACGAAGTACGGCGACACGCTGGGCCTCGGCTCCATCGGCATGATCCTCGCCCTGGTGGTGACGCAGGTGGTCGCGATGCCCTGTTCGATCCTGTTCGGCCGGCTGGCGAAAAAGGTCGGCGCGCTGAAGCTGATCACCTTCTCGGTGCTGATGTACGCGTTCATCACGATTGTCGGATTCTCGATGGGCTATATCGTGGACTTCAATGACCGCCTCGGCCTGACCCAGGAGCGGGCGATCGCGATCAGCCAGGTGCTGTTCTGGGTTCTGGCCACGCTGGTCGGTACCGTGCAGGGCGGCATCCAGGCCCTCAGCCGCAGCTACTTCGGCCAGCTGATCCCGCCGGAGCGCAGCGGCGAATACTTCGGCTTTATGGATATCTTCGGCAAGTTCGCCTGCGTGATCGGCCCGGCGCTCTACGAGCTGTTCTACGGGTTGACCGGGAAGGCCTGCTTCGGCATCCTGAGCATCATCCTGCTGTTC
The DNA here is from genome assembly GCA_902793605.1 of uncultured Eubacteriales bacterium. Taxonomy (GTDB): domain Bacteria; phylum Bacillota; class Clostridia; order Christensenellales; family Aristaeellaceae; genus Aristaeella. The sequence continues at coordinate 26,363 of CADBEB010000003.1, forward strand.
ATCCTGGGCTTCCTCTTCCTGACGGTCGGCCGGAAGCATTTCAAAGTCGCCGAGCATGCGGCGATCGACGGATGACTTTTTCCGGGCATAACAAAACAGCTGCGGTTGCATGGCCGCAGCTGTTTTATTTCCGGAACAGGTTCTTCAGAACCTTTTTGGCCTTCCCCTGGATGGTGGCTGCCTTCTGGCTGGCCACGGCAGCGTCCAGCGCACCTTCCCGGTAAACGTTGTTCTCCGGGCTGGTACGGACCGCCTCGCGGAAGGCCTGATGAGCACTCTCGTATTCCTCGAGGGCCATGAGGACCTTGCCTTGCATGTAGTACCATTCTCCGCTCTTTTCCTCGCAGCGGGAGAGGGCTCGCAGGGCGCCTTCGGGGTTGTCCCGCGCCATGGCCCGCTGAGCCAGGAGCACAGCTTCCGCGCAGCTGACCTCTGGCGTGACCGAACTGGAATGCGGGCGGGGAGAGGCGAGGCGGAGCGCTTCCTCGTAGGCCAGGTTCAGGGCGACCATACGGGTCTGCGCGGCTTCCTTCTCACTGGGGTCCCGGATCATGTCGGGATGGCACTGCTTGACAAGCGTGCGGTAAGCGTTGCGGATCTCATCCGGCCCGGCCCATCCCTTCAGCCCCAGGACCTCAAAGGGATTGTTCATTCACTTCACCTCTCAGATCACAACGCGGCCTCACGCCGGATCTCCGCGCCGAGGGAACGGAGCTTGTCTTCAATGTGTTCATAGCCGCGGTCGATGTATCCGGGCTCATAGATCTCGGAGGTTCCCCGCGCCATCAGGCCGGCGATGATCAGCGCGGCGCCGGCCCGCAGGTCGGACGCGGTCATCGGCGCGCCGTAGAGCTCGGGAACGCCTTCGATGATGGCGGTCCGGTCCATGACGCGTACATGCGCGCCCATGCGGCGGATCTCATCCAGGTGGCGGAAGCGCTGCTCAAAGATCGTCTCCGTGACGAGACTGGTCCCCCGGGCGGTGGTCAGCAGGGCGCTCATAGGCTGCTGCAGATCGGTCGGGAAACCGGGATAAACCTGGGTCTTGACGTTGATGGCCCGACGGGGGCCGACCACGTGGACACGGATAGCATCGTCATAGTCCGTGACCTTGACGCCCATCTCCAGGAGCTTGGCGCTCAGGGCGTCCATATGTGTCGGGATGCAGCCGTTGATGATGATGTCCCCGCCGGTGGCGGCGGCGGCGATCATCAGCGTGCCGGTCTCGATCTGGTCGGGAATGACGGCATAGGTGCTGGAGTGCAGGGTCTGCACCCCGCGGATGCGGATGATATCCGTACCGGCGCCCTTGATCTTGGCGCCCATGCTGTTCAGGAAGTTGGCCAGGTCAACGATGTGAGGCTCCTTGGCCGCATTGTAGATATAGGTCTGGCCCTTTGCCTTGACGGCGGCGAGCATGACGTTGACCGTCGCACCGACGGTCACGATGTCGAAGAAGACATCGCCGCCGGTCAGGGTTCCCTCGGCGGTCAGCATGCCGGCGATCTCCTCCGCTTCCGCACCGATGGACTGGAAGCCTTTGAGGTGCTGGTCCACCGGACGGGAGCCGATCTCGCAGCCGCCGGGAGTGGGTACCCTGGCCTTGCCGCAGCGGCCCAGCAGCGCACCGAGCAGGTAATAGCTGGCACGAAGGCGCTGCGCGTTCCGGTAGGAGACGCTGGTCCCCTCCGCGGGACGCGGGTCCACGCGCATCATGCAGCCGGGTTCGTATTCAACTTTGGCGCCCAGTTCAGTCAGGATGTCGGCCAGGGCGTGAACGTCTTCGATATCGGGGAGGTTCTCGATCGTGCAGGGCTCATCGCAAAGAAGCGTAGCAGGAATAACGGCCACGGCGGTATTCTTTCCGCCGCTGACCCGAACCTGACCCTCCAGGGCGTGCCCGCCCTCAATCAGCATCCGTTCCTTGCCCATTCCGGTTTCACCTCCCAAGGCGCCTTCCGGCGCACAGATCAGGCGTTGGTATCCTCGTCGTTGGTGTGCTTGATGCCGCTGACAGTACTGACCGTGGAAAAGATGCAGATCAGCACGGCAAACACCGCCACGCAAAGCGTGACGACGACAGCAACGATAGCTCCGGTATCCATGGTCCGATATCCTCCGTTGAGATTCTTTTCCTATTATATCACGGATCTTCCGGCTCCGCAATGCGGGACGTCCAGCCTCGAGCGGCGTGCTTCCACCGGCCGGAGAACAGGTAAGCGGTGCCGATCAGGAAGGGGACCAGGCCTGAGAGGGCGTTACCGTACCAGAAGCCGCGGATGCCCCATGCGAGCCCGACACCCAGGAACAGGGACAGGCCGATGCGGCAGAAGATTCCGTCCAGCAGGGCGACCATCAGGTTCAGCCTGGAATTGCCCGAGCCATTGATCAGCGCGAAATTCGGCGGCCGCAGGGTGCAGCCGAGGTACTGGATCATGGCCACGGGGATATAGGTAAGCGCCATGGAGAGTACAGCCGGGTCCGAGGAGAACAGGCCGAAGAGCCATTCCGGCTTTCGCCAGGTGATCAGGGCAAAGATGGCCGAGGGGATCGCCACAATCCAGAGGGCATGGAAGACGACCTTCGGCACGCGCTCAGTCTTCCTCGCGCCAAGCGCCTGCGAGATCATCGCGCCGCCGGCGGAGGAAATCGCCTGGGAGACGACGCCGATCATGTTCTCCAGCTTCCGGGCGACGCCCGTGACGGCGACGGCCACCGTGCCGTAGGAGTTGATATAGGAATTGACAAAGAGCATCGAGAAGGTGATCGCCGCGCTCTGGATCACCATGGGGATGCCCAGGGACAGGAGTGGCCGGATCACGCGTTTTCCGATCCGGAAATGCGAGGGATGGAAATCAAAATGGATATGCTCCCGGTTTTTGTAAAGCAGGCGCAGGGCAAACAGGAAGCTGACCGCCTGGCCGATCACCGTCGCGAGGGCGGCGCCGAACGGTCCCAGCCCGGCCGGCCCGACCAGCAGGATATCCAGGATTACGTTGATGACCGAGGCGAGGGCGATGAAGACGAAAGGATGCTTTGAATCCCCCATGCCGCGCAGGATGGCGGACACAAGATTGTAGCCGTAGATGAAGGGAATGCCAAAAACGCAGGTGAGGCTGTACTGCCGGGTGTATTCCCAGATCTCTTCCGGGGTGTTCAGCCAGCGGAGGAGCCCCTGGTAGCTGAAGAGGAAGATGACCATGATCACAAGGGCGAGGCTCTCAAGCAGGGTAAAGAGGGTGCCGACCATTTCGCCGACCAGGTCGTACCGCCGGGCACCGACGTGGCGGGAGATCAGGATCTGTCCGGCGTTCGAGAAGCCCATGGCCACGAAGGTGATCAGCATAAGGACCTCTCCGCCGATGGACACGGCGGACAGCCCTGCTGTCCCGACGAACTGGCCGACGACGATCATGTCGACCATGTTGTAAACCATCTGGAGCAGTCCAGAGAGGAACAGGGGGAGGGAGAAGCTGAGCAGCGTTTTCGGAACGCTGCCGGTGGTCAGGTCACGAATGATCCGGTTCTGATCCTTCATGGCCGCCCTCCTTTCCGTTCCATACACAGACTATATGCATCGTACTATAAACCGGCGCCCAAAAGCAAGACGGCCGCGGACGGTTACCCGTCCGCGGTGAGATCGGCCCAGGTAAAGCGAACCAGGGCAGCCAGGCCTTTCGGATCCACCCCGACCTGGAAGCCGACTTTGCCGGCGCTAACAAAGATCCGGTCCTGCGTCTCCGCGGTCCGGTGGATGAAGGTCGGGAAGGGTTTTTTCATCCCAACCGGGGAGCAGCCGCCGTGCACGTAGCCGGTCAGGGCCAGCAGGTCCTTCTGGCGGATCATGGCGACGGATTTCTCAGCGGCGGCTTTCGCGGCTTTCTTCAGGTCCAGCTCCTGCCCGACCGGGATCACGAAGACATAATGGCGTCCCGGTTTTCCTTCGGTGACCAGGGTCTTGTAGACCTTTTCGGGATCTTCGTTCAGCAGGCGCGCGATCTCCTCGCCGCTCATGGTCGGATCCGGTTCATAGCTGCGGGCTTCGTAGGGGATCTTCCGCCCGTCCAGCAGGCGCATCACATTGGTCTTCTCATCACCTTTTGTAGCCATCGGCTTTCTCCTTTCCCGGTCAAACAAGGAGCACAGACCGGCTGGGGTCTGTGCTCGGCGGAAACAATCCGAAATGATGGGAGCGGTCCCCGAAGGGACGGCGGATCAGGCGAACCTCAGTTCGTCCAGTGTATAGCGGATCACTTCATCCACAGAATCATCCTCTTCCGCGTTTGCCGCAAGCGTAGTCCACGGATGGGACTCTTCGAACAGCGGTGCCTGCGTTTCCCGGTTATCCTGGTCCATGTCGGTTCACTCCCAGTGTGTCATTTTGGCCAAAACCACTACGCATTGTAGTGGGTGAAAAATGAAAGCACAATATCAGATCTGGTTTTTTGCTGCATTTTCCTGCTGCCCGGACAGGCAGACCTCGCAGCAGAAGGCGGCGATACCGGATTGAACAAACCGGTCAACTGTTCTATAATGGCACCTGTTCTATGAAGGAGGCATAACGATATGAAGAAAAAAATCAGAATCACATTCAACGCGCCGCTGGTGCTGGGCTTTGCCCTGCTGTGCACGGCGGTCACGATCATCCGGCAGACGGCGGGAGACGGGACAGACCGGTTCTTTGCCACCTATGCCTCCTCCTGGAGCGATCCGATGACGTATGTGCGGCTCTTCACCCATGTGATCGGGCATGCGGGTTTCGCCCACCTGCTGGGCAACATGTCCTATATCCTGCTGCTCGGGCCGATGCTGGAGGAAAAGTACGGGTGGAAGAACCTGCTGGCCGTGATGCTGGTGACCGCTGCCGTGACCGGGCTGGTCCACAACCTGTTCTTCCCGCGGATTTACCTCCTCGGCGCGAGCGGGATCGTCTTCGCGTTCATCCTGCTGACGTCCTTTACCTCGGTGAAGGAAGGCGAGATTCCGCTGACCTTCATCCTGGTCGCGGTGATCTATCTGGGCCAGCAGGTCTGGGACGGGATCACGGTGAAGGACGACATCTCCAACCTGTCCCACATCATCGGCGGCCTGGTCGGCGGCGGGGCCGGCTGGGTGCTGAATTTCAGGGAAAATAAAAAAATCTGAAAAAACCTGTAACGAAACCGGAACTCATCCGTCTAATCCACGAAAGCAGCCGGGCCGGGAAGGAGGTGATGATGTGTGGACGCGCAAGCCAGTGAGAAGATGTACGAAGCTTACTACATGCGGGTGTATTCCTACGTGGTGACGATCTCCGGCAGCCGCGAGCTGGCGGAGGAGATCACACAGGAGACCTTCTGCCGGGCGATGACGAAATCGGCTTCCTTCCGGAGGGAGGCGGACGAAGTCACCTGGCTCTGTACGATCGCGAAAAACCTGTTCTACGACGAGAAGCGCCGGCAGAAAAAGACCGGGCCGATCCCGGAGGACATCGAGGCCGACGGGAAGAGCATCGAGCAGATCGCGGCGGACAGGGATTCCTCCTTCCGGGTTCACCTGGCGCTGCATGCGCTGGAGGAACCCTACCGGGAAGTCTTCGAACTGCGGGTCTTCGGCGAACTGGGATTTAAGGACATCGGAACGATCTTCGGCAAGACCGAGAACTGGGCGCGGGTCACCTATCATCGGGCCCGGCTGAAACTTCAGGAAAGGATGAAAACGGATGAAAACTGACTGCAATGTGATCCGGGATCTTCTGCCGCTGTACGCGGACGAAGTGTGCTCCGACGAGAGCCGGGTCCTGGTGGACGAGCACCTGGCCGAGTGCGCAGAATGCACGGAAGAGCTTGCACGGATCCGTGAAAATGAGATCGAGAATCATCTGGCAGCGGAAAAGGAGGACGTAATCCGCTACCAGAAAAAGAAGTTCGGCCGCCGGAGCGCAGCCGTGGGATCGGCGATCGCCTGGATCCTGATGATCCCCGTGGTGATCTGCCTGTTCATCAACCGCCTGCAAGGCGGCGGGCTGAGCTGGTTCTTCGTGGTGGTTGCAGCCCTGGCTGTGGCCGCTTCCGTGACAGTGGTGCCGCTGACGGTGCAGGAGAACAAACTGTTCTGGACGTTCTGCGCGTTCTGCGCGAGCCTGATGATCCTGCTGGCGGTGACCTGCATTTATTCGGGCGGGGACTGGTTCTTCGTCGCGGCGAGCGCTTCGCTGTTCGGCCTGTCGGTATTCTTCCTGCCGTTTGTGATCAAGGCGAAGCCGCTGCAGAAATATGTGCCCGAACGGAAAGCCTTAACGGTGATCACGGTGGATGTGGCGCTGTTTGCGATCATGATGGAATGCATCAGCATCCGCAACAACGGCCTGGGCTTCTGGCGCACCGCGGCGCTGATCGGCATCGTGATCGGCCTGGCGGTCTCGGTTGTGATACCTGAACTGAAGAAAAGAGGGATCATCAAATGAAAAAAATTCTGATTGCAGTATTGGTTCTGACGGTTTGCCTGGCCGGTTACTACACCTGGTCCGTGGCGGACGGTTATACGAGCGGCGGCGCGACAGTCACGGACGCCGTGGAGACCATTGATATCCGCTGGACCTCCGGTTCCGTGACGGTCGGGTACCACGACGCGGATACCGTGATCCTGGAGGAAGAGGCCGTCCGGCCGATTGAAGGGAACGACCGCCTGCGCTGGAAGCTGGACGGAAAAAACCTGGTCGTCGAATACAATACCCCCGGTTTCCTTGACTTCCTGAACTTCACGAAGCCCTCGAAGGCGCTGACCGTGACCCTGCCGAAGGGCATTGCCCTGAAGAAGGCGGACATCATCGCCACGAGCGCGGACATCGTCGTGCCGGAACTGACTGCGGAAGAGATCACCCTCGGTTCCACCAGCGGCGATGTGAAGGCGGAGGTGACCGCTCCGGTCGTATACGGCGAATCCACCTCCGGCGATGTGATCCTGAAGGTGAACGGCAAGGCGGAAAACGTGAAGGCAGGTTCGACCAGCGGGCACCTGGATCTGACCCTTAAAGAGGCGGAAAAGGCGGACCTCGATACGACCTCCGGCGGGATTGCCCTGGAAGCGGGAACCCTCAAAGAGGCGAAGCTCGGCTCCACCAGCGGTGATATCCGGGTCCGGGTGGAGACCTTTGATACGTTAAAGATCGGCACGACCTCCGGCAGTGTGGACGCGGAATTGCCTGCGGAACCCGGCTTCACGGCGGAGATCTCCACCACTTCCGGCGATTTCAGCAGCGACCTGGCCCTGTCCAAGGCCGGAAACACCTGGTCCTGCGGCGACGGCAGCGCGAAACTGGCGATCGGCACGACATCCGGCGATGTAAAACTGGCGGAACTGAAATAAAACGGGTTTTCATTTCACCCGAAACGGCGGCTCATCAGCGGGCTGCCGCTTTTGTGTTTTGACGCAGACTGTGCGATCTGGTAAAATTATGATGACTAATTGTAAACAGGGGGGCCTTGTGCATGAAACCTTATCTTGAGGAAAAGGACACCGTGCTGGCGGAAATGAAATCCTCCATGGAGGGACTGACCGGAGAGGAAGCTGCAGCACGGCTGACCCGGGACGGTCCGAACAAGCTGAAGGAAGGCAAAAAGGAAAGCCTCCTGAGCCGGTTTATCGGGGAGCTGAAAGACCCGATGACGATCGTGCTGATCGTTGCCGCCGCGGTGAGCGCGGTCGCTGCGATCTACGCCGGGGAAAGCCTGACGGACACCATCATCATCCTGGCTGTCGTCCTGCTCAATGCCTGCCTGGGTGTGTATCAGGAGAGCAAGGCGGAAGCTGCCATCGAGGCGTTGCAGCAGGTGGCTGCGGCAACGGCAAAGGTTATCCGCGGCGGGCATCAGGTTACCGTCCGGGCGGATGAGGTCGTCCGGGGCGACCTGCTGGTTCTCGAGGCAGGGGACGCGGTTCCCGCAGACGCACGGATTGTTGAGAGCGCCTCGATGAAGTGCCAGGAGGCAGCCCTGACCGGGGAATCCACCGATGTGGAGAAGACCGGCGAAGCGATTACGCCGGCCGGGAACGGTGAAGTTCCCCTCGGCGACCGGAAGAACATGGTCTATATGGGCTCCGTGATCACCTACGGCAGGGGGCACGCCGTCGTGACCGGCACAGGCATGGATACGGAGATGGGTGCGATCGCCGATGCCCTGACCAACGCGAAGGAAGAAGAAACGCCCCTGCAGATCAAGCTCAACGAACTCTCCCGGAAGCTGAGCGCGATGATCCTGGTGATCTGCGCGTTCGTATTCGTCGTGAACCTGGTGCGCAACGGGGGCAAGGCGGTGCTGGACACCTTTATGATCGCTGTTTCCCTGGCAGTGGCAGCTATTCCCGAAGGGTTGAGCGCCGTGGTCACGGTGCTGCTTTCCATCGGGGTGACCCGGATGAGCAAAAACCATGCGATCATGCGGAAACTGACTGCGGTGGAGACCCTGGGCTGTACGAGGATCATCTGCTCGGACAAGACCGGTACCCTGACGCAGAACAAGATGACCGTGGTCAGGAAGGTGACCGGGGACGAGAAACTGCTCATGACGGCCATGGCCCTGTGTTCCGACGCGGAACTGGAGCAGGGGGAGGCCGTCGGCGAAGCGACGGAATGCGCCCTGGTGAACGACGCGAACAAAAACGGCATGCCCAAGCCGGACCTGGCTGCGGATCTGCCGCGAGTGGATGAGGCGCCCTTCGATTCACTGCGCAAGATGATGACGACCCTGCACCGGACCAGCGCGGGGCAGGGCTTCATCCAGTTTACCAAAGGCGCGCCGGACGAGGTCCTGCGCCGCTGTACCCGGATCTGGCAGGATGGCCAGGCTGTCCCGATTTCAGGGGAACAGCGGAAGAAGATCCTGGAGGAGAACAAGGCCATGGCGGATCAGGCGCTTCGCGTGCTCGCCGCCGCCCAGCGCGTCTATGACGAAAGGCCCGCTTCGAACGCGCCGGATGTGCTCGAGCAGGATCTGACATGGATCGGTATGTGCGGCATGATCGACCCGATCCGTCCCGAGGTAAAGGACGCGATCGTACAGTGCCAGAACGCCGGGATCCGTCCCGTGATGATCACCGGGGACCACAAGGATACCGCCTCGGCGATTGCGCGTGATCTGGGGATCCTGAAGCCCGGCGATATGGCGATCACCGGTGCGGAACTGGACGCGATCCCGGACGAGGTCTTTGCACACGATGTCCGGCGGTATTCGGTCTATGCGCGCGTCCGGCCGGAAAATAAAGTGCGCATTGTGGACGCCTGGCAGGCGCTTGGCATGGTAACAGCCATGACGGGCGACGGCGTCAACGACGCGCCTTCCATCAAAAGCGCGGATATCGGCGTAGGAATGGGGATCACCGGTACCGACGTGACCAAGTCCGTGGCGGATATGATCCTGACGGACGATAACTTTGCCACGATCGTCTCCGCAGTCGGTGAAGGCCGCCGCATCTACGACAACATCCGCAAGGCGATCCAGTTCCTGCTGTCAGCGAATCTCGCGGAAGTGCTGGCGGTATTCAGCGCTACGCTGATGGGCTTTACCATCCTCAAACCCGTGCACATCCTGTGGATCAACCTGATCACGGACACGCTGCCAGCGATCGCCCTGGGCATGGAAGAGGCGGAAAAAGACGTCATGCGGCGTCCGCCGCGGGACCGGAAGGAGAGCATCTTTGCCGGCGGGCTGGGCTTTGACATCGCGTTCCAGGGACTGATCATCGCTGCGGTGACGGTCTTCAGCTACTTCCTGGGACATCGGATTGAAAGTGGCGTCTGGGCGATCGCGGATTCTCCGATCGGGATGACGATGGCCTTCCTGACGCTGAGCATGATCGAGATCTTCCACTCCTTCAACATGCGTTCCCGCACGGAGTCCCTGTTCAGCCTGAAGAAGCAGAACCGGTGGCTGTGGGGAACGCTGGCCTTCTCGCTGCTGGTCACAGCGGCCGTGATCTTCGTGCCCTTCCTGAACCGGGCTTTCTCCTTCCAGCCGATCACGCTGAAGGAGTACCTGGTTGCCCTTGCGCTGGCACTTTCTGTGATCCCGGTCGTGGAGATTGAGAAAGCCATCCGGCGGATGATCCTTCGCAAACCGGCAGACGGCCCGGACAGAGAACCGGGGAAAGCCTGAAAAACAGGAAAAAATCATCAACAGAAAAACAGGAAAAAATCATCACCCCCGGATTGACAGGCAGTTATCCCTGTGATAAAATCCGTTTAATTTCATACAAGGCTGTGACGAAGACGGAACAGCGGGAGGCCCCGCAGAGAGCCGGGATTGGTGGAAACCGGCGGGCTGAAGCTTCATCCCATCCCTTCCGAGCCGGAGATCCGAACAGTATCGTCCAAGTAGGCGTCTCCCGTGAATGCTGCGTGAATGCATAGGGCATGTCAGTGCCTGAAGTGGTGCGCAAAGGCGCGCAATTTGAGTGGTACCGCGAGTCATATGACCCGTCTCAAAGCTGAGACGGGTCATTTTATTTCGACCGAACGTTGAGGAGGAGAACTGCCATGAATACCCAGACCGACCTGAACCAGCTCAGTGCGATCGCTTCCCGCCTGCGTGAGATGCGGGAGATCCTTGGCTGGACAACCGAGGATATGGCGGAGAAGACTGAAGTTTCCGTCGAGGAATACGAACGGTATGAAGCCGGCCGTACGGATATGCCGTTCACCTTCATCTACAAGTCCGCCCAGGCCTTCAACATGGAGCTGACGGAACTGCTGGAAGGCCATAACGCTTTCCTGACCACCTATACGGTCACCCGTCGCGGCAAGGGGGAATCCACCGCCCGGGAGGAAGGGATCGCGATCTCGAACCTGGCACCGAAGTTCAGAGACAAGAAGGCCGAGCCCTACTGGGTCCGCTATGAGTATTCCGAGAAAGCACAGAACGAGCCCATTCACCTGACCACGCACCTGGGGCAGGAGTTTGACGTCGTGCTCTCCGGCAGCATGAAGGTCCAGATCGGCGAGCACACGGAAATCCTGCACGAGGGCGACAGCATCTACTACAACTCCTCCCTTCCGCACGGCATGATCGCTGTGGAAGGCAGGGACTGCGTGTTCGTGGCGGTCGTGCTGCCCGGCGAAGCGCCGCAGCCGGAGGTGCAGGAAGACAAACGCCCTGCCCTGCAGCCGATCCGCGACGAGGGCCACCTCATCGCCGAGAAGTTCATCGACGCGAAGGAGGACGAGCAGGGCCGGCTGAAGGCCATCTCCTTCCCGAACGCGGAAACCTTCAACTTCGGTTTCGACATCGTCGATGAGATCGCGCGCCAGTATCCGGACAAGCTCGCGATGCTCTATGTGGACAAGCACCATGAGGAGCGCCGCTTCACCTTCAAGGATATCAAGGATGCGTCCAATCAGTGCGCGAATTATTTCACTTCCCTGGGGATCAAACGCGGGGACCGGGTCATGCTGGTTCTCAAGCGGCATTACCAGTTCTGGTTCTCCATGGTCGCTCTGCACAAACTCGGCGCCATCGCGATCCCCGCGACCAACCAGCTGAAGGAGCACGACTTTGAATACCGCTTCAATGCCGCCGGCGTCAAAGCCCTCATCTGTACTGCGGACGGGGATACCGCCGAGATCGCCGAGCGCGCCGCGGCAAAATGCCCGAGCGTAAAAACGCTGATCCTCGTAAACGGTACCCGTGAAGGCTGGCACAGCCTGAATGATGAATACCCGCTGTTCACCCGCCGCTTCCATCGTCCGGAAGGCGCCTCCTGCGGAGACGAGCCGGCGCTGATGTTCTTCACCTCCGGGACAACGGGCAACCCGAAGATGGCCGCACACAAGCATACCTATGCCCTGGGCCACTTTGTCACCGCCAAGTACTGGCACTGCTGCGAGCGGGACGGCCTCCACTTCACGATCTCCGATACCGGCTGGGGCAAGTCCCTGTGGGGCAAGCTTTACGGCCAGTGGCTGTGTGAAGGCGCGGTCTTCGTGTACGACTTTGACAAATTTGACGCCGCGGATATCCTTCCGATGTTCGCGAAGTACAACATCACGACCTTCTGCGCGCCGCCCACGATGCTGCGGATGTTCATCAAGGTGGATCTGGCCAACTATGACCTGTCGTCCATCCACCATATGACTACCGCCGGCGAGGCGCTGAACCCGGAGGTCTTCCGTCAGTTCGAGAAGGCGACCGGACTGAAGATCATGGAAGGTTTCGGCCAGACCGAAACGACGCTGACCATCGGCAACCTCTACGGCACGACTCCGAAGATCGGATCCATGGGCAAGGCCAACCCGCAGTACGACGTGGATATCGTGGATCCTGACGGCAATCCCGTCTCCAGCGGTGAGGTCGGCGAGATCGTTATCCATACGGACAAAACGACCCCCTGCGGCCTATACCGCGAATACTACCTGGACGAGGAAAAGACGAAGGAAGCATGGCACGACGGCCTGTACCATACCGGCGACACCGCCTGGCGGGATGAGGACGGTTATTTCTGGTACGTCAGCCGGATCGACGACGTCATCAAATCCAGCGGCTACAGGATCGGGCCGTTCGAGATCGAGAGCGTCATCATGGAGCTGCCCTACGTGCTGGAGTGCGGTGTATCCGCCGAACCGGACGATGTCCGCGGCCAGATCGTCAAGGCGTCAATCGTGCTGACGAAGGGTACCGAAGGCACCGAGGAACTGAAGAAAGAGATCCAGAATTACGTCAAGGAGCACACCGCGCCTTACAAGTATCCGCGGAAGATCGTTTTCCGCGAGGAACTGCCCAAGACCATCTCAGGCAAGATCCAGCGCAACCTTCTGTGACGCTTGCGGAACGGGCGGCCGGTATAGTAAAATATCCCGGGAACGCACAGTGCGGGAGGAAGTATGAGTGGACAGAAGACGGCCTGGGTGACCGGCGCCTCCAGCGGGCTGGGCCTGCATACAGCCCTGGCCCTGCGGGACGACGGCTGGCGCGTGATCGCAGGAGCCCGGAGCTTTGAGGATGGCGAGGCGGACGGCATGACGCGCCTGAAGCTGGACGTGACGGACGAGAAGAGCGTTGCCCGCTTCTGCGAAAAGGCGGCGGGGATCGCGATGCCGGACGCACTGGTCCAGTGCGCCGGGATGCTGGTGCTCGGCAGCTGCGAGGAAACCTCCGTGGAGGAGTTCCGCCGGGTGATCGATACGAACTACCTGGGCATGGTGCGGATGAACCGCGCGGTGCTGCCGCTGATGCGGGAGCGTGGCGGCGGAAAGATCGTGCTGTTCTCCTCGATCAACGGGCTGCTCGGCATTCCGTTCCAGGGCGCCTATACGGCGAGCAAGCACGCGATCGAGGGATACGCGGAGTGCCTGCAGCTGGAGGTGAAGCCCTTCGGGATCCAGGTCATGCTGGTGGAGCCTGGGGATCACCGCAGCGGCAGCGACAGATACCGTCCCCATGCAGCGGCGATGAAGCCGGATTCTCCTTACGCAGCGGAATATGAGAGCGGGACCGGGGTGATCCGCCGGGACGAGCAGAACGGATCGGACCCGGACGCGCTCGGGCGGAAGATTGCCCGGACGCTGGACCGGAAGGTAATCCCCTTCCGCAAACGCATCGCGAGCCCGGACCAGCACCTGGCGGTGTATGTTCACCGGCTGCTGCCGGCGGGAGTGAACGCCGCGATCCTGAGAAGATACTATATCCGGAGGCGAAAAGGATCTTCGCCGCGTTCAGAATGACACGGGAGAAGATCCCTCGACTATGCTCGGGATGACACGGAGGGAGATCCCTCGACTATGCCCGGGATGACACGGGGAGAAAGAGAGAATGAAGGGAAACGGAATGAAGCGCTTCGGCGCGTGGATGCTCGCCCTGGTGCTGGCAGTCCCCTGCCTGTGCCTGGCGGAAGCGGAAGAAGACGCGGCAGAAAAGGACGGCTGGCATTTCGACAGCCGGGGGTTCCTGACCGGGGACGATAACCCCGGGGACGAGTACCTCCTCGAGGACGAAGAGAAAGGCGTATGGCAGTACGCCAGCCGGGACCTGTCCGTGAAGATCACCCGGGTGAGAGAAAAATACAACAAGAAGAAGATGCGGGAATACTGCGTGGCGGAGATCTGGGCCTCCGAAAACTCCCCGATGAAGGCGATCCTTTCGGCGGAGAAGGGCAAGTGGCCTGAGGGAGTAAACCAGGTCAGCCCGGAGCTGCTGGTGGAAAAGCACCCCTGTGTCTTCGCCATGTCGGACGACTTCTACGGTTCCCGGCAGCAGAACATCCTGAAGCGCACGAGCGCCCGGCAGCCGGGGATCATCATCCGCAACGGGGAGGTTCGCTGGGACAAGACCAAGGCGCAGACGGCCAAAGCGGCTCGGCAGCGCCCCTGCCTCGATACGCTGGCCGTATACAGCGACGGCAGCATGAAGACCTACCTCTCCGACGCGATGACGGCGGAGGAATACCTCGAAAAAGGCGCGGAACAGGTGTTCGCCTTCGGCCCCTGGCTGATCAGCGAGGGAAAGATCAACGAGAAGGAAGCGGTCGAGGGCTGCGGCTACTATGAGCAGATGGAGCCGCTGACAGGCCTGGGGATGATCGAACCGTACCACTATATCGCGATCGTGCTCAAGGGCCGGCCGAAGACGAAGTATGCCGGCGCGCACCTGAGCTGGCTGGCGGACAGGCTGCTGGAATACGGCTGCACCGAGGCGATCAACCTCGACGGCGGCGGAACGGCGTGCATGTTCTTCAACGGCAAGGCCGTGATCACGGGACAGGAGAACCTGCGCTCGATGGGCGGGATGATCGCCTTCGGGCTGAAGGACGAATAAAACGGTGACAGGGGGAGATCCCTCGACTATGCTCGGGATGACACACGACAGGAGGAGATCTCCCGACTGCGTCCGGAATGACATGCAAAAAGAAAGCAGGAAAGGTTTTTCCTGCTTCTTTTGATTACAGAGGAAAGATCCTTCACTGTGCTCAGGATGACACTGAGGGATCAGGAAGAGGCGGGGATCCAGACGGAGAGGAGCCCATCCGCGTTCCGGTCGGCGGTGTAGATCCAGGATCCGTGCCGGTCTGTGAAGGCCTGCTCAAAATGATCCTCCTTCGGCGTCAGGGAGGACAGGGGAAGGCCGCCGGGGCTGACCGGGACCTGCGGGCCTTCGGGGAGGAGGCGGACGTTGCCGCCGGTGATGACGACCCGGGAGTGCTCGTTGCCCAGGAGCATCCGCTTGCCGGCCAGGAGATCGCCCTGCACGTCGCCGGAGTGGATCTCCGTGCTGCAGGCGCCGTCCGGGCTGCCGAAACCGGCGACGCGGTTGCCTTCCCCGTGGATCCGGACCACGGCGTCGCGGATGCGGGAGGAATACTCGCCGGCAAAGGTGCCGATGCAGGCGCCCGTGTCGCAGCGGATCGTGACCGAGGCGGAGCCGCCCTCCAGCAGGGCTTCACCGGCGCCGTTCATCGTGCCGATGCCGGTGGCGCGCTCGCATTTCAGGAGCAGGTCGATCCGGCCGGCGGAACGGATGAAGGCGTTGCCGGAGAAGGTACCGATGCCGACGGTGTCGTTGCCCTCCACGGAGACGGAAAGGTCGGCGTCCCGCAGATCGATCCGCGCCTCGCCGGCGATGCTGCCGGCACCCATGGCCGTGATGCCGGAGCCTGTGAGGCTGCAGGTGCCGCGGAGGATCGTGATCCCGTCCCCGGCGCTGCGCCCGCCGCCGAGGCAGACGACCTTATCGCCGGAGGAATGAATGGAAAGGGTGCCGCCGAGATCGATGACGATCGTGCCGTAGGCGTCATTGCAGTTGGCGCCGATGCCGATCGAATAGTTCCGGTTGTTCGTGACGCTGAGGTTTCCCTCGCCGGTGACGGTCAGGCGCGAAGTGGCCGGGACGCGGATACCGTCCTTGTTCAGGAAATTGCAGCCTTCCAGACGGAGGGTCACGTCGGAGCGGTTCCCGAGCTGGAGGATGGGCTCGTTGACCCCCTTCATGTTCACGCTGCGCAGGGTGATCTCCGAGCGGGTGTCGTCCGGGACCCGGACCACCATGTCCACGCCCTGCTTCTCATGCCCGGTCAGCGTTAACCGTCCGGCGGGGGCCTGGATGCCGGTATAGCTTTCCAGGGCGAGCTTCAGCAGGTCGACGGTCTCACCGTCCGCGGCCGGATAGATCCGCAGGCTCCGGTCGTAGCGGGTCAGCGAAAGGTTTTCCTCCAGGATCAGGTTGCGGACCGGTTCGCTGACGGCGGGGATCGGCTGTTCCGTGGGCCGGCCGGTGTAGAAGCCCTGGATTAGGTCCACCCCCAGGTCGATCACGGTGCGGAGCTCGTCGGCGGTCTCCACACCTTCCGCCAGGGCGCGGATCCCATTCTGGTGCGCGAAGTCGATGGTGTTGCGGACGAAGAGCTGCTTGTTGCTGTCATTCCGGATGCCGGAGATCAGCTCGCGGTCGATCTTGATCAGCTGCGGCGTATAGCGCAGCACGTTCACGATGTTTGAGTGGCCGGTGCCGTAATCGTCAATGGCGATCACCGTATGGCCGCCGTCCTTGCACAGGCCCTTCAGCCGGGTGAGCTCTTCGTCGGAGGTGGAGTTCTGCTCGGTCAGCTCGAAGACGAAGCAGTCCAGGTAGCTCTCGTAGCGGGACTTGAGCAGGGCACAGTCCTCCTCTGTGAGGAAGTGGCCCGGGATCGTGTTGATGAAGACCTTGCAGCCGTTGAAGGAGCTGAAGCGGCGGACGTAGGTATCGATGATCCCGAAGAGGGTCGCCTTTTCCACGTCGTAGAGGCGGTTGTATTCCCGGGCGACATCCAGGATCTCCAGCGGAGAGAGATGCACCAGGTTATCCGTCCGCATGAGCGCTTCGTAGGCATAGATCTGGGCTGTCCTGGCGTCCACGATTGGCTGGAAGTGGAAGCGCAGGAGGTTCTTTTCCATGAGCAGGCTGAAGGCGCTGTACATGGCGGGGGAACTGACAGTCGGCTTGGCGGCTTCACGGGCGCCGACACGCATCCGGTTCAGGTACATCTCGCCCAGGGCCAGGTGGATCAGGTTCTCCAGGGTAGTGTTCTCCCAGGGGGCTTCCATCCGGGTGCTGCCGCAGTTGACCTCCACATAGTACTGCTTGGAGCTGGCGGCGTTCCAGGACTCGATATGGGTGAGGAAGTCCCGGGCGGCCCGGTCGATCCCGCGGCTGAGCTCCGGGTCGTTCGCAGCGCTGCTGACGACGGCGAACTGATCATCGGAGATCCGGGCCACGAGGAGGGCGCCGGCATAGACGGACGAGAGCCTGCCGCCCACGAGCCGGGCGATCTCCTCCGTGTCGTTCATGCCGTAGTTCTCATAGATATAGGAATACCGGTTGATGCACCAGACGGAGAGCGCCAGGGGCAGCCGGTGGTTTTCCGGCTCCCGGCAGTAGCTGTCAAACCAGCGGGACAGGCCTTTCAGGTTGTTCAGCCCGGTCACGGCGTCGAGGTAGAGCGAGTTGTCCAGGTGGGTGATCAGCATCTGCTGGCGGGTATTGCCCAACTGGATGGCGAAGACCAGGTTCAGGATGTCCGAGACCCGCTTGATCAGCTGGATGTCGCGGTTCAGGTCGTCGGTCCGGGCGGCGTAGAAGCCGCAGACCACGGTGCCGGCCCGGATCACGTTGAAGACGGTGGCGGCGGGCGCATTTCCTTCCTGCGGGTGAAGGGACTGCAGCGTGCAGGGTGTGACGGCCAGGGGCTGGTCCGGCTCCCGGAAGGGAACGGCCAGCAGCTCGTCCCCGATGGTGTCGTCGAAGAGATCGATCCCCTCATAAATGTCCGGGAAACGCCGGTTCAGGTAGATGGCCGAACCCGGCAGGATGGACTGGGAGACCAGCTTCAGGAAGGAATCCAGGTCCTTCTGGGCGATCATCAGTTCCACCTTGTAGAACAGGTCGTTCTCATGGGTGTTCAGCATCTCGGCCTTGCGGAAAACGGCGGCCACGTCAAAAGGAGCGTTCTTTTCCGCCGGGCAGCCGCAGGATTCAGACAGGACGGCCCTGTAGGGATGGGTGATGCGTCGGGACGGCTCCCCGCCGGCCAGGAGGCACCGGATGAGATCCACGGTCTGCCGGGCCAGGGCGGCGGAATCTTCCCCGCAGGTGGTCAGGTTAGGCCGGACCAGCCAGGCGACGGGGGAGGCGTCAAAGCCGGTGACGATCACGTCCTCGGGAACGCGGAAACCGTTCTCCTTCAGGGTGTCGCAAACGGCGACGGCCATGGTGTCGTTGGCGCAGAAGATCGCCCGGGGGAGTTTCTCCCGGCTGCGGATCAGCTTGCGCACGATCTCGCGGGCCGGCGGAGACCAGTAGTTGCCGTAGGCCATCTGGGATTCGCGGAAGGGCAGGCCCAGCTCTTCCAGCACCTCCCGGTAGCAGCGGAAGCGGCCCTCGGAATCCGGCTCGTCCTTTATGCCGGCGATAAAGAAGGTATCCCGGGCTCCGTGGTCCACGATGACGTGGCGGAGAAGGGATTTGAAACTCTGCTCAAAATCGTTGACGATCGACCAGCAGCCCGGCAGCTCTGCGCCGACACAGATCACCGGGACTTGATGCTCCTGCGCGCCCTGTACGATTTCGGAAACCAGCTGGTCGTCGTGGATCGTGGGATAGATGATCAGGATGGCGGAGAACAGGTCGTACTGGATCGTCTTATAGACCGCGCGGGCTGCGTTGTTGTCCTTTTCGTGCCAGAAGAAATCCAGCGAGGAGTTGAAGAACGCGACATCAAAGCCCTCGGCGGAAGCAACCTTGCTCAGGGCATGGATAAACCCGGTGTTCGGGAAACTGTGGGCTTGGGACAGGCATACGCCGATCAGCTTCGGCTTTTCGGTCATGAGGGGAAATCCTCCAGTCTTTTCCTTGCAGCATCACGGTATACATTTCTCTTTGGCAGGCAAAGTATAGCACAGAAGCGGGGAAAAAGCAAAATCGAATGGATTTCTTTCTTTTTGCAAGGCTGCCCTTGAAAGGAAGGGAGAAACAGGGTATAATCCACGGGCATCTGTGTGTGCGGTGAGTTCGGGACCTTCCTCACCTTAAACAAAACTAAAGGATGGGAATATGAAAAAGAATACGACAAAAATGGTAGCATTCGGCGGTGTGATCGCCGCCCTGTACGTGGTGTTGACGATCATCGCAGCGGCCCTGGGCATCGCAAGCGGAGCAATCCAGGTACGCCTTTCCGAAGCGCTGACGATCCTGCCGGTGTTCACCGCGGCGGCGGTTCCCGGCCTGACGGTCGGCTGCGTGGTGGCCAACCTGATCACCGGCTGCGCAGCCTGGGATGTGGTGTTCGGCAGCATGGCGACGCTGCTGGGCGCGATCGGTACCCGGCTGTTGAAAGACAGGCCGGCGGTCGCCTGGATTCCCCCGGTGGTGAGCAACATGGTGATCGTGCCGATCGTGCTGATGAAAGTCTACGGTGTGGACAACGTGGAAGTTTTCGGCGAGGTATTTAACGGCGACAGTCTCTGGATCATGCTGGCCGTTACGGTAGGGATCGGAGAAATCATCGCCTGCGGTGTGCTGGGAATGCTTCTGTATCAAACCATAAAGAAGAACCCGAGGATCACGGATCTGGTGGATTAATACATTATCCGGGTCATCAAAAACGCCCTCTGCGAAGTCTCAGCGGAGAGGGCGTTTTTTCATGCTGTTTACTTGTGATAGAGCTTGTGGCTCTGGTAGCTGGGATCACAGGTCAGGTTGACACCCAGGCGGCGGAAAGTATTGTCGTCCACCGCGGGGAGGATGACCGTGGAATGGACCTCGCAGTTCTTCAGCTTCGGCAGTTTGCTCAGCGCCCGGGCAGCGTTGTAGTTGGTAGCCGCGGAAACGGACAGGGCGATCAGCACCTCGTCTGAATGCAGGCGGGGATTGTGATTGCCCAGGTACTTGCACTTCAGCTCCTGCACAGGTTCGACGACTTCCGGGGAGATCAGGTGGACCTTCTTCGGGATGCGGGCAAGCTTTTTCAGCGCGTTCAGGATCAATGCAGCCGAAGGCCCGAGCAGATCCGTGGTCTTGCCAGTGACGATCTCACCGTTCGGCAGTTCGATCGCCAGGGCAGGGTTGCCGGTCGCTTCGGCGCGGACGCGGGCGGCGTTCATCACGGGGCGGATGCTTTCATCGATGTTCAGCTGCTTCATCAGCAGGAGGATCTTTTCGGCTTCCTCTTTGGCAGCGTGGCCCTGGAGGAAGGAACAGCGGGCGGCGTAATACCGGCGGATGATTTCCTTTTCCGCGGCTTCCACGCAGGCGCGGTCGTCGGTGATGCACATACCGGCCATGTTCACGCCCATATCAGTCGGGCTCTTGTAGGGAGATTTGCCCCACACATGTTCGAACAGAGCGTTCAGGACGGGGAAGATCTCGATATCCCGGTTATAGTTAACGGTGGTCCGGCCGTAGGCTTCCAGGTGGAAGGGATCGATCATGTTCACATCGCTGAGGTCCGCGGTGGCGGCCTCGTAGGCGACGTTGACCGGATGCTTCAGGGGGAGGTTCCAGATCGGGAAAGTTTCGAACTTGGCATAGCCGGCTTTGATGCCCCGGCGGTTCTCCTGGTACAGCTGGCTCAGGCAGGTTGCCATCTTGCCGCTGCCGGGACCGGGGGCAGTGACCAGCACGAGGGGGCGCGTGGTCTCCACGTAATCGTTGCGGCCGAATCCGTCGTCGCTGACGATGTGATCGATGTTCGTGGGGTAGCCCTCGATCGGGAAATGATGATAGGTCCGGATGCCCTGGGCGTTCAGGCGTTGCTCGAAAGCGACGGCGGCCGGCTGCCCGGCCCAGCGGGTGAGGACGACGGAACCGACGTACAGGCCGATCCCGCGGAAGGCATCGATCAGGCGCAAGGTGTCCTGGTCGTAAGTGATGCCCAGGTCGCCGCGGACCTTGCTGGTCTCGATATCATTGGCGTTGATCGCGATGAGGATCTCTTCCTTGTCCTTCATTTTCAGGAGCATCTGCACCTTGCTGTCCGGCTGGAAACCCGGCAGGACGCGGCTCGCATGGTAGTCGTCGAAGAGCTTGCCGCCCAGTTCCAGGTAGAGCTTGCCGCCAAACTCGTCGATCCGCTGCATGATGCGCTCGGACTGCATGCGCGTATACTGATCGTGATCAAAGCCGATTTTCATATCCTTAACCCCCGTGATCCGGAATCAAACAAAGGATATTTTACCCTTGCGCACGGGACATGGTCAAGATTTCCCCGGAGGAAATACAAAAAAAGACAGGGATACAGGGAGCCCGGGCTTGCTTTTCCGGCAGGAAAACGCTATACTCTTCCTTGCCGTTTGCGCGATGAAGATTGGGTCCCGTGCGATCCTTCGGTGTGAACCCTGTCAGGTCCTGACGGAAGCAGCAGTAAGCATCTGACGGGATGTGCTGCGGGGTTGCCCGGTCTGAGCGCAGGCGGTTTTTTTTCTGTTTGAAGCTTTCTGCGGCAGTGGATGTATGATATACTGAATCGATGTCAATATTTGGAGGAATGCGGCAATGGAGCTTGATCTGATCCGGCAGGTGGACCCCGAGGTGGCGGATGCCATCAACCTGGAGCTTGACCGTCAGCGTACCCATGTGGAGCTGATCGCCAGCGAGAACTTCGTCTCTCCGGCGGTGATGGCGGCGATGGGGACCTGCCTGACGAATAAATACGCCGAAGGATATCCGGGCAAGCGCTATTATGGCGGCTGCGAGTGCGTGGACATCGTGGAGAACCTGGCGCGCGACCGGGCCTGCAAGCTGTTTGGCGCGGAGCATGCCAACGTACAGCCCCACAGCGGCGCGCAGGCCAATATGGCGGTCTATTTCGCCATGCTGAAGCCCGGTGATACCGTGATGGGCATGAGCCTGTCCAACGGAGGACATCTGACCCACGGGAGCCCCGTAAACATGTCCGGCGCATACTTCAATTTCGTTCCCTACGGCGTCTCTTCCGAGACCGAGATGATCGACTACGATGAGGTCCGCCGCCTGGCGAAGGAGAACACTCCGAAGATGATCGTCGCGGGTGCTTCTGCTTATCCGCGGGTCATTGATTTCAAAACCCTGCGCGAGATCGCGGATGAGGTCGGTGCCCTGCTGATGGTCGACATGGCGCACATCGCCGGCCTGGTGGCCGCGGGCGAGCATCCGAGCCCCGTGCCCTTTGCCGATTTCGTGACCACTACGACCCACAAAACGCTGCGTGGCCCGCGGGGCGGTATGATCCTGTGCCGCGAGGAATACGCAAAAGCGATCGACAAGGCGATCTTCCCCGGCACGCAGGGCGGACCGCTCGAGCACATCATCGCCGGGAAGGCGGTCTGCTTCGGCGAGGCGCTGAAGGAAGACTTCCGCACCTACCAGCACCAGATCATCCTGAATGCGAAAGCAATGGAGAAGACTTTCCGGGAGGAGGGCGTCCGCATGGTCTCCGACGGCACGGACAACCACCTGCTCCTGCTTGATTTTACAGGCACAGAGATGACAGGCAAGCTGATGGAGAACCTGCTGGAGGATGCGAACATTACCGTCAACAAGAACACCGTTCCGAACGAAACCCGCAGTCCCTTCGTGACCAGCGGCATCCGCGTCGGTACCCCGGCGGCCACCTCCCGCGGCCTGAAGGAAGCGGAGATGGCGAAGGTGGCCGGTTGGATTGCCCGGGTCCTGCGCGAAGGCGAAACCGCTGTCCCGGAGATCCGGGCACAGGTGGAAACCATGATGGCAGGCTACCCGCTGTATGCGTAAGGTCCCTGCGTGAGTCCCCCGGTTCCAGAGTCCGACTGCCGGCACCGTGAAGACGGTGCCGGTTTTCATGCATACCGGCCGCGAAACGCAGTGGCGGCGCGCCGCGCATGAAAAATGCAAAAACTCCTGTACATTTTGATGGATAAGGGGTAGCACGATCATGAAAAATATGATATACTATTCCAAAGTGTGAGCTTCATAAAGTTCTCCGAAGACATAAGCGGGTGAAAACCCGATGTGTTTGACACGATACTGTTGTATTTCTATGTACGAAAGGAGGTTCACGATGAGCACGAAGGCGAAGGAGAAAGAGGCCGGCAGGCTGCGGATCGTTTCTCTCGGCGGCGTCGATGAGATCGGCAAGAATATGTATGTCTTCGAATACGAGGACGACATCATCGTAGTGGACTGCGGCAGTGTTTTCCCGAAGGAAGATATGCTGGGCGTGGACCTTGTGATTCCCGACATCACCTACCTGATGGGCAAGCGGGATCATATACGCGGTTACCTGTTTACCCACGGCCATGAGGATCATATCGGTGCGACGCCCTATATCTTAAAGCAGGCGCCGGCACATATCTACGGGACCAAGTTGACCATGGCACTGGTGGACCTGAAACTGAAGGAATACCGGGTGGACGGCGTCCCGATTCACGTGGTCCGGCCGCGGGAAGTGATCCAGCTGGGGCAGTTCACCTGCCAGTTTATCCATGTGAGCCATTCCATCGCAGGCGCCTGCGCGATCGCGATCACCTGTCCTGCAGGGACGGTCATCTGCAGTGGCGACTTCAAGGTGGACTACACGCCCATCGACGGGCAAATCACCGACCTGCAGACTTTTGCCGAATACGGTAAGAAGGGTGTCATGGCCTTCCTGTGCGAATCCACGAACGTGGAGCGCCCCGGTTATACGATGAGTGAGCTGAAGGTCGGCGAGACCTTTGAGCGGATGTTTGCCCAGGCCACAGGCCGCGTGATCGTGGCGATGTTCGCCAGCAACATCCACCGGATGCAGATGATCATTGATAACGCGATCCGCTACGGACGGCGCGTCTGCTTCATCGGGCGGAGCATGGTCAACGTCAGCCGGGTGGCGATGAGTATCGGGGAGCTGAAGATCCCCGAAGGCTGGCTGATCGACATGGATGTGCTGGATGACTACCCGGATAACGAGGTCCTGGTCATGACGACCGGGAGCCAGGGCGAGCCCATGGCCGGCCTGACCCGGATGGCCTACGCAGAGCACCGGAAGCTGCAGATCCGCCAGAGCGATATGGTCATCATCTCCGCAACGCCGATCCCCGGCAACGAAAAGCTGATCTCCCGCGTGATCAACCAGCTGTATCGCCTCGGCGCACAGGTGGTCTACAGCCGTATGGCGGAGGTCCACGTTTCCGGCCACGCCTGCCAGGAAGAGCTGAAGCTGCTCCACGCGCTGATCCGGCCGAAGTACTTTATTCCCGTGCACGGTGAATACCGCATGATGTGGCAGCACGCAATCCTGGCGGAGAGCATGGGCGTGCCGAGCCAGAATATCGTGATCCCGGAGCTCGGCCAGGTCATCGAGATGAACGAAGAAATGCTAGCCCTGGGCGAACAGGTGCCGGTCGGCGGCGTACTGGTTGACGGCCTGGGCGTCGGCGACGTCGGGAATGTCGTCCTGCGTGACCGGAAGCACCTCAGCCAGGACGGCCTGCTGATTGTGGTGATGGCGATTGACCGGGACGAGGAGAAGCTGATCTCCGGTCCGGATATCGTCTCCCGCGGGTTCATCTACGTGAAGGAAAACGAGGATATCATCGACAACACGCAGGAACTGGTTCGCCAGATCCTCGCGGCCAGCAGCCTGAACGGGGACAACTGGCCTGACCTGAAGAACACGATCAAGGACGAGGTGCACCGCTTTATCTTCGAAAAGATCAAGCGGAACCCGATGATCCTGCCGATCATTCTGGACGTGTAAACGTCCTCCAGCGTATTTGCAAGGAACGTTCAAAACGGATATAATAACGGTCAGAAGGAAGAAAATCCTCCTTCTGACCGTTATTGATTTCTGAAGGAGGCAGCATCATGGATTATTCAACGACTTATCGCCTGGCGCAGGAGATCCGGGACAGCGAGGAGTACAAGACCTATCACGACCTGAAAGAGTCTGTGATGGCCGAGGAGACGACCGCCGCGCTGATCCGCGAATACCGGAAGCTGCAGATGACGATCCAGATGTCTGCCATGAGCGGGAATGCCGCGAACGAAGAAGACATGCAGCGCTTCTCCGGTATCTCCAGTCTCCTTTTTTCCAAACCGGAGGTCAGCCAATTCCTGCTTTCCGAGATGCGGCTGCAGCAGGCGCTGGCGGATATCTTCCGGATCCTGACCGAGGCGGCGGACGTGGATATGGCTGTCCCGGGCATTGAGGGCTGAACGTGAAGAAAGACAAGAACTATACCTACCGCAGTATGCGGGATGAGCGCGAATACGGGCTCTACTGGTACAGCGGGTTGTGGCACATCCTGCGCCCGGTTCTGGTAGGACTGACAGTACTTGTGCTGGTGATCGGCATCGGGATGACCGTATGGAACAAGCTGTACGGCAGTTTCCTGGCGCCGGTGGATCCGGCGGATGAGGCGGAGTATACCTTTGAAATCCAGAGCGGACAGAGCCTGAACCGAGTCGCTTCCAACCTGGAGTCGGCCGACCTGATCCGGAGCAAGACGATCTTCAAGTATTACTGCGATTTCGCGGGTATGGCCCAGAAGATCCAGACGGGCACCTATTCTCTGAAAAAAGACATGACCATGACGGAGATTGCTGACCGGCTGACAACCGGTGACGGCAATCCGCTCGTGCGGAATATCACGCTGATCCCCGGCGAGACGGTGGAGGAATTCGCCGCGAAACTGGTGAAAAACGGCGTGCTGGAAGACGACAAGGCCTTCCTCGCAGCCTGCCGCGACGGGAAGGCGTTTCGCGAGTATTACTATATCGACGATGTGCTGACCTCCGGTCATCCGGAGGAACGGAAGTATGTCCTGGAAGGCTATCTGTCGCCGAACACTTACGAAGTTTACGTGACCGCGTCCGCAGAGGAGATCATCCGGAAGCTGCTGAGCCAGACGGAAGCCGCGTTCCCGGTCGAGCTCCAGGACCGGGCGGAGGAGTTGGGCCTGACCATGGACCAGACGCTGACGCTGGCGAGCCTGATCGAAAAGGAAGCGAAGGAGTCGGATTTCGCCCGGGTCAGCGCTGTGTTCCACAACCGCCTGAAAGCGAATATGCGGCTGGAGAGCGACGTGACGATCCACTACATTACAGGCATCCGGAAAATGGCACTGGCGGACAGCGACCTGACGGTCAACAGCCCCTACAATACCTACCAGGTGAACGGGCTGCCAGTCGGGCCGATCTGCAATCCCTCGCCCGCGGCGATCCGGGCTGCACTGTATCCGGATGAGACCATGATCGCGGAGAAGTATCTGTACTTCTGCGCCAAGGAGCCGGAGAGCGGCGAACTCTACTTCTCCAAGACGCTGGACCAGCACCGCCGTGCGGTCGAGGCCTATGCGCCGAAGTGGCAGCAGTACGACCTGGACAGGGGGATCAAGTGATGAGGATCCCTGAACTGCTAGCGCCTGCGGGGAACATGGACTCCCTTCGGGCCGCCCTGCATTTCGGCGCGGATGCGGTCTACGGCGGTATGAAGCATTTCGGCCTGCGGGCCTTTGCGGGCAACTTCGGGCCGGAGGAACTGCGGGAAGCAGTCCGCCTGGCCCACGAAACCGGACGGCGGTTCTATGTCACGATGAACGCCTATCCTTTTGATGACGAACTGGACGCCTTCGCCGCGGCGGCGAAGGAAGCCGCGGACTGCGGCGTGGACGCGGCGATCGTCGCGGATCCCGGCGCGATCCGCTTCCTGCGTTCGGAGGTGCCTGCCCTGCCGATCCATGTGAGCACGCAGGCGAACACCGTGAACGCGCCGGCGGTTGAGCTGTACCGCAGCCTGGGGTGCGAGCGGGTGATCCTGGCCCGTGAAATGAGCCTGGACCGCATCCGGGCGCTCCATGAGCGGATCGGGGACGGGATCGAGCTGGAGACGTTTGTGCATGGTGCGAGCTGCATGGCCTATTCCGGGCGGTGCATGCTCTCGGCATATCTGACCGGGCGGAGCGGCAACCGCGGGGAATGCGCCCAGCCCTGCCGCTGGCAGTATGCCGTGGTGGAGGAAAAACGGCCCGGGGAGTACCTCCCGGTAACGGAGGATGAGCGGGGGACCTACCTTTTCTCCGCGCGCGACCTGTGCCTGATGCCTCTGCTGCCGGAGCTGTGCGACGCGGGAGTTTCCAGCCTGAAGATCGAAGGGCGCATGAAGACAGAATACTATGTCGCGGTGGTTACCGGCGCCTACCGGCGCGCGCTGGACCTGCTGGCACGGGACCGGGAAGCGTTCCGCGAGGCACTGCCGGAGATGACGGCGGAACTGCAGTGCGCCAGCCATCGGCTGAGCGATACCGGCTTCCTGGAAGGACCGCCGGAGACGCCCGGCGAAGCGGAAGGCTTCTGGCAAAGCCGGGAGTATGTTGCGAAGGTGATCGAAGCGGCAGAAGCAGACGGGCACGCCCGGCTGCTCCTGAAGAACCGGTTCTATGCCGGGGACGAACTGGAACTGATGACCCCGCAGGGCGTCCGCCGGGTGAAGGCATCCGCGTTCGTGAGGGAGAAAACGGGAGAAACACTGGAAACCCTCGGCATTGCCGGGGAAATCATCCGGATGCCCCTTCCCGGGGCAGGCGCCGGGGATATGCTCCGCGGGCCTGTGCGCAATCATCGGAAGGACGCGGACAGGACTGGAAACTGAGGAGAACGACGGAGAATCAGAATGGCAAAGCTGAAGCGATACGACCTGTATGAAGGGGACGACGAGTTCATTTCCTCTTCGCTTCCCGGGAAGAAACCGCTCGGGCGGGATGAAGGCCTGCGGGAACGGGACGCGTACGACCGCCGGAAAGAGGAAGAGGCGGAGAAGCGGCGCCGCTATTTTGCTGCCAATGAAAAGGACGACGGTCTCGGGGCGCCTTCTTCCGTCTTTGACGATTTTGACCGGTTTGAACAGCCGATCCCGATCCGGGACGAGCGGCCGAAGTACCGCCGGCGGGAGAAGCACCGCGCGGCCTGGACGGTGACAGCCGTCTTCTGCCTTCTGCTCCTGGCGGCGATGGGCATCGCGGTCCTGCCGCAGCTGACCGGGATCCGGTATCGCTTCCTGCCGAATCTGGCCTTTGCCAACGGAAATCTGATCCGCCTGGACGGCGAGCGGCAGGACGCCTTTGACCTGAACCGGCGGGAGATCTATAACGACCGGATCTATCCGGGCGTTTATATCGACAACGTTCAGGTCGGCGGGATGACAAAAGGGGAAGCAGCCGAGGCGGTCCGGAAGGTTCACGAGGATGTGAGCAGTTCTTTTGACATCGTGATCGCGGTGGGGAATGAGAACTGGCACGTGAACAGCGAACGGGTGCCGGTCTCCCGGAACATCGAGGAAGTCGCGGAAAAGGCTTTTGCCAGTGGTCGGGGCAATTCCGCCAGCCTGGCGGGGAATGCTGCGACGCCGTTTGAGGAGCGCGTCAGCCAGGCGTCCGCCATGCGCTCAAACCCCGTGACTTTTGCCACGGAGCAGGACTACGACCATGAAGCTCTGAGGGCGCTGACCGATGGGATCGTCAATTATGTGAACCGGGACCCGGTCAACAGCACCGTCCATTCCTTTGATTTCAAAACACAGACTTTCACCTTTACCGACGACCGTCCCGGAGCCCGGATTGACCCGGACGACCTGTACAGCCGGGTGGCGGAGCTGTTGGACGACGGAGTGACCAAAAAGGAACTGCGGATCGTTCCGGAAAAGATCCTTGCCGAGGTGACCAAAACCGAGCTGATGAACCGATTCGGCCTGATCTCCGCCTATACGACGACCACCACGAGTGACGGCAAGCGCAATACCAATATCCAGCTCAGCGCGGAAGCGATCAGCGGAAAGACGGTGCTGCCGGGGGAGATCTTCTCTTTTAATGCCGCGACCGGGGAACGAACGGCAGCAAAGGGCTATCAGGAAGCGCCGGCTATTTCCGGCGGCCAGAGCAAAGACGAGGTGGGCGGCGGCGTCTGCCAGACCAGTTCCACCCTGTTCAACGCGGTCGCCCGGGCGGATCTGGAGATTATCGAACGCAATCCGCATGCCTGGCCGTCGCATTACATCGAAAAAGGCTTTGACGCGACGGTCAACTGGCCGGGACTGGATTTCAAGTTCAAAAACAATACCGAGTGGCCGGTCTTTATCATCGCGGGCTACAGCAAACGGAAGGTGACCGTCAATATTTACGGGATGAGCCTCGGTTCAGACGTGCGCATCGACCTGGAGAGCGAGGTGGTCCGCACGATCCCCAAGCCGGAAGGCACCAACTATGTGATCAACACATCCCTGGCGCCGGGCGAGAGCAAGAAGACGGTCACCGGCCGGCAGGGCTATGAGGTGAACACCTGGAAGGTCTGGTACCAGGGTAACCGCGAGATCAAACGGGAGATCCTGTTCAAAACCACCTACAGGGCTTACCAGGAGACAATCGAATACAATCCGAAGTAAGTTCATTGCATCACACCGGGGATTATGCTATAATTCCCGTGATGCCGAAGTGGCGGAATGGCAGACGCGGCGGACTCAAAATCCGTTGCCCTTAAAAGCGTATGGGTTCAAGTCCCATCTTCGGCACGTTCCACAAGCCCCGTGAGCACCTGCTCACGGGGCTTTACTATGGCTCCGGACCGTGGCGAACTGTTTTTTTCTCCGAATGTGTGATAAAATAGACCGCGTATGAATTCAATGATACCCGGGAGGGAAAGATGCCTGTGAGAGCGAACCGTGCATGCCTGATCATCCTTGCTGCCCTGATACTGTTCCTGGCCGCGGCGGCCGTGCCCGGCCGGACGGCGGCGGAGTCGGAGGTGTCGATCGGGAGGATCGTGGACGGCGTGTGGAAATTGGATCCGATCAACTATACCTACCGAACGCTGCAGAACACAAAGGAACTGAACCTTTCCGGAAAGGGGATCCGGGCCATTGAGGGTATCGAGTACCTGTCCGGCCTGTACAGCCTGGACCTCTCGTACAACGAGATGGAAAGCCTGGACCTGAGCTCGTGCACCCGACTGACGGAACTCAACTGCTCGGGCAACCGGCTCACTGCCCTTGACCTGTCCGCCTGCCGCAAACTGAAGAAGCTGAGCTGCTCGGACAACGCCCTGGGGGAACTGGATGTGACCGCCCTGAAGAACCTGCAGGTGCTGGACTGCCGGAACTGCGGCCTGAAGGCCCTGAACC
Organism: uncultured Eubacteriales bacterium; assembly: GCA_902793605.1. Taxonomy (GTDB): domain Bacteria; phylum Bacillota; class Clostridia; order Christensenellales; family Aristaeellaceae; genus Aristaeella. Next base: position 56,465 of record CADBEB010000003.1, read on the forward strand.
TGGACGAAAACCGCTCACTGACCGAAATCTACTGCTCCGGCAACGAACTGTCCGCGATCGACGTAACGCACCTGAAAAAGCTGAAAGCCCTGGCTGTCAGAGGCGTTGGCCTCACTTCGCTGGACGTGAGCCGGAACGAACAGCTCATAACCCTGGACTGCTCCGGCAATCCGGGGCTGAAGGAACTGAACCTGAAGGCGAATTCGCGTCTGAAGGAACTGTTCACTGCCGGGACAGGTATCATGAACCTGGATTTGTCCAAACAGCGTACGCTGGAGAGCCTGTTCGGCTCCCGGAATGGATACGGGTATGAGCTGGGGGAGGATGCCCGGATCTGGAAACTGGAGGAAGGCTGGCTGACGACAAACCCGGATGCAGCCATTCAGATCGGGTCGACGATCACGATCCGGCCGGCCAGGGAGGATCCGCAGGGGCAGGTCGCGCTGCCGGGATACACCAAGTACAAACCGGGCGAGTTCACCAACCGCATCCTCTCCTCAAGCTACGATGAAATGTGTCACTACTTCCGGATGACCGTGGGCCCGAACAGAAGCGTTTTCAGCAAGGTCGACGAGAAGTGGATCTATGAGAATGCCCATACGGTCGTTGAGGCGGCGGGGCTTGCCGTGCAGGCCAGACAGTTCAGCACCATCAAGCTCAAGTCCGCCACGCGGGCCTTTACGGTCTTTGACGCGGACGGGAATTTCAAATTCCGGTGTACGGTCGACTACATGGATGGCGAGGACGCCATCGAGTATGCCAGGCGGCTGAACAAGGACCATGAGGAAGCGCCGGATGAGGCGGACCTCCTCGGTTACACCGGTCAGGTGAATGCTTATTCCTGCGGGAACGCCCTGATCATCATGGAAGGGATTCCGAGCACAGCGCAGGAAAGGACGCCGACCCTGGAAAGCTATATCATGAGCGATCCGGAGAATCCGCTGTATCTGATCCGGTGATCCGGCGGAGTAACGAAGAGAAGGCAGGGGGGGGAAAAGCGTGAGACTGACAGATGTGATCCGGAGCGAGGAACTGACCCTTTCATTCGAAGTGTTTCCGCCGAAGACAGACGCCGCCTTTGACGATGTGCTGCAGGCGACGGAGGAGATCGCGGCGCTGAAACCTTCGTTCATTTCCGTGACCTACGGCGCCGGAGGCGCGGGCGGGAAGTATACCCGCGAGATCGCAAGCCGTCTGCAGAACGCGGACGGCGTGGAAACGCTGGCTCACCTGACCTGTGTCGGCGCCGGCCGGGAGGACGTGGAGGCTTATTTGCGGAAACTGAAGGAGAGCGGCATCTGCAACATTATGGCGCTGCGGGGAGACCTTCCGCAGGGCATGGATCCGGAGACCATGAAGAACAGTCCCTTCCCGCACGCGGCGGATCTGGTCCGGGCAATCCGGAAGGCCGGGGATTTCTGCATCGGGGCGGCCTGCTACCCGGAAGTGCATCCGGAGAGCGTGACCCAGAAGGAAGACCTGCATTACCTGGAGGAGAAGGTGGATGCCGGTGCGGACTTCCTGACGACTCAGATGTTCTTTGATAACAACCTTCTGTATAACTTCCTGTACAAGCTCCGGGAGACGGGTGTGATGGTGCCGGTGGTGCCGGGCATCATGCCGATCACCAGAGCAAACCAGGTGAAGCGCGCACTGGAACTGAGCGGCAGCTTCATGCCCCGGCGGTTTACCAGCCTGGTGGACCGCTTCGGTTCGGCGCCGGACGCGATGAAACAGGCGGGCATAATCTACGCCTGCGATCAAATCATCGACCTGTTTGCCAACGGGATCCGTCATGTACATGTCTATACGATGAACAAGCCAGACGTGGCCGGAGCGATCCTGGGCCACCTTTCCGGGATGATCGGGAGGGCCTTCTGATGGCAAAACCGAGGACGCTTGAGCTCGGGGAGATACCTTTCGATGAGAAGGAGATCCTCCGCTATGCCCTGATGCCCTCCACAGCGCCGGCGCCGGATGAACTGCCTTTGGAGGAATGCATGAAGGCAGCCCGCAGCGCGGTCAGGTGCCGGGCGGTCTGGCAGCGTTATCCGCTCGAATGGGGCGGAGATGAGCTGGACCTCGGCTTTGCAAAGACGGCTTCCCGGCATCTCCGCCGGCACCTGGAAGGGTGCGCGGAAATCCTGCTGTTCGCCTGCACGGCAGGCAGCGAGATAGACCGGCGGATCAACCGCGAGAAACTGGTCTCCCCGGTGCGCGGCCTGCTGATGAGCGCGATCGGGTCACAGCAGGTGGAAGGTGCCTGCGACCGGCTGTGCAACCTGCTGGCGGCGGAGCATCCGGAGAAACAGCTGGTTACCCGCTATTCTCCGGGATACGGGGATCTGCCGCTGGAGATCCAGAAAGATGTATTCAGGGCGCTCGACTGTGAGCGCTCGATCGGTGTGACGCTGACGGAGAGCCTGCTGATGCAGCCTTCCAAGAGCGTGACGGCTGTGATCGGCATGAAAGAGAGGGACGCGGAATGAGCTTTTCCGAGCTGATGAAGAAAGGCCCCCTTTTCCTGGACGGAGGAATGGGGTCGCTCCTGCAGGCGCAGGACCTGATGCCCGGCGAGGCGCCCGAGACCTGGAATCTGACGCATCCGGAGAAGATCACAGCGATCCATCGGGCGTACTATGAGGCCGGAAGCCACCTGGTGATGGCCAATACTTTCGGCGTGCATCCGCTGCGATATCCCGTGGAGGAATGCGAAAAGATGCTTCGCGCGGCGGTGGATTGCGTGAAGGCAGCACGGGAGCAGGCAAAAGCCGGGCAGGAGAAATTTATCGGCCTGGACATGGGCCCCTGCGGTAAACTGCTGAAACCGTTGGGTACGGTGGAGTTTGAGGAAGCGGTCGGATACTATGCACAGATCGTGCGCATGGGCGCTGAATGCGGCGTGGACTGTATTTTTATCGAAACGATGAACGACAGCCAGGAAACCCGGGCCGCGCTGCTGGCGGCGAAGGAAAACTGCAGCCTGCCGGTGCTGGTCTCCAACGCCTACGGTTCGGACGGAAAGCTGATGACCGGCGGAACGCCGGAGTCCATGGTTGCGATGCTTGAAGGGCTCGGCGCCGACGCGGTCGGTGTCAACTGCTCCCTCGGGCCGGAAACGCTCACTCCGATCGTGGAGCGTTACCTGGCGGCGGCTTCCGTACCGGTGCTGATGAAGCCCAATGCAGGACTGCCGGAAGTGAAGGACGGAAAGACGGTCTATAACGTGCTGCCGAACGCGTTTTCCGAACAGATCGCTTCGCTTGTGCCAAAGGGCTTGCGGATTATGGGCGGGTGCTGCGGCACGACCCCGGACTATATCCGGACGCTGAAGCAGGCGGTCGGGGACAGCGTTCCCGCAGTGACAAAGCCGGAGCGGAGGACGGTGATCTCCTCCCGGTCCCAGGTGATCGAACTCGGGAAAGACCCAGTCATCATTGGAGAGCGGATCAATCCGACAGGCAAGAAGCGCCTGCGCCAGGCGCTGCAGGACGGCGACATGGCTTATATCCTGAACGAAGCGATCGCCCAGGAGGAGCACGGGGCGCAGGTGCTGGACGTGAATGTCGGCACCCCGGGGATCGATGAGGCGGAGATGCTCTGCCGGGCGGTGGAGGAACTGCAGGCGATTTCGGATCTGCCTCTGCAGCTGGATACGGCGGATCCGGCGGCCATGGAACGCGCGCTGCGCCTGTATAACGGGAAGGCGATGATCAATTCAGTCAACGGGAAGCAGGAAGTTATGGACGCGGTCTTCCCGCTGGTGAAGAAATACGGCGGCATCCTGGTGGCGCTGACGCTGGACGAGGCGGGGATTCCGCCCACAGCGGAAGGCCGACTGGAAATCGCTGAAAGGATCCTTGCGGAAGCTGCGAAGTATGGTATCCTGCCGGAGGAGATCGTCTTTGATCCGCTGACGATGACGGTCAGCGCGGACATCTCCGCGGCGCGGGTGACCCTTGACGCTCTGCGGATGATCCGGAAAAAGACGGGCTGCGGAGCGGTGCTGGGCGTCAGCAACGTTTCCTTTGGTCTGCCTGCCCGGGAGGTGCTGGGCAGCATCTTCCTGACCATGGCGCTGCAGTCGGGCCTGTCCGCGGCGATCATGAACCCGCTGTCGGATGCGATGATAGGCGCAATGATCAGCTATCGCACGCTGACGGAGCGGGACGCGAACTGTATGGACTACATCCGCTTTGCGGATACCCTGCCGGCGAAGGTTGCCCAGGCCGCGGCGCCAACAGCAGGCGCGGTGAAGGCGGCGGGCGGGGAAACAGGCCCGCAGGGGCTGCGCCGGGCGGTCGTCAAAGGTCTCTGCAAGGAGGCAGCACGGCTGACCCGGGAAGCGCTGGACAGCGGGACGGAAGGGCTGGACCTGATCCAGAAGGAAATCATCCCTGCACTGGACGAGGTCGGCAAAGGGTTTGAAGAGAAAAGGATCTACCTGCCCCAGCTGATGATGAGTGCCGAGGCGGCGGAAAGTGCTTTCGCTGAAGTTAAAGCCCGGAGCGCCAAAACGGAAAAACAGGAGAACCGGTGCCGGGTCGTGGTGGCTACGGTCAAGGGCGATGTGCATGACATCGGTAAGAATATCGTGAAGCTGCTGCTGGAAAACTACGGCTTTGAGGTGACTGACCTGGGTAAGGATGTGCCCCCGGAGGACGTCCTGGCGGCGGTCGAGAAACTGCATGCGCCGGTATGCGGGCTCAGTGCCCTGATGACCACGACGGTACCAGCGATGGCGGAAACGGTGGACCTGCTTCATGAGAAAGCTCCCTGGTGCCGGGTGATGGTCGGCGGCGCGGTGCTGACGGAAGAGTTTGCCCGGGGGATCCATGCGGACGGCTACGGCCGGGATGCCATGGCGTCGGTCCGGCTGGCGGAGAGTTTCGCCCGGGAGGGAAACGCCTGAGGAAGGCGGCATTTCACGAATTGGACGTTTTTCCCACACAATAGCCTGTTTAGACAGATTTTATGGATAATTCAGGGAACTGTCTTGTGCATTCAACAATAAATATGACATATTTCCCCACTTACAGTGAAATACGAAACCGGGCTGCAGGTGGACATGTACCAGCATAAAACGATTATTCCCGGAAAAAACGAAAATGATGGGGATCCAATGCAGATGGCAGGAAAAGTGGAGGAACTCCGGGAGATCATCAGCCGGTCGAAACGGATCGTTTTCTTTGGCGGAGCGGGTGTTTCCACGGCCAGCGGGATTCCGGACTTCCGGTCCGAAACGGGACTGTTCGCGCAGGAGGAAAACGGCTTGTCCCCGGAGATGATCCTGAGCAAGAGCTTTTTCTACCTGCAACCGGAAAAATTCTTTGATTTCTGGCGGAAACATATGCTGCATCCGGAGGCCGGGCCGAATGCGGTGCACCGATACCTGTATGAGCTGGAAAAACAGGACAGGCTTCGGGGTATCGTTACCCAGAACATCGACGGGCTTCACCGGCAGGCCGGGAACATCCGTGTGTACGAGCTGCACGGGAACGTGAACGACAATTATTGCATGGAATGCAACGCCGCTTATCCGGCGGAAGCAATCCTGCAATCGGAAGGGATTCCGCGGTGCGAGTGCGGCGGTGTCATTCGGCCGAACGTGGTCCTGTACGGAGAACCGCTGGAGAAATACGTGTGCATCGGGGCCCGGCGGGAGATTACCAATGCGGATACCCTGATCGTCGCGGGAACTTCCCTGACGGTGGAGCCGGCGGCCTCCTTCACCGAAGACTTCGCGGGGAAGAACCTGATAGTGATCAACCGGATGCCCACAAAGGCGGATGAACGGGCAACCCTGCTGATCCGCGGGGATGTGGCGGAGGTTTTTTCCGGGCTTTCCCGGGAATAGCCTTGAACTGCCTATTTGCCCTGTAGTATAATAGGAAAAATGGCAGAGGGAGGAATCCGGATGATCTCCACCAAGGGACGGTACGCGATCCGTGTGATGATCGACCTGGCTGAGCACGATGAGGGGAAGTATATCCCCCTGAAGGATATTGCCGCGCGGCAGGAGATTTCCAAGAAATACCTGGAGATCATCGTAAAGGATATGGTAGCCGGCGGGCTGCTGACCGGCGCCAGCGGAAAGGGTGGCGGCTACAAACTGAACCGCAGGCCGGACGAGTATTCCGTCGGGGAGATCCTGGAGCTGATGGAGGGGACGCTCTCGCCGGTGGCCTGCCTGGCCGAGGAAGTGAACGATTGCCCGCGGAAAGGCGCATGCAAAACCCTGACCCTGTGGACAGAGTTCGATACGTTGGTCCATGAATTCTTTTATCAGAAAAAACTGAGCGATCTGATCAACAAAGAGGGAAGAGCCTGAGGCTCTTCCCTCTGTTGCTGTTATTATCGGACGATGATCTCGCCGTTTTCATCCAGGTCGACGGTCAGTTCGGTGCCGGGGGCTACGTCGGCGGCGATCACCCTGCGGGCGATGAGGGTCTCCACATGGCTCTGCAGGTAACGCTTCAGCGGCCGGGCGCCGAAGACGGGGTCGAAGCCCCGGTCGATCACGGCGTTCATGGCAGCGTCGGTCAGGGTGACTTTCAGCTGCTTGTCCTCGAGGCGTTTGTTCAGACCGGCGATCATCAGGCGGACGATCGAGCTGATCTCGTTCCGGGTCAGGGGCTTGTAATACACGATCTCATCGATCCGGTTCAGGAACTCGGGCCGGAAGTGCGTCCGGAGCATCCGGTCGACCTGCGCGCGGGCTTCGGGCGAGATCTCGCCGTCGGCGATGCCGTCGAGGATAAACTCGCTGCCCAGGTTACTGGTCATGATCAGGATGGTGTTCTTGAAGTCTACGGTGCGGCCCTGGCTGTCGGTGATCCGGCCGTCGTCAAGCACCTGCAGGAGGACGTTGAAGACATCCGGATGGGCTTTTTCCACTTCATCAAACAGCACGACGCAGTAGGGGTGGCGGCGGACCGCTTCGGTCAGCTGGCCGCCCTCGTCGTATCCCACATATCCGGGAGGCGCCCCGATGAGCCGGGAGACGCTGAACTTCTCCATGTATTCGGACATATCGATCCTGACCATGTTCTTCTCGTCGTCGAACAGTGCCTGCGCCAGCGCCTTGGCCAGCTCGGTTTTGCCGACGCCGGTCGGACCGAGGAACAGGAAGGAACCGAGGGGCCGGTTCGGATCCTGGATGCCCGCACGGGAGCGCAGGATGGCCTCGGAGACCTTTTTCACGGCCTCGTCCTGGCCGATAACCCGCTCGTGCAGGACATCCTCCAGGTGGAGGAGCTTCTCGCGCTCGCCTTCCATGAGCTTGGCGACGGGGATGCCGGTCCAGCGGCCGACAATCCTGGCGATCTCTTCTTCGGTAACCTTGTCCCGCAGGAGGCTGTTCTCACTCTTGCTCTCCTCGGCGACAGCCTCTTCCTTCTCCAGATCCTGCTTCAGCTTCGGCAGTTCGCCATACTTCAGTTCCGCGGCGCGGTTCAGATCGTAGGTGCGCTCCGCCTGCTCGATCTCGGCATTGACACGCTCGATCTCCTCGCGGAGGGCGCTGACCTTGCCGATGGCTTCCTTTTCCGCTTCCCAGCGGGCCTTCATGGCGTTGAACTGGTCCCGCTGCTCGGCAAGTTCCTTCTGGACCTCGTCCAGCTGCGCCTTGGAAAGGGAATCTTCCTCCTTCTTCAGCGCAGCCTCCTCGATCTCCAGCTGCATAATGTGGCGGCGGATATCGTCCAGCTCGGAAGGCAGGGAATCGATCTCCGTGCGGATCATGGCGCAGGCTTCGTCTACCAGGTCGATAGCTTTGTCGGGCAGGAACCGGTCAGTGATGTAGCGGTTGGAAAGGGTCGCAGCGGCGATCAGGGCATTGTCCTGGATTTTGACGCCGTGGAAGACCTCATAGCGCTCCTTCAGGCCGCGGAGGATCGCGATCGTGTCCTCCACGGTGGGTTCCTCGACCATGACAGGCTGGAACCGCCGCTCAAGGGCAGCGTCTTTCTCGATGTACTGCCGGTATTCGTTCAGGGTCGTGGCGCCGATGCAGTGCAGCTCGCCCCGGGCCAGCATGGGTTTCAGCAGGTTGCCGGCATCCATGGCGCCGTCCGCCTTGCCGGCACCGACGATGGTGTGCAGCTCATCGATGAACAGGATGATCTTGCCGTCGCTCTTCCTGATCTCGGCCAGGACGGCTTTAAGGCGTTCCTCAAACTCGCCACGGAACTTGGCGCCTGCGATAAGGCTGCCCATATCCAGGGAGAAGATCGTCTTGTCCTTCAGGCTGTCGGGTACGTCCCCGCGGACGATCCGCAGAGCAAGGCCTTCGGCGATGGCGGTCTTGCCGACGCCGGGCTCGCCGATGAGGACCGGGTTGTTCTTAGTCTTCCGGGAGAGGATCCGGATCACGTTCCGGATCTCGCTGTCCCGGCCGATCACCGGATCCAGTTTCTGCTTCCTGGCCATGTCCACCAGGTCGGAACCGTATTTTTTCAGGGCGTCATAGGTTTCCTCCGGGCTGTCGGAGGTCACGCGGGCAGCGCCCCGGACTTCACTGAGCGCCTTGAGGAAGGCGTCGTCCGAGTAGTTCATGGACTTGAGCAGCCGTTTGACATTGGCGGAAGCTTTGGCAGTGATGCCCATCCAGACGTGCTCAACGGACAGGTATTCATCCTTCATCCGTTTCGCGATCTTTTCTGCCTCGACCAGGGCCTGTTCGAGATCCCCGGCGATATAGACCTTGCCCGGCTCCCGTCCGCCGCCGGATACCCGCGCGATGCGGTCCAGGTTGCCTTTCAGGCCGGCCACAAAGGACGGGACGGAAACACCGCACCTGGTCAGGAGCTGGGGGATCAGCTCCGCTTCGTCCTCGGTCAGGGCGAGGAGCAGATGCTCCTGCTCGACCTGCATATGCTGATATTCAATGGCAAGAGATTGGGCGCGCTGAAGCGCGGCAACGGTCTTCTGCGTGAATTGATTCATATCCATAGTTAAATCCTCCTCGAAGGTCAGGGCATTTGACTATCTTTGACCTTCAAGGTTATTATAATCCGATTTTAGCAGTTGTCAAGAGAAATTTTGGGAGGCTTTCCTGCCTGGATTGCTGTAAGGTATCGCACACGCGCACCGCGCGTGACATCGTTCAACTGAAAACTGTCAACTGGTTTGGCAGAGAACACCGCAACCCTCTTCGGTTCAGTGCCCGCCTTTGCGATATTCGCCGGGAGTCTGCCCGGTCAGCTTTTTGAAGGTGCGGGAGAAATGGGCCACGTCGGTGTAGCCCGTCTGCTCCGCGACATCCTGGATGTTCATGCCGGGTGTGCGCAGGAGGGTTTTTGATTTTTCGATGCGCATACTGCCGAGGAGATCGAAGAAGCTTTTGCCGGTCTCCCGGTTGAGGAGTTTGGAAAGATGCCACTGGCTGACATAGACGTGGTTGGCCACGGTGCTGAGGGAGAGATGCTGCTGCATGCAGTTTTCCCGCATATAGTCGAGGGCAGCGTTAACGATGAAGTTGCCCGCTTCCGATGCGTCGGCCGGAATGTCCGTTGCGGCGGCGGGAAGCAGGTCCAGCCGGCTGACCATGATGCGGAGGGTCTCCTTGAGTTCGTTGAGATTGCTGGGTTTGAGCAAGTAGCGACAGACACCGAGGGTGATGGCCTGGCGGGCATAGTCAAAATCCCGGTAGGCTGTGAGAACGGCGGTCTGCATGTGCGGGAATTCGCTTCCCAGGGCGGCGAGCATAGTGAGGCCGTCCATGTTGGGCATCCGGATATCGGTGAAGAGGATATCCGGCTTCAGTTTCCGGATCAGTTCCAGGCCGGCCTGGCCGTTGGTGGCGGTGCCAATGATCTCGCAGCCCATCTCTGTCCACGGGATAACGGTGGAGAGCCCCCGGAGGATCAGCGCTTCATCATCCACAAGCACGACGCGGTACATATCATCACTCTCCAAAAGGATTGAGTTCCATGACTTTCTGCCAGCATTCCTCCGCGGTCATGCTGCCATCAGCCACGGCAGGGACGCATTCCAGGAGCCAGGTTTCCCGGACGCGCTGATTCATCGCGTCCTGCAGGGGCTGGCTCATGGGACGGCCCTGCACCATCCGCTCCCAGGAGGAGCGGAGGTTGCCGGTCATGTGCTGGTTGTTCAGCCGCTCAAGGCTTTCCTTTGACGTCAGGAAGGAAAGGAGGGAGACCGCCGCATCACGTCGGTTGCTGTCCCAGGCCTTGCGGGTGAGGAAGAAGCCCATGGAGACACCGCCGGGATAGCAGGTAGCCTGTCCGCCGGAGCGCAGGGGCATCGGGAGGACGGAAAGGCTGTTCCCCAGATTCCCGGAAAAATCGGCCACCTGCCAGGAACCGTCGAACTGCATGGCGGCCTTTCCGGCGAGAAAGAGGCCGGTGGTATCGTTCTCCCCGGTAAAGGCCGCGTTCTCCGGGAAGGCTCCGAGTTCATACAGTTCCCGGATGAGACGCATTCCCTCGTACCAGGAAGCCGGAACTTCTTCCACTGTCTTCGGCCGCAGGGCCAGTTCCTCCGGGGGAACGCAGGCGAGCATCGCGAACTCCGCCAGGTAATGCGGGATATCCGAGAGGGAAACGGATATGGGAACGATATCATTCTCGCGGAATACCTTGATGGCGTGCACGAGCTTGTCCCAGTCCGTCGGGAGATCCAGGCCGAAACGGTCGAAGAGTTCGGTGTTCACATAGAGCCCTTCCCAGAAAGAATAGACCGGGACGGCATAGACCCGGCCGTCCGCTTCCTTCAGGACGTCCTCCTGCGGGAGGGCCAGGTCCGGATAGGCGCCGTTGATCTCCGTGACGGGGACAAGGCGGTTCAGCAGGAGCTTGCTGTCGGCGCCGGCAGCGAAGAAGAAGAGCACGTCCGGTTCGTCTCCCGCGGCGAAGCGCTTGAGCACGCCGGATTTCCAGGCTTCATTGCTGGTGGAGGATTCGTCGACGACCGTGTAGCCGGTAGCAGTCTCGAAATTGCGAAGGATGGACACGTACGCGTCACCGGCACTGTTGCCGCCGGCGAAGCAGCTGATGGTATGGAGGGTCATGTTCTCTGCTCCTGCGCAGGAGAGGGGAAGGAGAATGATCAGGAGAAGACAAATCAGTTTTTTAATCATTTCTGTTTTCCTCCTTTTTCTGGCAGGCGATCATCTGATTGCCCTCCGGATCTTCTTCGGTTGTTTGCGGCACATGAATTTCGACGACGGTTTTTTCTCCCGGACCGCCGGAAACAGTGAGGCGGGCCTGGGAGCCATAGAGCAGGCGCAGGCGGTTGGCGATATTGGCAAGGCCGAGGTGGTTTCCTTCCCTTGCTTCGCCGGACAGGGCGGCGTCAATGCGCTGGCGGTCCTCCGGGCGGAGGGACTGGCCAGTGTTTGTGATCTTCAGTTCCAGGCAGTTTGCTGCCTGCCGGGCCGAGAGCCGGATCTCACCGCCGCCGGCTGGGGCGATGCCGTGTTCCACGGCATTTTCCAGTACGGGCTGAACGGTCAGGAGCGGGACGATGCAGCCTTCCGCGTCCGGATCGATCACCCGGGTGATCGTCAAGGAATCCCCGAAGCGCTGTTGGATAAAGAAGATATAACCGTCCGCTACCTCCAGTTCCTCCTGCAGGGAGACGAGGCGGCGGTTCTTCCGCCCGAGGGACGCGTTGAGCAGTACGGAGAGGGCGGAAATCATGTTCTCGATCGCCTCGCTGCCTTCCATGCGGGCTTCCCAGTTGATGGTCTCCAGGGCGTTGTTCAGAAAATGAGGGTTGATCCGGCTCTGCAGCGCCTGGATCTGCGCGTTCTTCAGCTCGATCTCCTCCTGGTACGTCTTTTCGATAAGCTCTTTCAGGCGGACGGACATGTTGGAGAAGGCGACGCCGAGATTGCCGAGTTCGTCGCCTCCGCGCATGGGGACGGTGACGCCGAGCTCCCCGGCTTCAATGCGCCGGGACGCGTCCGCGAGCAGGCCGATGGGCCGGGTGATGCGGCGGCGCACAAAGACCACAATCAGAAGGAGAACCGGAATCAAGAGCAGGTAGAGGATAAAGATGAGCCGGCGAAAGGTATAGATCTCATGATACTGCTCGGAACGGTTGAGGAGCAGCATCAGGTACAGGTCATAGTGGTCGCCGGATTCAGACTGTACATAGCGGAGGAGATTTTCCTGCGGGAGATCCGTAAAGCCGGCCGGGAGGGAGGCCCAGTCGGTATCCCGGTCCCCGTAGTCGCCGATGCGCAGGCGCATGCTGGCTTTCCATCCGGACTGCAGGGAGATCAGCGGCTCGAGGATCACACTCCGGTTCAGGCCGAGGACGATGGTGCCCGTGTTCTCCATACGCAGGTTCAGGATATTGCGGATGAAGCACATTTGCTCCCCGCTGCCGGTGAACAGGCTGCGCGTGTCCAGGGTTTCCGCCGCGTGGGATACCAGATTTTCGTTCGCGCGGAGGAAGGCGGAGGCTTCATTCTGGCCGGAGGGGTTGCTGATCAGGAGCCCGTTGCTGTCCGCCGGGATGAAAGCGGCGAAGGTGAAGAGCTTGTCCCGGCCGAACTCCCGCTCCAGATAGTTGCGGGAGAGGCGCAGGTACTCGGCGTTGCTGATGGCGGAGGACCGCCACTTGTCCCAGGCGTCGGCCAGCTCTTCGTCGTAGACGGCCTCCTGGCCCAGGGCGACGATCCGGTTCAGGTTTTCGACGGTCATGTTCCAGGAATAACGGGCGTTGCTGACGAGGGCTGCCTCCACATTCTTCTGGACGCTGCCAAGCAAAATGTGCTGGGCAAAAAAGCCAAGCACAAGGGTAGGGATCAGGTAGCACAGGACCAGGACGGTGGTAATCTGAACACGCAGGCTGAACAGGCCGCGGTGTTGCCGGGGCCGGTCTGTGGTGAGGCGGCGTTCAGGCATAGAAACCGTCCTTTCATGAAACAGGTGGGAAGGGGAGACCGGTATGTTCTGCCGCGGTACGGACCAGGTCCTCTGCCTGCGCGGCAGTCTCCGCCTCGGCAAAGATCCGGACACGGGGCTCCGTTCCGGAGAAGCGGATGATGACCCAGCCATCCTTCAGATAGATTTTGCAGCCGTCGAGGAAACTGACTTTCTCCACCTCCAGGGGCAGGGAGGGAAGCTCGCGGCGGATCATGATCTGCTGCTCGATGCGCTCGCGGCTTTCGGGGGTCAGGGCCCAGTCGAACTCCGCCATGTGCGCTTCGCCAAAGCGCTCATAGATCTCCAGGATCAGTTCGCTCATGGGTTTGCCGGTGACGCAGAGCATCTCCAGCAGGAGGGAGGCAGCATAGAGGCCGTCCTTGCCGTTGATGTGGCCGCGGACGGTCAGGCCTCCTGAAGACTCGCCGCCGATGATGGCGTTGTTGGCTTCCATGCCGGCGGAGATATGCTTGAAACCGACGGGGACCTCGATGCACTTCTGCTCGTAGGATTCGGCCACGCGGTCCAGCAAGTGCGTGGTGGCGATGTTCCGCACAGCGGCGCCTTTCCAGCCGCGGAAGGCCAGCAGATAGTAATACAGGAGAACGAGGACCTCGTTCGCGGAGACGTAGCGGCCCTTCTCGTCCACGATGCCCAGGCGGTCCGCGTCGCCGTCAGTGGCGATGCCCACGTCTGCCCGGTGTTCGAGGACGGCCTGCTGCAGGTCGACCAGGGTCGCGGGCGTCGGGGCCGGCAGGTGCCGGCCGAAGAAGGCGTCGTGCCGATCGTTGATGACGTCCACATCACAGCGGCAGGTATAGAGGATGGTCTGCAGACCGGTCAGGCTGACGCCGAACATGGGGTCCAGCACGACGCGCGGGTGCCGTTTACGGATCTCATCTGTGCGGATCTGCGAAAGGATCGAGTCGAGATAGGCGTCCCTCGGATCTGTGAATTCTATTGTACCACCTGCGAGCGCCTTTTCAAAGTCAAGAACGCGGATTTCCTCCGGGCAGATCGCATTGGCCTCCTCCTGGATGGGGAGGGTATAGTCCTCTGTGGCGTCCCGGCCGCCGGCGGTGAAGAGCTTGATGCCGTTCCAGATCGCCGGGTTGTGGCTGGCGGTAACCATGGCGCCGTAGGGAAGCTCCATGCGCTTGACGGTATACATGATCTGCGGGGTCGGACAGTTCAGGTTCACGAACCAGACTTTGACGCCTTCGCCGGCCATAACCTGGGAGAACCAGATGCAGGCTTCGCGGCTGAGAAAGCGGCGGTCGTAGCCGACGCAGATGCCCTTGTCTGCGCTGCCCTCGCGGACCATGCGACGGGCCAGGGCGGCCGCGACACGTTCGATGTTTGCGCGGGTGAAGTCTTCGCCGATGACGGCGCGCCATCCGCCGGTGCCGAACTTAATCATTTCTTTGTCCTCCCATGATGACCTTGATTTCGTGCTCTCCGGAATCATAAACGGGGATCCTGTCGACGGCCCGGCCATCGGATTCGAGGGAAACAACGCCTTTTTCCACATGATCCGGATTCAGGACAGTGATGCGGTAGGTCGCACCGCGCCACCGGCGCACGGCGGTGAAACCGTCCCACTTCGCGGGGATGCAGGGATCCACGGTCAGGCAGTCAAAGCCGGGACGGATGCCGAGCATATAGCGGGTGGCCGCATAATAACTCCAGCCGGAGGAACCGGTCATGAACGGGTGCCTTGCGCGGCCGAAGGCGCTGTGGTCCCTGCCCATGATGAACTGGCAGTAAGTGTAGGGTTCTGCCTGGCGGATTTCCATCCGGTCGTTCTGGTTTTCCGGGAGGAGGGCGTCGTAGAACTTCATAGCCCGGCTGCCGCGGCCGAGCATACACTCGGCCATCCAGGCCCAGGGGTTCGGATGGCTGAAGATCGCTCCGTTTTCCTTCACGCCGGGATAGACCCGGGTGACGAAGCCGACGCTGTCGTCGATGGTCCGGAAGGAGGGCGCGTTCAGCATCAGGCCCCAGGGCGTATAGAGCCAGGCATCAACGCTGTCCATGCAGGCGATGCCCTGCGCCTCGGTCGCTGCGCCGGAAACGACGGCCCAGGTATTGCTCTCCAGATGGACCTTGCCCTCTTCCGCAGCGCTGGAACCGATAGGGTCCCCCTTGGCGGTAAAGCCACGGAGGAACCATTCGCCGTCCCAGAGCGCGCAGCGGCATGTCTCGGTCATCTTCGAGCGGAGGGTTGCATAGTGCGCTGCGTCCTCGCTGCGGTCCAGGGCCATGGCGGCATCGATGAAATGGTTCGAAGCCCATATGAGCAGGAAGGAGACCATGGCACTTTCGCCGCCACCCAGGTTCAGGCAGTCATTCCAGTCGGCTCTCAGGCCCCTGGTAACCCCGTGGATGCCTACCTGGCGGTAGGAAAAATCCAGGATGGCTTTCATATGCTCCCAAACGGTGCCTTCTCCTTCGTCTGCATAGGGGATAACCTCATTAAAGAAGGAAAGATCGCCGCTCTCCCGGACGTTTTCCACGATGGCCGGGATCAGCCAGAGGGCATCGTCCGCGCAGGCATCGCTGATGCCGTGGAGCATCCCTTTCTTATCCGCCTCCGGGATCACGGTCGGGGTTTTGACGGAACCGTCGTCCTGTGCTTCGAGCACAGCGGGATCGAACAGGTGGAGCCCGTAACCTTCCCGCATCTGTCCGCGGAGGAGCTGGCGGATCCGCATCATGCAGCCGTCCGGCTCCCCGTGGGGAATGCACATGGCGTCCTGCGCGGTATCCCGGTAACCCAGTCCCGTACGTCCGCCGACCTCGATAAAGGAAGAGAAACGGGAGAAGAGGACGTTGATCTCACTCTGGTAGAAGTTCCAGATATTGAGGGAACGATCCATGTTCTCGTGCGGGGTATGGACCTGCAGGGCGGAGAGCTTTTTCTCCCAGAAGTCCCGCAGGCTTGCGAAAGCACGGTCCGTGCCGGCTTCGTCATACTTCTTCCGGGCTTGTTCTGCGGCGTCCTCCCGGCCGGTGCCCAGATAAAAGAGGATGCGTTTTTCCTCGCCGGGGCGGAGGATCAGCTTTTTCTGCAGCGCTCCGCAGACGTTGCCGCCAAGCTCCGTGCTGCCGGAGAGAACACCCTGTTCGACGGCGGCAGGGTTGCGTTCGGTCCGGTAGGGGCCGATGAAGGCTTCCCGGACGCCGTCATGCCCGTCCGGCTCGAAATTGCCGGCGAAGAACTGGTAGGCACCGGGTTCGTAGTGCAGTTCGTTCAGGCAGGCGTCACCGCGGTAATGGGAACCGGCGGCGTACAGGCTCATCTGGAAATTCTGGTTGTCCATATCGATCTCATGGAAGGAAAACTCCACATAGCCGTATGCGCTGATGCGCCGCTCCCGGTCGGATGTATTGCGGATGCGGACGTCAAAGATCTCCACCGGATCGTCTCC
Organism: uncultured Eubacteriales bacterium; assembly: GCA_902793605.1. Lineage (GTDB taxonomy): Bacteria > Bacillota > Clostridia > Christensenellales > Aristaeellaceae > Aristaeella. The sequence goes on from CADBEB010000003.1 coordinate 72,795, forward strand.
TCCGTCCTCCCGGGGGATGAAGAGGGTCTCCGATGCGCGGATGTCCGCGTATTCACAGGTAAAAACGGAATAGCTCAGGCCATGGCGGGCTTCGTACTTTGCCTGGCTCAGCGGGAGCCCTGTGGGCTGCCAGCTGAGGGACCAGTATGCGCCGTCCTCATCGTCCCGGAGGTAGACGTAATGACCTGGCCAGTCCATCGGGACGCCGTTGGGGCGGAAACGGGTGATGCGGTGGTGCTGCGGGCTGTCCAGCCAGCAGTAGCCGCCCGCGTTATGGGAGATGACGGCGCCCATGCGCTGGGTCCCCAGGTAATTGGTCAGGGAGACGGGCACATCCACACGGTCGATGACATATTCGCGTGCGGCATCGTCGAAATAGCCATATTTCATTGAACGTTCGCTCCTTCACAGCAAGTTTGCATCATCATTTTATCAGAAGGGATAAAAACAATGAAAGGAACGGGGTTGTGCTTTTTTGACTGTTCTTGTTATATGGTGTTCTTCGCAAAAACCATCAACAGATTAAAGCCGAAGGGAGCAAAGGAGGCGATCGGAAAGCCTCCTTTTTCTCACTGCACAATTTTAGACAAGAAATCGCAATCGGGGATAATGACACCGGAAATGTCGTTTTGTTATCATCGGAGCACCAGATGTGACATGAAACCGCAGAGAGAGGAGAAAACGCATGAGCAGGGTCGGACTGGGCGGGATCACTTCCGCACGCAGGAAGAAGAACTTCTGGCTGACGACGATGCTGCTGCCGGGTGCGATCTGGCTCCTGCTGCTCCGTTATCTGCCGATGCTGGGCATCACGATCGCCTTCAAGAATTACCGGGCGTTCAAACCAAATACCTTCTGGAACAACATCATCAAGTCCGACTGGGTCGGGCTGAAGAACTTCGAGTTCCTGAAAGGTCCGGACACCGCGGTGATGATCCGGAACACCCTGGGGTACAACATCCTCTGGATCGTGCTGGGGCTGATCATCTCGGTGGCGTTCGCCGTGATGATGAGTGAACTGAGCACCCGCTTTATCGCGAAGAGCTACCAGACGATGATGTTCTTCCCCTACTTCCTGAGCTGGGTCGTGGCGAGCTACTTTGTGCTGGCTTTCCTTGATCCGACGAGCGGTATGATCAACGCGATGGAAAAAGCCTCGGGCTCGTCGGTAACCAACTTCTACCATGACACGACCTGGTGGCCCCTGATCCTGACACTGTGCAACCTGTGGAAGAATGTCGGTTATTCCACGGTGCTGTACCTGGCGGCGATCACCGGTATCGACACCACCCAGTATGAAGCGGCTGCGATTGACGGTGCCACGAAGTGGCAGCAGGTCAGGTATGTAACGCTGCCCAACATCCGCACGATGATCATCATCCTGCTGATCATGAACGTGGGCAAGATCTTCAATGCCGACTTCGGCCTGTTCTACAACGTGCCGCAGAACTCCGGTTCGCTCTACCCGGTGACCCAGGTGGTCGATACCTTCGTCTACCGTGCCTATGCCAACACGCATAACCTCGGGATGAGCTCGGCGGCGGGCTTCCTGCAAAGTGCAGTCGGGCTGGTCTGTATTGTCGGGACGAATGCGATCGTCCGGAAGATCGATCCCGACAGCTCACTGTTCTGAGGGGAGGGAGAAGAAAATGACGACTGTTGCGAAAGCGGGAAAAAAGCGCTCCGCGGCGCTGAACCAGTTCAGCACCGGGACCCAGGCAGGCTTCCACGTCGTTCTCGGCCTGTTCGCGCTGCTCTGTATCATCCCCTTCATTTTCGTGATCGTGATCTCCTTCTCGTCGGAGAATTCCATCCGGCAGATCGGCTATTCCTTTACCCCGATCGAATGGTCGACCCAGGCGTACGACTACACCTTCCAACTGGGTGATCAGCTGTGGCGGAGCTACTTTAACTCTTTCCTGATTACCATTGTCGGTACAGCCCTGGCGGTGGCGATCACCGTGCTCTATGCTTATCCGCTGTACCGGAAGGATTACAGCTACCGCGGATTCTTTAACTTCCTGAGCTTCTTTACGATGATCTTCGGCGGTGGCCTGGTACCGACCTTCGTGATCTGCAAGAGCGTGCTTGGCCTGTCGGATAACTATGCTGCGCTGATCGTGCCGGCACTTTTCAGTCCCTTCAGCGTGATCATTATGCGGACGTTCTTTCAGACTACGGTCCCGGGTGAGCTGATCGAGGCGGCAACCATTGACGGCAGCGGCGAATACTCCACGCTGATCCGGATCGTGCTCCCGATCGTGACGCCGGGCATTGCCACCATCACTTTGCTGTACGCCATCGGTTACTGGAACGAGTGGTTCCTGAGCCTGCTGTACATCAACAAGAACATGGAGATAATCCCGCTGCAGTACCTGCTGATGCGGATGCAGCGCAATGCTGACTTCCTGGCGAAGAATTCGGCGATGCTCGGGGCAGATGCTTCAAAGGCGGCGATGGCGCTGCCTTCCCAAAGCCTGAAGATGGCCCTGGTAGTCTTCATTGTCCTGCCGATTGCCTGCGCCTATCCGTTCTTCCAGCGCTTTGTGGTCGCCGGCCTGACGGTGGGTTCGGTAAAAGGATAACGTTATTTGGAGCTGCAGAGCTCTGAAAAATAAAAGGAGGAACCCAATATGCGTAAACTTATCAGCCTGATCCTTGCCCTGGCATTGATCCTCTCCCTGTGCTCCTTTGCCCAGGCGGACGATCTGCCCACCATCACGATCATGTTCCACGGCAGCAACGTGTCCGATGACACGGCGGTCCTGGAAGCGGTCAACGAGTACATTGCCGACAAAGTCGGCGCGAAACTCGAAGTCATCTGGGGAACCTGGGGCGACTTCGACGAGAAAGCCGTCAACGCGCTTGTCTCCGGCGACACCGGTCTGGACATGGTCTTCACCTGCTCCTGGAGCGCGGACGAATACAACAGCTTTGCCAAGCAGGGCTACTTCCTCAAGCTGGACGACCTGATCGAGCAGTACGGCGCGGACCTGAAGGCCGCAATTCCCGAGAGCCTGATGCAGGCCGCCACCATCGAAGGTGCAGAAGGCAAAGGCATCTACGCCGTGAACGGCTTCAAGGACACCGCGACCCAGAACACCTGGGACGTCAACGTGACTCTGCTGAACGAGCTGGGCTACACCGTGGATGACATCAAGGGAAAGGGCTTCTTCGGCTTCGGCGAGATCTTCGCCAAGGCAAAGGAAGTCAAGGGCGACAGCTTCTATCCCTTCCTGATTGAGCCGATGGTGCTCGAGCGTATGGTGACCAACTCCATCATCATTGCCGGTGACGCTGGTTCCACCAACCTGCTGAGCTGCTACCTGAATCCTGACGATGTTTCTGCCGAAGGCGCCTATGGCAACAAGATCCTGAACAAGTTCGCCACCCCCGAGTACAAGGCCTTTGTCGAGAAGGTGCATGAGTACTACGAAGCCGGATACATCGATCCCGCCCTGGCTGTGGCCGAGACCTCCAATGACGCCCGGACGAATGCCCAGAAGACCGGCGACTACCTGATCGGCACGCAGAGCTATGCTTACGGCTATGAGTTTTCTGCCGACGTGCTGGCCCGCGGCGTGGAAGTCCAGTTCGTGCCCTGCACCGAGCCCTATGTGGACACCACCGCTTCCCAGGGCGCTATGATGGCGATCACCACCGCTTCCGAGCATCCAGAAGAGAGCTTCAAGTTCCTGGCGCTGCTGAACAGCGATCCCTACCTGATGACCCTGATGAACTACGGTGTGGAAGGCATTCACTACACGAAGAATGCAGACGGACTGATCGAGTTCAACACTGATGCCCGCGCGACTTACAGCCCCTGGACCAATGGCATGGGCAATGTGACGATCCTGCCTGATACCGTTGCGGAGGGAGCCGGATTCCGCGAAGCGTTCAAGGCCTACTATGCCGGCGCGAAGGCGATTCCGAGCCTGGGCTTCGTGTTCGACAACACGGATGTTGCCAACGAGATGGCCCAGCTGGGCAACGTGGCTGCCCAGTATGCCCTGGCCCTGGACTGCGGCGCGACCGATCCTGCGACCGAGCTGCCGAAGTTCCTCGATGCGCTGGAAGGTGCCGGAATGCAGAAGTATCTGGATGCCGCCAACGCGCAGCTGGAAGCCTACCTGGCCAAGTGAACAAGTTCCGGTTCCGTGAACCGGACAGGCTGCCCCGTCTATAGCGACGGGGCATTTTTGTGTTTGTCTGCAGTCCGGAATGGATATGTCGGATACGGCGTCATATAAAGGTGGGGCATTTTTGACTGCTTTTTTGGACAAGTGACCGCAAAATATGGTAGAATAAACTGTCTTGCTATAAACATTTTGAGGATCGGCGGGACGAACGACCGGAGGAGAAGGATGTTCGGAAAGAAAAAGAAGACAGGCGGATACGACGAGGAGGAACTCCGTTATCCGGAGGAACAGCAGGAAAGCTGGGACGCCGAGGACGGAGAATACCCCGGCAACGCTGTCTATGACGGATATACCCCAGAGGGCTACAGCGACTTCGAAGAAGGCACCTGGGGTGCGGACGATGAGGAGGACTGGGAGGAACCGGAAAAGAAACCGGAACCACGCAGCATCTTCCGTCCCGAGATCCGGAAACCGAACTTTGTGGTGAGCGTACTGCTCAACACGGTCCGTGTGCTGCTCGTGGCCGCCCTGCTGGCCGGTGTTGCGGCGGTCGGAGCGGTGTTCGGCATCGCAAAAGGCTATGTGGATACCGCGCCGGACCTGAACCTGGTCGAGCTCGACAGCCAGGCCCAGACGTCCTTTATCTATGACCGGAACAAGAACCTGATCACGGAATACAAGGGCACGGAAAACCGCGTCCTGGTTTCCCTGGACGCGATCCCCCGGAACCTCCGCAACGCGTTTATCGCGGTGGAGGATGCCCGCTTCTATACGCACAGCGGCGTGGACCTGAAGCGCATCGTCGGCGCGTTCGTCTCCAACCTGAGTTCGTCTGCGACGCAGGGCGGATCGACGATCACCCAGCAACTGATTAAGAACACGCTTCTTTCTTCGGAACAGAGCTACAAGCGGAAGATCCAGGAAGCTTACCTTTCCCTGCAGCTGGAGAACCGCTATACCAAGGACCAGATCCTTGAAAGCTACCTGAACACAATCTACCTGGGCGAGAATTATTACGGCGTGCAGGTGGCGGCGCAGGGCTATTTCGGCAAGGAACTCGGCGACCTGACAATCCGCGAGTGCGCGATCCTGGCCGGTACGACGAACAACCCATATTATTACAATCCGCGGAGGAACCTGTATACCCGCAAGAGCGAGGACAGGGACTATGTCGCCGTGACCAATAACCGCACGAACTACGTCCTGCGGTGCATGTATGAGAACCAGTTCATTACCCGGGAACAGTATGAGGAAGCGCTGGATCCGGCGACGGCGCATGTGCTGGAGAACGGTCCGGTTTCGGGCAGGAGCCTGTACCAGTATCCCCACTACGTAGAATACGCGGTGAAGGAAGTCGTGCAGATCCTACTGGAGCTGAACGGGCTGGAGAACAACGCGGCTAACCGCGCGGCGATGGAGACCAAGTTCCGTACGGGCGGCTATCATGTGCAGCTGGCGATTGATCCCGCGATCCAGGAGACGGTGGAGGATACGGTCCGGAACTGGAGCAAGTATCCCTCCCTGAGGGATCCGCAGGACAAGATCTACCGCACCAAGAACTCTGACGGCACCTATACGGAGACCATCGAACCGCAGGCGGCCTGCGCTGTGCTGGACTACCGCACAGGCGAGCTGAAGGCGATCGTGGGCTCCCGGACGGAAGTGACAGCCCAGAAGACGCTGAACCGGGCGACGGACATGAAGATGCCTGTTGGTTCCTCGATTAAGCCGATCGCGGTCTACGCCCCGGCGCTGGAGCTGGGCCGGAGTCCGGCGTCTGTGGTCTACAATATGCCGGTACCGATTGCCGGCTGGAAGGACGCGAAGGGGAACGATTCCTGGCCGAAGAACTACGGCGGGGGCGGTTATGCGGGACCGGAAACCCTGCGAACCGCGATGGCAAAGTCCCATAACACTTCGGCGGCGTCCACTCTTATGACGATGGTCGGCGTGGACCGGAGCGTGGATTTCCTGCACCGGATGGGGATCGACGACGATCATATCGACGCGACGCCCTTCGGCCTCTCGCTGGGTTCCTCCGGCATCACCCCGCTGCAGATGACGGTCGCCTTCGGTGTACTCGCCAACGGCGGTGTTTATCAGGAACCGATCTCCGTGCTCGGAATCTCCGACTCGTCCGGCAATATCGTTTGGGACGGGCATCAGCACCAGGAACGGCGGAGGGTGTTCTCCGACAGCACGAGCTGGATGATCGTGGATATGCTGAAATACGCGGTCGCCCACGGCACGGGTACTTCCGCAAAAATCAAGGGACAGACCGTCGGTGGAAAGACCGGCACCAACTCCGACCAGAAGGGTGTGTTCTTCTCCGGAATGACCGGATACTATACCTCTGCCCTGTGGGTCGGGCATGACAACTACAAAGCACTCTCGTCCAAGTCGACGGGTTCAGGTGCGGCTGCGCCCCTGTGGCAGGCCTATATGTCCAAGATTCACCAGGGACTGTCGGACAAGGATATTCTGGACGGAGACCCGGCAAATTACGGCTTGGTAAAGGTCACAACCTGTGCGGTCAGCGGTCAGCTGGCGACAGAGGCCTGCCGGAACGATGCGATGGGCTACGGCGTGGTGACAGATTGGTGGGCCAAGGGTACGGAACCGACGGTCAGCTGCCAGATGCATACGACGCAGACGGTCTGCGCAGACACGGGCATGCTGGCATCGCCGTATTGCCCCAACCCTGTCCAGAAGGGCGTCGTGACAATCCCGCCGGGACACCCGCTGTACAACCTGCTGGGAACGAAATACCAGCAGGTGATCGAGGAGTACCTCGGCACAGCGGTTTCCACCAATACGACATGTACCTGGCACAACGAGGAGAACCAGGGTCAGGTTGCGAGTCCGGGCGCCACGCAGCAGTTCGGCGACGCACAGCAGTTGATCGACCGGGCGGAGCAGATGCTGGCCGGGATGAATCCGACAGAACCGCAGTATCAGGCGATCCGGAATGCTGCGGATTATCTGCGGATGCTGATCGGCGGGAACAGTCCGGACCAGCAGGCTGTCATGGGCGCCATGACGACGCTGATGCAGGCAATGGCAGGGATCTACTGAATCCATCATTAAGAATTCATCATTCATAACGGGGAAAGGAGAAGGCCAATGAAGAAGATCACGCTCGTGTTCTGTGCTGTCTTCCTTTCTCTTGTATTCTTCAGTGCGGTTGCGGAGGATACGGGGCTGGCGGTAACAGCGCCGAATGAGGAAATCCGGCCCGGACGGGCTTCCATTATCGTGATTAACGCACCGGTGGATGGCAGCTGTTCCATTTACCTTGAGGATGAAGACAGGACACGGGTCTCCACGGTCGTGGAGAACCGGACGGTTACCGCAGGGTACAATGCCCTGTACTGGAACGGGACGGACGCGGGCCTGCCTGCGCCGGTCGGTGAATGGACGATGACAGCTGAGATGAACGGGGAACGCGCCGAAGCGGAAGTGCTGATCGGAACGCTGGTCCCCAGCCTGATCTCTCCGAAACTGGAAACGGAAACGGTGGAGGAAGGCGATCCGGTGCTGCTGAGCTTCTATGCGACGGAAACCGGAACGCTCATGCTGCAGGAAGCAGGCATGGCGGAACCGATCTACTGGGAGAACCTGCCGGCAGGGCAGGGGGAGGTCAGTTTCCAGGCGGAAATGACAGTCGGGATCCATACGCTGACCCTGACGCTGGCCGGGGAGGACGGCACGCTGTCCGAGCCGGTGAACCTGACGCTGGAGGTCCTGGAGAAGAAGGATCCGAACGCGGTGCCGACTCCGGAACCGCTGCCGGATTACCTGAAGGAAAAGAGCGAGAATGGCTTCACTCCGCTGCATCTGAGCGCGCGGCGGGGAGAGGACCAGACCCTGAATGCCTGGACGGTCCCGATGGATATCACGGATGAGGAAGCGGTCTGGAAGGCGCTGATCGCCCCGATCACAGTGGTGGATAACGGAAAGAAGAACGCGGAAAAGATTCAGGTGGTCATCCGTTCCCAGCCTTCCGAAGAAAGTGACGGGATCGGCATGGTGACCTGCGTCAGCCAGGGCGTGCACGTCCTGGAGCAGGGAGAAAAATGGTCCCTGATCGAATGCCATTCATCTTCCTTCCACGACAGCCCGATCCTGAACTGGAACACGTTTGTGCAGGGATATGTGCCGACGGAATACTTGAAGACGATGCTGCCCAATCAGCAGATGGGGCTGGTGGTGGACAAGCTGACTCAGCGATTGTATATCTTCCGGGAGGGCAGGCTGTTCTCCACCCTGCTGATCTCCACCGGCGTGGCGAATGCGAAACAGCCCTACAACGAGACTCGCTCCGGCGAATACCTGCTGGTCAGCAAGGTCGGCGAGTTTTCCTCGGACAACCTGAAGTGTGCGATGGCGCTGCGCTTCAACGACGGGGATCTGCTGCACGAGGTGCCGTACATCTCCAGTCAGGAAGGACGCTACCGGGATTACAGTATTAACGAGCCGAAGCTTGGAACCAAGGCAAGCCACGGCTGCATCCGGGTACAGCGGCAGGCATCCCCCGAGGGTGTGAACCAGAAATGGATCTGGAACAATTACAAAAAGAACACGAAAATCATCATCTGGGAAGACTGGCAGGGAAGACAGGTACCGGTTCCTGAAGCAGACACCGTTTTGTACTGTGTGAAAAAGAAAAACGGCAATTACCATACGACGGACCGGTGCAGCCAGATCAAAGGAAAAAAAACAGTCATTACCCTGACCTACGGCGAACTCGACAAGGAGGAGAACAGGAAGATGAAGCCCTGTCCACTCTGCAACGCGCCGGAACGGGAAGAGACGATCAGGGAATTCAACGGGATGTATGCCGATGGCGGGGACCACGATCCGGTGCTGACGGAAGCACGGAAGAAGTGCCCGCGGAAACTGAAGGGGAAGTGATGCAATGAACATTGTGGATATTGTGATCATCGCGATACTGGGACTGAGCGTATTGGTCGGCCTGTATCGGGGATTCATATCCTCGGTAGCCTCCGTGGCCGGATGCCTGCTCTCCCTGGGACTCAGCTTCTGGCTGAGTCCGAAGGTGGCGGCGCTGGTCCAGAACAATCCGGATATGCTCAAGACGCTGGTATCCTATACCGACGCGGCAACCAAGATCGGGGACCAGACGCTGGCGAGCACCAGCGTGACTTCCCTGACGCAGAACACAATCGCGGACATACTGAATAAGGTCAACCTGCCCGCGCCGCTGAGCACGCTCCTGCGGAGTAACCTGGAGAACAAGGCCTTCGGGATCACAGCCGATGTTGGGAGCTATGTCTCCCAGACCATTGTCGGTGCGATCCTGAACGTGATCTGCTTCATCCTGTGCTTTGTGGTGCTGCTGATCGTGCTGCACTTTGTGCTGAACTTCCTGAAGGTTGTGTTCAGGTTCCCGGTACTCAAACAACTGAACTCTATCGCGGGCGGCGCACTGGGATTGCTGCGAGGCGTGCTGTTGTGCTTTGTGGCCTTTGCGCTGCTACCCCTGATCCAGACGATGGTTCCGGTTACGGGGATCAATGATCTGATCGCTCAAAGTGCGCTGGCGCCGCTGTTCAACAGCGGCAACCTGATCCTGGCCATCATGAATGGAAAACTGTTCTGACAGGGCTGACCGGATTTCTTTCCCCCTCGACCTGACCGGAGGGGATGAGTTCGCGGTCATCCTCTCCGGAAAGGATTATGAGAACCGGGAAACGCTGATGCAGACGATCCGGGAGGCTTCCATGACCCACAAAAAGAAAAAGGCCGGGGCCATCGTAGCCTCCGGGATCGCTCTGTATGATCCGCAGGAGGATCATACTGTAGCGGACGTGTTCAGGAGAGCGGACCAGGATATGTATGCGAACAAGAAAGAACTGAAAGAGCAGCATGGATGAGCCCTGAAGCGAAGGAGGAGCCATCGTGAACGATATTACTTACGTTGGAAAACTGACAATGAAGTATTCCATTTCCCTGCACGCTCATGAGAGCTGGGAGTTTGTTTACTGTACCGGTGGTTCCGGCGCCTTTGGCTTTGACGGGGAAACGCTGGCATACCGGGAAGGCGACGTTGTGATTATTCCGCCGATGGTACCTCATACCAACGGCAGTGAAGACGGATTCCAGAACATCCATATCAATATGGTCTCGCCGTCGCTGTGTTTTATCGCTCCGCTGGTTATCTCAGACGACCCCAATCACTTTTTGCTGGATGCTTTCAATGGTGCCTATTTCCAGTTTTATTCCGACCGGAAGGAAGCGGCGGCCCTGCTATCCCTGTATGGCGACCTGATCAGCTGCTATCTGGCTGCTTACCGGACCGGGGTAACCCTGACGCCGGTCGTGGCCCAGATCGAGAACAACATTATCGCCAATTACGCAGACAGCAGCTATGAGCTTGATGCGTATATGCGCTCCCTGCCCTTCAGCTACGATTACCTGCGGAAACTGTTTCAGAAGGAAATGGGCGTCACGCCGCACCGTTACCTGGTGGACAAGCGCCTGAAGATGGCTGCGGAATTGCTGGTGACCGATGACAGCGCTGGTGCGCGGACCATCATGGACATCGCATTTTTGTGCGGTTTCCGTGATTCGCTGTATTTCTCAAAGATGTTCAAAAAAAGGTACGGCGTCGCGCCGCGTAATTATCCCAATTCCGGGCGCGTGAACACCGTACCGGTTCCTGACGCAGAAAGCCCCAGGATCAGGCTATTATAGATTTGCTTACAGGGTAACCCCCTGTTTGAAGATGGCCAGATCGCGGCAGCCGTTTTCTTCGCCTTTTGTCTGTTTGCCTGAGGCAACCTGAAGCACCAGCTCCAGGAGCTCCCTGCCCAGCTCACCGAGGGTCATTCCCTCCAGCAGACGACCGGCGTTGAAATCGATCCAGCCGCGTTTTTTCTGTGCCAGCGGGGTGTTGGTCGCGATCTTTACCGTCGGCACCGGGCAGCCGAAAGGCGTACCCCGGCCGGTGGAGAACAGAACCATCTGCGCGCCGGAAACGGCTTCAGCCGTAGCGGCGACCAGGTCGTTTCCCGGGGCGGAGAGCAGGTTCAGTCCGGTGGTCGTGACCGGCTCCCCATAAGCGAGGACACCCTTCACGGCGGAACTGCCGCTCTTTTGTGTGCAGCCCAGCGCCTTGTCCTCCAGGGTGGTGATCCCGCCGGCCTTGTTGCCGGGAGAGGGATTCTCGTAAACCGGCATATGGTAGCTTTCGAAATATGCCTTGAAATCGTTGATCAGGTGAACGGTCTTTCCGAACAGCTCCTCGCTGCCGCAGCGGTCCATCAGGATGGTCTCTGCGCCGAACATCTCAGGAACTTCGGTCAGGATCGTCGTGCCGCCCATGGCAGTCAGCAGGTCACTGAAGACGCCGATGGTCGGGTTGGCTGTGATGCCGGACAATCCGTCCGACCCGCCGCACTTCATACCGATCACAAGCTGGTCCGCTGGGCAGTCTGTCCGGCGGTCCGCCTGCATGTTTGCCGCCAGTTCCTCCAGCAGCTTTTCACCGGCTTCCAGCTCGTCCTCCACTTCCTGGCAAACCAGGAAACGGATCCGGTTCTGATCATAATCACCCAGGTAGGGTTTCAGCTGTTCAATGCCGCTGTTCTCGCAGCCCAGGCCCAGCAGCAGGACACCACCGGCGTTCGGATGCTTTACCAGGGCAGAAATCACCTTCCGGGTGTTTTCCTGGTCGTCACCCATCTGGCTGCATCCGTAGGGATGCCGGAAGGAATACACGCCTTCCACCGGTCCGCCGGCCAGCTTCTGTGCCCGGTGCGCCAGGGCGGCGGCGATATCGTTCACGCAGCCGACCGTCGGCAGGATCCACAGCTCGTTCCGGATGCCCGGACGGCCGATCTTCCGGGGATAGCCCTGGAACACAGCCGGCTGTTTCTTCTCCTGCCCGGGATGGATCGGATGCCACTCGTACTCCTTTTTTCCGGAGAGCAGGGTGTGCAGGTTGTGGGTATGAATGTGCGCGCCTTCCGGGATGTCCTGCGTGGCTTCACCGATGGGGAAGCCGTACTTGATGACTGGCTCACCTTTTCGGATCGCCCGGAGCGCAACTTTATGGCCCATGGGCAGATCCTGCAGGAGCGTGACCGTTCCGGCTCCGTAATCAATGGTTTCGCCCGCCTGCAGCGGCATGAGCGCCACGGCGACGAGATCCTTCGGGGTGATCTGTACGAGTTTGTTCATTTTGCTTAATCTCCGATAATCGTCGTTCTTACGGCTGCTTTCCGATATAGGCCAGGATGCCGCCGTCCACATAGAGGATGTGTCCGTTCACGAAATTGCTGGCGTCGGAAGCCAGGAAAACGGCCGGCCCCTGGAGGTCCTCCGGCGTGCCCCAGCGGGCAGCCGGTGTTTTGGCGATGATGAACTGGTCGAAGGGATGGCGGCTGCCGTCCGGCTGCTTTTCCCGCAGGGGAGCGGTCTGGGGTGTGGCGATATAGCCTGGTCCGATGCCGTTGCACTGGATGTTGTGCCCGCCGTATTCGGAGCAGATATTCCGCGTCAGCATCTTCAGGCCGCCCTTGGCCGCCGCATAGGCGGATACCGTTTCCCGGCCCAGCTCGCTCATCATGCTGCAGATGTTGATGATCTTGCCGTGCCCTTTTTTGATCATGGCAGGGATAACCGCCTTGGCGCAGATGAACGGGGCGTTCAGGTCCACGTCGATCACTTTGCGGAACTCTTCCGCGCTCATTTCGGTCATGGGGATGCGGCGGATGATTCCGGCATTGTTGACCAGAATATCGATCACTCCGACTTCTTTTTCGATCTGCCGGACCAACATCTGCACGGCGTCCTCGTCTGTCACGTCGCAGACATAGCCTTTTGCGTCGATCTTCTTTTCAGCATAGGCTTTCTGGCCCTTGTCCACCAGTTCCCGGTTAATGTCATTGAAAACGATCGTCGCTCCGGCGGCCGCATAGGCTTCAGCGATTGCAAAGCCGATCCCGTAGCTGGCTCCGGTGATCCATGCCACCTTGCCCTTCAGGCTGAAAGCATTCATGTCCATCGTTTTGCCCCCTTACCGCAGCTCCGTCGTGGGGATGGTGTCCATATCGTCGAAGGCCTGGTTTTCCCCGCCCATCGCCCAGATAAACGTGTAGTTGCTGGTGCCTGCGCCGGCATGGATGGACCAGGAGGGTGAGATGACAGCTTGCTCGTTCTGCATGACCACATGCCGCGTTTCCTGTCCCTGGCCCATCATGTGGAAGACGACGTTGTCCTGCGGCACTTCGAAATAGAAATACACTTCCATCCGGCGTTCATGGGTGTGGGCCGGCATCGTGTTCCAGACGCTGCCGCTTTCCAGTACGGTCATGCCCATGCTCAGCTGGCAGGTCTTCAGCACGGAGGGGTGGATGAACTGGTTGATCACCCGCTTGTTGCTGGTTGCTGCGTCGCCGCAGGGCTTCTTGGCTGCGTCCGCAATCTTCAGCAGGCGGTTTTCATAACTGCAGTGGGCCGGAGCGGAGACGAGATAGAACTTCGCGGGCTGGGCGGGATCTGTGCTTTCGAAGTATACTTCCTTCACGCCGCGGGTCAGGTACAGGCAGTCCTTATAGCCCAGTTCATAGACGGTTCCGTCCGCGATGACCTTTCCGGTACCGCCGACGTTGAACATGCCGCACTCCCGGCGCTCGAGGAAGAATTCGGTTCCGAAGCAGTGCCAGATATCGAGCCCCTTGTCAATGGAGACCTTTTCCTTCACCGGCATGACGCCCAGGGTCACCATCCGGTCCACATGGCTGTAGACGGCGGTCACCTGGTCCGTTTCGAATAGTTTTTCGATCAGGAATTCCTTCCGGATCTCCTCGGTCGTATAGCGCTTGAAATCCCGCTGATTGCAGCTGTAACGAATATCCATTGTTTCCGCTCCTTTGATATTACTGTTTCTTTTCAAAAGCAAAATACCGTTTTGCGTTGTTGTAGCTGATATCCGCGACGATCTCCTTCAGGGTATCGAAATCCTCCGGATAGAAGCCTTCCTCCACCCATTCGCCGAAGATCCGGCAGAGGATGCGGCGGAAGTATTCATGCCGCGGATAGCTCAGGAAGCTGCGGCTGTCCGTCAGCATGCCGACGAAACCTGCCAGGTAGCCCAGGGAAGCCAGGCTCTTCAGCTGGTCGCTCATGCCATCGAAGTGATCGTTGAACCACCAGGCGGAACCGTGCTGGATCCGTCCCACTGCCGTATCGTTCTGGAAACAGCCCAGGATCGTGTCGATGGCGGCGTTGTCGTTGGTGTTCAGGCTGTAAAGAATCGTCTTCGGCAGGCTGCCGGCATCCTCAAGCATGCCGAGGAATGCAGCGGTCTGGGCACTGGGGGCATAGTTGTCCACGCAGTCGAAGCCGGTATCCGGTCCCATGGCACGGAACATGCCGAGGTTGTTATCCCGACGGCAGCCGTAATGCAGCTGCATGACCCATCCGCGGCGGGTGTATTCCCCGGCCATGGCCGTCATAAAGGCGGTCTTGAATTTCGCTTCCGCTTCCGCGTCCGGGAGTGTGCCGTTCAGCCGGGCGGCGAAGATAGCTTCGATCTCCGCTTCGGAGGCCGGCGCGTACATGACGTAATTCAGGGCATGGTCGCTCAGCTTGCTGCCGTGGGCGGCGAAGAAGTCCAGGCGCCTTGACAGGGCTGTCTTCATATCCGCGAAGGAAGCGATCTTCATGCCGGCCGCCGCCTCCAGTTGGGCAAGATATTCGAGGAAGGAGGGTTTCTCCAGGTTCATGGCCTTGTCCGGGCGCCAGGCGGGCAGCACCGTCACGGGGAAGGATTTGTCCGCTGCCAGCTTCTCATGCCACTCCAGCGTGTCCACCGGGTCATCCGTGGTGCAGATCGTGTCCACATTGCTCATCATGATGAGCCCGCGGGAGGTATACCCTTCGCTCTGCAACTTTGCGTTGGCGAGCTCCCAGACCTCCTTTGCGGTCTGCTTGTTCAGGATGCCTTCATAGCCGAAGAAGCGGCGCAGCTCCAGGTGGCTCCAGTGGTGCAGGGGATTGCCGATGGCCTTGCCCAGCACCTCGGCGTATTTCTCGAACTTTTCCCAGTCGCTCGAATCACCGGTGATGTACTTTTCCGGCACGCCTGCGGAGCGCATCAGGCGCCATTTGTAGTGATCGCCGCCCAGCCAGACCCGGGTGATGTTCTCATACCGGATATCCTCGTAAATTTCCCGGGGATTCAGGTGGCAATGGTAGTCGATGATCGGCTGCTTTTCTGCCGCTTCATGGTATAGTTTTCTCGCGGCTTCGGTGTTCAGCAGGAAATCCTTATCCAGAAACTGTTTCATAGAATCATTCTCCTTTATTATCGTTTCACCCGGGCGCTGCCGTTCTTCATGATGGATTCTACTTCTTCCCTGCTGGCCATACTGGTGTCACCGGGGGTGGTCATGGCCAGTGCGCCGTGGGCGGCGCCGTAATTCACAGCCAGTTCCGGATCGCCGGTGGTCATCAGGCCGTAGACCAGGCCGGAAGCGAACGAATCGCCTCCGCCGACGCGGTCCAGGATCTCCAGGTTGTCATAAGCCTTTGACATGTAGACTTTTCCATCCGCCCAGCAGATCGCTTTCCAGTCGTTCACCGTGGCGGTTTTGACTGTGCGCAGCGTGGTGGCGATGGCTTTGAAATTGGGATACTGCTTTGCGGCTTCCGCGATCATCTTATAGTATCCGTCCAGATTCAGTTCTTTCAGGTTCTCATCGTTTCCTTCGATCTGGAGTCCCAGACAGGCAGTGAAATCTTCTTCGTTGCCGATCATGACGTCCACGTACTTTGCAACCTCGCGGTTGACTTCCCGGGCTTTTTCCAGTCCACCGATGGCGGACCACATAGAAGGACGGTAGTTCAGGTCGTAAGAGATCAGCGTGCCGTATTTCTTCGCCGTCTTGCAGGCGGCGATGACCGTCTCGCAGCTCTGTTCGGACAGCGCGGCGTAAATCCCGCCTGTATGCAGCCACCGAACCCCCAGTTTGCCGAAGATGTAATCAAAGTCAAAGTCTTCAGGGGTGGCCTTCGAGATGGCAGTGTTGGCGCGGTCAGAGCACCCTACGGCGCCCCGGATTCCGTAGCCGCGCTCTGTGAAGTTCAGGCCGTTCCGGCAGATACGGCCGATGCCATCCGTCTTTTTCCAGCAGATCAGGCTCGTGTCCACGCCGCCCTGCTCGATCAGGTCTCTGAGCAGTTTACCGACTTCATTGTCCGCAAACGCGGTCAGCACACCGGTCTTCAGGCCGAAGCACTTGTGAAGGCCCCGGACTACATTGTATTCACCGCCGCCTTCCCAGACTTTAAACTCCCGCGCGGTGCGGATCCGGCCTTCGCCGGGATCCAGGCGAAGCATGACTTCTCCCAGGGATACCGCGTCATAGCGGCATTCTTCAGCAGGTTTCAGATTAAGGTTCATACTTTTTTACCCCCTGATCTCTTTCACGATGTCCGCGGCTTCGTGTACGAGCCGTTCGATTTCATCAAACTGTCCTTCCTTGACCAGCTTGCCGCTGACCATCCAGCTGCCGCCGCAGGCGACGATCCGGTTATAGGCCAGATACTCCCGCACGTTCGCCGCGCTGATTCCGCCGGTGGGCATAAAGTTCACGCCGACGTAGGGTGCGGCCAGCGCCTTGATCATCTTCAGGCCGCCGGCAGGCTCCGCCGGGAAGAACTTCAGCACGTCCAGGTCAAACTGCAGGGCGGCTTCGATCTCTGTCGGCGTACAGACGCCGGGCGTCATGGGAACGCCCTTTTTCAGCACGTATTCAGTGACCTTCGGGTTGAAGCCGGGGCTGACGATAAACTTCGCGCCTGCGTCGATCGCCCGGTCTGCCTGTTCCGTGGTCAGCACGGTCCCTGCGCCGATGATCATTTCCGGGAAGGCTTTGGCCATCCGCCGGATGGATTCTTCCGCGGCCGCGGTACGGAAGGTCACTTCCGCGCAGGGCAGGCCGCCTTTGACAAGCCGCTCCGCCAGGGGCAGCGCGTCCTCTGCGTTTTCCAGCACCACCACCGGGACGATTCCGATCTTCTGCAACTGTTTCATCATGTCCGTCATGCGTTTTCCCTCCTTATGCCAGGCAGGCCTTATAGGCTGCCACTGCGCCGTCGGCGCGGATCGTCTTCAGGATGCGGACCGCCGCTTCCTCAAAGCCATTTACTTCCGTCAGGTCCTGACCCCACATTTCCGTGTTGGTCATTACCGCGTGCACCAGTTCCTCCGGACTGTCATTCCGGTGTGCCCAGTAGAATTCCAGCACATACCGGTCGTCGCTGACTGTATAGTCATTACCCTTCGGCCTGCGGCACACCAGCCCCTTGTCCGTCAGATCCTGCGGCTCGTTGCTGTAGAAGGCGATGTAGGCCGCGAAGCTGGTCGTCAGGCAGGGAGGAAGCTCGCCCTTTTCTTTCACATAGTCCAGGAAGGTCGGCATGTTCCGTGCCCGCCACTTGCTGGTGGAGTTCAGGCTGATGCTCATCAGCTCGTGGTTCACGAAGGGATTGTTGAAGCGGTCCTGCACGGCCTGCGCGAAGTTTTCCAGGTCTTTCCTGTCCAGCGGCAGGGTCGGGATCACTTCATCGTAGAGCATTTTGTTCATATAGCCTAGGATGGTGTCGTCATGCATGCAGTCCCGCACGATGTCGTACCCGGCCAGGTACGCTCCGAGTACGAACCCCGTGTGTGCGCCGTTCAGGATGCGGACCTTCCGTTTCTTGTAGGGTGTGACGTCCGGCACCACGATCACGGGTACGCCGGCCTTCCTGAAGGGAAGACGGTCTTCCAGGCCGTCCGGCCCCTCAATGACCCAGATGCCGAAGACCTCGCCCACATCCGTCAGCGGATCCGAATAGCCGTTGGCCGCATCCAGCGCCTCGACTTCCTTCGGATCACGGATTCTTCCGGGAACGATTCGATCGACCAGGGTGGAGCAGAAGATGTTCTTTTCGTTCACCCAGCGGCGGAAGTCATCGCTCAGCCTCCAGTCGTCGATATACTGGTTGACGCACTTCAGCAGTTCCTTGCCGTTGTTGTCGATCAGTTCGCAGCTGAGCATCACGATGCCTGGTTTTCCGGCGGTGAAGCGCTCATAGAGCACGCGGGTCAGTTTCGCGGGGAAGGAGAGCGGCGGCGCCTGGTCAAAGGTGCTCTCCGTATCATGTACGATGCCGGCTTCGGTCGTGTTGGAAACGATGATTTCCAGGTCGTCGCTCTTCGCCAGCTCCAGCACTTTGTCCCATTCGCCATAGGGATTGAGGCACCGGCTGACTGCGGAGATCACCCGCTTGTCATCTACCTTGACGCCTTTTTCGCTGCCCCGGAGATACAGGGTATAGAGGCCTTCCTGTTTATTGATCAGCTCTGTCAGGCCCTGGGCAATCGGCTGCACCAGGACCGCCTTGCCGTTGAAACCGGCTTTTTCATTTGCGATATCAATAAAGTCGTCCACGAAGGCGCGCAGGAAGTTGCCTTCACCGAACTGCATGACTTTCTCCGGCGCGTTTTCCAGAATGTAACCATTATAACCTGCATTTTTCAGTACCCGGTAGTTAAGCTGTTCCATCCCTTTCTCCTCCGAATATGGATTTTATACATAAAAAATACACCAGAAAGACCATTGGCGTCAAGAAGGCCGAAAAGTCAGAAATCCCTTTAAAACGGGCATAAAACAACCCCTGATTCAAGGAAAATCAAGGGTTGCGAAACGTCCGTACAAATTATGGACAAAACGGATATGATTCGTGTAAAAACGGAGTGATTTCTTACCTGGCCAGAAAATCCTCGCGGCAGGGGGTAAAGACATCCAGGAGCATGCCGGGTTCCAGGCAGACCGTTCCGTGGGGAAGTCCCGCGGGTACGATGATACTGTCGCCCTGTTCCAGAATGGTTTCCTCACCCTCCACACTGTAGCTGAAGCGCCCTGACAGCACATAGCTGCACTGGGTATGCGGGTGTGTGTGGACCGCGCCGACGGTGCCCTTGTCAAAACCGACCTCCACCGCCATCAACTGTTCATTCCACGCCAGGATACGCCGGGTGTTCCCAGCGCCCAGATCGCGGACGGCTGTTTCGCTGTGATGACTGACGATTCCCTTCATTTCCCTTTACCTCCTGATGAATTACATTTCCGGACACCGATTCCGTCTTCAATAACCGTCCAAACTGTCTCGTCCGGCATGTCTGCCTGACCGGACGGAAGAAGGAAAGCCTTAACCGGGGTGGCATAGAGATAGATACAGTCCTTCCTGCGGAAAGCATGGGCCGCTTTTTCCCAGGGGATGATGCCGGTGTTTTCCTGCTTCCGGTCGCTGATGACCTGAAACCCCTCCCCGGAAAGTTTTACGGTATAGACAGCCCGGCCTTTGCCCAGTTTCCACCGTTCAGCCTGCATATTGACCTGCGACAGGAACATACCAATATAAACCACGGGAAGCCCCAGGCCCACAACCAGCAGCACAGCGGCGATCATCCCGCTCTGGGGGAGGTGCGTGGCCAGAGCGACCGCGGCGAAAGCGCACAGGATCAAAGCGAATACCAGCGGCCTGACCCAGCGCCTGCGCAGGCGAAGCATATCAAAATGAGCGAAACGGCGAAAGGTTTTTTCGTCGAGCCTCACCGGGATCGTTACAATCTGATTCTCCGCCATGGGTTCCTCCGGATGCAAAGGTTTCTGTTTACAGTAATGTCCCCATACCGCCTTCAGCATAGCAGAAATCAGCCTGCTTGGCAATCAAAAATCCGTTTTGTCCTGTTTCGTACCTTTATTTTCCATCTCTGAAACACCGAAATTGCTTGCTTCATTAATTATAAAGTGCTGTCCGGTTTTGCGGCTCTTGCCATTTTAGACAGATACAGAACCGTTTTGTCCATAAAATTTATGTTGTCATTTATGGTTTGTTATGGTACACTTTTCACATCAAGACGGAGATGAACTGAATTCTCCGCAAAATGAACAGGAGGAAATCCCATGAAAAAACTGATTGGTCTGTTTCTTGCCCTGATCATGGTTCTCAGCTGTGCTGCTGCGCTGGCTGATGACCCGATCACCCTGACCTACGCAGAAGTGAACCCCATCGAGGGCACCATCGTCGGTGAAGTTGCCAAAGCTTTCAAGGAAAAGGTTGAAGAGCTGTCCGGCGGCGCCATCGTCATCGACATCCAGGCCAGCGGCGTGCTGGGATCGGAAGACCAGATCCTGGACAATCTGCTCGGCGGCGGTACCGTGACGGATGTGTGCCGTATTTCCGCCTTCGCACTGAGCCAGTACGGCTGCACCAAGGCCACCCTGCTCTCCCTGCCCTATGTGTTCGAGAACCGTGATCATTTCTGGAATTTCGCCAACAGCGATCTGGCCAAGGAATTCCTGAATGAGCCTCAGACTGTAGGCCTGCCCCTCCGCGGCCTGGCTTACGGCGAAGAAGGCTTCCGCCATTTCTTCTTCAAGAACGAAGTGACAGACATCAACAGCCTGAAGGGCCTGAAGATCCGCGTTTCCTCCGACCCGGTTATGACCGGTATGGTTTCCGGCCTAGGCGCCGCTGCTACGACCGTTCCTTTCACCGAACTCTACAGCGCGCTGCAGACCGGTGTTGTCGACGGCGCTGAGCAGCCCACCGCCAACTATAAGTCCAACGCTTTCCAGGAAGTTGCTCCTTACTTCATGATGGACGGCCACACCCTGGGTGCCATCCAGCTGATCATCACCGACACCGCCTGGAACAAGCTGTCTGAAGAGCAGCAGGGTTGGATCCAGGAAGCTGCCACCTATGCTTCCCAGAAGTGCCGTGAAGTCAGCGAAGCCAAGGAAGCTGAGACACTGGAAGCCCTGAAGGCCGATGGTATCCACATCATCGAAGTGCCGGACAAGGCCCCGTGGATCGAGGCTGTCAAGGCAACCGTGGATGCGAACATCAACGGACAGGACGAAGTATTCCAGCAGATTCTGAGCATGAAGTAATTCTTCTCTCGCAGAATCCCTTCGGGGGATGTGGGTATTCCCGCATCCCCCGCTTTTGCTTGAATTGACCGTTCTGGTTTTGAAAGGAGTGTCCGTTTTGTCAGCCGGCAATGTTCCTGCTCTTTTCCGCAGGCTGGAGAAGATCAAACCTCTTTATGACTGGACCTACAAGATCCTGATGTTCATCTGCAAGATCCTTCTGATCGGCGATATCCTGATTACCTGCTGGTCTGTCGCGGGAAGGTATATTCCCTTTATCAACGATCCCCACTGGAGCGAGGAAATCATCCTGACACTGATGGTTTACATGACGGTTCTTTCAGCAAGCCTGTCCATCCGGCGCGCAGCGCATATCCGGATGACAGCCTTTGACAAGTACCTGCTGAAGAATGCCATCAAAGTGCTGGATCTGATCGCTGACTTCGCCGTACTGGCCCTGGGCGTATTCCTGGTCATCTACGGCTTCCGGTTCTGCAATTCTCCCCTGAGCCTGAGAGGCAAATACGCTTCACTCCCCGGACTCAGCAAATTCTGGCAGTACCTGCCGGTTCCGGTTGCCGGAATCAGCATGATTATTTTTGAGCTGGAACAGATTTTCCAGCACCTGGAATCCTTCTGGGTTAAGGATCAAACTGAAAAGGAGGCGAAATAAGCATGGATGCTGAAACCTTATCAACTGTCATTCTGCTTGGCAGCTTCCTGGTTATGATCCTGATGCGGTTTCCGATTGCCTATGCTGTCGGCCTTTCCACGATTTTTTGCATGATGTCCATGGAGCAGCCGCTGCAGACCATTTCACAGCAGATGGTCAAAGGCGTCTGGTCATTCTCCCTGATGGCGGTGCCCTTCTTTATTACAATGGGCGTGCTGATGGGGACGGGAGGTATTTCAGACAAACTGATTTCACTGGCAAACTCGCTGGTCGGCTGGATGCGCGGCGGACTGGCGATGGTGAATATCGTGGCCTCCTACTTCTTCGGCGGCATCTCCGGCTCCGCTTCCGCGGATACGGCCTCCCTGGGTTCGATCCTGATCCCCATGATGGTGGATGAAGGCTACGACGCAGACTTTTCCACCGCCGTTACCATTACATCCTCCTGTGAAGGCCTGCTGGTTCCGCCGAGCCATAACATGGTTATTTACGCAACCACAGCCGGCGGTATCTCGGTCGGCGCGCTGTTTATGGCAGGATACCTGCCCGGAGCGATCCTGGCGATTTCCCTGATGGTGGGGTCCTACATCATTTCCGTAAAGCGGAACTACCCCAAGGGCGAAAGGTTCTCTGTCAGTAACTTTGTGAAACAGCTCGGAAAGAGCATCTGGGCCCTGCTGGCTGTGCTGATCGTGGTGGTCGGTGTCGTGGGCGGCGTTTTCACCGCCACCGAGTCCGCCGCCATCGCGGTTGTCTATTCATTGCTCGTCTCCGTGTTCGTCTACAAGGGACTGAACTGGAAGAGCGTGTGGAAGTCGCTGGAAAGCTGTGTGGAGACGCTGTCCATCGTGCTGATCCTGATCGCTTTCTCGGCAGCCTTTGGCAACTGCCTGACGCTGTTGCATGTGCCGGCCAAGGCCGCGCAGCTGATCACATCGATCTCCTCCAGCCCGATCGTCGTGGCGCTGCTGCTGAACCTGATCCTGCTGGTTCTCGGTATGATCATGGACATGGCGCCGATTATCCTGATCGCGACCCCGATCCTGCTGCCCGTGGCGATGTCCATCGGCATCAGCCCGATCCAGTTCGGCATCATGGTAGTGCTCAACTGCGGTATCGGTTTGTTGACTCCGCCAGTCGGAGCGGTGCTGTTCATCGGTTCTGCTGTTGCGAAACGGCCAATGGAAAAAGTGGTTCGTGCGACGCTGCCCTTCTATATTTGCATGCTGGTCGCCCTGCTGCTGATCACCTTTATTCCTCAGATCAGCCTCTGGCTGCCCTCGCTGGCTGGATACGCGGTCTGATTCTGAATCTGATGAAACAAAATCCCCCGGATTTTTGCTCCGGGGGATTTTTCAAGGAGCATACTGATGTTCTCTTTTATCCATCAAATGGAACCTTCCCGGCGAAGGCTGCTGCTGACCTGTTTTTTTGCGTTTTTCTGCAACGGCCTGGTATTCTTGATGCTTGGCTCTGCTATGCCGGATCTGAAAAGAAGCTGGGGACTCTCGGATTCTTTCAGTGGCGTGCTGCTGTCAGCGCATTCCATCGGCAATCTTATTGCTGGATTTGTTTCCGGCATCGTGCCTTTTTATCTGGGACGTCGCCGGTCTATTATGCTACTGGCATCAACGGCATATGTGGGTATGGCATTGATGGCGGTTACAGGTCTGCCGGGAGTTCTCTTTGCTGCCTTTGTGCTTACGGGGATTGGTCGGGGTGCTGTAAGTAATTTCAACAATCATACAGTCAATGTTCTTTCAGACGGAAATCCTGCTGCAGCAAACATTCTGCATGCATGTTTTGCTGTCGGTGCTATCATCGCGCCGATCGCCTTTCTTGTCCTCAGCAGGATCATTTCATGGCAGGCAGGCCTTTTCTTTGTGGTAATCTGCGGTGCGATTGCTGTCTTTTTGTTCTCCCGGACGACCGTTCCGGATGACCGGCCGGACCGGAAACAAAAAGAAGCGCGTTCTTTTAAGTTTATCAGGGAACCGGCTTTCCTGGTATTTGCCGGGATGATGCTGTTTTATATCTGCTCTGAGTATGCCATCAACGGTTGGCTTGTGACCTATCTGCAACAGAAGCAGTCACTTTTTACTTCGATGGGAGAAAACGGCGTTAATGCATACAGTCAGTCCATGGCTACCCTCTTGTGGGCTGTGATCCTTGTAGGTCGACTCACCTGCGCCTGGCTTTCCCGCCGAATTTTTCAGAAGGTCCTTATGTTCATTGCTTCTCTTGGAATGGCAGCATTTTTTGCCGGAATGCTCTTCGCTTCTGTTATTCCTGTGGTGACGCTGTGTGTTGCGGGAATGGGATTTTGTATGGCCGGAATCTGCCCCATGATCTATTCAGATGCGGCATATTATACCAACACCTATCCGTTGGCCACGGGCACCCTGCTGGTATTCGGAGCAGCCGGCGGCATCCTGATGCCGGTACTGGTAGGGGTTCTTGCTCAAAACGGCGGCTTTGAGAGCAGCATGACAGCAATTCTCGTCTCCATTGTTTTGTTGGTATTGTTTTCGGCAATCAACACACGAATGAGATCTAATACGCAAACAACTGCCGATTCGCATTGAATTCGGTATTTAGTATCTATAAGATGTTTTTTCTTGGCGGATTCTTACAAATATTTATCCGGAACAAGAAAAACTTTATCACGAAAAAGGACTTGGGATTCCATACAACAAGGAGGGACTGTACATGACGGAGGAAATGAAAAGCTGTTCTTACTGCATGGAGGGAGAATTGCTGGATGCCTTTGGGATCAAGATTGGCGAACTGCCGATGTCGAAGGTCATTCTGTTTAAGGAGCAAAGCCACCGCGGCCGGGTGATCGTTGCGTGCAAAAAGCATGTGGACGATATTACGATGCTGACTGTGGAGGAACGGACGCAATACATGGAAGACATCAATCATGTGGCGGAGATCCTGCATGAACTGTTTCATCCGGACAAGATCAATTTCGGCGCATACGGAGATACGATGCATCATCTGCATTTCCATCTGGTGCCGAAATACAGGGATGGCTTTGAATGGGGCGGCATTTTCGCGATGAATCCCCATGAAGTCACGCTTGCGCAGGAAGAGTATGATGAGCTGATTGGAATGATCCGGGCCAAACTCTGAAAATAAGGATAAAGCTGAATACTGTCAAATTCCCAGTCTTGATTTGCCTGAAACAGAGCCGTTTCGTCCATATAAATGATGTTGTTTTTCGGCTTGCAACATGTTACACTTTTTTAAAACAGAGGCGGAATAATTCCTCTGATGTGTCCGAAATCTACAGTAAAGGAGAATGAATCCGATGAAAATGACATTTCGCTGGTATGGAAGCCAGTCTGATCCGATCCCGCTGAAGTATGTGAAGCAGATTCCCGGCATGACCGGTCTGATGGGCCTACTGGACAAGCCTGCCGGCGCGGACTGGCCGGAGGAGGAGTTCAAGACACTGAAAAAGGAAGTGAACGAGGCGGGCCTTGAGATTGAGGTGATTGAGAGCGTCAACGTTCACGAGGATATCAAGCTGGGTCTTTCCAGCCGGGATGAATATATAGCGAACTATATCTCCACAGTCCGGATGCTGGCCCGTAACGGCGTGAAGGTTGTGATTTACAATTTTATGCCGGTGTTTGACTGGCTTCGGACGGATCTGGCCCGGATAATCCCGGAGGACGGAAGCAACAGCCTGTATTTTGACGAGAAGGATTTGGGCGAGATGGGTCCGCTGGAAATCGTCCGCAGGACGGCGGAAAGCAGCCAGGGATTCACGCTGCCCGGATGGGAGCCGGAGAGGCTGGCCCTGCTGGAGAAAACCCTGAAGCAGTATGAGAACATCGGGCCGGATGATCTGCGGAAGAACTTCAAGTATTTCCTGGACGCGGTCTGCCCGGTGTGCGAGGAAGTCGGCGTACGGCTGGCCTGCCATCCGGATGACCCTGCCTGGCCGATTTTCGGTCTGCCGCGGATTACCCACAGCCAGGAGGATTTCGATAAGATGGTGAAGCTGCACGACAGCCCCGCCAACTCCCTGTGCCTGTGCACCGGATCGCTGGGATCGAACCCGGACAACGATATTCCCGCTATTATCCGGCATTTTGGTGAGATGGACCGGATCGGCGCGATGCATATTCGCAATGTGAAATTCCTCGGATATCACCACTTCCGGGAGGCGGCCCACCTGAGCAGCACCGGAGATCTGGATCTGTATGAGATTGTGAAGGCCGTGTATGATACCTGCCCCGATACCTACATCCGTCCGGACCACGGGCGCATGATCTGGGATGAGCAGGGACGGCCGGGATACGGGCTTTATGACCGCGCGCTCGGTGTGGCGTATATTAACGGTTTGTGGGAAGCAATTGAAAAAAACGAGAAGAGGTAAAATACCGATGAAAGTAAGTCTTCAGGAGCTAAAGAATACTGCCGCATGGGAAAAGGCCGGGGTGCGTCTGCCGAAGTATGATATCGCGGCGATGCGGGAAAAGACGAAGGAAGCGCCGATCTGGGTGCATTTCGGTGCGGGGAATATTTTCCGGGCTTTCATTGCCGCTCTTCAGCAGCGGCTGCTGGACGCAGGGGAGGCGGACCGCGGCATCATCGCGGCGGACACCTTTGACGTGGACAATATCCGCATGATCTACGGCGGGTATGATAACCTGACCATGAGCGTGACCCTGAACGCGGACGCGACGATTGACAAGGAGATTATCGCAAGCGTGTCGGAAGCGCTGGTTGCAAAGCCGGATGAAACGGCGGACTATGCCCGGCTGAAGGACATTTTTGCCGCACCGTCCCTGCAGATGGTCTCCTTTACGATTACCGAAAAGGGCTACGCCCTCCGGCAGATTGACGGAAACCTGCTGCCGGTGGTGACGGAGGACTTTGCGAAGGGCCCCGGAAATCCCCGGCATGCGATGACCATTGTAGCAGCGCTGCTGTATCACCGCTTCCTGCAGGGCAAGGCACCGCTGGCGGTGGTCAGCATGGACAACTGCAGCCATAATGGCGAAAAGCTGAAGGGAAGCATCCTGGAAGCGGCAGAAGCCTGGGAGAAGAACGGCTTTGTGCCCGCCGCCTTCACGGAATGGCTGAAGGACGAAAAACAGGTTTCCTTCCCCTGGAGTATGATCGACAAGATTACGCCGCGGCCCGCGCTGGCGGTGCAGACCATGCTGGAAGAAGCCGGGATCGAGGATATGGCGCCGCTGAAGACGCCCCGCGGGACATTCGTTGCCCCCTTCGTCAATGCCGAGAAGGCACAATATCTGGTGATCGAAGACCGGTTCCCGAACGGACGCCCGCCGCTGGAGAAGGCCGGGGTGTATTTTACTGACCGGGATACTGTTAACAAGACCGAACGGATGAAGGTCACCACCTGCCTGAACCCGCTGCATACAGGACTGGCGGTGTACGGCTGCCTGCTGGGTTATACGCTGATCTGCGAAGAGATGAAGGACGCGGATCTGGTCCGCCTGATCCGGCGGCTGGGGTATGTGGAAGGCCTGCCGGTGGTAACGGATCCGGGTATTCTGAAACCGCGTGATTTCATTGACGAAGTGATGCAGCAGCGCCTGCCCAATCCGTTCATGCCGGATGCGCCGCAGCGCATCGCCACGGACACTTCCCAGAAGGTCGGGATCCGTCTGGGCGAGACGATCAAGAGTTATGTAGCTGAGAACCGCCCGACGGATCAGCTGATCGCGCTGCCGCTGGTGATTGCCGGCTGGCTGCGGTATCTGCTGGCTGTGGATGATCGGGGCAACGCGATGCCTCTGTCCGATGACCCGCTGGTTCCGGAACTCTGCAAACAGCTGGAGGGGATTGAACTCGGCAGGCCCGAAACCATCGGGGAAAAACTTCGCCCGATTCTGGCCAACAGCCTGATCTTCGGCAGCGACCTGACCCAAACGCCGCTGGCGGAACGCATCGAAGGATATTTCCTGGAAGAGATCGCCGGCCCCGGCGCGGTCCGGGCGACTCTGCGGAAGTATCTGCCCGAAGAATAAACCTGCTGTTCAGCTGCTGCGATGAAGAGGAGATACCGGAGGCAGAAAGATGAAAAGGGTTCTGTATATTCTGAACGACTGCATGAGGAAGTTCACCTATGAGCGAACGGCCGGGAGATTGCTACGCACAGGGGCGGCTTCCTTCCCTTTGAAGTGGAATTGAACGGATTGCTGGAGGAGGGCGGGACGGCTGAACTGACGGTAGAGGCGGATAACTGGATCAGCCATAACACGCTGCCGATCGGTACGGAAGGCGAGACGGTCTTCTTCGGATCGGATAATCCGGGAATTCCCTCTGTGGAAGCGGGCAAAAAGATGCAGCTTGAGAGAGGCATCAACCGGCCTGCTTTTGACTTTTTCAATTATACCGGGATTCAGCGCCCGGTAAGATTGCTGGCTACTCCCGGGCGCTATATCAGGGATATCACACTTGTGCCTGCCCTGAACGGCGAGGTGCGCTATGAAACGGAAACGGCAGGGGAAGGCGGGGAATTTCCGGCCGAAGTGACAGCGGAGGTGCTGGACGCGACAAAAAATCCGGTAGCCCTATGCAGCGGAAGAACGGGAATTCTGAAGATAGACAATCCGCAGTTATGGGAGCCGAGCCCCGGAATCCCTTATCTATATACTGCACGGTTTTCATATGGCGATGATCTGTATGAGCTGCCCTTCGGCATCCGGGAAGTACGGGTGGAAGGGACCCGTTTCCTGATTAACGGAAGACCGTTCCGGTTTCACGGCCCCTGTAAGCATGAGGACAGTCCGTTCCACGGCAGAGGAGTTGACCAGTGTCTGAACGTGACGGATATCAACCTCTATCACTGGCTGCATGCAAACTGTTTCCGGACCAGTCATTACCCCTATGCGGAAGAGATGTATCAGCTGTGCGACCGGGAAGGGATTGTGGTTGTAGACGAAACCCCGGCGGTAGGTATGTGGGCATCTGAAAACTACGGATGGAATCTGGCGGAATATCATGAACAGGTATTGAAGGATATGATTGCCCGGGATAAGAATCACCCCTGTGTGGTGATGTGGAGCGTAGGGAATGAACCTGATACGGATTCCCTGCCGGACAAAGCATACGATTACTGGATGCCTTTGTACGAAGCCGCGCATAAAGCTGATCCGCAAAATCGGCCTGTGACGGTTGTGGGGTGTCAGAACCGGTACGACCGGGACCGGGTGATCCGCGCGATGGATGTGGTAATGATCAACCGGTATTACGGCTGGTACAATCTGTCCGGGGATCTGGAAGCAGCGAAATACGCATTCCGGGTCGAACTGGACTGGTGGGATCATCAGCACAAACCGGTGATCCTGTCCGAGTACGGCGCGGATACTATTGCCGGCATGCACGGCGCGGCGGAGGAAATGTTCACCGAGGAATACCAGGTGGCCTATTATGAGGCGATGAGCGAGTGCCTGGATGAGCGGGACTTTGTGATCGGTGAAATGCCATGGAACTTTGCGGATTTCGCCACCTGTGAGGGACCGATGCGCGCGGGCGGAAACCGGAAAGGGCTGTTTACCAGGGACAGAAGGCCCAAGATGGCAGCTCATTATTTCCGGAACAGGTGGGGAAGAAAATAAGGGAGTGTTCCATATCGAAGACAACGCAGGCACCGCTGGCGCCTGCGTTGTTGAATCTCTTCGGCCGGAAGAAACGATTGTTATCCGTCAATGAGGCTTTTTTCCGTTTCGGGATCAAAGAGGTGCATGACCTTCGCGGGGAAGGTGATGTACATTTTGTTGCCGTAGGACAGGGAAGCCCGCTGCTCTTTTGACAGATCGACTGTGGGGAGGCGGACGATGATCTTGTCGTCGTTCTTGCTCCGCAGGTGCAGGTGCAGCTCGCTGCCCATCATCTCGTTGACGTCGATAGTGCATTCGATCGCATCTTCGGCGTTGTCAAAGAGGACGGTGGTATGCTCAGGCCGGACGCCGAGAATGATCTCCTGGGAACCGACGCCTTTCTGCGCCAGGACCGCGTTCTGTTCGTCGTTCAATGGCAGCTTCACGTCCAGCAGCTCCACGTAGTAGCTGTTTCCGCCCTTCACCAGGTTTGCCTTAAGGAAATTCATCTGCGGACTGCCGATAAAGCCGGCCACGAAGAGATTCACCGGGGTGTCGAACACCTCCTGGGGCGTTCCGACCTGCTCGATGTAGCCGTCCTTCATAATGACGATCCGGTCGCCGAGGGTCATGGCTTCCGTCTGGTCATGGGTGACGTAGATAAAGGTCGTATCCAGCTTCTGCCGGAGGAGGATGATCTCCGCGCGCATCTGGTTGCGCAGCTTGGCGTCCAGGTTTGACAGCGGCTCGTCCATCAGGAACACCTTGGCGTTGCGCACCATGGCGCGGCCGATGGCGACGCGCTGGCGCTGGCCGCCGGACAGGGCACGGGGCTTGCGGGTCAGGTACTCGGTGATGCCCAGGATCTTCGCGGCATTGGTGACCCGGTCGTAGACCTCATCCTCAGGGACTTTTTTCAGCCGGAGGCTGAAAGCGATGTTGTCATATACGGTCATGTGGGGATAGAGCGCATAGTTCTGGAAGACCATGGCGATATCCCGGTCCTTGGGCTGCAGGTCGTTCACGACCTCGCCATCGATTTCCAGGGTGCCGTCGGAGATGTCCTCCAGGCCGGCGATCATCCGCAGGGTGGTGGATTTGCCGCAGCCGGAGGGTCCGACGAAGACCACGAACTCTTTGTCCATGATCTCCAGGTTAAAGTCATGGACCGCGGTGACTTTATTGTCATAGACTTTCTTGACGTCTGTCAGTTTAACGCTTGCCATATCGATTTGCTCCTTCCTGAATTATCCTTTAACGGCTCCGCCGGTGACACCCTCCACATAGTACTTCTGCAGGAAGAGGAAGAGGATGGTCACGGGGAGAGCGACCAGTACGCCGCCCGCGCAGAACATGGTGTAGCAATTGGAGATCTGGTCCTTGTTCAGCCAGTCATACAGGCCGACGGCCACGTTCTTGCCGGCGGAGGTACCGAAGGCGATGTAGCGCGCGAAAACGTAATCGCCCCAGGGCCCCATAAAGGCGGTCAGGACCGTGTAGATGACGATCGGCTTGGAAAGGGGCAGGATAATCTTATAAAGGATCTTGGCCCGGGTGGCGCCGTCCACGCGGGCTGCCTCGTCCAGGGACATCGGGATCGTGTCAAAGAAGCCCTTGGAAACGTAATACCCCATGCCTGAGGAGGCGACGTAGACGAGGATCAGGCCGGGAACCGCGTTGGCCTGGGTGAGGCCCAGGTCCTTCAGCACGCGGTAGAGGATGATCATGGAGAGCATGCCGGGGAACATGCCCAGGATCAGCATGAACCGCATCAGCGGCTGCCGCATCTTGAAGCGGAACCGGGACAGGGTGTAGCTCATGCACAGCACGATGATCGTCTGCAGGACGGCAGTGGCCAGGGCTGCGATGAAGGTGTTCGTATACCAGCGGGGAAAATCCGTCTGGAAAAGCTTAACATAGTTGTCGGTTCCCCAGACTTTGGGCATGACATAACCCACAGGGCCGGTGTTCTCCACCCGGAAGGACTGCAGCACGATGCAGACGAAGGGAATCAGCCAGATGATGCTGATGACGATCAGCAGGACATGGATGGCGGTATTGGAGATCGCACGGGAGGTTTTCAGTCCCATGTGACGCTTGGCTGTTGCTTCACTCATCACCGGAAATCCTCCTCATTCTTGATACTCGGCAGCAGGTTGTACACGATCAGTGAGATCAGCGCGACAACCACGAACACCAGGATACCGATGACGGAGGCCAGGTAATACTTGGATTCCGCTCCCATGGTGATCTTGAACAGCCACGTGATCAGCAGGTCGGTATAGCCGACTGAACCCGACGCCGACGAGGCCGCGGCATTGGTCGGTGCGCCGGCTGTCAGCAGGTAGATTACGTTGAAGTTGTTCATGTTGCCGGTAAAGCTCGTCAGCAAGTAGGGTCCCGTAACGAACAGCATGTACGGCAGGGTGATCTTCCGGTACTGCTGCCAGCCGGAAGCCCCGTCGATCTTGGCAGATTCGTAAAGGTCCGCGGGGATGTTCATCAGGATGCCGGTGGTGATCAGCATCAGGTAGGGGATGCCGATCCAGATGTTGATCAGGATCACCGTCACCCGGGCCAGCCAGGGCCGGCTCGCGTCCCCGAAAAAGTCAATGGCCTGCGTGATCCATCCCATGTCCAGCAGGAACCCGTTGATAATGCCGTTCTTGGCGAACATCTTCGAAACATACAGCAGGGAGATGAACTGCGGGATCGCGATGGTCAGCACCAGGATCGTCCGCCAGCCCTTCTTGAATTTTATCCCTTTCTTGTTGATGGCCATAGCCACGAACATGCCCAGAAAGTAGTTGGTGAAGGTGGCGAAGAAGGCCCAGATCAGTGTCCAGATCAGCACCTCGCCGAAGGTGGCGGCGTAGGACTGTGTGCCCCCTGAACCGCCGCTCCAGGAAAGCATCGTGTTGAAGTTGTCCAGGCCGACCCAGGTGAAGAGGCTGTTGGTATAGCCGTTGTGGGTGCCGTCATAGTTGGTGAAGGCCACCAGGATCATGAACAGGATCGGCAATACCGTAAAGATAAAGATGCCGGTCACAGGCAGGGCCAGCAGGGTTTTGTGGAACTGGTCGTCCACGACGCTGCGCAGGTCGTCCTTGCCGCTCTTTAGTTTTTTACCGGAGGCCAGAATCTTCTCTGCCATCTTGTTCTGCTTCACATTCACCCGCCAGGTGTAGATGAAAGCGATGATGAAGAAGATCGTCAGCACGCCGTACAGCAGGATCTGGAAGGAATTGTCGTGATAGGTGGTCGTGTAGGCATCCAGGACCTCGTTGTATTCCTCGCTGGGTCCGACTTTTCCGAGGGAAGGCAGCATGCTCAGCCAGTACCCGCCGGACAGGATCATATAACTGATAAAGACGATCTCGAACAGGAGGAACAGCAGTCCGCGGAGGATCTGCCCCCGGGCCAGACAGCCGAACCCCATGATGAAAAATGAAAGTTTGGTTTTCCAGTCGCCATGGATAAAGGTGTTCACGATATCGGCAAATTCTCTGCCGATGGCTGAGCCGGCTTTTTTCAGCCCGTTTCCGATCTTCAGGAAGAAATTCCCGATCGCTTTGGGAATGCCGGTGAAGAATCGTCCCAGCCTGTACCCGAATTTCTGCCCTTTGGACAGTTTCAGGAACTCCAGATCACTGAGCTGTGTCATGTCCGTGATCCACTCCTCTCCAGAATTAAACAAAAGCAGCCGGAGCCGAAAGGATCTTCAGCTCCGGCCGCATGCTATGCCGTTGTATGAACGGCCGGTCATCCTGCTTTATTCAGCAACAAGCGCGACAGTACCGGTCGCTTCGTCGAAGGTAACGAAATAGGTGCCCGCTTCTTCAACCTTGAAGTTGTCGGCCGGGAAAGCATTGTCCCAGCTCAGGCCCTGGCGGACCTTGAACTCGACACCGGCTTCCATCGGCCACGCCTTTTCGGACTTCCAGATGCCGTCCTCGCCCTTCACCATGGGGATGTCATCGGTCCAGTTGGAGCGGGTCTCGTTGCTGTAGTCGGTGAAGAAGAATCCGTCGTCCAGGTTGCAGGTGCCGATGATGGTCCAGCCGTTCTTGACATCGTCCGACAGGGTGAACAGGGAGGCGAGCTTCTCCTGATAGTTGTCCAGGGCGGCCTGCAGGCCGGCCTCATCCGTGGCAGCCTTCACGTCCTCGGTGATGACCTTCGCGATATCCCACCAGGAGCCGTGAACCTGGCTCAGAACGGTGGCGTAGGGATCCTGGGCGGCAAGCGCGACCAGAGCGGGGTTGGACTGCACAGCTTCGGAAGCCTGGTCAGCCAGGTTGGAGGGGCCCCAGGACAGCGCTTCGAAACGCTCCATCTGGCACTTATCGCCGGTCAAGTACTGGGCCAGCTTATGGATCGCGGCGCCCTTTACGGCATCCACCTGCGGCTTCACGCCCATCATCTTGTAGCCGTTGTAAGAACCCAGGTGGTATTCGGTGCCGTCCACTTCGAAGGAGGGCAGGTCTTTCGCGCCGAGATTGTCGCCCAGGATTCCCTTGGCGGCCTCGTAATCCCAGACACCGCTGACGACGACAGCGGCACCGGAATTGAACTCATTGACGGAGGCGGAGCTCAGGAAGAAGGGGGAATCCACCAGTTTCTTCAGGCCCTTGGCAGCGATCAGGCCTTTGTCGCTGTCAAAGGTATCGTCCACGGAGATGAAGGTGCCGTCGTCGGCGGTCTGCCAGACGGAGTGGCAGCCGGTGCCGAAGAAGAAGGAAGCCAGGTACCAGGCAGAGCCCTGGAGATCGAAGGCGAAGAACTTCTGGTTGGCTTCGCAGTCGGCGATCAGTTTCTCAAGGGAGTTGGCATCCTCTTCCGGGATGATGCTCTTGTCATAGAACATGAAGTAGCCGTTGTCGGCGGTCATCGGATAGGCGTACATGGTATCGCCGGAGGTCACAGCGGCGATGCTGCCGCCCACGTTGTTCGCGGTGACAAATTCGACAGCCTTGGCACCCAGCTTGGCCAGGGCACCGGCCTGCACCAGGCGGGCAAACTGGTCGGAAGCGAAGCTGAAGATGTCAGCGCCGGCTTCGACGTCGGTGATCATCTGGGTGGCGGCTTCGGATTCGGATACGGGCTCAACGGTCGCGTTGAACTTGATGCCGTCTGTGTTGGTCGCATTGAAGTCTTCGACCTGCTTCTTCGTCAGGTCGACAGCATTCTCTGCAGCCCAGATGGTGATGTCATACTCACCGGCCAGCTCAGCTGTGGCGGTCAGGCATACGGACAGGACCATGATGGCTGCCATTACGATAGCGAGAAACTTTTTCATGGGGATCTTCCTTTCATATTGTTTTTTCAAGCGAAAGAAAACAGCTATCCTCCAAAATTTATCTGTTCTCTCCCGTTCAATTTCAAAAAGGATTGTAATCCAACGTTTCCCGTTTGTCAATAGAAATAACGGCTATAACCCTTTATTTTCCTCAATTGGTATCGTTTTCAATATCTTGTGGCCGGGAGGCTCTTCACGGCAAGGTGTTGAGCAGCGCGTCGTCGATCTTTCCCCAGGCGCCGTTGCCTTCCCCGGAGCATTTTACATAGATGCCGACGGTCACCTCGCTGCCGGCGGGGGGATCGATTTCCGGGACGACGCCGACGTTCCAGTTGTTATAGCCAGTTATCGGGATCTGCTCTGAACGGGCAACAGTCTCTCCGTTGATCTTTACATAAGCATAGATATCCGTTTCACCGCAGTCGCCGCCCATGACGGAGACGGAGAAACGATACCGGCCTTCGGGCAGGTCCGGCACGGGCTGCTCCAGCGTGAATTCCACGCTGTCCTTTGCAGCACTCCAGAAGTGGGCATGCTTCGATCCCGTCAGGGAATCCGTCTTCTTTTCTTCCACATATAACTCATCCGCCTTGCTCAGGTCAGTGAAGACCCAGGCGCTTCCGCCTTCCTCGAAGCTGTAATCTTGCAGGTAGTTGAACTCGACCATCGATACCCGGCAGCGGGCCTCCCGGCCGTCGGCGAGACCGGTGATTTCATATTGCTTTGGTCCGGAAGAATGCATGATCCGGTCCTGCTCTTCCGTCAGGTTCCAGGCAACGGGAACCGGCTGGCGGGAATTGTCCGTCAGGATGGCATCCACGGTCTCCGGCAGTTCCAGCGGCACGTTCAGGTCGCAGAGGACCTCTGCCTCCTCCAGCGCGTCCGGGACCGGTTCGATCTCGTTGCCTTCGCGCATGAGGCGGAAGACCTTCAGGGATTCCAGAGGCCGGCCCTGCGCGTCGAAGAATGCCTGGTTGTCCACGGCGCTGCCGCCGTAGTATTTTCCTGCGTCCTTCGGATCATAGACGGCGGCATGGCTTGAAGCCCAGCCGGAACCGAATTCTTCCCACAGCACCTGGTTTTTTTCCCGGCTCTCCGTGCCGACCGTGATCCAGGCACCTTCCCAGTAAACGACTCCGATGCCGGAGGGCGTCCGGTTGACCACGGTGTCCGTGATGTTCCGGATGGAATTGGCCTGTCCCTGTACGGTGAAGGGATAATCCCGGACGATCCCGCTGCCGCTGCCGATGGTGTTGCCGGAGAAATCCGTGTCCTCTTCCGTCCAGGCATAGGAGGTTTCCATGACCATGACTTTTTTGCCGTAGGTCTCCGCAATTTCTGTCAGGATCCGGGAGAGGTTGCCAAGCGTTCCGTGCCAGTACGGATAATACGAAGTGGCGAAGACATCGTAATGGATGAGGCCGTTTTTTTCGTAGTAATCCATTTTTTTCGCATAGGTCCGGTAACTGTCCGCGTTCTCCGGGTTGGCGAAGTGCAGGGCGATCAGAGCGTCCGGAAAGACTTCCCGCGTTGCCCGGGCACCGGCATCCATCAGAAAGGCGATGTTCATCCAGGTCTTCTCGCCGCAGAGCGCGCCGTTGGTCTCATTGCCGGTCTGCACCATGCAGACATCGACGCCGGCTTCATTCAGCTGTGTGAGGCAGTCTTTTGTATATCGATAGACGGCTTCGGTTTTTTCCTCGATCTCCATGTCCTTCCAGGAACGGGGAGCCATCTGTTTGCCGGGGTCCGCCCAGAAATCGGAATAATGGAAATCCACGATCAGCCTCTGGCCGGCGGCTGCCGCGCGTTTTCCGATTTCCACGGCAACCGCAGTGTCACAGTTTCCGCCGCCGAAGCCGCGCCCCTGATCGTCATACGGATCCACCCAGACCCGTACACGGATCGTATTGATGCCGCACGCGGCAAGGAGTGTGAACAGATCGGTTTCTTTGCCGTGGAAATCATAGTATTTCACGCCGCTGGCTTCCTCTGCCAGCACGCTGGAAACGTCCATACCGAAGATGAAATCTTCCGGAAGGTTCTCCACTTTTTTCACATACAGGGTTGAAGCGGCTTCCTCCGCACCTGCTGCAAAGGGCAGCAGGCTCAGGAACAGGAGGAACGCAAGCGTGAGGATCAGGATCCGTCCGTTCATCGGGAGGCCTCCTTCGGTGTCAGTCGGTGAGAGTAAGCAGCACCCTGGCGATGCCGGTCGCCGCATGATCCGCGAGATGCAGGGAGTTCCGCCCGAAGAAAAGGAAATACGGCTCGCTTTTTCCGGAGAGCGGGTTGTAAAGAATCCAGGACCCGGCAGCGTGCAGGCCTGTCGCCGGGTCAAAGACCGGGATGCCGTCCGGAATCCGGTCGGAAGCGAGGGAGGCCATCTCCTCCGGGAGCGGCGCGAACCAGTCCCGGTATTCCTCTGTGTGAGAGGCAGGGACAATATACAGGTCCGCCTGCTTCAGGGCGTCGCTGCCGAAGAGGGCATAGGTGAATGGATGGACCTTGACCATCCGGACCGGTTCGGAAACGGACTCCTCCAGGCGGGCGGCCAGACGGGCAGCGTCCCGCAGCTCCGCGTCCACGTAGACCGTGATCTTGTGAGTGGCGTCGGTGTCCGTGATCCGGGTGAAAACAAAGCCGGTGAAGATCGGGACCATCATCCCCCAGAGAAGGAAGAGCGGCAGGAGGCGGAAGAGGATCCGCGCAGGAGACCGGACGGGTCTGCGGGCGTTTTCCTCCGCGGGAACCGGCGCCGGCGGGGGCACAAGAACCTCCACGCCGGTGATGAACTTGCGGACGGTCTGCACCCGGACAAGGGAACCGTTCTCCGGAGCGCGAGGGATCCAGTCCTCATCCAGGTTCAGGGCGTAGGTTTCTTCCTCCGTTTCCAGGCGCACGCGGCGGGCCCGGACGCTTTTCGGGATCTGAAAGGATTCGGCGGTCAGGAAAAAGCGGCCTTCCCGCGTCTCCGGTGCCTGGGAGGCAAGCCCTTCCAGGTGGGTCAGCTTCAGGCGGGCAGGGGAGAGCAGGCAGACCCAGACCGTGATGCATGCACAGCCCAGCAGGATCATGCTGATCATCGCGATCCGCAGCGTGCCGGCGGCATTGTCCGTCCGGGTGATCAGGCACAGCGTGACAAACAGGAGAAGGGCCAGCAGGCACAGCCCGAGAAAGAGTACAGTCCGGCGGCGGACGCGCGTCCGTTGTGCGGCAAGGTCTTTTCCGGTGCAGAATGTATTCATCGCATCTGTCCTCTGCGGCTTTTTCCAGAAATATAGCATGTTTTGCTTTCACTGACAAGAACTGCTATAATGAATCAAACAAACGAGCACAAACAAGAGAATAAGGTATGAAACGAAAGGAGAAAACGGTAATGACGGAAGAGATGAAAAACTGCTCCTACTGCTCAGAGGGCGAACTGCTGGACGCGTTCGGGATCAAGATCGGCGAACTGCCGATGTCGAAGGTGATCCTGTTCCGGGAGCAGAGCCACCGCGGGCGGGTGATCGTCGCCTGTAAAAAGCATGTGGACGACATCACCATGCTGACGGAGGAGGAAAGAAAACAGTACATGGATGACGTCAGCCATGTGGCAGCAATCCTCCACGAGCTGTTCCATCCGGACAAGATCAACTTCGGCGCATACGGAGATACGATGCACCACCTGCACTTCCATCTGGTCCCGAAATACAAGGACGGTTTTGAATGGGGAGGCGTTTTCGCCATGAATCCAAAAGCGGTCCTGCTCACTCCGGAAGAGTATGACGAACTGATCCGGATGATCCGGGACAAGCTGTAATGACTGCTGAAATGAAATTCACTGAAACGGATTTCAGTCAACAGGAGCCGGATCCCCTGACTTTCGACACACATCTTTAAAGCATCCGGGAATAAGCTTAC
Source organism: uncultured Eubacteriales bacterium (assembly GCA_902793605.1). Classification (GTDB taxonomy): domain Bacteria; phylum Bacillota; class Clostridia; order Christensenellales; family Aristaeellaceae; genus Aristaeella. Next base: position 111,356 of record CADBEB010000003.1, read on the forward strand.
AAGACAAATGAAATCCACACGGAGATACAGGCGGACGGCTGCCCTCCCGGCTTAGCTGTTCCTGTGCAGCTTCGTCCTGCCCGCCTGCACGGTTTAAGGTGGACTGCGTCCGGGTGTACCAGAGCCCGGAGATCCTCACATTGACCGGACAATGACCGGGTTTTCCTTGACGGAACGGGAATAAGCCGCTATACTGACGATAAAGGAGGATTCGACTGATGCTGTGGAAGATGTCCAACGTGTTGCTCTTTAAGGGCGTTATTGCTGCCCCGTAAGGGGGAAGTATGCCTTTTTTGGCCGTTGCGCGTCCGCTCAGCCGGATCCGGTTCACGGGTATATATTCTCCTTAACAAGCCAAAGAAAATGTTAAGGAGTCTTTTTTATGTTCAATATCAAACATCAGATCAGAAAACTATACGCTTCATCCATTCTCTCCAACCTGTCTCTGACAGGCGCCTGGGTGGCAATCCTCGCTGCCCGGGGCTTTTCCCTGCCGGAGATCGGCCTGGCGGAAACCGCCTACCATGTAGCGAGCCTCCTCACGGAGATTCCCTCCGGCACGCTGGCCGATGTGTTCGGCCGCAAACGGATGCTGCTCATCAGCACCCTGGTCCATATCCTGGCCAGTGCCGTCATGATCCTGTCCAACGACCTCTTCATGGTCTGCCTGTCCATTGCCCTCTATGCCGTGTGTGACAGCTTTGCTTCCGGCTCCGGGGACGCGCTGGCCTATGACTCCCTGAAGTCCGCCGGCCGGGAAGCTACGTTTGACCGCTATGAATCCAACCAACTGATCATCTACCGGCTTTTCGGCGGGATCTCCATCCTGTGCGCCGGCTTTGCCCTGATCATCGGCTACCGGATCGCTTACGCCACAGGCATCGTGACGAGCCTGGTCCAGATCGGGATCCTCTCTTCCCTCAAGGAGATCCGCACAGACAGCGCCGAATCCCGGCCTGCTGTATTCTCTCCCCTGAAGGCCCTGCTTGGATGCTTCCGGGACAGCCTGCGCTTCCTGAAGCAGGAGACCAAAGCCTTCCTGCTGATGATGACGAACTCCCTGGTCGGCGCGGCGGATATCCTGCTGCTGTTTTTCCTGCAGGCGAAGCTCCCGTCTGCGGGTATTCCGGACGAGTGGCTCGGGCCGGCTCTCTTCCTGATGCAGGTGGGCGGCATTATCGGCGCCAAAGCAATCCTGAAGCTCAAAAAACAGAGCTACCGGACTATCTTCATGATCACTGCCGGTCTGGTGCTGGCCGGGATTGTGCTGGAGCATACCGGCGTCAGCCTCCTGATGACTGCCGGCGGGTTTATTGCTGCCCTGGCGGACGATGCCCTGCAGGTGCGCACCAATACCAGGTTGCAGAACATGTTCCCTTCCGAGCAGCGGGCTACCCTCATCTCCATCGAGTGCTTTACCTTCTCGATCATCATGATGGTCCTTTCCCCGCTGGCCGGATTCTTCTTCCAGGTCTGGTAACCGGATTCTGCTTGTCAGACGGTATGAAATCTGCGATAATAAACGCCAGGAAAGAAAAAGACCGGAAACGGAAAGGAACAGGAGAATGAAAGAGCTGCTGTGTCTGCTGGCGGTGGTGGTGCTGACGCTGATCCTTGTGCCGGCGTACGCGGAAGAGCAGGGAACAGGAATCCACGACGGATTGGATACGCAGTACAACAACCGTGTGTTCTATGAGATTTTTGTGGGCTCCTTTTCCGACTCTGACGGAGACGGGACCGGGGATTTGCGCGGGATCATCAACCGGATGGATTACCTGAACGACGGGGATCCGGCCTCCGGGAAGAGCCTCGGAATTGAGGGAATCTGGCTGACCCCCGTTTTTGAGTCTCCTTCCTATCATAAATACGACGTGACGGATTATTACCGGATCGATCCGATCTTCGGCACCATGGAAGACCTGCAGGAGCTGATCCGCCTGTGCCATGAGCGAGGCGTGAAGCTGATCCTGGACCTGCCGCTGAATCATACGGGTGACCGGAACGCCTGGTACGCGGAATTCCTCAGCGCCCATGCAAAGCAGGATCCGGATAACGAATACTATAACTTCTATAAATGGCTGGAGGAGGGCGAGACACCGCCAGGCGGCAGGAGGTTCCGCCTCCTGCCGGAAGCGGGAGTCCAGGTTGAGTGCAATTTCTCCGACCAGATGCCGGAGCTGAACTTTGACAACGAAAAGGTTCGGAAGGCAGTGCTGGACATCGCAAAGCACTACCTGGAGCTCGGAGTGGACGGGTTCCGCTTTGACGCGGTCAAGTACCTGTATCTCGGGGAGAACGACAAGAACATTGCCTTCTGGGAGTGGTACCTGCAGGAGCTGAAGAAGATTACCCCGGAGATCTATACCGTGGCGGAGGTCTGGGACGGGGAGAGCGTGACCAACCGCTATGCCAAAGCGGTTAACTGTTTCCATTTTTCCACCAGCCAGGCCGAAGGCCTGTACGCGGAGACGGCCAGAAGCGGAGACGTGAACAAGCTGACGCGTGAGACTGCCCGCTATCTGGGGGAACTCCGGCAGGTTAACCCGGAAGCGATGAACATCCCCTTTATCTCCAACCACGACATGGACCGGGCAGCCGGATATCTCCCTATGGCCAACGGCCGGATGGCGATGGCGGCCAACCTGTACATCCTGACGCCGGGCTCCCCCTTCCTGTATTACGGGGAGGAGATCGGCCTGCGGGGCTCCCGGGGCGGGGCGAATACGGACGCGAACCGGCGGCTGAAGATGCTCTGGGGCGACGGGGATACCGTCCGGGATCCGGAGGGCAGTGACTATACGAAGCAGACCACCTACTCCGTGAAGGATCTCGAAAAGATCCCCGGCAGCCTGCTGAATCACTACCGGAAGGTGATCGCGGTCCGCAGAGCCAATCCGGAGATCGCCCGGGGTGAGTACCAGGCGCTTTCGTTTGCGGATACGAAACTGGGCGGCTTCCTCTGCACCTGGAACGGAAAGACCGTCTGCGTGTTCCATAACACGACGGAGAAAGGACTGACCGTGGACCTGAAGGAAGCCACGGAGCAATCCTTTACGGAGATTGCCGCTGTGCTGGAAGCTATTCCGGGTGAGGGCGGCGCGTCCCTGGAAGGGACTGTGCTCACACTCGGCCCCCAGACCAGCGCCGTGCTACGGTAAAAGACTTCAATTTATACAAGGAGGAAACAACCATGTCCTGCACAACAATCCTGGTTGGCCGGAAAGCCAGCAATGACGGTTCCACGATGATCGCCCGGACGGAGGACGGGCATTTTGACGTGAAGAAGCTGATCGTGGTCAATCCCAAAGACCAGCCGAAGAAATACAAAACGAAGATCTCGCACCTGGAGATTGAGCTGACGGAGAAGCCGATGCGCTACACGGCCTGTCCGAACGTTGACCCGAAACAGGGTGTCTGGGCGGCGACCGGCATCAATGAGGCGAACGTCGGCATCACGGCGACGGAGACGATCACCTCCAACCCGCGCGTGCTGGCAGCAGACCCACTGGTCGAATACAAAAAAGCGAAGACCCGGCGCGAAAAGGACGTGCCGGGCGGCATCGGGGAAGAGGATATCGTGCTGCTGGTGCTGCCCTATGTCCGTACCGCCCGGGAAGGCGTGAAGCGCCTTGGAAAGCTGCTGGAGAAATACGGCACCTATGAATCAAACGGAATCGCCATCAATGACGTGAATGAGGTATGGTGGCTGGAAACGATCGGCGGGCATCACTGGATGGCGCGGCGGATCCCGGACGACCAGGTGGTTATCGCTCCGAATCAGTTCGCCATGGACGCGTTTGACCTGAAGGATGCCTTCGGGAAGCAGGCAGCAAACCTGTGCTCCGAGGACCTGGAGGAATTCATCCGGGAGAACCACCTGGACCTGAACCAGGACGGAACCTTCAACCCGCGGAACATCTTCGGCAGCTGCCGGGATATGGATCACGTCTACAATACACCCCGGGCCTGGTTCATGGGCCGGTACCTGACGCCGGTGAGCCATCGCTGGGAAGGACCGGAGGCGGAATTCACCCCGGAGAGCGACAACATCCCCTGGGGCCTGCGGCCTGACCGGAAGGTCGCCCCGGAGGACGTGCAGTACCTCCTGAGTTCGCACTACCAGGGAACGGACTACGATCCCTACATCAACCGGGATACCGGCAAGCGGGGCATGTACCGCTCCATCGGTATCAACCGGACCGGCGTGACCACAATCTGCCAGATCCGCCCGGACGTTCCGGATGCGATCAAGGGCATCGAATGGATCTGCTTCGGGTCCACGACCTTCGGCGCGTTCCTGCCCTTCTATACTGCTGTGAGCCGCGTGCCGGACTATCTGAGCCGGATCACGCTCGATGCCAGCACGGAGAATTATTACTGGAGCAGCCGCCTGATCGGCGCGCTGGCTGACTCCTGCTATTCCGCTTCGGTCCAGAACATTGAACGGTACCAGCTGGCCGTAGGGACAAAAGGCCGGGAGATCATCCGTGAATACGACGAAAAAATGATCAAAGGCGGGGATTTCTCCCTGACGGAGGAAGCCAACGAAAAGCTGAGCGCCATGGCGGAGAAGGAGACGACCTCCACCCTGAACAAGGTGCTGCAGACTGCCAGCGAAAAAATGAAGAACGGATACAACCTGGCGGACAACTGACCGGAAGCGGAAAAGAAATATACGATCACAGCGATCGGCCTGCAACAGACTTCACTTCACATTCCAGGCGTACAGTTTCATTGCACCGTCGGAAATCAGATACAGGTCGTGGATGCCTTCGGCCTGGATCGGCGCGGAGAAGACAGCCGGCGCCGCATCCTCCGCAAGCCCGATGCGGACCCGGGAAACGACCGGACCTTCCGGATCATCCAGAACAGCATAGAGCGTACAGTCCGTCGGTGGCATGGCCGTCACTTTCAGGGTGGACGCGGAGGGACCGAAGTCGACTCCGGAGATCCGGATCCAGCTGCCTGCATCGCCGAGGATCCATGACTTCCCGTCCGCACTGCCCACCGTAATGCCCGCCTGACGGGACATGGTGGCGGCGGAGACTGTTTTGTAAGGATTCAGCGGTTTCAGCTGATCCAGGCCTTTCATGGTCCCGGTAACCTGCTGCGGCAGGCCTTCTTCCCCGAGAAGGATGCGGTCTGCCTGCGGGCTGCGGTAATTACCGGTGATCCCCATGGCTTTCTCCACGGACCGGTTATGATAGAACAGATACCATTCACCGTTCAGGTTCGCGATGGAATGGTGATTGTTTCCGTACAGGCCGAAGAAGCGGCCTTCGTTGGGGAAGAGCTCTCCTGCATAGGTATAGGGCCCCATCGGATCATCCGCAACCATATACTGGATGGCTCCGTCCGTGAGGTGAAGGGGATTGCCTCCGGTCTGCCAGTTGGAACAATAGGAGTAGATGTATTTGTTTCCGATCCGGTTGAGGCCGGAATCCTCAAACAGCCATGGAACATCCAGGCGGACCGGGTCTCCGTCCAGATGGATCATATCCTCAGCCAGCCGGACGATGCGCCCCGTGCCGGGGGATGCCTGCTTTCCCTGTGGTACGCCGCCTCCGAAGGCAAGGTAGCCGGTGCCGTCCTCATCCACCATTACCGCGGGATCGAACAGCCAGGTAACGTTGGCGCAGTTCTTCACGGAGCGGGTGATCAGCAGGCTGCCCCGCTCATCCCGCCAGGGCCCGGTCGGGCTGTCCGCGACAAGGACGCCGATGCCGTTTCCGCCGTTGCAGAAATACAGGAAGAACTTTTCCTGACCGTCGATCGTCTTATGGGCAGCGCAGGGGGCCCAGGAATTGACAGCCCACCAGGCAATTCCGTCAGGACCGGCTACCCGGATCTGCCCGTGATCGGTCCAGTTGACCAGGTCATCCGAGGAGATGCAGTTGATCGTGCGGATCTTGCTGTAGGAATTCTCCTTTACTTTTCCCGCGGAGTCGTATTCGATGATATCGTCGGTCATATAGACGTAAAGGCGCCCGTCATACTCCATGACGCCGGGATCGGCGCCGAAACGCTGGGTATACAGGGGATTGTTCTGGTCCGCTTTTTTGTAGGACTGCTGCAGGACAACCGGAATCTCACTCATTTTCGTTTCTTCTCCCCGGACACAGGATATCGGTCGGAAAACTGACAGCAGGACCACTGCCCCGATGAGCAGAGTCCGTAGGATACGAGGTTTGCGGATCGGCATATTCATGGTAATCAGCAACTCACTTTACCCGGTATACGCTACCGTCTTTTGCCGGAAAACGGAGATGATTTTCGCTTTATTTCGTTCGTTTACAGTATATCACAACCAGACAGAAAAAGCGTTACAAACAGACAGCCGTTCACAGACCTCTGACAGAATCCCTCATTCATTTACCGGGAAGCTCAGCAAACTCTTCAAATCGATGACCCTGTCTTCGATCATTTCGCACTTCAGTTTTCCGTCCGAAACGATGAGCGCCCCGGGAAACGCTTTCCATTCAAAGGCATCGATGCCTCTGATTTCGTTCGGGTACAGCTCCAGGTCATCTCCATGAACAAATTTCCGTAAAAGGTTCTGCAGGATCTCGGACTGGTCCGCGTTCATCACGCTGCCGTACATTTGCAGGGCGTCATCGTTTCCAAGCAATACCGCCGCAGCGTCAACCGTGCCCGAACCCAGGTTATCGATCAGCGGCTTTTCACCCCAGTAGATCATATGGACCGTATTTCCGCCTTTGATCAGCTTGACCGCGGTGCGGTAAATGGTCAGCGTGAGACCTTGCTCAACCAGTTTTGATTTTTCATCCCGCCCGGAAGATGAAGCAGCCTGCACGCCGGTCTCCTCCTGCTTCGCGCTGAAGGGGCTGCCTTCCATGGTTTCCCGGATTTCGGCCACTGTCGCGGACAGGGCATCCTCGTACTTCCGGTTGCCGACGAGGGACCGGAATACCATGGCCTGATTGCCCGGGATACCGATCACAAATTCGATACCGGAAGCCGCTCCGTCCTGAAGCGCCTGATACACGTCCGCAGGGATCCATGTTCCGTCACAGGTCGGCGCGCACATATCCTTCCAGAGCTTTTGCGCGGCATCCTTCAGGGCTTCTGTTTTCAGCTGCAAAAGCTCTGGCATCGTCGTGGTATGTGTTTCTTTCAGCAGGTTCCTTGCCAGGGTCCGGGACGCCTCCGGCGTATCATAGGCTGAGAACGGACTGCCGTTGAAAACAAAAGCCCTCTGGAACAGGTCCTTCGCCTGCCCGGTAGCGGCAAGCAGCAGGATGGAGGTTGCACCGGAAGAGAAGCCAAGAACCGTGATCCGGTCCGGATCGCCCCCAAAGGCGGCGATATTTTCCCTGATCCATTGCAACGCCGCGACCTGGTCGAGCAGCCCAAGGTTTAAGGCATCCGGACGGGCTTCGCCGCCGGGAATCTCCGAAAAATCAACAAAGCCGAAAATGCCAAGACGATAATTGAAGCTTACGAATACAATATCCGGATGCCTGGCTGTAAACCTGCCGCCGTAGATCAGGGGATCAACAGAACCACCGCAGGTAAAATCACCGTGATGAAACAGTACCAGTACCGGTTTCCCGGCTTCTGTCTTCTGCCTTCCGGTAATGATGTTCAGTGTCAGGCAGTCCTCGCTTTGCCGGTGATGCCTGATAATCGAACCCTTGTGATCAACCTGTATGGCAGAAGCCCCGAAATACTTCGCTTCAAACACGGCCTCTGACGCGGGAAGCGGTTCGGGTGCCTTCCAGCGGAGTTCGCCCACCGGCGGCTTTGCGTAGGGAATTCCCAGATAGCTGATGATTTTTCTGTGCTTTTCCCCAACGTAGATGCCCGTTCCCGTCCTGATCGTGCATTCAGGGTCGTATTTACCGCGGACAGGCTGGTTCTGCCGGTTTGCTTCCCTGATATCCTCCTGCCTCAGACGGAATATAAAGCCTTCGCTTCCGTCTCCGTAAAGCCGGCGGATCTTCTGGACGCGATACCCGCGGATGAGCAGGTTCACAAAAAAGCCGAGAACGGGAAGGCCGATGACATAGATGAATTGCTCTCCCAGGTAATCGAACATGGATGAATTCAGCCATGTGACCGACACAATATGGGAAACCATGAAAACAAAAAAGCACGCCGCATAAGCGATAATCCTGTTCAGCGGTTTTCTCTGGACGGCTTCACAAAAGATGATCCTCCCGGTGATATATTCCAATGCCATACCGAGAATAAGGCATACCGCTATACACACCAGTTCCGGCCATCCGAAATGCTTCGGAAGTGTATAGCCGAAGCCATAGCCGAACGCCGCAACGAAAGCGATCATGATATCATCGATCGTAAACAGTTTTCTCATCGTTGTTTTGTGCTTCCTCCCGTTCTCTGTACGCCTTCCCCATAGCTCGTTGCCTGATCATTTGCTATCGGGATGGGCGTCCGACCCCGTTTGTCGTGTAAATCCTGTACGTTACTGTAAAAATATAATATGAATGAATCCGGTACAAGAGGGTGTTCCAGATTGTCAAACCGGAATTGTCCCTTTCCCATTGCTTTTTTCCCGCAGCGGATTATTATAATCATAAATAACGGTTCATTCGCCAAAGATTCTTCTGCCATTGGCTTCAGAATGACACGTTTTGGCAGTGTTAGGGGCTGAATTGTGTGAACGCAAAATTTTCGGAAACGCTGCGGAAGCTTAGAGAAGAAAAAGGTCTTTCGCAGAAACAGCTTGGAAAACAGATGTTTGTCAACCATTCCACCATTGCCCGATGGGAAAACGGCACCCGCCTGCCGGATGCCGCAATGATCTCCCGCCTGGCCAAATGCCTCGGAGTGGATACCAACACGCTGTTCCGGCTTGCAGCTGAGAGTGAAGAATCCCCCAACGTCATCATGGTGGAGGACAGTAAGGTTATCCTTACCGAGGGACTGACTATCCTGGGGGATGTCATGCCGAATGCCACGATCACAGGCTTTATCTGGCCGCTGGAAGCGATCGAGTACGCGAAATCAAACCGGATCGCGCTGGCTGTCCTGGATATCGAACTGGGAACGGCCAGCGGGCTTGATCTCTGCCGGACATTGCTGGAAATCAATCCCCGCACCAATGTGGTGTTTCTGACCGCCTATCCCGATTATTCCCTTGACGCCTGGAATACCGACGCCTGCGGATTCATGGTCAAACCGCTAACCCCGGAGAGCGTAAGGGAGCAGCTGAAGAAGCTGCGTTATCCGTTACGGATTGGGGGTGCGGACGAGTGATCGGCTGGACCGAAGTTTTCTACGTTTCCATCATCAGCGCGGCGTTGCTGTTATGCGTGCTGGGTTTGTGGTTCACCGCCATCATTCCCGGGATCGACCGCTGGAGCAAGCGTTTTTTTCAGGCTTATTTCAGTGTATTTATCCTGTGCTGTATACTGGGCTTCGCTGAAATAGCCTTCTTCGCTCATTCTCTCTCCAGCAGGGCGTACTATTACTACGTGATTGTGGAATGCCTGGCTCTGTCGCTGCCGCTGCCCATGCTGACGGTTTACCTGCTGCACTGCTGCGGGGAGTATGTACGTTCAAGCAGGCTCATGCAAACGGTATTCACCCTGTGGGCGGTTTATCTGGTGGTGCTTCTCAGCGCTGTGTTCGTCAGAGGCTTCTCTTCTGTCTCATCAGACGGCCGGCTTATCCGCGGTCCCATGTATCCGCTGATCCTGCTGCCGCTGATCGCGATCCTGCTGCTCAATCTCGCAGGAACGATTCAACGCAGGAAGCAGGTTTCCCGCAGAACATTTTTCAGTTTCCTTATTGCCATTGTGCCGATCATGGCCGCCATGTTTGCGCTGCTGTTTATCGATGTCTTCCCGCTCATCGACATTGCATATGTCCTAACCGCTCTCTCCATGTACGGCTTTGCCCTGTCCGAGCAGATCGAACAGGACCGGCGCCACCAGCTGGAAATCGCCAATCAGCGAGCCAGTGTCATGGTACTGCAGATGCGGCCGCACTTCATCTATAATACCCTGATGAGCATCTACTGTCTCTGTGACCAGGATCCGCAGAAAGCCCGTCAGGTCACGATGGATTTCACCAACTACCTTCGCAGGAATTTCAACGCCGTGGCCAGTGACAGTACGATTCCGTTTTCCGCTGAACTGGAGCATACCCGCGCCTACCTTGCGGTGGAGCAGGCGCAGTTTGAGGACATGCTGCTCGTGGAGTACGATACGCCGGTTACAAATTTCCGTCTGCCGCCGCTGACCTTGCAGCCCCTGGTGGAGAACTCCGTGAAGCATGGGATGAACCCTTATTCCGGGCCGCTTCACGTCTCTGTCCGGACGCGCCGGACGGAGGCCGGGATTGAGGTCATCGTGGAGGATAACGGCCCCGGTTTTGATCCTGATGATGAGAGCAAGCCGCATACCACCCTGGCCAATATCCGGCAGCGAATGGAGATGATGTGCGGGGGCAGTCTGGCCATTCGGCCCCGGGACGGCGGGGGAACCGTGGCGACGGTGACGATCCCGGACAGACAGGAACAGGCTGATCCCAGACAAACAAGCTGACTTGCTTGAATACACGCATACTTATTCTGCGTCGCAGCCCGTTTTCTGTGAGGAATGCGCGGGCAGTACAACAAGTGTTCAAGTGCCGGGTGTTCGAGTGTCGCGCCTGTTCAATTGCTTTTTTTCTTTTTGTTAAGGAGAGCATAAAAGCAATTGCTTTTATCAGGCGCGCCTGCAACAGAACATGAAACTTTCACGCTCTCTTCTGCAAAATACCCGGAAAAGGTTTGACATTCTGGAAACCCACTTGACGAGGGTGGGTGAAAATTTGTATTCTATTATCGAATATGTATCGTTCAATATCTACAAGCGTTAAGTAACGGATTTTCAGGATGGATGGCTGCAACGTACGGGAAGCGGCCGGGAAGGATGACGAATGAAATCAGATGAAAAGCCAAAAAAGGAAAAAATCAAGGACCGCCTGAAGAGCGGCAAGCTGGCGGATCAGAAATGCTGGTCATTTATTAAGGAACTGAATTCCCGCAGCGAAGAACGCCTGGACAGCATTGCCATGCACGACGGTTACCGGAAGTATACCTACCGTCAGATGTTCCGCGCCTGGGAGCGGTATGCGGAAGCATTCACCGCGGTGCACCTTACCGGGAAGGATCATGCCCGTGTCGGTCTGATCGGCGCGCAGCAGACGGAAACGATTTTTGCGTTCTACGCCCTGAACATGACCGGGGCTTCCGTGTCGCTGATCTATCATCTGGATCTGTACGATGAAAAGCGCATCCGGAACATGATCAAGATGGAAAAGATCACTGATCTGGTGATCTCCGAGGTGTTTGCTTTCCCGAAGACCATGGAGCACCTCCTGCGCGACCGGAAGAAGCTCGGGCTGCGGAATATCATCCTGCTGGAAAGCCCGATGGGCGGCGAATTCCCCATTCCCATGCTGGAAGCTGTCCGCAAGATGAATACGCTGATGTTCCGCGAGTTTTCCGGCGGGCTTCTGATGGAGGACCTTTTGCGGGAGTATGAGGCGACTCCCATCAGTTACGGAGAAAATGAATCCACCGATTGTTCCATCATCCTGCACACGACGGGCACGGTCAGCGGTATCCATAAGCCGGTTCCCATGTCTGACAGGAATCTGAACTCCTTTGTGGTCTGTGCCCTGCAGATCAAGGATACCTATAAGGATTTCAAGGCTGCACCGGAGCATATGGTCAGCTTTATGGGTATGAACCTGTCCTGGGTGTACGCCATGGTGGATATGTGCCATACGTCTCTCGGGCTGGGTATGGAAGTCGTCACTCTTCCGCTCGGCGTAACCAATCCCCATTATGCCGAAGCGATCGAGAAATACGGAATCAGCATTCTCTTCACCAGCCGGTCCATGCTGGACACCTGGAACAAGTCGATGCCCGATATCGACCTGTCCAGCGTGAAGGTTGTGTTCATGGGAGGAAGCTATGTTTCTCCCGAGTTCAAGAAGACGTTCAACGACTACCTGCAGTCCGCCGGCTCCACTGCCCGGATCGTCAACGGCTACGGACTGTCCGAACTGGGCGGCGCCTGTTCTGTCTGTCCTTCGGACCGGATGGATGACTCCATCGGCTTTTTGCTGCCGGGCTACAAGGCCAAGATCTGGTCGGAAGAGGAAGAAAAGTACTACAACATCTCAGACGGACCGCGCACCGGCGTCCTGTGCATCTCTGCCCCCACGATGAGCAGCGGGAAGCTGGATGACACCGTCATCTTTGAACTGGAAAAGATCGACGGTGAAGATTATTTCAATTCCAACGATCTTATGCGGGTCAATGAGGACGGAAGTCTGACCTGTATCGGCCGGTCCAATAAGCTGTTCGTCAACAATGCCGGCATCCGCTTTGATGTGGGCCTGGTGGAGAACGCGGTCGCCGCCCAGCCGGGGATTGCGGCCTGCGGCATTGCGCCGGAGTTCCACAAGATCCTGCACGACAATGTCCCCGTCCTGTATGTGGAGACGAGCAGCGGAGCAGACGGACTGAGTACGCTGCGCAAGGCGCTGATGCAGGTATTCATCACCGACGGGAAGCTGGCGGATACCAATCTGCCCAGCCAGTGTGTCCTGACGGATCATATCCCGCTGAATTCCGGCGGGAAAGTGGATTCGAGAAGACTGGCTTCCGGCTCGGTGGAAGGAGAACGGTATAACGTCAAGCATATCAGTCTGAACGGAAAGATCAATGATATCGTTCTCCTGCCTGTACCGAAAGAGGAGTCCGGCGGGCTGAGCGGAGGAATCCCGGAGGAACTGGAGGATGATCCCTACAACCTCCTGGCTGAAATCTTCGCCGCCATTCCGGAAATCCAGAAGGAGGGCCTGGCCAAGGTCTTCCGGATTCCGGGAGTCCGGGAGCTGATGCTGAAGCTGACCGACTTTGATATCAGCAATATCCCGGGAAGTATCTACAAGCTGGCACCGAAGCTGATGAAACTGTCCGCCGATCAGCCCCTGTCCAGGCTGAACGGGGACTTCAGAATCAGTGACATCATCGACATGCTGCAGACCGGCCTGTCCATGTTCCGGGTGACGGAAGCTCCCCTGCGCAGGGTGATGGAGTCGCCGATGTTCCCGATGCCCATGCCGTTCCTGCCGCCCGTGCCGCCCATGCTTCCCATGTTTCCCATGCCTTTCTGGGGATGGAACAGGAATGAGGACGGCGACAGCCGCACACGCAGGGAGCAGGATGAAACAACCTCTTCAGATGCTGACGAAAGCACCGAAGACAATATGGTGGAAACCGCTGATGATCCAGCGGATAACACGGATAAATAATTTCAGAGGGACTGAAAGGAGAAATCAAAATGGGTAACTCAAAGAAAGCACAGAAGGATTTCAAGGATTTTGCCGCCATGTGGGGATGGCCGGCAGACAAGGGCGAGAGCAAGAAGCAGTGGAAGGATTTCAGAGCCAACGTGGAAACCTTCTTTGAGCAGCTGCAGGATATCCAGGAAGCGTACGTGGAAGCTCAGAAAGAAGCCTGGAACAAGATCTTCCCGAAGATCATGGCCATGCAGGACAAGTTTACCGAGACCCTGCCTGAAAAGCTGCCCACCCCTCCCGGAATGCCCGAAAGCCCTGTGTCTCCGAAGGAAGTCGCGGGCAAGGTGAAGGAATTCCAGGAAATGGCCAATAAGCATGTCGCCGAGCAGGCTGATGCTGCTATCGATTTCGTAAAGAAGGGGCAGGAGCAGGTCAAGGCCGCGGTGACGGAGACCGTTGACAAAATCGAGAAGAATATCGAGGAAAAAGCGGAGTGATCCGCTGACGACGCGGTGGAAGAATCCGGTAACGAATACGGAATGATAAGACGCACGATTTGCGCTCAGATGGTCGACGTATGAATTCGTTGCTTCGATTTGCCATCAGGGAAATGGACAGTAAGTGCAGGGCCGGGGAAGCCCGGTCCGAAGCAGATCACCGGATCCCTGAGGATGTACAGGAATATCTGGACGTGCCATATCAGGGGGCAGGAGGCGTTCCGCTGGCAGTGGACATTTTCCGGGCAAAACGCCCGGAGCCCCGCCCCCTTCCCGTCGTGATCATGATCCATGGCGGGGGCCTGGTGGTCGGCACCCGGAAAATGTCGCGAACCTTCTGTGAAAATCTGGCTGAACAGGGGTTTCTTGTCTTTGCCCCGGAATACCGGAGAATGACGGAAACAGACGTGTTTCAGGAGATGGAGGACGTGCTTTCGGCTTTCACGTTCGTTTCGGGGAAACTGACGGAATACGGCGGCGATCCGGCCCGGGTGGCCGTGGTATCCGAAAGCGCCGGCTCCTATTTGTCTGTCTATGCTGTTGCTGCTCTGGGTTCCGCGACTCTGCGGATGGTGTTCGGACTGCCGCCGGTTGCCCTTCGCGTTCGCGCGCTTGCCTGTTTCAGCGGTTTCTTTTATACCACCCGCAAGGATGTGGTAGGCCTGACCTATGGCCGGAATCTGTACGGTGACAGGAGAAAGGATCCCTCCTTTATCCGGTACACGGACCCGGAATGCCCGGAGGTGATGGAACACCTCCCTCCCGTTTTCCTGGTCGGTAGTGAAGCGGATTTCCTGAGAAACTATACAAAACGGTATGCGGCGGCACTGCGCGAAGCGGGGCATCCCTGTACACTGATTTACTACGAAGACAACAAGGAACTGACTCATGCCTTTCCGGCCCTGAAGCCCGGGATTCCGGAGAGTAAAGATGTTCTGGATAAGCTGGTGAAGTGGATGGGGACACTTTACTGACATTGATCAGGCTTCTGAGAGTATCACGAGAAGAATGGAGGGAATATCATGTTTAATCTGCTTTGGGGAGCACGGAGACTGTTTGAGGCGGCCCTGGCGGTGCCTGTGGGTATTGCGGCAATGGTCATCGGCCGGATGGGAAACGAATGGATGAAGTCTGCTGCCGATGCGAAGGAGCCTGTTGCAACAAAGCAAACCGCTTCCGCGAAGAAGACCGCAGCTCCGGCGAAGAAGGCCGCAGCTCCCGCGAAGAAGGCCGCAGCTCCGGCGAAGAAGGCCGCAGCTCCGGCGGAAAAGCCGGCAGCCCCGGCTAAGGCTGCAGCTCCCGCGAAGAAGGCTGCAGCCCCGGCGAAGAAGGCTGCAGCTCCGGCGAAGAAGACCGCAGCTCCGGCAAAGAAGGCCGCAGCTCCGGCAAAGAAGGCCGCAGCACCGGCAAAGAAGCCGGCCGCTCCGGCAAAACCGGCAGCACCGGCAAAGTCGGCAGAAGCTGAAAAACCGGTAACTCCGGTGAATACTCCTGTCACTGAGAAACCGACAGACAATGAAAAGCCGATCGGCTGATGATCACTGAATGAACAAATCCGCCAGTCTGAACAGACCGGCGGATTTATTTATCCGTAACTCATTTATCCCCAAATCAGTTTTTCCATAAGGTCATCCGGAATGGTAAGCTCCCCGGAAGCAATCTTGGGCTTCACGAACGCAAGGGCTTCCTGGGTCGTGGCGTTGCAGCCGTGCGCCTTAAAGAACTCCTCCTGTTTTCCCGCCTTTATGGCCTTGATCAGCTCCGTTCTCAGGGATTTGTCCGACATCACCTCGTTGAACAGTTCCTCAATGGTCTTCATAAACAGAACCTCCTTTGATGAATGTTAAATCCTTTCGGATTTTTATACGTTTGACCCATAAGTGCGGAAGGGGTCAGCGCAGCTTGAGGCGCAGCATGGTAAAGATCAGTAACCCCCGCAAACCGTTCCAGATATCTTTGACCGTTTCAGCTGCGCTTTCCAAATGATCACGGATATTTCCCATGGTATTGCCCAGTGCTTCTCCCGCTTTGTCTTTCAATTTGTTCACCGATTGACTGACAGAAGAAGCCGATTCGGAAATCCAGCGACCCGCTTCGGCCAGGGCTTTCCCGACAGAAGCAGAGGTTTCTTCCGCATAAATCCAGATACCCCGGGAAAGGTTTTTCAGGAAAGCAATGATTGCTTTTCCCGTCCGGGCTGCGATATCCACCGCGCTGTCAAACGCATCGCTCAATGCCTGGTTCAGTTCGGCGAGAGACATTTCCCGTTCTGTCCCGTCGCTGCGAACGAACGTGATCTTATCCGGATCGGATTCTGTTGCAAACAGATCCGATACAGCCCTTACGGTCTTCAGTGAAAGATTCAGGGAAACAAATGTTCCGACATCGTATGATTTGATTTCAACCGTCGCAGGGAAAACGACCGATTGACCATCCTTATAATTCAGTTTGATCTCTTTCACATCCGTAAGAAAATCCAGGGTTTTCAGCCAGAGTTCCGCCGGTTTGTTCCTGACAGGGGTGAATACGATACTGATACTGTCCTTATAAATGATCACGGAATAAACGATGCCGACGCCGACCGGGATTGTAAAGGACCGATCTGTTTCTTTTGTTTCTTCCGTATGTTCGTCAGGAAGTGTTTCCTCAGGCCTTTGGGCTTCGGCCACAGATGCCGAAACCGTAAAGACCAGGATGAAGGCCAGCAATACAGACAGCAGCTTCTTCATAACATCAGGATTCCTTTCATTTAGTCCATGATTCATTTCCCGGGGACTCAATGCGCTTTTTGTTTATGCCGGAATACCCCTCTGAAAGATGTCCCCGATCATCACAATAACCCTTCTATGATCATTATTCTCCAAATGGTCAGATATTCCTCCGCCCAGGGGTTTGACATTTTGGAACATCTGCTTGACAGCGAATGATCCGATAACCGATAATTTCCTCAAGCGAAGGATCACGGTCATATGTTATGTAAAGAACTTTACATGACGGTTTATCAAAAAATACAGAAAGAGGAAAAGACGATGAAGAGACTGATCGCATTTCTGCTGACACTGGTGATGACGGTTGCGCTGTTTGCGGTTCCGGGATCAGCCGAGGAGTCCGGATCCGCGTTTTCGGAATGGAATCCGGAAGCGCCGGCCCTGAAGGCCCTGATCGAATATGTGGAAGACGTGACGAATGAAGCGTCCCCGAACTATATTCCGCCTGCGGACCGGATTGCGACGTTTGACATGGACGGAACGTTGATGGGTGAACTGTACCCGACTTACCTGGAAGTCATGCTGCTGACGGAACGCATTCTGAAAGACCCGTCTTATCAGCCGGACGAAGAGATGCTGGAATTCGGCCGCATGACCCGTGACCACGCGATGGACAAGTCCTTCCCGTCAGATTACGATTACCAGTTTTCCTACCATCAGGCGAAAGCCTTCGCCGGCATGACCCTGAATGAATATGCCGATTTTATCACGCGTTTCCTGGTCCATGAGGCGGACGGTTTTGAGGGCATGACCTATGCGAGTGCCTTCTACCTTCCCATGGTTGAGGTGGTGGAATACCTGCAGGATCACGGCTTCAAATGTTTTGTGGTCTCGGGAAGCGACCGGTTTATTGTCCGGACTTTCATTGAGGGGATGCTTGATATTCCCTATGAGAACATCATCGGTTCCGATACCGCGCTGGCGGCCCGGGACCAGGGAGACACGGACGGTATTGAGTATGTGTTTACGGGCGACGATACGCTGGTGCGCACGGACCGGCTGATCATCAAGGATCTGAAGACAAACAAAGTATTGCAGATCGCCCAGGAGATCGGCCGCCAGCCGGTGTTGTCCTTCGGCAACAGCTCCGGTGACGTCAGCATGAACAATTATGCGCTCCTGAACAACCGCTACTGCAGCGCGGCATTCATGCTGGTAGCGGATGATGAAGTGCGGGATTACGGGAATCCGGCGAAACACGATGAACTGACCGAAAAATGGCAGGGAATGGGATATCAGGTCATTTCCATGCGTGATGACTGGAAAACCATCTATGGCGAAGAGGTCAAAAAGACCGGTGAATTCCATTGGCTGGAGAATTATGCGGACGACGGGCAGGCCGTTTCGACCGGAAGCACGGGAAAAGAGGGCTCCAGGGGAAAGAAAGTGTACTTTGCCGCGCCGCTTTTTTCCCAAAGTGAAAAGGATTACAATCTGCTCCTGACAAAGGTCCTGGAAGATCATGGGTACGAAGTCTTTTTGCCGCAGCGCGACGGATATCTGGCTGCGGAACTGGCAGGAAAGACAGAGGATGAATTAACGCAGCTGATTTTTGAGAAGGATTTCAGCGAAGTGATGAAGGCGGATATCATTTTCATGCTGCTGGACGGACGCGTTCCCGATGAAGGTGCCTGTGTTGAGCTGGGCATTGCCTATGCGAACGGCAAGCGTTGCTATGGGGTCAAAACGGATGCCAGGTCAGTGGAAATCAACATGGATCTGAATCCGATGATTACCGGATGCTTCATTAAGCTGTTTAAGAATTTTGACGGAGACAAGCTGGTTGAGGAACTGGAGCAGTATCTGTCCGAAAATGAGCTTTGACAGCATCCCGGCCGCAGTGCAGACGGGTAAATCCGACTTTGCAGCCGGATGTATCACCATTACCGATGAACAGGAGGAAAGCATAAACCGGTTCCGAAAAGGGATGACATACGGGCCCCGCGAAGACAGATTTCATGGGGATGCAGTGCCCCTCCGAAGGACGGGAATGCGCCGGACAATGAGAAGGAAGGGTTGCAGATGCGGATCTTTCACGCGGATCTTGTATACTCCGGCGGCCGGGATCAGCTGATTTCCCGCAGGAGCTGCTATATCGCTGTGGAAAACGGCACAGTGGAAGGAATATACGGGGAGCTGCCGGAAAAGTATTCCGGCGTGCCGCTGACAGACTACGGCAGCAGCGTGATCCTTCCCGCCTTCTCGGATCTTCATGTTCACGCGCCTCAGTATCCCCAGCGGGGGCTGGGCATGGACCTTTTGCTGAAGGACTGGCTGGATACCTATACCTTTCCCCAGGAAGCCCGCTATGCGGATCCCGAATACGCTGCGGCTGTGTATGAAGCCTTTCTCCGGAGCCTGATTGACAACGGAACCTTCCATGCCTGCGTATTCGGAACGATCCACCGGGAGGCCACCTCTTACCTGCTGGAACGGATGGAATCGCTGAAGCTTCGTTCCTTTGTCGGCAAGGTCAATATGGACATTCAGTCCCCGGACTTCCTGCGCGAGACAACGGAGGATTCCCTGCACGGGACAGAGGCGTTTCTGGAGCAGTACAGCGCCAACCGGTATGCGAAGCCCGTCATTACCCCGCGTTTTGCCCCTACCTGCAGTTTCGCCCTTCTGAAGGGCCTGGGCCGGCTGGGCCGCAAATACCATGCCGGCATGCAGACTCACCTGGTGGAATCCCGCTGGGAATCTTCTGAGGCCGTCCGGCTGAATCCGGCGTGCAGCTGCGACACAGAGATCTATGAAAAAGCCGGCCTGCTGGAGAACGGACCGGTAATCGCCGCGCATTTTATTTTCCCTTCGGAGAAAGATATCCGCATCCTGAAGAAGTACGGCGGCTTTGCCGTCCAGTGTCCGGACGCGACCGTAAATGTCACCGCGGGAATCATGCGCACGGCTTTCCTCGCAGACGCCGGCGTACGCCTGACGCTTGGAAGTGATATCGCCGGCGGGCATCTGCCCGCAATCTATACCCAGGCCGCGCGCTCGGTTCAGCTTTCCAAGCTGAAGGCGTTTTACGAACCGGAGAGAAACCGCCCGATTCCCTTTGCCCACGCTTTCTATATGGCCACAAAAGAAGGCGGCGCGCTTTTCGGCAACGTCGGGAGCCTGGAACCCGGATACGAGTTTGATGCGCTGGTAATCCGCGATTTTTCAGAGCCCTTCCGGAAGCTTGAACCGGAAGAGTCAGTCGAAAGGTTCTGTTATACAGGCGGCCCCGGAGATATTCTGGCCAGGTATATCCGCGGGGAAAGCGTAACCGCCGGCCGTTCCTGATAAAGCAGCAAAAAAGAGGAATACTTAACACAGAAGTTTCACTGTTCAAAGGTCTTCCTTCCGAAGTAGTCGCGGACAGTCCTTACCTGATAGAGGGAGCCCAGAATGGCGATCACGTCGTCCTTTCCGGATTCCGCCAGGGCGGCTTCAATGGCCGCGGTAACGCTTTCAAAGTGAACAACGGATACATCTGTCTTCCGCCGGATGCTTGCGGCCAGTTCACCGGCGTCCAGGGCACGACAGGAGGGCGGGGTCACGGCGAAGAACTTCTTCGCGTGGGGAAGGACAATGTCAATGCCGGCATTGAAATCCTTGTCCGCCAGGACCCCCAGCACGATGTTCAGCTTCCTGCCGGGGAAGAGCAGCTCCATGGTTTCCATGAAGGCCTCGAAGCCCTGGGGGTTGTGGGCTCCGTCCACGATCACCGCGGGTTCCTGCCGCAGCAGTTCCGCCCGGCCGGGCCAGACGGTTTTTTCCATCCCGGCATACACCTGTTCGTCGGTGAGGATGAAGCCGTGGATGCGCAACCGCTCGATCACCGTGAGGGCTGTGCAGGCATTGCGGACCTGATAGCGTCCCAGGAGGCGGATCTTTACGTCCCGCCAGGGACCGAAGCTGAACACCGTACCCGTCACGTCCATCTGCTTCACGACAGCGGTCTCGTTGCCGGAGCGGGTACAGGTCGCGTGTTTCTCCATTGCCTTGTCATAGAAGACCTTCTCCACCTCCGGCGACTGCCCGTAGATTACCACGTCGCCCTTTTCCCGGATGATGCCCGCTTTCTCCCCGGCAATGAGGGGCAGGGTGTTCCCCAGAAACTCCACGTGGTCGAAACCGATGTTCGTCATGACGGAAACAAGGCTGTCCTCGTCCATGATCGAATTGGTGGCGTCCAGTCGGCCGCCCATGCCTACCTCCAGCACCACCACGTCACACTTCTGTTCCCGGAACCAGCAGAAGCCCAGGACAGTGATGAGCTCGAAGATCGTGGGCCGACGGAAGCCTTCTGCCATGATTTCCGGCACCTTCCCGCTGATCCGGGTGGTGATCCTGGCAAGGTCTTCATCGGGGATCTGCACTCCGTTCACCTGGATACGCTCGTTGAAACGCTGGATATAAGGGGAGGTGTAGAGCCCTGTCCTGTATCCTGCTTCCCGCAGCACGCCGGCGAGGAAGGCGCTGGTGGTGCCCTTCCCGTTGGTCCCGGCGATATGGACGTATTTCAGACCCTTATGGGGGTTCCCCAGCTTCGCCAGCAGGGGCAGCATTACGTTGCGCTCATACACATTGCCGGGACTGGGAGTACCCAGGATATAGTCCAGTGATTCCTGATAATTCATACAGAATAGCCTCTCTTTGTTTCGCGGACGCGGTACCTGACCTTTTACAGTTCTTCACTATTCTGTTCATCAGAGCGAATTCTGTCAAGGGGAACGGCTGGGGATGCGGGCAGAAGGGCTTGACATTCCGGAACACTTCTTGACTGCACCGGAGGAAACCGGTACGCTTTACATATCCATCGAACAAACAGCCGGTAAATGAGTCATTTGGGAAATGGGGAGAAAAACAGATGTTGATCGTCGGCATTGTCATCGCGGTCCTGGCCATTCTTATGATCGCGGCAGGGTTTATCATCGCCGGCTTTGTCCTGGCGGTCAAGCCCTGTACACCGGAGGAATCACGCGCCTGGCAGGAGGAGCATTATGACCTCTCCTGGTATGATCCGCTGGAAAAGACGGATTATACCGTGACCAGCTACGACGGGTATGTTCTCCATGCCCAGTTCCTGAAGAACTCCGGGGATACGAACCGTTACGTTATTCTCTCCCACGCAAATACGGGCGATCGGTTCGGCGTCATGAAGTATGCCGTCATGTATCTGGAGCAGGGATTTCATGTCATCGTCTACGACCTGCGCGGCCACGGGCTTGATGCGCCGACATTCTGCACCTTTACCGTCCGGGAACGGAAAGATCTCCGGGCGATGATCATGGACAGCCGGGAGCGTTATCCGAACGCCTCCCTTTTCGGCATCCACGGTGAATCGCTCGGGGCCGCCACTTCTGTCGCGGTGCTGGAGGAGAAACCGCCGGTCGATTTCGTCGTTGCGGACTGCGGATTCAGCGATATTGTTCCGGTCCTGAAGGGCAAGGCGGCGGCCATGCATGCCC
This sequence comes from uncultured Eubacteriales bacterium, assembly GCA_902793605.1. GTDB lineage: Bacteria > Bacillota > Clostridia > Christensenellales > Aristaeellaceae > Aristaeella. The sequence continues at coordinate 133,370 of CADBEB010000003.1, forward strand.
CGGGCTTTCTGATCGATCTGGCGTCGGTCTGCGCCAGAATCCGCTTCGGATGCTCCTTCAGCCGGATGCGGCCGATCGACAGCCTGAAGGGAAACACGATCCCGATCCTGTTCATCCATGGCGCGGACGATCGTTTTGTCCCGCCGGAGCACAGTGAGCGGATGAAGGAAGCGACCGGGGGATACGCCGAAATCCATCTTGTCCCTGGCGCGGAACACGCGATGTCCATCCTGACCGCTCCGAAAGCATACCGGGAATATGTCGCGAACTTCCTCGCGGAGCAGTTTCCGGGAAGATAGGCGGTCATTGTCCACGGGGTCAGCCTGTAACATACATTACAGGATAATTCAGGCCGGATATGAGCAATTCGTTTATCCGGGGAAATGCTTCTGTATGACTGAAGACCCTTTGCTTCTCAGGCTTCCACAGCCTTGCTGAACTGGGTTTCGTACAGTTCCTGGTAGGTGCCGCCGGCGTGAACCAGTTCCCTGTGGGTGCCGCGCTCAACGATCTCGCCGTCCCGAACGACGAGAATCTCGTCTGCGGCGAGAATGGTGGACAGGCGATGGGCGATCAGGATGGAGGTCCTCTCCTCGATCAGGGGATTGATGGCGGCCTGGATGGCGGCCTCGGAGATCGAGTCAAGGGCTGAGGTGGCTTCGTCAAAGATCAGCAGGGCCGGATCCTTGAGCAGCGCCCTTGCGATGGAAATCCGCTGCTTTTCGCCGCCGGACAGTTTCAGCCCGCGGTTGCCGACCATGGTGTCCAGCCCGTCGGGCTGGCTGGAGATAAAATCGTAGATATTGGCCTTTTTACAGGCTTCGATCATTTCCTCTTCGGTGGCGTCAGGCTTTGCGTACAGCAGGTTTTCCCGGATGGTACTGTTGAACAGGTAGGTCTCCTGGGTGACGACGCCGACCTCGCTGCGCAGGGAATGGAGGGTCAGATCCCGGACGTCTGTTCCGTCGAAGGTGACCCAACCGGCCACCGGATCCCACAGGCGCGGAATCAGGTTGACGATGGTGCTCTTGCCGCTGCCGCTGGGGCCGACGATGGCGATGCAGTCCCCGCTGTGAAGCGTGAAGTTGATATCCTTCAGGATCATGCGCTCCCCGTCATAGGAAAAACTGACATGGTCGAAGACAATTTCACCCCGGGCGTTCGTCAGTTCCTTCGCGTCCGGCTTGTCGTCGATTTCGGGTTTCATGTCATAGTACTCGAAAATCCGTGTAAACATCGCCATGGAACGGATCCAGTCCACCTGGATGTTCAGCAGGCTGTTCACCGGCCCGTACATCCGGCCCAGCAGGGCGACGAGAACGGTAATATCGCCGACGGTGATGGTGCTGTCATATTTCATGATCAGGATTCCGCCGACCAGGTACAGCAGCATCGGCCCGACGGTTGCCAGGGTATTCAGGAGCATGAAGAACCAGCGGCCGGCCATTTTCTCCCGGATGTTCAGTTTGATCATCCGTCCGTTGGCTTCCTCATAGCGCTCGTATTCATACTTTTCCCGACCGAAGAGCTTGACCAGCAGCTGGCCGCTGACGGACAGGGTCTCATTCAGGATGCCGTTGATTTCATCGTTGCATTCCTGGGCTTCCGCTGCAAGTTTCCAGCGGCGCTTGCCGGCCATCCGGGTGGGCAGGGTAAACAGTGGAACCACGGCGATGCCGACAAGGGCAAGAATCCAGTTTTTCCGGAACATGGCGATCAGGGCGACCACCAGCGTGATGGTGTTGGAGAGGATGCTGGCGAAGGTGCCGGTCACGACAGATTCCACGCCGGAAATGTCGCTGGTCATGCGGGTGATGATATCCCCCTGGTTGGCGGAAGTGAAGAACCGCTGGGACATCTTCTGCAGATGGCGGTACATCTGGTTGCGCATATCATAGGAAATATGCTGCGCGATCCAGTTGTTCAGGTAGTTCTGGCCGACGCCGATCAGGTTTGAGACCAGATTCAGCGCCAGCGAGAGAACGATCAGCCTGATCAGGGCGGAAAGGCCCGCACCGAACCAGCCGCCCATGTCTTTGCCGGTCAGGACGTCGATTATATTACCGGTGAGGATGGAAGGAAAGATGCTGCAGACGGAAGCGACCGCGATGCAGACCAGTACCAGCGCAAGCTGGCGCCAGTATGGCTTCAGGTAGGAAAAAACCCGCTGCAGAAGTTCTTTGGTGATTTTCGGGGAATTCTTTTTTTCTTCTTCGGTAAGGAACTGGGCTCTTCCCCGGCCTCCGGGTCCTGGAATGGGAATCCCCTCCTTTTATCGGTTTTTCTCATGATACTCCCCGGGCAGTGGATAAGCAAGTACGCGCGGCGGAAAGGGTTTGACATTCCGGAACACTCCCCTGACAGCTGAAGAGAAGAATCGCAAGGTATAGACATGGCGTCATCCCGGAGGATTACAGGGAGGCCCGGGGGACGTATTCTGAAACAACACAGGAGCTACCGTCATGAAAAACAGCACACTTCTATCCGTATATCAGAGGGAATTCATTTCACGAATCATCGCCATTCCGTCTGTGGGAGGACTTCCCGAAGAAGGCGCTTCCTACGGGAGGATCCCCCGGGAAGTTCTGCGGGCCTTCCTGGATGAAGCGAAGGCAAAAGGCTTCCGGACAGGGGTCGAGGGAGAGCGGATCGGCTGGGTGGAATTCGGCGAGGGCGACAGGCTCTTTGGCATCCTGTGCCATCTTGACGTAGTGCCTGTGGGGGACGGCTGGGATTCTGATCCGTTTACGCTTGCCTTCAGGGCAGATGAAACCGGCAGGGAGGCGATGTATGGAAGGGGGATCGTGGACGATAAAGGACCTGCGTGTGCCGCCTTTTTTGCGATGCTGGAGCTTGCGGAGGAAGGCTGGATCCCGGACGGTTACAGGGTCAGGCTGATCCTTGGAACGGATGAGGAGCGCACCTGCTCCTGCATGCGGTATTACGCCGGCCACGCGCAAGTGCCGGATTTTTCGATTACCCCGGATTCCATCTTCCCGGTGATCTACTGTGAAAAGGGTATTACGCAGCTGAAGTTATCCGGAGAGAACAGGAAGCATATGAGCGCCAGCGGAGGCAGCGCCGTGAATATTGTTCCCGCTTCAGCCGAATGTGAGGTTGCGGGCAAAACGATCTCTGTTTCCGGAAAAGCGGCGCATGCGTCCATACCGGAACTCGGTGTCAATGCCATCCGGTTGCTGGCTGAGGCAATGGAAGGGCAGGGGCTCCGGCTGGAGGAATTCCCTGTCATGAAGTTTGTCAGGGATTTCGATGCCGGAAGTTTTACCGGCTGCGATCCAACAGGTGATTACGGGAATCTCAGCTGCAATATCGGGATGCTCAGCGCGGGAAAAGACGGCTGTGAACTGCGGATGGATCTCAGGATCCCCTGGGATGCGGATCATGATGCCGTTATCAGGAACCTGACGGAGAAAGCATCGGAATACGGGCTTGAAACACAGGTGACGCTGGATCTGCCTCCCCTTCTGAAGGACAGAAACTCGTCAGGGATTAGGATGCTGACAGATATATGGAAAAAACATATGGACCGGTTCACGGGCTTCCGGGAAGAGTACAGGGATCTCCATACGGAGCCGAAGGCGGCTGGGGTAGGCACCTATGCGCGGCATATCCCGAACGCGATCGCCTTTGGGATCCAGGCGCCCTGGCAGGCCGACCAGTGCCACCAGGCCAATGAACATGCGGCGGTCACCGATTATCTGCAATGGATACAGATCATGAAAGAGAGTATTACGGCAGCCGGGGAGTTTATCTGAAGACGCTCCATTCTGTTCTTTTCAGTACCTGCCGGCCAGGGTTCTGCTCTGCTGATGCAAAGCAGAACTTTTTTTGGAGAGAAATAACATGCCCTATCTGTCGCTTCCGGTCCTGTTTTTCTTTCTTTCGATGCCGTATGCTGTTTATGTACCGGAAAGGCCGGTACGGAAATCGCTGCCAACGCAGCTCTCTCGTACGTATCAACCAGTGCCCCCACAGAACAAGCGATGTGCGGGGTGAAAGGAGGCGGCAGAAATGACAAGGAAAAACTGGAGTGTAAAGCTGGCGGCATTTCTGGCAGCCGCAGCACTGATGCTGAGTGCATCCCTGGTAAATATCGAATTCCTGAATACTTCGGCGCGGGCTGAGGAAGAAACCGCGCTGCCGATAGCTGAGGAAGCTGTACCTCAGGTGATTGAAGCTGAGGAAGAAACCGCGCTGCAGGCAGCGGAAGAAGCTGCTCCGCAGGTGACCGAAGCCGTGGAAGAAACCGTGCCGCAGGCAGCGGAAGAAGCTGCCCCGCAGGCGACCGAAACCGAGGAAGAAGCGGTGCCGGAAACCGAATCCGAGCCGGAACCTGCAGCAGAACCGGAAGATCACCGGGAAGACGCGCAGCCTGAAGCCGTTGCCGGTGATGACAATGATGAGACCGATGACGATCCTGAATGGATCGACGACAATGAACGGACCGACGATCCGGAGGAGGAAGAGGACCTGACAGTCATCGAGGATGATGACGCCGGAAGCGTCTCGGAGGAAATCCTGGAGCCGTTCAACAATCCGGAACTTTACGAGCAGGAAGCATTTGTCAGTACGGCAGAGATCAGGCTGATGAACGAGGGAATGCTGAACTACGGTGATGAGATCATCCTGAAGGCGGATGTCCGGGACGTGAACATGAGTTACCGCCTGGTTTGGGAAGCCAACGATAACGACGGTCACGGCTGGTTCACTGTCGGCAGCGGGGAGGAATACAGGTTTATTCTGGACCCGGAAAATGCTGCACGTGAGTACCGCGTGGAAATCTTTGCTGTTGACTGAGTAAGCCGGATGCCGGTAGCGGATACAAGGGGGTTTGACATTCTGGAAAACCCCCTTGTATTCAGCTTGCAGGGACCTGTAGAATAAAACTGCGTTTCTACGGGTGGCAGAAAGGAGGCAGAGGATATCGCCTATGATTCTGAATTATTATTCGACCATCGGTATCCTGGCGCTCCTGATTCTTCTGATTGAAAACCAGGATATTCTGCTGAACCTGAATGAAAGCTTCAGCGTTCGGGCCTGGAAGGTATACAGGAAATACCTGTTTGTGATCATCGTATATTACCTGACGGATATCACCTGGGGCATCCTGGAAAGCTACAAGCTGTCTGCCCTTCTGTTCGCAGATACGACGGTTTACTTTATCGCCATGGCGGCGGGCGTGATGTACTGGACAAAATATACGGTTACCTACCTGGAGGAAGAAAGATACCTGTTCGGGCGCTTCCTGCTGCACAGCGGCCGGATATTTGCCCTGTGCGTAACGATCCTGTCTGTCGTCAATCTGTTTACGCCGGTTCTTTTCACGGTGGATCAGGACTGCGTCTATAAAGCGCTGAACATTCGGTATGTGATTCTGGGCATTCAGATCCTCCTGCTCCTTCTGATCTCCGCCTATACATTCACGTCAATTGCCCGGAAACGCCACGCGGCGGGAAAATGGAAAAAATACCGTACCCTGGGGTTGTTTGGCCTGTTGATGGCGGCTTTCCTGACCGCGCAACTGTGGTATCCGTATCTTCCCCTGTACGCGATTGCCTATCTGCTGGGCACATGCCTGCTGCGGGCTTCTGTCATCGGGGATGAAAAGGAAGAATACCGAATCATGCTGCAGGAAGCGGACAGAAGGATGGAACAGCGCCTGACTGAGGAGCGGGCGCTGGAAGAGCATACCGCCTTTGCGCGGATCAGTGCGCTGGGCGGTGAATACCTATCGATCTACATCGTTGATCCGGAAACGGAGCATTATCATGAATACAGCGCCAATACCGCGTATAAGTCCTTCGGATTGCCGGCGGAAGGCGAGGACTTTTTTAACCTGACAAAAGCGTTGAGCCGAAGCCTGGTTTATCGGAAAGACCTGAAACGGTTTATGCATGCCTTCACCAGGGAAAACGTGCTTTCCGAGATTGAGCGCGCCGGATTATTCGTGCTGACATACCGCCTCGTGATTCAGGAAAAACCGGTTTATGTCCAGCTTAAGTGCGCGATGGTGGAGGAGGCGGAAGGCTGCCGCCTGATTGTCGGAATCAATGATGTTGACGCGCAGGTGAAACAGGAGCAGGAATACGAAAAACGCCTGATCCAGGCAGAGGAAAAGGCGATGATCGATGCGCTGACGGGTGTCAAGAGCAAGTATGCCTACATGGAGGCGGAGGCACAGCTGGATCATCAGATTGAAACACAGAGCCAGCCGCCGTTTGCTGTCGTTGTCCTGGATGTGAACGACCTGAAAAAAGTAAATGATACGTCCGGACACCAGGTGGGAGACCAGTATCTTCGTGAAGCCTGCCGAATGATCTGCCAGACGTTCAAACACAGTCCTGTTTTCCGCGTCGGCGGAGACGAGTTTGCTGTGATCGCGCAGGGTCATGATTATGAGCATATCGATCAACTGATTCGCGGGATTGAAGAGCTTAACCGGGAAAGCACCCGCGCCGGCGGTGCTGTGGTTGCCTGCGGTATGGCAAGATTCACGGATGATACGAGCGTAGCTTCGGTCTTCCGGCGCGCGGACATGGACATGTATGCGAACAAGCAGCGCCTGAAGGAAACCGGCAATGCATAGAAAGTATCCACAGAATATTTCTTTTTCCAGGCGCTGCGGACGTCAGAACAACTCAATTGGCTGAGACAGGAAGATGATTGCGTTAATGAGGATATTTGGCTCAGAAGGTGATGATCTCCGGCGCTGAGGTAAAGGAGAAGAAGGCGGCTGAGGCATCCCTGAGATAGTACATCTGCATGCTGTCGTCATCCGCGTTGTACATCTGCTTCAGGGCGGGCAGCTTTTCCAGCATCCGGACCTTCGCTTCATGATTGTTGTCCAGGACCAGTTCGGCGGCGATCCGCAGCCAGGAACCGTCCATGCAGGCGCAGATCTCCGCATGGGGATTTCCTGCGAGCTGCTTCGTGACGTCCTTGCCGTTGCCGGTCTGGATGTAAAGCTTTCCATCGTACAGGAGAATCGTTCCGAAGGGACGCACCTTCGGTTTGTCTCCGTCCACCGTGGCCAGAAAATAGGTTCCCGCGTCGTTCAGGTAATCATACACCTTATCGATCCCGACTGCGTTACGGCGCTTTTCCATTTCGATCCCCTCCCAATTCATTTTGAATCTCCTGCTCCGTGGCATTTGACGCGAAGCTTTTCCGGCGCGGAAAGAAATGCAACCGTATTTCTTTCTTCCGCCACAGAACAGAACAGTGTAAGATATTTATATTCGATCCCGGACTGATTGTCAAATAATCATCGGGAAAATGAAAGAGCGGAACAAGCCTGACGATCCGGGAGGGGTTATACTGCAAGTCCTGCTGCGCAAAGGCTGACATGCCGGAACATCCCCCTGACAGCAGCGGAAAAGAACTGCAAAGTATAAGAAAAGGAATCTGACAATACAGTTGAAAAACAGGAAGGAATAAAGAATTGCAGGAAGGGATGGTTTCATCGATGAAAAAGCACATTGTACTTATCCTTGCATTTCTGCTGCTTATCATGACGGGTTCAGGTACAGCGGAAGCCGCTTCCATTGATGCTACGGTTGTCCAAATCAATAAATACGGGCATGCGCGGCTGGACATCACCGAAGCGGATTTCACCAGGGCCGGATTTGACCTGGGGGATATCGTTACGGTGACTTGCGGAAGCTATGTTGCCGATATGCCTGTATTCAACGGTTACTATGCGGATCGCGGAGAGTGCATGATACGTGTCGATCCGAACACAGGCAACATCAGCCTGTGTGTCAACTATGGCAGTTTTTCGGAAACGGCGGGTGTCGACGCGGGCGACGCGGTGACCATCACGATGAAGGAAAAAGACGGTGCCCGGACGACCCAGGAAATCAACAACCTGGTTTACAGCGATGACAGGGCAGACTATGCCAGCGATGCGATTTTTGCCAATTTCCGTCCTGTGGCGGAGGGAAAGCTGTATCGTTCCGCTTCCCCCATCGATAACAGGGCAAACCGCGCACACTACGCCGACAGACTCATTCAGGAGGCGGGCGTTCAGACGGTCATGAATATGGCGAATACACCCGAGGCAATCACCGCGTTTATCACCGCGGAGGATTTTGATTCCCCCTGTTACCGGGATTTGTTTGAAGCCGGAAAGGTCTTTGCTGTGCAGATGACGGTTGATTTCGCCTCCGAGGATTTTGCGGCAGATGTCGTGAAGGGCTATTCCTTCCTGGCTGAAGGAAATACGCCTTATCTGGTGCACTGCCGGGAGGGAAAGGATCGTACCGGGTTTGCAGTCATGGTGCTCGAAGCGCTGATGGGATGGGATGTGGCGCAGATCGTGGCCGATTATGTGCAAACCTACACCAACTACTACGGCATTGAGCCCGGCACCGAAAAGTACGACATGATCGCGGACAAAAATATCCGTGAAATGCTGTGCGTTATGGCGGGTCCGGAGTATGGAACGTCTCTGGAGGATATCGACTTAAAGACAGCGGCGGAAACCTATCTTATTCATTATGGCATGGGTGAAGAAACCCTGAAGCTGCTTGAAGGAAAGCTGATGTAAGTTTGTGTCTGTTTCCTGCTGCTGTCCGGGAATGTTCCGGATTGTCAAAGCGATTTCCGGTTCTTTTGCGCCAAATACGACGATCTGGTCAGTTTTCGGCCACATGTTCACTTGTGACGGTAAAAGGCGGATGCTACAATATGTCGTGCTGTTTCCATTGAGGCAGCACGATATACCAACCGGGTTTGGAAGTGATCCCCTTATGATGATCAGAAAGCTTTTCAGATATATTCATTCCTTCCTGACAACAAGCGAAAACGAAAACATGGACGCACAGAGCCTGAAGCGACTCCGGCGTATATCCCTGGTTCTCCTGGGCCTGGAAGCCGCTGTGTTTTTCTGGTTTGTGCTCTCCGGGATCGGACGGGACAAACCGCTGCATTTCCTGGCGCCGGCGATTGTCGCACTGATCTCGGGAACCGTACTGTATCACAATCAGGTCCTGGCTTCCGTCGGCGCGGTCCGGATGGAGGAGGATAACAGAGCCCTGAGGGATGTGAGCCGCCACGACGCACTGACCGGCCTGCTGAACCGGATGGCGCTGGAAGCGGATGCCTGCAGAATGCTTGGCCGGAACCTGACCGTTTATATGATTGACATCAACTATTTCAAGGAAGTCAACGATCAGTACGGGCATGCAGCCGGAGACGCACTGCTGCGGGAAACCGGCGAAATCCTGAAGCATCTGTATCCCGACGGGCATTATTACCGCTACGGCGGGGATGAATTCCTGGTGCTGACTCACAGGCCAGCTCACGAAAACTATGGCGCGGAAACATATGATCTGCGGCATAGCACCTGCGGCGTCAGAATGCTCCTGTCCATCGGAAGCGCCCAGGACACTCCCATGACCTATTCAGACCTGTTCGCGCTGATCTCCCGCGCGGACAAGGCGTTGTACACAGTCAAGAAACGGACGCACTCCGCCGAATACGGCGGCCACGAGCGCCGCAGCAGCGATCAGCAGTTCAAAGGAAAAGCAGAAGTCTGCGCATGACGGGCATATAAGTGCGAGCTTCCTGGAAAACCGGATTAGACTTCTTCCGGGGAAGAAGGGGAAATGACATAAACCCGTCAAGTACCTGCTATAACGTTTCTTTCATCGTTATTCGTTTTCATCCGCTGAAATATCCAATACATACGAATAAACAGGCTTTCCGTCCACGGCTGCCTTCACGGTTTCATCGGCCGGCCCGGTCATATCGACGGCATGCTCCAGTAAGGCCCTCCCGAACAGCATTGAGCCGTGTATCAGGGCAGCAAGTGCAAACAGCATCATTTCAGCCACCTCCAATATTATTGTTTATTCTAACGCAAAAGGAGCCTGCATGCAAATAACGGACGACATGACGTCCGTGGTTTGACATTCCGGAACACCCCCTTGACAGCAGCGGAAAAGAATCGCAAAGTATAAGAAAGAAAGGATATCATTATAAGGTTTATCCGGTTAAGGAGGTTTTGACCCGTGGGTAAAAAACTGGTTGCGTTCATGCTGTGCGTGATCCTGATCTGCGCTTCGGCATCGGTTTGCCGCGCGGAAGATTATCAGTTGAAACAGGTGGTTGTGCTTAGCCGCCACAATATCCGCTCACCCCTGTCTGAAAAAGGGTCTCTGCTCGGCGATATCACGCCCCATAACTGGTTTGAATGGACATCAAAGACCGCAGAGCTTTCCCTGCGCGGCGCGATGCTGGAAACCACCATGGGCCAGTATTTCCGCCTGTGGCTGGAAAAAGAGGGACTGTTCCCGGAAAACTACTTCCCCAAAGACGGCGCGGTTCGCTTCTACGCCAACGCCCTCCAGCGTACCCAGGCGACGGCGCGGTATTTCTCCGCCGGGCTTCTGCCGGTGGCCGTCGTTCCGGTGGAACGCCATATGGACTATAATCAGGGGGACGGCGTGTTCCTGCCGCTGATCAGCTTCATGAACGATGACTACGCGAAAGACATCGAGGAGGAACTGGTGGCCTTGAGCGGCGGGGAAAGCCTGGATGCCTATCGTGACAGGTTAAGCGGCGCGATCACTCTGCTGATGGACGTGACGGATATGAAGGAAAGTGAAGCCTACGCAAGCGGGAAGTACGGCAACCTGCTGACCGATGAAACCCAGCTTTTCCTGGAGGAAGGCAGTGAACCGAAGCTCACCGGCCCCATCAAAACCGCGGTCTCCGTCGCGGATGCCCTGGTGCTCCAGTATTACGAAGAGCCGGACGATCTGAAAGCGGCCTTTGGGCACAAACTCACGGAGAACGACTGGAAGTCCATCGGCAGCATTTTAGCCACCTATGAAGAAATCCTGTTCGCTTCGCCGAAACTGGCACCTGAACTGGCCCATCCGATCCTGAAGGAGATCTACGCGGAACTGAACGCGCAGGGACGGGAGTTTTCCTTCCTGTGCGGGCACGATTCCACCATCACGGCCTTCCTGGCGGCGCTGGGGGTAAACGATTATGAACTGCCCGGCGCGATCGAGCCCACCACGCCCATCGGCACAAAGGTGGTGTTTGAACGTCGGGAGAACGGGAAGGGAGAATCCTTCTTTAAGGTGGAACTGATCTATCAGAGCGTGGAGCAGCTTCGCTCCATCCGGCCTTTGTCCCTGGATACGCCGCCCATGATCGTGCCCATTTCGTTTGCCGGTGTGGAAGTGAACGAAGACGGCCTGATAGCGGAAAAGGATCTGATGGACCTGCTCAGGGAAAAGATCGACACGCTGGACAGAATTGTGGATGAATACACGGAGGAAGAACTGGCCGACGCGGCGTAAAGAAGAAAACTGCGGGTAAAAGCAGTTAAATGATACCGTGCCTGATGCGGCACCTGCTTTCCACACAGGAATGCAGAAATCCAGATACGAGGATATCACCTATGCATTCAATCCGTATCAAATATGCGCTGTTAACCATATTCTCGGTCATTGTTGCGCTGGGCATTGCCACATTTATCGGTGTGAAATCGATCCGGAAACTCGGAAACGACGATGCCGACCAGATGCTTTCCCTGATGTGCAAAACCGGGGCAATGAATCTGGAATCCTATTTTACAAGTGTGGAGCGTTCCGCGCAGACGGTCGCGTCGCTCGTTCAGAACAGGCTGGAGGATATGCCGCTCGATCAGCTGGGGAATCAGGTCGAAAACGCACGCGGTCTCTTTGGAGAGGTTGCCTACCATACGAACGGAGTGCTCACTTATTATTTCAGAATCGACCCGGCTCTTTCCGAAGATGTGAAGGGTTTCTGGTATGTCAATCTGGACGGACAAGGCTTCAGGGAACATGAAGTGACAGATATCACCCAGTTTGATACAAGCGACACTTCCAGGCTTGTCTGGTTTACCGTTCCGAAGGCAACCGGGAAAGGCGTCTGGCTTCCGCCTTACAATACTGAGAACCTGGATGTCCTTGTCATTTCATATAACCTGCCGGTTTACCGGAAGAATCAGTTTGTCGGTGTGATCGGCATTGAAATAGACTGCAAAACCCTGGACAATGTCGTGGAAAACATCAGGCTGTTCGATTCCGGGTACGCGTTTCTGATGGACGCGGATTCACATATGATTTATCATCCGGCGATCAAATCCGGGCAGAAGATGTTTTCATTACCGAAGAGCCTGCTCGGTGAAAACACTCCTGTTCAATACCGTTTTCAGGGCGCTGACAAAAAAGCAGCCTGGCTTTCGCTCAGCAACGGGATGAGGCTGTATGTGTCCGTGCCGATCTCCGAGATCAACAAAAGCTGGCAGGAAACGGTCTGGCGCATTGTCCTTGCATCGCTCGTTTTACTGACCGTTGTCAGCCTGATCATCCTTCGTTTTACCTCCCGCCTCACAAAGCCCCTCCACGATCTTTCGGAGGCGGTCAGGCAGGCAGACTCCGAAAACCCTGAGAGGAAAGCGGATTACAGCAAAAAGGACGAGGTCGGTATCCTGAAGACCAGCCTGGCGCACCTGGATTATAAAGCCTCGCACGATGAACTGACCGGTGTATTGAATCGCTCCGGGTATGAACTGCTTCTTTCCAGCCTTGACCGTGAAAGCACCTATATGATCATGCTGGACGTGGACAATTTCAAAACCATCAACGATACCTGCGGCCACGAAACCGGAGACAGGGTGCTTGTCAGGCTGGCCCGGGTGCTGAAAAAGCACTTCAGATCAGAAGACTACGTCTGCCGGATCGGTGGGGATGAATTTGTCGTCTTTATGGTAAATACCGAAAAAACGCAGCATGATCTGGTCGCCTCAAAGATTGAAGATATCCGCCGTGAACTGTACGAATCGAATGACGGGATGCCGTCGGTCACGATCAGCGCCGGGATCGCACACGGGTCGGATTTTTCAGACACGACAGCCTGGTTTGAAGAAGCGGATGCGGAAATGTACCAGGCAAAACAGCGCGGAAAACATGCATTCGGGTTTTCTTCGGATCATGCCTGAACCACAGCGTTCAGGCATCCGGCAAAACCGGAAGCTTTATCAAACACAAGGGGCAGCAGCCTATTGGGTCATCCTCATTGTTCCGGTCCGAGAGAAAGGAGGGGTTTTACCTTGCTGACGAAACAAATGATGCGCCAGGGAAAACCCGGATTGTTTGGTATGATTGAAAGATCGACAAACCTGCGGAACAGCCGCGTGTTTGTCGCCCTGAACGTGATCCTGTTTATCATATCCCTGGTGGTGCGCTTCACGGTGTGGGAACTTGAGATGGGCTCCTGTTTCATGTGGCTTTCCGCGGGGATGCTGCTCGTTTCTCTCGTGGAACTGCTGATCGTTCAGCGGAAAGAGGGCGTCGGGAACCATCTGAAATGGATCCTCGGGGTCAGTTTCGTTGTCTGCGCCGCGGTCACCACTTCGACCCTCGGCGCCGTGGGAAGCATGATCTATATTTTTTCCCTGCTGCTCAGCATCCCATACTGCTCGGTGCTCTATTCGGTGTTTATTTCCGTCGTCACGGTCATGGGCAGCTTTATACCGCTGCTGATGACCGCATTCATGTCCAACTATGATCTGAATGTCGTCCGGATCGCACCCGGGACGGTGATCGAGGTCACGTCCACCCTGGAAGCGACGCTTGACACCGTGGCCGTCAATGACGCGGGCACGAAAATAAACGAGCTTACGGCCGTGCTTCTGCCCGGAGTCGTGATGATCATCATCATGGCGGTCGCGACGGTCAGCATCACCGCTGCCGTTCGCAGAATTCTGCTGGAACAGTACCATCAGTTCCAGATCACGAGAGAATGAGGTGTCTGCCATGGATTACATCAAATATATCACCGACGGAATTGAATCCATCTGTAAAAACCACAAATGCCGCATGACGGGATCCGAATCGGTCCGCGCCGCGGAAGCGGAGATCGCCGAATCGATGAAGGATTGCGTGGATGAAATCCAAACCCAGTCCTTTGATGTCCATCCCAACGCCTTTCTCGCGTCGGTGCCGCTGGAGGCGGTCCTCTGTATCGCCGCCTGCGGGTTTTTTATCGCCGGCGTGTGCACGGGGCAGGCCTGGACCTACCTGGTCTCGCTGATTCTGATGATCGTGGCGGTCGTTTGTTTCGTGGGCGAATTCGCGCTCTATCGGCAGGTGATCGACCGGTTCTTTCCCAAGCGGACGGGACAGAATCTCTATATGGTCCGCAAGGCAAAAAGCACACCGAAGCGCCGGATCATTCTCTGCGGTCATATCGACGCGGCGTATGAAATGCCCTTCCTCAAGTATCTGCCCAAGCCCATGATCTTCATCAGCATCGGAAGCGGAGTTCTTTTCTGGGTGGTTAATTTCCTTTCCTGCAATCTGGCGCTTGCGGATTTTCTGTCGGCGGGCACGCTGACAACCTTCGCGATCATCGAGATCGTCCTTACGGTTCTGTTTGCGCCGCTGCTCTTCCTGGTGGACTGGAAAACCGTGGTGGACGGGGCCAACGACAATCTGACCGGCTGCTTCCTGAGCATGAGCATCCTGAAGGAAATGGCAGATCGCGGCGAGCGGTTTGAGGATACGGAGATTGCCTGCCTGATCACCGACGGTGAGGAGTCGGGGCTTCGCGGAGCGCATGCCTTTGCGAGTGAAAACGTGGAAGAACTGCTGGATCTGAATACCGTCGTTTTCGCTGTGGATACGATTCACTCCGTGAAGGAATTGCGTATCTTTTCCCGGGGCATCAACTATACCGAATCCAACAGCGAGGAAGTCTGCAACCTGCTGTATTTCGCGGGGATGAAAAACGGCTACGACCTGCGTACCGCCGAGTTCTACCCCGGTGCATGCGATTCCGACGCATTCTCCCGCGTCGGGATCAAGGCCGCCGCGATTTGCGGGGTTGCATTCACGCCGAAGGATTATTATCACAATGTTAAAGACACCTATACGAACCTGAATCCGGAATGTATCCGCATCGTGCGCGATATTCTCAAGGATTCCGTTTCCATGTTCTCGAAAGTGGGAAAGATTTTCTGACAGATAAGGACTATGAGCAGTTACCCGGATCATGTCCGGACATTATATGCAAAGGGAGATATCGCTGTTCCCGGCGGGAACTGAAGGCTGTCTTCTATTCCGTTTCTTTCAGCCGGATTTCGGCGATTGCTCCGTTTGACAGCCGGAGATAGGCCGTACAGCTGTTATCGTTTTCGTGACTGTATATACACAATATATTGTCTTTTTCCAGGAGCTTCCGGGCAGCCGCCTGCAGTTCACGGGCTGGAACCTTCATTTCCGCAGATAATCCGTCAACGATTTCTCCGTAATCCCCGCCGTGGTTTTCCTTTGCCTTCCTGTGGATCGCTTCGGCATCGTTCAGATCCGAATGTTCTGAGATTTCCGCCATCAGTTCCTCGCCGAGCGCGGTGACTAAACGGTGAAACTCCGATTCCGCCTCCGAATAAATGCGGACCAGATCTTCAAAGGTTTCCACATCTTTATGATAAGGCCTGTCCTGCACGATGACCGGAAAGCTTTTCGCTCCCAGTTCCTTCAGCGCGGAAAAGGTTCTGTTTCCGTCAAGGATACTGTATGTTCCGTCCCCGCGCTCCACGACCGAGAGAGGTTCCCGTTTCTTTATCTCGCCTTTCTTTGTTTTTTCGATATATGCCATGGTGTGGCTGATGTCTTCCGGGGTGACGGTTTCCGTTGCTCTCAGGGAATCCATGGGCATGATCACAGAGTCGGCTGTCTGATAAATGTCCGCTTCCGCAACAGGGTCGAGGACGACCTCTGCGGGTTTTCCGATTCCCCCCAGAAAGGTCATGACCTGAACAATCAGCAGGATCAGTACAAGCTTCAGACTAATCATTTTTCACACTGCAGGATGCATTCATGGCGGAACGCACTGCTTTTCCTTTCATCCGTACCGGGAAGAAGCGAAGACCTGAGGCACCGGTTTTGCCTTTTCGTTTTATCCGGTCGCCCGGTAGCGGGTTTCCGATGATCAATCCTTTGCGATCCGATCCCGGATCCGAAGCATTTTTTCATCCAGACTTGCGCTTACTTCCGCGCAGGCTTCCAGTTCTTTGGCCAGTTCTTCGGCGGTCCGGGGATTGAGATTCTTTTTATACCGCAGTTTGTGTTCGAGGCTTGCCCAGAAATCCATGGCGATCGTCCGCATCTGGATTTCAACAAGCATGTCTTTTTTCCCGTTTTCCGTATAGACCGGTGTTTTGATGATAAGGTGCAGGCTTCGATAGCCGCTTGGTTTCGGATCCCTGATATAATCCTTCCGTTTTACCAGCGTTACGTCCTCCTGCGCGAGGAAGCATTCCTCAATCCTGTAGATATCGTCAACAAAGGAACAGACGACCCGCACGCCGGCGATATCGTGCAGGTTTTCCTCCGCCGATTCGATCGTGATCGGCAAACCGAGTTTATCCAGCTTCCGGATAATACTGTCCAGGCTCTTCACCCTCGATTTGATCGATTCGATCGGGTTATGCTCGTCCTGAAGGGAAAGTCGGTTGTTCAGGACATTGAATTTCGTTTCCACTTCCATCACAGCGCACTGGTAATTCATCAGCATGCTGTAAACCGGATCGAAATCGGCATGAAGCTGT